>NZ_JBXWOM010000014.1:0-122046 GCF_059610905.1 Ruegeria sp. CDSC002
TATTGCGGAACTGGCGGATGCATGTCGCACTTCTTGATTGAAGAGGAGGTTCATTCATTGCTCAATCAAGGCTGGACTGTTGTTGATTTTGGGCGTCAACGCGTTGTCGTGGCAGATATTCATGGATCCAATTGCTACGGAGTAAACCCAACGCCTTGCGTCACGGCCAGTGTTTGGGATGCGGAAGCTACGACGTGGCGCTCGTCTGCTGGTGATTGGGAGTAAACTGCAATTGGGCACCGCAGATAAGCCTGAGAGCCTGTTTGTTCGATGGGTTCTCCGTAGCATGCAAAGTTATGGGCAAATCGTGCAAAGTTATGCGGAAATATCGCGCAGAGTTATTGGCGAGCTTCCAAGATTTTCTTTAATGAAATCAACGTCGGAAATGCCCGTTATGCGCAAACCTACAAAAATCCTAGAAATCCAGGTTCTCCACGCTCAGAGCATTTTGCTGGATAAACTCGCGGCGTGGTTCCACCACGTCGCCCATCAGTTTGGTGAATAGGTCATCCGCTTCAACCATGTCGTCCACCCGCACCTGCAAAAGCGTACGTGCGTCCGGGTCCAGCGTTGTTTCCCAGAGCTGATCCGGGTTCATCTCACCCAGACCTTTGTAGCGCTGCAGCGACAGGCCCTTTTCACCTTCTTCCAGAATGGCGCGCAACAGATCCAGCGGGCCGTGAATTGCCTGCGACCGGTCGCGACGGACCAGCGTTGCCGGAGTGTTGTAGATCTCTTGCAGGCTTTGGGTAAAGCTGCCGGTCTTGCGCGCCTCGCCCGAGCGCAGCATCGGACCGTCCAAGGTACGCACCTCTTCCACGCCGCGCAAAATACGGGCAAGACGAATTCCGTGATCCTGTGTGATCCGGCCCTGCCAACCGCGTTCGTATTCCAGCGCAATCAGGTCGAGACGCGCGGCGACTTTGTCTGCAACGCCTTGCAAATCCGCATCAACCGCGCCCGGCACAAAGGCACCTGCAACGGCGGCCTGTTCCAGGATGTGGCGTGGATAATGGGTTGGGAAGGCGTCCAAGACGCGCTTCAACTGACGCGCTTCGTCGACAATGCGCGTCAGATCCTGACCCAGGATCTCTTCGCCAGAACCGAGCTTCAGCACGGCCCCTTCGACGCCTTGGTTGACCAGGTATTCATCCATCGCGGCCTGATCTTTCAGGTACACTTCGGATTTTCCGCGCGCCACTTTGTAAAGCGGCGGTTGGGCGATGTAGAGATAACCGCCCTCAATCAGCTCAGGCATTTGCCGGTAGAAAAACGTCAACAGCAATGTTCGGATATGCGCACCGTCGACGTCCGCATCGGTCATGATGACGATTTTATGATAGCGCAGTTTTTCGATATTGAACTCGTCTCGCCCGATCCCGGTGCCCAGCGCCATGACGAGGTTGCCGATTTCCTGAGATGACAACATCCGGTCAAACCGTGCACGTTCAACGTTCAGGATTTTACCCTTGAGAGGCAAAATTGCCTGAGTTTGCCGATCGCGGCCCGTTTGCGCTGAGCCGCCCGCGGAATCACCCTCAACCAGGAAGACTTCGGTTTTGGTCGGGTCCTTTTCCGAACAATCCTTGAGCTTGCCAGCCAGAAAATTCACATCCATCGCCGTTTTGCGGCGGGTCAGCTCGCGCGCCTTGCGAGCCGCTTCACGGGCCAGAGCGGCCTCGATAATTTTGCCAACGATAATCTTGGCCACGTTCGGATTTTCTTCGAACCATTCAGCCAGCTTTTCGTTCATCAGACCTTCGACTGCAGGGCGCACTTCGGATGACACCAGCTTGTCCTTGGTCTGGGACGAGAATTTAGGGTCGGGGACTTTGACTGACAACACACAGGTCAGACCCTCGCGCGCATCGTCGCCAGTAAAGCTGACCTTTTCCTTTTTCGCGATCCCGCTGGTCTGGGCGTAGTTGTTGATGGTCCGGGTCAGCGCACCGCGGAAACCGGCAATATGGGTTCCGCCATCGCGCTGTGGGATGTTGTTGGTGAAGGGCAGGACTGTCTCGTGATAGCTGTCATTCCACCACATGGCGATTTCGACACCGATATCGTCGCGCTCACCCTTGATATAGATCGGTTCGGGCATTGCGGAGGTCTTGGAGCGATCCAGGTATTTGACGAATTCCTTGACGCCGCCTTCGTAAAACAATTCGGTCTCTAACCGTTCTGCCGGGCGTTCATCAATCAGAATGATCCGTACACCCGAGTTCAGGAAGGCCAGTTCGCGCAGACGCTTTTCCAGCGTCTCGAATGAATATTCCAGGTTTGAGAATGTATCCAACGACGCCAGAAACCGCACTTCGGTTCCGGTCCGATCACCGCACTCAGCGACAACTTTCAGATGCTCGACCGTCTCACCACCTTCGAACCGTGCAACGTGCTCCTTACCATTGCGCCAGACACGCAATTCCAGCCAGTTGGACAGTGCGTTCACCACCGAAACGCCCACGCCGTGCAGACCGCCGGACACCTTGTAGGAATTGCTGTCGAACTTGCCGCCGGCATGCAGCTGGGTCATGATCACTTCGGCTGCGGACACACCTTCTTCGGGGTGAATATCGACGGGAATTCCGCGACCATTATCGCTGACCGAGACGCTGGAATCCGCGTGGATTTTGACGGTTACATGGTCCGCGTGACCGGCCAGCGCTTCGTCAATCCCATTGTCAACGACCTCATACACCATATGGTGCAGACCCGAGCCATCGTCCGTATCCCCGATATACATGCCGGGGCGCTTTCGAACTGCCTCTAACCCTTTGAGAACTTTGATGGAATCTGCACCGTATTCCTGGGGTGCCTGTGCGTCTTCGGACATGCCGTCAGTACCTATATTATTTTGGTAACTTATACGTTTTCTGGGGGGGATTGTCACGCGCTACCCCAACATTTTGTGTCGGTCTTGCGTGATTTAGTTTCTTTCGGCAGCTGACTGCCGAATCCCTACAAACGGTCGATATCGGCCGCTATATCCGCTGCGATTTCATGGGCGTCGACATCACTGCGCTCGGCCGACAAACGCAGCCCCAAAAGGTCAGATTGATAACGCGTCGCCAGCCGGTTCGGATCGTGGCTTAGGGCGATATCCCCGGCCTCTTGCGCCTGACGGAACAGCTCTGCAAAGCAGGCCTTCATCTCGGACATGAGAACACCCGCCCGACCGGCGAGCTCGTGATCCTTGGCCTGCAATTCAGCGTAGGTCTTGGCCAACATACAAGCCTTCGCGGGCGCTCCGCTTGCCTCGATAACCAAACGCGGCTGCGCTTTCAAAGCCTCGAGCGGACCTACCCGGTCAGCCATTGCCCGCAGCCGCGCAACACCCTCTTGCGCGTAGCGGTCCAACGCCAGCCCGTACAGCGCGTCCTTTGACCCAAAAGCCGCGTAAAAACTGCCGGGTTTCAACTTCAACTCGCGCTCAAGGTCTTTCAGGGATGTGCCAGCCCAACCCTGACGCCAGAAGATATCCCTGGCCCGGGCAATCAGGTCATCTCGGTCATATTCGGGTTTGCGTGGCATAAACTTCACCAATTCTTGAACGATTGCTCAAATATATACTTGAGTGATCACTCAAGAAAGACTATTTCTGCCTTACCCGCCAGAAAAGGAGTTCCAACATGGCCAATTTCCCGTCACATGATCTCGAATCCGCCCCCGAAGGGTCCAAACCGCTACTGGAAAAATCGCAAGCCGCTTTTGGCCGCCTGCCCGGCCTGCACAAGGTCATGGCCGAAAGCCCCCAGCATCTGGAAGGCTATCAGGTGCTGCATGGCCTGTTCATGCAGACCGACTTCGACAATGATGAGAAAACCGTCGTCTGGCAGACCATCAATGTGGAAAACGAATGCCACTATTGCGTGCCCGCTCATACCGGCATCGCCAAGATGATGAAGGTTTCCGACGAAATCACCGAAGCCCTGCGCAATGAAACCCCGCTACCTTCGGCCAAGCTTGAAGCACTGCGCACCTTCACCCTGCAAATGATGGAAACCCGCGGCAACCCGACCGAAGCACAGCTGCAGGCGTTCTTTGATGCGGGCTACTCTCACCGCGCTGTGTTGGATGTGGTGCTGGGCCTCGCGCAAAAAACCATGTCGAACTACGTGAACCACATGGCAAAAACCCCGGTCGACGAGGTCATGCGCGGCTTCCTGTGGGAACGAAAGGTCGGCGAGCCGGCCTAAGCGGACACGACCGAGCCCTCCGAGCCATCACTCACGATCAAGGATTGGGCCCGGTCGCCCAGTTCCGCAAACAGCTCAGGCCCGGTGCCCGTCATCCAGGCCTGAGCACCCAGCGCAGAAATCTCATCATACAGCGCCGCGCGCCGATCCGCGTCCAGATGCGCCGCCACCTCGTCCAACAACACGATCGGGGGCGCGCCGATCATACTCGCCAAGGCTCGTGCGTTCGACAGGATCAATGAGACCAACAAAGCCTTCTGCTCACCGGTCGAACAATCCTTGGCCGGAACGCCCTTGGCAGCGAACACCCCGTACACGTCCGACCGATGCGGCCCCACCAGCGTACGCCCAGCCGCCAAATCCCGGAACCGGCTTTCACTTAGTGCTTCGCGCAGATCCGCTTCTGTTTCCGGCATCGCACCTTCGGTCTGTACCAGCTCCAATTCCGCAGATGGAAACGCAGTTTCCGCCTGATCCTGCGCCGCGCGCAGATGATCCAGCGCCGAAAGCCGCGCCGCGTGAATACGATACCCCGTCTCCGCCATCTGCGCTTCAAGTGCTGCATACCAATGCGCATCGCGTACCTGCTCTTTCAGCAGACGGTTCCGTTCGCGCATGGATTTTTCATAGGTCAAAGATGCTTCAGCATGGGCCGGATCGAAACTCAGCGCGATCCGGTCCAGAAAACGCCGGCGCCCTTCGGCCCCCTCGATCCAAATCCGGTCCATCGACGGGATCAACCAGACAATTCGCGCCAGCTTGCCCAGATCAATCTGGCTGGACGCCTTGCCATCAATGCGAATCTGCCGCGCGACACCGCCCTCGGACCAGGTTTCTATCTCGTATTGTCGCCCCTGCGCCTGCAGCACCCCGGACAGTTTCCAACCTAGCGCCTCGGGGCGTCGGGTCATCTCGGCCGCGCTGGCCCGCCGCATTCCGCGACCGGGAGAAAACAGGGACACCGCTTCCAGGATGTTGGTCTTGCCCGCCCCGTTCGGCCCGTGAATCGCAACAGGCCGACCATCCAAAGACAGTCGCGCCAGCTTGTGGGACCGAAAATGCGAGACGGTAAGCTCGGTCAGGGCCAAACCCATGACCCCTCCCTTCATCTTTTCAAAAATACTCCTGCCGGAGGCATCGCACGTCCGTGGGATCAGACGCGCATCGGCATGACGACGTATACCGCGCTCAGATCATTGCCTTCGCGCATCAGGGTCGGATCAGCCGCTGAATTGAACAGGAACACAGCGTTCTCACGATCCACCTGAGAGGCGATTTCCAGCAGGTACTTGGCGTTGAATCCGATCTCCAGCCGCTCGTCGCCATAGGCCACGGCCAGTTCTTCCTCGGCCGCGCCGCTATCCGGGGCATTGACGGAAAGCACCAGTTTATCTGTATCCAGCTGCAGCTTTACCGCTCGAGACCGCTCAGAGGACACTGTTGCAACCCGATCTACCGCCTTTGCGAATTCGGCCGCATCGACTTCCAGCTGGCGCGTATTGCCCTGAGGAATCACACGTGTGTAATCCGGGAAGGTCCCGTCGATCACTTTTGAGGTCAGCGTGATGTCCGGGGTTGCAAAGCGCACCTTCGTTTCACTGACCGACACTGCGATATCCATCTCATCGTCGTCCAGCAGCTTGCGCAGTTCGCCTACGGTTTTGCGCGGTACGATCACGCCGGGCATGTCTGCAGCGCCATCCGGCAGATCCGCGTCGATGCGTGCCAGGCGGTGGCCATCGGTGGCCACACAGCGCAGCACCTTGCCGCCTTCGGACCCGTCGGCCACATGCATATAGACGCCGTTCAGATAGTACCGGGTCTCTTCGGTCGAGATGGCGAATTTCGACTTATCGAACAACCGGCGCAGCAAGGCTGCCGAGGCGGTAAAGTTCGATTGGTATTCCGAAGACGCCATCACAGGGAAGTCTTCCTTTGGCAGCGTCGCCAATGAGAAATTCGACCGGCCTGCTTCAACCGTCAGACGCCCTGCGGCGCTGTCGGCGGTCAGTGTCACCAACGCTCCATCGGGCAGTTTGCGCACGATCTCATGCAACGTCGTTGCGGCCACCGTTGTGGCCCCGGCCTTTTCGACCTGTGCGGGCGCTTTGTCGACAACTTCGATATCCAAGTCGGTCGCCCGGAACATGGCCTGATCGCCCTCGGCTTCGATCAAAACGTTGGCAAGTATGGGAATGGTGTTGCGACGTTCGACAACAGATTGGGCCTGGGAAACGGCCTTGAGAAGGGTGCCGCGTTCGATGCTGATCTTCATACCCTTAATTCCTCTGACTTGCGTGCCGAAATGGGCGGGACTGGCACGTTAGCGGTTCCGCCCTGAGGCACAAGGATTTTTTATGGATTTCTCGGTCGGATTGCCCAAAGCGTCAAGGGCCGCGTGGCCCTGCAAGCACAGTTCATTTCCAACCGTGGAAAATAGCGCACAAGAAAACGCCCCGGGCGTGAGGGTCCGGGGCGTTTCTCAAGTGATATGAGTAGGAGCTCAGGCTTCCAGCGCGCGCCGCAGCATTTCCACATCTTCGGCAATCTGGCCGTCCGTGGTTTTCAGCTCTTCGATGCGTTTTACGCCGTGCATGACAGTCGTGTGGTCACGTCCTCCGAACCGGCGCCCGATTTCCGGCAGGGACCGGCTGGTTAGTCGCTTGCACAGATACATCGCAACCTGACGCGGGCGGGCATAAGACCGCAGGCGTTTAGGTCCGATGATGTCGGACAGGCGGATGTTGTAATAGTCCGAAACCTTGCGCTGAATCTCTTCGACAGTGATCTTGCGCTCGGATGCGCGCAGCACATCGGCCAGACAGTCCTGCGTCAGCTCCATGTCGATCTCGCGCCCCACCAACGAGGCAAAAGCGAACAGACGGGTCAGAGCACCTTCCAGCACGCGAACATTGGTCGAGATCCGGTGCGCCAGGAATTCCAGGACACCATCGGCAATTGTCAGGTCGGGATATGTGCTGCTGTACTGCTGCACCTTGTTTTGCAGGATGCCCAGGCGCAGTTCATAGTCGGTTGGGTGCAAATCGACCACCAGACCACATTGCAGACGCGATTTCACCCGATCCTCTAGGTCCTTGATCTCACCCGGGGCGCGGTCGGCCGAGATGATGATCTGCTTGTTCTGGTCCACCAGTGCATTGAATGTGTGGAAGAACTCTTCCTGCGTCGAATCTTTGCCCGCGATGAACTGCACATCGTCCACCATCAACACGTCAACCGACCGGAACAAATGTTTGAAGTCCATCATCCGGCGCTCGCGAAGGGCCTGCACGAAACGGTACATGAACTGTTCCGCCGACAAATATAGCACGTTCAACTCGGGGTGTTTTGTTTTCAGCTCCCATGCGATGGCATGCATCAGGTGCGTCTTACCCAGACCAACGCCACCGTAAAGAACCAGCGGGTTGAAGGTCACAGGACCACCTTCAGACACACGACGCGCCGCGGCATGGGCCAATTCGTTGGGTTTACCAACAACAAAACTGTCGAAGGTAAAGCGGGAATCCAATGGCGCGGCCTGCAAGGATTCAAACGCGCCATTCGCGGCTTCCATCTGCGGCGCAACAGGTGCATCCCGCACAACAGTCGGCTCGGATTCGGTGTCTACTTTAGGGCGCGCCGGTGAGTTAGCAGCGACGCGAAAGGCCAGTCGTTGAACCGTTTCCCCTGCGGTGTTCATCTCATACAGTATGAGATCCGCAAAGTTCTGACTGACATAGTTGCCCATGAAATTAGTCGGCACGGAAAACACCGCTACGCCGTCCTGCAACTCTTGGAATTCAAGAGGTTCAATCCAGGTCGTGTAGTTGTTTTTTCCGATAGCCTTGAGCAACTTGTTACGTAGTAGTCCCCATTTCTCTTGTGTCATTAAGCGCCTCACGCATCCCATTCTTTATTGGCCTGTCGGCCTTATTGCTATTTTCCGGTTGCCCGGATTATGCTTTCACACGCAAAGGGATACACGACGCCAAACCGCAGAAGTTTGGCGGGTGTGTTTTAGAAAGTCCGCACATCCCTACTTGCCGGCGCTCCATACCCGGAACGCCCTGAAAACAGGGTTGCGCAACGCAATCTCAAATTCGACAGGGCTTGGTTCCCTGGTGACCCAAGGACCGCAGCAGATTAGCAAACCAGTTGCCAACATTCGTTCCTGACCGTCCTGATGCCCGTCAGTCTAGTCGTTGGAACAGCCTGTCCCCCCAAGCGAGTGAATCGCTGTAACAGTGGTAGCAAGAGGCCAAGGCATCCGGCAACGAAACTCTGATATTGACTCGTATCTTTCGCCGAAAGAATCTCTCGGCTTTGTGAAGGCGCGGCTTTCCGGCAACAGCAAAAAAAAAGCGCCGCAGGACGCGGCGCATTTTCTATCATTTCACCTTGTTTGGTTGACCCGAGGTCAACCCAGGCCTTAGCCCAGCGCTTTTACACGAGCCGACAGACGCGACATTTTACGCGACGCGGTGTTCTTGTGGAAAACGCCTTTTGTGACGCCACGCATCAGTTCAGGCTGAGCTGCGCGCAGTGCTGCGGTTGCAGCGTCCTTGTCGCCGGATGCGATCGCTTCTTCTACCTTACGCAGGTAGGTGCGGATGCGCGAACGACGTGCTTTGTTGATTGCGAAACGGCTCTCGTTCTGACGAGCGCGTTTTTTTGCTTGGGGCGAATTAGCCATGTGTGTCTCTGACCTTTGGTTCGGTACGTTGTCTAGGGTTGCGCGCCACGGAATATCCACACCAGATCAGAAATCACGAGTGTGAGTCGGGCCAAGCGGGCCGCACGCGCATGTATGGTGGCGGTTACTACCCAAGTTGGCCGGGTTTGCCAAGGCGATTCTTTTGATGCGCATAGCTGGTATGAAAAAGGCGGGCAAAGGCCCGCCGGTTTCGATTTGATCAGGGAACCGCTTATTTGTCGCGGAATTGCGCGGCGCGTTTTTCCAGGAACGCGGCCATACCTTCTTTTTGATCCTCGGTCGCGAACATTGAATGGAACACGCGGCGTTCGAACAGCATGCCTTCGCTCAGCGGCAGCTCATAGCTGCGGTTCACCGACTCCTTGGCTGCCATAGCGGACAGTTGGGATTTTTCGGCAATCTTCTGGGCTGCGCCCATCGCCTCATCCATCAGCTTCTTGGCGGGAACGACGCGGCTGACAAGGCCAGCGCGTTCAGCTTCTTCTGCGTCCATGAAACGGCCGGTCAGGTTCATGTCCATGGATTTGGACTTGCCGACAAACCGCGTCAGACGCTGGCTGCCCCCAAGCCCGGCAATGACGCCAAGATTGATCTCAGGTTGGCCAAATTTGGCAGTGTCCGCTGCGATGATGAAATCGCACAACATCGCAAGTTCGCACCCGCCGCCCAACGCATATCCGGCTACGGCAGCGATGATGGGCTTGCGGATCGCGCACACGCGGTCGTTCAGAGCACCAAACAGGTTCGAGCTGTAAACGTCCACAAAGCTCATCTCGGACATTTCCTTGATGTCCGCGCCCGCAGCGAACGCCTTGTCCGACCCGGTGATGACGATGCAGCGCACTTTGTCGTTGCTATCCGCATCTTCCAATGCCGAGCACAATTCCTGCGCCAGTTGTGAGTTCAGCGCGTTCAGCGCATCGGGCCTGTCGAGCTTGATAAGGGCGACGTGGTCTTCGATTTCGACGATGATCGTCTCAAAAGCCATGAGGTGAAAGCTTCCGGTTGTTCCGTTCAGGTACGATTCCTTACCACGCGCATTCGCTGGATCAAGCTATCTTTGGCATTGCGCACAGTAGAAGGATGAGCGACCGGACTGGGTGATTCTTTTGATTGGAGCCCCACATCCGTCAGTCCTGCAGGGTTCTCCCTCACGGCCATAGACGTCAAAGCTGTGCTGAAAATATCCAAGTTCTCCATCGGCTTGGCGGAAATCGCGTAGGGAAGATCCACCTGCTTCGATGGCGTCCTGCAATACCTTCCTGATGATCGGAACAAGTGCTGCGACTCGGGTCGCAGAAATTTGGCCGGCTTTGCGACGTGGCGACACTCCGGCTCGAAATAGCGCCTCGCACACGTAGATATTGCCCAGGCCAGCCACGATTCCCTGATCCAGCAGCGCCGATTTGATCGGAGTGTTCTTTCCCCGAAACGCATCGATCAGATGTTGTTCGTGAAAATCATTACCCAAAGGTTCAGGCCCGAGGACAGACAGCAGCTTGTGATCGTCCGCAGTTGCTGTCTGCAATAGGTCCATCGCACCAAACCGGCGCGGATCGTTGAACGTGACACGTGCGCCATTGGCCATGTGAAAGACCACATGGTCATGTTTTTGGGTTATCGGATGTTCATGCACGAATTGCCCAAGCGGATCGCCGGATACGGTCATCCGGCCTGACATGCCCAAATGGATCAACAAGGTTTCACCACTGCTGAGATCGGCAAGAATGTATTTTGACCGACGACGCAATTTTTGAACCGTCTGCCCGGTCAACCGCTCGGCCATCCGTTCAGGGAAAGGCCAGCGCAGATCGGGGCGATTCACATCTGCCCGGTCGATCACCACGCCTTCCATCGCTGGGCTCAGGCCGCGTCTTACTGTCTCGACCTCGGGCAATTCCGGCATTACACGGCTCCTATTCCAAAGGGCCGCATTGTGCCCCGGTTCCAGAGCCCTATAACAGAGGCGAAATTCGAAAAACGGCAAGGCTAATGTCCGACAACAGCGACAAGACCACTCATTTTGGGTTCGAAACCGTACGTGAGGCTGAAAAGGCCGGGCGTGTACAGGGCGTGTTTAACTCGGTCGCCTCGAAATATGACGTGATGAACGATGTCATGTCGATGGGCATTCACCGGGTCTGGAAAGACGCGATGATGGACTGGCTTGCGCCGCGCCCAGGCCAGCGCCTGCTGGATGTCGCAGGTGGCACCGGAGATATCTCGTTCCGCTTTTTGAAACGCGCGGGCTATGGCCATGCTACCGTGCTGGACCTGACCGAACCGATGTTGGTCGAAGGCCGACAGCGCGCCGAGGCCGACCAGATGGCCGACAGCCTGAACTGGGTGGTCGGCGACGCGATGGCTCTGCCCTTCGACGACAACACATTCGACGTCTACACCATCTCGTTTGGCATCCGGAACGTGACCCGCCCGCAGGAGGCCCTGAACGAAGCATTCCGTGTGTTGAAACCCGGCGGCCGACTGATGGTGCTGGAATTCAGTCAATTGCCTAATGACGGGCTGCAAAAGCTCTACGATCTTTACAGCTTCAACGTCATCCCGCGTATGGGGAAACTCATCGCCAATGACTACGACAGCTATCAATACTTGGTCGAATCGATCCGCAATTTCCCGGATCAGGAAACGTTTCTGGGCATGGTCCGCGCGGCCGGATTTGAAAATGCCAAGTACCGCAACCTGAGCATGGGCATCGCCGCGCTGCATTCCGGCTGGAAAATCTGATGCGCGGACCACACAACATCATTCGCCTGATCCGCACAGGCGCCACTCTTGAGCGCACAGGCGCCATGAACGTTGTGCTGGACGCGTTCGAGGCTCCGCGCGCACTGCGGTTTCTGGCGCATGCTTTGGGAAAACCGTTCCAATGGCTGGGTTACAAAGGCGATCCTGACATGCCCCCCGCGACAAGGGCGCTGACGGCGCTTGGACCGGCATACATCAAGTTTGGTCAGGTATTGTCGACCCGTCCCGATGTGGTCGGGGATGAGTTGGCCGAACAATTGCGCGTGCTGCAGGACAAGCTTCCCCCGTTTTCCCGCTCCGAAGCTATGGCCGAAGTGGAAAAAGAACTGGGTCAGCCAGTTTCTGAAATCTTCAGCGAATTCAGCGAACCCATCGCTGCTGCATCCATTGCTCAGGTCCACAAGGCCAAGCTGGTCAGCACCGGCGAAGACGTAGCGGTCAAAGTTCTGCGCCCAAACATTGAACGCGCCTTCCGCAAGGATGTAGACGCATTTTATTTCGCCGCACGCATCGTGCAGCTATTCGCCCCCGGTGCGCGCCGCCTGCGCCCGATGGAGGTGATCGAACATTTCGACGGCGTCGTACGCGGCGAGCTCGACCTGCGGCTGGAAAGCGCTGCCGCGTCGGAATATGCGGCCAACACCAAGAACGACGCAGGTTTCTGGCTGCCCCCTGTCGTCTGGTCCCTGTCAGCCCGCCGCGTGATGACGCTCAGCTGGGCCGACGGAGTTCCACTGGGCGACAATGCCGCGCTGGACGCCGCCGGGCACGACCGTGGCGATCTGGCGGAACGCGTGCTGCGCTTGTTCCTGCTGCACGCACTTCGAGACGGTTTTTTCCACGCTGACATGCATCAGGGCAACCTGAAGGTCGCGGCCAATGGGGACATCATTGCCTACGACTATGGCATCATGGGTCATATCGACGAATATACCCGCCGGGTTTATGCCGAGATCCTCTTTGGCTTTATTCGCCGCGACTACAAACGCGTGGCCGAAGTGCATTTCGAAGCTGGCTATGTTCCTGCCGACAGGGACGTCGACGAGTTTGCCCGCGCCTTGCGCGCGGTCGGCGAGCCTATCTTTGGCATGGATGCCACTCATATTTCGATGGGACGCCTACTGAATTACCTGTTCGAGGTGACAGAACGGTTCGGCATGGAAACCCGCACGGAACTGATCCTGCTGCAACGGACAATGGTGGTCGTCGAAGGCGTGGCGCGGTCGCTGGACTCGCACATCAACATCTGGGAAGTCGCCCGCCCGGTTGTCGAAGATTACATCAAGCAATCCATCGGCCCCCGCGCAGCACTACGGGATTTTGGCAAAACCGCCATGGTACTGGCCCGCTTTGGCCCGCGCCTGCCCGCTTTGGTGGAAAATGCGCTGATCGCGCAGACGCATAAGGACGACACTCAAAACAGAGGCCTATCGGCGGCCATTCTTCCGGCAGCCATCGGCGCCGCTGCTGGCGCCGCAATTGTCCTGCTCCTGACAGCCTTCACCTAACGCAAATCCGCCAGCTTCACCTGGCCAAAAATATCCTCGGGGGAAATCCCGCAAGCGTGATGGGGGGGGCAGACAGCCCCCCTACCCGATCCGGATTAGATTCGCTCGAAGGCAATGGCGATACCCTGTCCGCCACCAATGCACATCGTGACCAAGCCCTTCGACCCCCCGATGCGTTCCAACTCATACAACGCCTTAAGGGTGATGATCGCGCCTGTAGCGCCCACCGGGTGCCCCAAAGCAATTGCCCCCCCGTTCGGATTCACCTTGGCGGCATCCAGCCCCAGTTCTTTGTTTACGGCCAAGGCTTGCGACGCGAAGGCCTCGTTGCTTTCGATCACATCGAAATCCTCGATCGACAGGCCCGTACGCGCCAATAGGTTCTGTACAGCCGGAACCGGTCCGATCCCCATAACCTCGGGACGGACACCAGCGTGACCATATCCCAGAATGCGCGCCTTGGGTTTCAAGCCAGCCTTTTCGGCAGCTTCTGTCGTTGCCAGAACCATCGCGGCTGCACCGTCGTTGATCCCTGATGCGTTACCAGCAGTCACCCGACCGTCCTTCTTGAACGCCGGGCGCAGACCTGCCAGCGCCTCGGCCGAGGTCTGCTTGGGGTGTTCGTCGACCGTGAAATCGACCATGTCGCGTTTGACTTTGACCTGAACCGGCGCGATCTGGCTTTCAAAATAGCCAGCCCCAATCGCAGCAGCAGCTCGCGCCTGGCTGGTCAGCGCAAATTCGTCCATTTGCTCACGCGTGATCTGATGTTCATCCGCCACGTTCTCGGCTGTCACACCCATATGACCGGTGCCAAAGGGACAATTCAGGGCACCCAGCATCATATCGAGCGAATTAACATCCCCCATCTTCGCACCCCAGCGCGCCTGAGGAACGATGTAGGGGCTGCGCGACATGCTTTCGGCACCTCCGGCCACGGCAAATTCTGCATCACCCAACATCAGAGACTGCACAGCGGACACAATCGCCTGCGCTCCCGACCCGCACAGGCGGTTCACATTCATCGCAGGTGTTTCGTTCGGAATGCCCGCTTGTTTTGCGGCGGCGCGCGACAGGTACATATCGCGTGGCTCGGTGTTGATCACGTGGCCAAAAACAACGCTGCCGATCTGGGTCGGTTCGACCCCTGAACGTTCCATCGCCGCTTCCGTCACCACGGTCGCAAGATCAATCGGCGCGGTTGATGCCAGCGCCCCGCCAAAAGTACCAATCGCGGTGCGGGCACCATCAAGAATCACGATGTCTTTCATGTCTCTACTCCTCCGGAATTTGACGGCACTATGCATCTGCGGCATCAGGCTGTCCCATGGAACGTACCGTCACAAGCAGAATTGACATATGACGGACAAACGCGCATGAGATTCCGTCATGACGGAAAACCCAGATGATATCCTGACACGCCTGCCCGCACGCCTGAAAGAGGCCCGCAGAGCCAAGGGCCTGTCGCTTGAAGCCGTGGCAAATCTTAGCGGCGTATCCAGATCGATGGTCAGTCAGATCGAGCGGGGCGAAAGCAGCCCAACGATCTCGACCCTGTGGAACCTAACCCGTGCGCTACAGGTGGATTTCGCGGGTCTTCTGGAGGAAGCGAACAGCACGAACCAGATCGAAGTCCTTAGGAAATCCGAGGTGCCCAGTATCGACAACATGGGCCAAAACTGCCGGATTCGCATTCTTTCACCGCCCGAGGAAGCAGGTGGTCACGAGGTCTACGATATTGAGTTCGACAAAGACGGCGCTCTAAACAGCCAGCCCCACGCCCGTGGAGCACGAGAGCAGCTGACCGTGCTGGAAGGTGCCGTTCGTGTGACCTCCGGTACGGCTGTCAGTGATCTGCAGATGGGTGATACCGCACGCTATGCGGCGGATGTCGCGCATTCGATTGTTGCCAACGGGGCAGCGCGGGTCTTCCTGATCGTTAAAAACGCCTGACACCTGCAAAATCCGTATTCGCGGAAATTTTTCCCGTATATTGTAATTCCCCTATTTGGGAATTATATCCGCTATGTTAGATATGCGACTCAGACAAACGGAGACCGCCATGGCTGATGCATTCCTGTCCCACATAACGGACACCCTCGCGCAGATCGAATCTGAGGGTCTGTACAAACGCGAACGAATGATCACCTCGCCTCAGGGAGGTGAGATTACGGTGGGCGGTAAGCAGGTGATCAACTTGTGCGCCAACAACTATCTGGGTCTGGCTGATCACCCCGCGTTGATCGAGGCCGCCAAGGGTGCGATGGAACCCAAGGGGTTCGGCATGGCCTCGGTCCGGTTCATCTGCGGCACGCAGGACATTCACCGAGAGTTGGAGCAGAAGCTGGCAAAGTTTCTGAACAAGGATGATTCGATCCTGTTTGCAGCGTGCTTTGACGCCAATGGCGGGCTGTTCGAGCCCTTGTTAGGGTCTGAAGACGCCATTATCTCGGACAGCCTGAATCACGCCTCGATCATCGACGGTGTGCGGCTGTGTAAAGCCAAGCGCTACCGCTACCTGAACAATGACATGAACGATTTGGAGGCCTGGCTAAAGCAGGCGCGTGAGGATGGGGCGCGGCATATCATGATCGCGACCGATGGCGTGTTCTCGATGGATGGCTATCTGGCCAACCTGCCGAAAATTCGCGAATTGGCCGATTTATATGACGCCATTGTCATGGTCGATGACTGTCACGCCACCGGCTTCATGGGACCGAGGGGTGCAGGAACACCGGATCATTTCGATGTCGACGTCGATATTCTGACGGGAACCTTGGGCAAGGCACTTGGGGGGGCAATCGGCGGCTATATCGCCGGGCCGCAGCCAGTGATTGATCTGCTACGGCAGCGGGCGCGGCCCTATCTGTTCTCGAATTCGCTGCCACCTTCCATCGTCGCCGCAGCAATTGAGGCAATCCGTCTGGTTGAAGAGGGCGACATGCTGCGTGCCCAACTGGTCGGCAATGCCAAATACTGGCGCGCGGGGCTTGAGAAGCTGGGCTTCGATCTGCTGCCCGGTGAGCATCCGATCATCCCTGTCATGCTGGGAGAAGCAACGCTGGCGCA
Source organism: Ruegeria sp. CDSC002 (assembly GCF_059610905.1). Taxonomy (NCBI): domain Bacteria; kingdom Pseudomonadati; phylum Pseudomonadota; class Alphaproteobacteria; order Rhodobacterales; family Roseobacteraceae; genus Ruegeria; species Ruegeria sp. CDSC002. The sequence goes on from NZ_JBXWOM010000014.1 coordinate 16,254, forward strand.
AGAAATGGCGTCGCGACTGTTTGACGAAGGTGTCTATGTCTCGGGCTTCTTTTTTCCCGTCGTCCCGCGTGGGCAAGCAAGGATCAGAACCCAAATGAATGCGGCTCTAACAAAGGATGAATTGGACCGTGCACTGGCAGCCTTTGGTAAGGTCGGCAAGGAATTGGGAGTGATCTGATGCGACCCAACACAATGAAAGCTCTGGAAAAGTCCAAACCTGAAGAAGGTCTTTGGATGGTGCAGGCCCCTGTGCCTGAAATTAATGCGGACGAGGTTCTGATCCGCATCAACAAAACCGGCATCTGCGGGACAGATATCCACATCTGGAATTGGGATGACTGGGCCGCGGCCACAGTGCCAATTCCGATGATTACCGGCCACGAGTTTGCGGGTGAGATCGTCGAGATCGGCCGCAATGTGTCCGGTCTGGAGATCGGCCAGCGTTGTTCTGGCGAGGGCCACCTGATCACCAACGACAGCCGCCAAAGCCGAGCCGGGAAGTTTCATCTGGATCCGGGCACCCGTGGGATCGGGGTCAACGAACAAGGTGCCTTTGCCCAATACCTGAAACTACCCGCTTTTAATGTGGTACCCTTGCCCGAGGACGTGCCAGACGAGATCGGAGCCATCCTCGACCCCCTCGGCAACGCAGTGCACACCGCGCTCAGCTTTGATCTGCTGGGTGAGGATGTTCTGATCACCGGCGCGGGCCCCATCGGTATTATGGCTGCCGCAGTCGCGCGCCATGCCGGGGCGCGGCATGTGGTGATCACAGATATCAACCCGGATCGTCTGAGACTGGCCGAACACGTCGTGCCGACCCTGCGGACGGTGGATGTCAGCAAGGAAGACCTGCAGGACGTCATTGCCGAACTCGGCATGCAGCAGGGGTTCGATGTGGGCTTGGAAATGTCCGGCTCACAAGCTGCGCTGGACCAGATGGTCGAGGCTCTGGTGATGGGCGGCAAGATCGCTTTGCTGGGTATTCCGCCCGGAAAGTCTCCGGTGGACTGGTCCCGCATCGTGTTCAAAGCGATTACCATCAAAGGCGTTTATGGGCGCGAAATGTTCGAGACCTGGTACAAAATGATTGCGATGCTGCAGAACGGTCTGGATGTCAGCCGGGTCATCACGCACCACATGAAAGTCGACGATTTCGCCGAAGGCTTTGCCGCGATGAAATCCGGCCAATCCGGCAAAGTGGTTCTGGACTGGACTTAACGCTCTGGAAGTGCGCTGATTTAGACCCTAAACAGGGGCGAACTCATGCGTTTGGAGGAGCAAATGGGCGATAAGGATCATCGGTATCTTGAGCGTGGAATCGAGGACACTCTGGTCACCGATTTCGCGGAAACCCATCGTAAGAGCTATGGCGATTTTCTGCAGCTCAAAACCCTGCTGAACTTGCAAAAGACCTTTCAGGACCCTGCGCAGCCGGATGAAATGCTGTTCATCGTCATCCATCAGGTCAGCGAGCTGTGGCTGAAACTGATGCATCACCAACTGGTCGAGGTGCGCCGGTTCCTGCAACAGGATGAATTCGGCCCCGCGATGAAGAACCTCGACCGGGTCAAGGCGATTCAGCGCCAGCTGATCTCGGCTTGGGAGACGTTGCTGACCATGACGCCGGCCGACTACATGACCTTCCGCGAGGCATTGGGCAGTTCGTCGGGCTTCCAAAGCTACGGCTATCGTCAGATCGAATTTATTCTGGGCAACAAAGATGCCTCGACCCTGAAAGTGCACGAACATGACGCCGAGGTCATGAGCTTACTGAATGCCGCGCTGACAAAACCGTCCTTGTATGACGAGGTGCTGCATATGTTGTCCCGTCAAGGTTTCGATGTGCCCGATGATTTACTGAACCGGGACTATGCGCAGCCTTATTCCGGCGACAACCGCGTGGTGAAGATATGGGGGCAGGTGTTCCGCAACACGGACCGTTATTGGGATCTTTATGCGCTAGCCGAAAAGCTGATGGACGTCGAATCCCTGTTCCAACGCTGGCGTTTTGACCATGTCACGGCTGTGGAACGTGTCATCGGCAACCAACCCGGCACGGGTGGATCCAGCGGCGTGTCCTTTCTGCGCAAGGCCCTGGATTTACGCTTCTTCCACGACCTCTACGATGTGCGCACCGAATTGATGTATGCGGGGCAGGAGTAGGCGATGCTGTATCGAGGGTTCTCTCAGGATGAGCTGGAGCGTGAATACGCCCCTAGTTCGATGATCGGTGGCGATCTGACACCCTATCTAGACAGCTATACCGCACTCAGCGCGCAGCACCGGGCGAGGATGGACGTGAAGGAAAACGTCGCCTATGGCGATTCGCCGGCGCAAGTGCTGGATTTCTTTCCCGCGAAAGGAGCAGGTGCCCCTCTGCACGTCTTTGTTCACGGCGGATATTGGCAAGCGCTCAGCCAACGCGAATCGGCGATGATGGCCCCTGCACTGATTGAGGCCGAGCAATCCTTTGCCACGTTGAATTACACGCTGGCCCCGGATGCGCGGCTGGATCAGATGGTCAACGAATGCCGCGATGCCCTACTTTGGCTGGCAGAGAACGCGTTCAATTTGGGCTTTGATCCGTCGCGGATCACCCTATCGGGACACAGTGCAGGCGCGCATCTGGTGGCCATGGTCATGGCGACCTCGGCGGATGCGTTGGCCCGCGCGGGATTGCGCGTGCGCGATGTTATCCTGATCAGCGGCGTCTATGATCTGGAACCGATCAGCCTGACCTCGGTGAATGACCCACTGCAGCTGACCCCGGTCGAGGTACATGATCTGTCCCCGATCCTGCACCTGCCACCCCCCGGTCCTCGCTATCACGTGACAGTGGCGGAACGGGACACGCCGGAATTCATCCGCCAAAGTCGCGATTATGCGGAAGCCCTGCGCAAAGGCGGGCATTCGGTCAGTTTCGATTTGCTAAAGGGCATGCAGCACTTCGATATCATCATGCATCGAGGTACGTTTTTGCCGGTAAATCGGTAGTCAAAGGCATTGAAAATCAACTGATTTGGTATTTTCCCCGGAAATTAGCACGACCATTACAAACCTTACCTTTGTTGCCAAGCTTCGAACGCCCTGTTTGATCCCAAAGTGCTCAATCCCGAGCATAGTTCCAATGTCGGCTTTGGTTATCTCTGCTTGCCAAAACTCACACCGATAGCTTTGGTTCGAAGGTCGTTAGAAAGTCCTGCTAGCCACACTGGGAAAGTGACCCCCGTGACCCGGAAATGGGCCAAAGTTTCGCCCGAATGCTGACACAAGCTGTCAACGATGTGGTTCTGGGCCGAAACTCTATGATTCTAAAACGCTTCTTTCGCTACCTCCTTTCCGCGATAGTCGCGTCTATCGCCGTGGCAATTCTCATCGCGGTGGTTTGGATTGGCTATTTTGCGTATTTGGTGTTTACCGCTCCGACGCACAGTGAGAGGGTCGAGGCTGAGCGGGCAGAGAAAATCCGCAGGAAAGCCGAGGAGTGGACGAATTTCTGCGCGCAGTACGACTGCGATGACATACCAGAAGGATATGTCGTAAAGAACATCGGGCAGGAGACCCTAAACCTAATCCACTATGCCCAGCCGGTTACCGGAGACACCTGTCGGTTAACGACTGATAGCTATGATGAAACCGAATACTTAGACGGCAAGGTGCTCCGTGGGGCGGCTTTGAACCATCGCGCGAACCCCTATTTTGTCAAGTGTGCAGATCGCACCATGCCCTTTACCAGATGGGAAGATTACATTGTTTTCTACAGAGGGCAGTTTGGGGCTGAAGAACCTAATCGTAATAACGTCTTTCGTGAGGTTTTGGGCCCGGCGTGGTTTTGGGAGGGTGACCCCAAACCCACCCATGCCTCGCTGCGCGCGTTCTTGCGTCCCGCTTCGCAAGACTTCGATATTATTGGCCACAGCTCACTTGAGAACCAGCTCCGTGTTTACTTGTCAAAATCCCGTATGTTTCAGGGTCGATATGTCGTGCTGTTCTGTAATGACAGGTGCGACATGCAAACCGTCAGCTTTGCGGAGGATGAAGGCTTGAATACGCTCCATTTCAAACAGCTGATTCAATTCTCTTTGCGTGGTTGGGATTGCAGCGCCTTCACCAATGGCGCGTTCACCGAACTATGGAAGTGTGGCCCCCCGATGGAGGGTCACCTCGACTCCATGGCGAACTACATTCGCTTTCTAGATCAAGCTGTAGACGCTGCGCGCCGCCGACCGCTTCCGAAGTTGCAATAGGGTGTTTGCATTTCGATCCACTGGATAGGATCGTTTGAACAACCCTAAAATGTGTTACCTTCAAGAGCGGTCGTTCATTTTCTTCGAGCGAACGACAGCATTGTCCGCACAGCCGACCTTGAAGGCAGACTCATCTCATAATTAGGACAGGATTGTAAAACGCACCGTACTGACTGGATTCAGAAAATCTCATACGTACAATCAAAGGCTCTCAATCATTCGCAAAAAAAACAGCGGCCCAATTGAGCCGCTGTTTCCAAACTCTCATTCCGAACCGGATCAATCCAGCGTGCGGGTGACCTCTTCGCGCTCGAAGATTTCGATCACGTCGCCTGCACGGATATCGTCGTAATTCTCGAACGCCATACCGCATTCCTGACCCGACTGGACCTCGGCCACTTCGTCCTTGAAGCGTTTCAGCGTCTTCAGCGTGCCTTCGTGGATCACCACGTTGTCGCGCAGCAGGCGGACACCTGCGGAACGACGCGCCACGCCTTCGGTGACCAGACAGCCAGCAACTTTGCCGACGCCTGTAACCTTGAAGACTTCGCGGATCTCGGCGTAACCGATGAACTTTTCGCGAATCTCGGCGCTCAGCAGGCCGGATGCGGCGGCTTTCACGTCGTCCACAAGGTCATAGATTACCGAGTAGTAGCGGATTTCCACGCCCTTCTGGTTCGCGGTGTTCCGCGCCGACGCATTGGCACGCACGTTGAAGCCCAGGATCGGCGCACCGGATGCTTCGGCAAGGCCGACATCGGTTTCGGTAATCGCACCTACGCCCGAGTGCAGCACGCGCACGCGTACCTCGTCGTTGCCGATCTTCTCCATCGCCTGAACGATGGCCTCAGCCGAGCCCTGAACGTCTGCTTTCATCAGAATTGGCAGTTCGTTGACGTTCTCGTCTTCCTTGGCCTTCTGCATCAGCTGCTCAAGGGTCGTTGCGGCGCCAGCGGCAGCGCGTTTGTCCTTGGCGGCCTGTTCGCGGTATTCGGCGATCTCGCGGGCCTGTGCTTCGGTCTCGGTCACGTTCAGAACGTCGCCAGCCTCGGGCGTGCCGTTCAGACCCAGAACCTCGACTGGAACCGAGGGGCCAGCTTCCTTGACGCGTTCACCCTTGTCGTTGATCAGCGCACGGACTTTACCGTATTGCTCACCCACGACGAAGATGTCGCCCTGACGCAGCGTGCCGTTCTGAACCAGAACAGTAGCGACCGGGCCGCGACCCACGTCCAGCTGTGCCTCGATCACGGCACCCTGGGCGGCGCGATTCGGGTTGGCTTTCAGCTCCAGAATCTCGGATTGCAGCGCGATGGCTTCCAGCAGCTCATCCAGACCCTGACCGGTGATGGCAGAGACTTCGACGTCCTGAACCTCACCCGACATTTTCTCGACGATGACTTCGTGCTGCAGCAGATCGGTGCGCACCTTGTCCGGGTTCGCGCCCGGCTTGTCGACCTTGTTGATCGCCACGATCATCGGCACTCCGGCCGCTTTCGCGTGGTTGATCGCCTCGACCGTCTGCGGCATCACCGCGTCATCGGCGGCAACAACCAGAACCACGATATCCGTGACCTGAGCACCGCGCGAGCGCATCGAAGTAAAGGCCGCGTGGCCCGGCGTATCCAGGAATGACAGCGTGGTGCCGCTATCGGTTGTCACCTGATAGGCACCGATGTGCTGAGTGATGCCACCCGCTTCGCCTGCCACAACCCGCGCATCGCGGATCGCATCCAGCAGCGAGGTTTTGCCGTGGTCAACGTGACCCATGATGGTGATGACCGGCGGACGCGATTTCAGATCTTTGTCGTCGTCTTCGACCTCTTTGATGACGTCCTCGACATCCGAATCAGAGACACGGGTCACTTTGTGACCGAATTCTTCGATGATCAGCTCGGCGGTATCGGCATCAATGGTCTGGTTCTGCGTGACCATCATGCCCATGTTCATCAGCGATTTGACAACGTCTGCCACACGCTCGGCCATACGGTTGGCCAGCTCTGACACCGTGATCGCCTCGGGCAGCTGTACGTCGCGGATTACCTTTTCGCGCTCGACCGTACCACCCATGGCTTTCTGACGCGCCCGCTCCTGCTTGCGTTTCATCGCCGCCATAGAGCGGTGACGATTACCTTCCCCGCCCGTTGCCTGACCCAGTGTCAGCTTGCCGGACCGGCGGTTGTCATCACGGCCTTTGCCACGATTTCCGCGCTGTTCACGCTCGCGATCGTTTTTCCGCGGCGTTGCAGCCGGTGCAGGCTTGTTGGCCGGGCTGCGCGGAGCAGCCGCCTTGGGCTCTGCCGGTGCAGCCGGAGCAGCTGCGCGTTGGGCCGCTATTTCAGCCTCTTTGCGCTTGCGATCTTCTTCTTCGGCTTTGGCACGTGCGCGCTCTTCGGCCTCACGCTGTTCGCGTTCCTTAGCCTCTTGCTCCGCACGACGACGGGCGCGTTCTTCTTCACGCGCTTTTTCAGCTGCCTCGCGGGCGGCGGCTTCTTCGACCTCGCGGGCCTTCGCGGCCTGCAGCGCCTTCATCCGGCGGGCCATCTCCGCATCGGAAATCCCGGCAGGGCGGCGCGACGGATCACCCGAGGGCGTTGCTCCGCCACCTGGCTTGCCGGCACCCGGCTTGGGAACCACCACGCGCTTGCGTTTGGTCTCCACCACGACATTCTTGGTACGTCCGTGGCTGAAACTTTGTTTCACATTTCCGGGGCGTGCCCCGCCACGAAGACCCAATGTCTTTTTGCCGTCATTATCGCTCATAAAGCTTCTTACCCTTCCGCGCGGCCCCTGCCGCCGTCATCCGTTTCGCGCAAGCCACGCAGGCGCTGCGCTTCCTCTACAACACGTTTGGCGAGTCCGCCAGAGGCGAGCGCCGCATGAATCACGGTTTGGCGCCCAAATGCCTGTCCCAGCTCGTCCGCCGTCAGCCAGCCGATGTATGTTCCGAAGTGCGGCGTGCTCAATTTCGACTTGCCGCGCCCTGATCCATCAGAGGCTTGTATCAGTACCTGGGCCTCTTCCCGGTCCAGCCACGTCTTGACCTTTTCGTAACCGGCGATCGCATCACCAGATTTGCGCGCAAGGCTCACCAACTCGATCACACGGCGCGCAATCTGACGCTCAACTTCATCCGCGAGATCGTTGGGCACACTGACTTGCGCCTTGAAACCACGTGCAAACAGCTTTTTGCCCACGGCCTTGTCCAGCGCGCTGCGATCCGCCGCGACATAGACGCCACGTCCCGGCAGTTTTGCCGCGACATCCGGAAAGACCTGACCATCCGGCCCCGTCACAAAGCGGATCAACCCATATTTAGGTTGAACCTCGCCCGTGGCGATGCACTTGCGTTCAGGTCCTTCGGACCGATCCTTATGGACGCCACCGCGACCCATTTGCGCCACCCGAAGCCTGAGATCAGGCCTCGGCCTCCTCTTCGGTAACTTCTTCTTCGGCCTGCTCCAACTCAGCAGGATCGACCCAGCCCAGCATGATCCGAGCTGTCATGACCAGATCCTGCGCCTCTTCCAGCGTTACACCGAAAGGTTCCAGAACACCGTCATCTTTGATTCGCTGGCCGTCGACCGTGGTCCAACCACCGGCCAGTTCCCAGTCAGCGCAGGTGGCGAAGTCTTCCAGGTTCTTCACATCGTCCTTGGCCAGCGCTTCAACCATCTGGGGTGTCAGGCCTTCGAATTCAATAAGACTGTCTTCGGCACCCAACGCGCGGGCGCTTTCCAAAGCTGCCTTGGCCTTTGCTTCCAGATATTCGCGCGCCCGTGTTTGCAGCTCTTGCGCGGTGCCTTCGTCAACGCCGTCGATCACCAGCAGTTCTTCGATTTCCACATAGGCTACCTCTTCGAGGTTGGTGAAGCCTTCGGACACCAGCAACTGGGCAAAGAACTCATCCAGATCCAGGCTGTCCATGAACAGCTGGGTGCGGGCTTCGAATTCTTTCTGACGACGCGCCGATTCTTCGGCCTCGGTCATGATGTCGATATCCAGATTGGTAAGCTGGCTGGCCAGACGCACGTTCTGACCGCGGCGACCGATGGCCAGCGAAAGCTGTTCCTCGGGAACCACAACCTCGATTTTGCCGGCTTCTTCGTCCAGAACCACCTTGGAAACCTCAGCAGGCTGCAGCGCATTCACCAGGAAGGTCGGTTGATCTTCGTTCCACGGAATGATGTCGATTTTTTCGCCCTGCAGCTCGTTCACAACGGCTTGCACGCGGCTGCCGCGCATACCAACGCAAGCACCAACCGGATCAATCGAACCGTCGTAGGAAATCACAGCGATCTTGGCACGCGAACCGGGGTCACGGGCCACGGCCTTGACCTCGATGATGCCGTCATAGATTTCCGGCACTTCCATCTTGAACAGTTCGGCCATGAATTCCGGCGCGGTGCGCGACAGGAAGATCTGGTGGCCACGAACTTCGCGACGCACTTCCTTGATATAGGCACGCACACGGTCATTCGGACGATAGCTTTCGCGACCGATCTTGTCATTGCGGCGTAGAACGGCCTCAGCACCACCCAGATCGACGATGACATTGCCAAACTCTTCGCGCTTGACCGCACCGTTGATGATGGTGCCTGCACGATCCTTGAAATCTTCGTACTGACGGTCGCGCTCGGCTTCGCGAACCTTCTGCAGGATCACCTGCTTTGCGGATTGTGCCGCGATACGGCCCATTTCAACTGGCGGCACTTCTTCAACGAAGACGTCACCAACTGAAGGCGTTTCCATATACTGCTTGGCCTGCTCGACAGTCATCTCGGCCTGGTAGTTTTCCAGCTCTTCATCTTCGACCACGGTGCGAACGCGGGTGAATGTTGCTTTGCCAGTCTTGCGATCGATGCTGACGCGGATGTCCATTTCAGCGCCGTAACGGCTCTTGGCGGCACGGGCGAGCGATTCCTCCATCGCTTCGACAACCAGACTGGGGTCGATCATCTTTTCGCGGGCCACGGCCTCGGCGGTCTGCAGCAGCTCCAGCTGGTTGGCTGAGGTGATTGCCATCAGTTCGTCTCCTCTTCGGACCCTTCGGTCTCAATCTCGTCGAAAGCGTTTTCGTTCAGGGCACCGGCGTCTTTGCGCTGGCGCAGCATTTCCTTGATCAGGTCGTCAGTCAGGACCAGCTTGGCGTCGCTCAGCCAGTCGAATTGCAGACCGATGGTGATCGTCTCGTCCCCCTCGGTGAGATTGATCAGGACCTCATCTCCCTCGATCCCGGCCAGCTCACCCTTAAAACGGCGGCGTCCGTCGATCAGTTCGGCGGTTTCGATCTTGGCCTCATACCCTTCGAACGCCTCAAAGTCCTTGAGACGGGTCAAGGGGCGGTCGATGCCGGGGCTGGACACTTCCAGCGCATAGGCGTCAAGGATCGGATCCTCAACATCCAACGTGGCGCTGACCGCGTTCGAAATCTCGGCGCAATCATCCACTTCGATACCGCCATCAGGCTTGTCAGCCATGATCTGCAGCGTGGTTTGTTTGCCGCTCATCAGGCGAATACGCACAAGTTCATACCCCAGATCCTCGATCACGGGGGTGATGATCTCGGCCAGTCGCCGGTCGATGGCTGCTTTGGCTATCAGGTCATTTGTCATCTGGTACTCTACCCTGTCAGTCGGGCACAAAAAAACGGGCGCGCGGCCCGTCGATCTTTTCCGGTGGAGCCCCGGACCGAAGCCCGACACGCCGCTGTTAACGGCCATATAGCCAAGCGACTGCAAGATTGCAAGCCCAAGCGCCAGGATGGGCAATCACAATATCAGTCTGACAGAATCCACTCGCCATTTTCACATAGGTAAGGACCAACGCGGTCCCCGTCTTCGTAGACCTCGCCGTCAAACAGGCATTGACGTCCCTGGGCATGTGCCACGCCTGACGGGGCGACGGTCACAAGTGCAATAATGGCAGCGAGAACAGCAAGTTTATTCATGGAAAGCTCCTATTCCGCCGAAGATGCAAAAAGCGCAGGCTGCGTGTTGCGCGGGTAGATAATCACCGAAAGAGTGCCCCTGCCCTGAAACTGCTCGGCATTCGCCGTCCGCGGCGGGAAGAGTTGATCAAAGGCCACCCGGTTCAGCCCCAGCTTCATTTCTGAACCCGACAAAAACTCGAACGGTGTCCGCGCGGCGCAGGCATGAAAAACAGGATCTTGCCGCACCGTGAACTGACGCATGATATTGGATGACCCGCCGGTCGGTTTGATCAGGACGGTAATCCCCGGTTTCAAAAAACTGTCGGGGCAGGTGTACACCATCGGTTTTTCGTTCTCATTTGCGTCATGCAACAACACGCCCTCGGCCGTTACCTCGTGCTTGAAGGGGCTGAACACGGTCTCTTGCTGAATGAAGTTCGTGTAAAGCGTCGCAAATAGCTGGCTGTCACCACGCGGTTCGGACTTTATACCCTCGTACAGATCAGCGATCGCCTGCCACATCCGTGAATCCGCCCCACGCAATGTTCCGGGCAGCGAAAACGGACCTTCCAGATCATACAGCACGTCGCGCAGCCCGGCCGACAGGGGATCCTCCTTTTCCAGCCCTCTAATTTCGTGAACCAGATCCGAATCGTTCAACGCATAGTAACCATGCGACTTCAGCGTGCGGGTCAGAGCCCGCATATCGGACAGTTTCCGCGCTGTCGTCTCTGCACTATCTTCGGGGTTCGCCTCTACGGCCTCAAAACCCTTGTCCAGCAACTGGGTCAGCGACTGCCCTTCGCGGGCATCCAGCTCTATCGTCCCGTTTTTGCTGACTTTTACGGTAACGTCTTTACCTGATTTCAGGGCAAACACCGCAACAACCGCCAATGCTACGGACAAAATGGAAATTGATATATTCTTTAAGCTTTCAACCCTCATGGGAATTCTCCCATTTTCGAAACAATTAAGCTAATACAGCGCGTACAATAGCAAAATTTTGCACAAAGTAGAAGTCAGGCGAATTTTCGGCGTTTAAATCAACCACCAACGCTCGGCAACGCGGCCATCATCCAGGGGGCGATCCGTTCCGATCTGACGGGGCATGCCGACATGCCCTGCTACAGCCAGCGCCATATCGGATTCGCTTGGAAAAAAGCGCAATCCGCGGTGCGGGCTGAACCCTTCGCCCTGCGGCAGTGCCGCGATATCCACAAAGCCGTCTCGCAGCGCCTCGGTACGCACGCGAGCGTCGGGAATCACGATAACTTCCAGGGTTTCGGCCCAGCCAGCCAATCCATCCTTGTAGTGGCCCGCCACACGGCGCCCAAGGAAATGACGATCATCCTCCGCCCGTTCAACTCGGTAGCATCCGGTGCCGTTCGCCGCCTGCAAGGGCGTGACACCTTGCCCGTTGCGCGTAATAACGAACCTGCTGTCGGCCAAAAGGAAGGGTAGACCCGGGTTGGCCTGAGCCAACTCCAGACGCACGCGATTATCTGACAAGGCGTCGACCTGCCCGACATCGCCCAGAACCGCCATCACATCCCTTACATCAAGGACCGCGCCATCGTGAAAACGAGCGTTCTCGCGCAGATCAAAGCTCCAGATGCGGGCTTGGGAATCAGTTTGCCAGCCGGTCGCAAGCTCTCCGCGTAGGGTGCCGTCGGGTGCAATCTCGGTCAGGGTGTCGAACACGGCCCCACGGGCAACCTGCTCCAAACTGTCATCGCGGGGCACGGCAAGGCGCAGCGTACCACCCACTTTGGGCGTATCGGCTAAAGACGCACCGGTCGCCGCGAGCAGAGCGGCAGCAGCACCGGAAGCAAACAGAGCACGACGGTCGATGCGGGTCATAATGCGCCCTCCGCCACGCGGTCCATGATGCGAACCAATTCCGCGCTAATTCCGGGTTCGGACAGCGCATGCCCGGCCTGGCGCACCATCTTCAGCTCGGCATTGGGCCACAGCTGGGCAAGGTTCCACGCGGCCTGAGGCGGACAGATCATGTCATACCGACCCTGCACGATATGGCCGGGGATATGTGCGATTCTGTCCATCTGGTCCAGAATCTGCCCGTCCTGTTCAAGGAACGCGCGGTTGATGAAATAGTGATTCTCAAGCCGCGCAAAGGCGCGCGCGTATTCCCCCGGGCTTTCCCCAGTTGCGCCATGCGAATGGATCGAAGCCAGCGCGTTTTCCCAACTGGACCAGGCGCGCGCATACAGAATCTCGGTCGCGCGATCACCCGAGAACAGGCGTTTGTTATATGCGCCGATCGTGTCGCTTAGTTCACTTTCCGACAGCAGAGCGGTGAACTTCGCCCATTGCTCGGGCCAAAATTTGCCCGCGCCACCACCATAAAACCAGTCCAGCTCGGCCTGCGTCGCAAGGAACACACCGCGCAGCACCAGGCGATTGACCCGATCCGGGTGGGACTGCGCATAGACCAGCGCAAGCGTCGCCCCCCAGCTACCGCCAAAGACAATCCAGTCGTCGATATCCAGCAAGGTTCGCAGACGTTCGATATCGTCCACCAGATGCCAAGTGGTGTTGTCAGTGACCGAGGCATGCGGGCGTGACCGTCCGCATCCGCGCTGATCAAACAGAATCACCCGGTAAACGTCCGGATCGAAATAACGCCGCATAGCCGGGCTGCAGCCGCCACCGGGTCCCCCATGCAGAATCACCACCGGAAGGCCATTGGGATTGCCGCATTGTTCCATATAGATACGGTGTCCATCGCCCACATCGACCATACGCTGATCGAAAGGATCGATCGGCGGGTACAGATATTGAACTGCGCGCTTTTGGTCCGGGTACTTGTCCATTATGGCCCTATATAGTCCTTAAGCGTAAAAGAGCATACGGAGACAGGAATGCAAGCGCATCCGAACACGGTTGACCCTTCCGAGATCGCAAAATTCGAAGCGATGGCCGCAGAATGGTGGGATCCGCATGGAAAATTCAAACCACTGCACATGCTCAACCCCTGTCGGCTGGATTATATCACACAGCAGATCGCGGGCGAATTCGATCGCGATTTAAAGTCGCCAAAGCCGTTCGAGGGCCTGCGTTTGCTGGATATCGGCTGCGGCGGCGGGCTGCTGAGCGAACCGATGGCCCGCCTTGGGGCCGAAGTGGTCGGAGCGGATGCCGCCGAAGGCAACCTGCCCGTCGCACGCATCCATGCGGAACAATCCGGGCTAGACATCGACTACCGCCACACCACAGCCGAGGACATGGCCGCTGCGGGCGAACAGTTCGACGTGGTTCTGAATATGGAAGTGGTCGAGCATGTGGCCGACCCGTTGGGTTTTCTGACAGCCTCGCAGCACTTGCTGAAACCGGGCGGCTTGCTGATCTGTTCGACCATCAACCGAAATCCGAAATCTTATGCTATGGCCATTTTCGGGGCCGAGGTCGTCATGCGCTGGTTGCCCCGCGGCACGCATGAGTGGAACAAGTTCATCACCCCCGATGAGCTGTTCGACCTGCTGCGCCAAGCCGGGTTGGAGCCGGTGGACCGGAAGGGTTTTGTGTTCAACCCGATTCTGTGGAGCTGGTCGATCTCGGACCGGGATTTGAGCGTGAATTATGTGACGGCGAGTGTGAAACCGGGGTAGGATGGGTGCAAGCGCCCATCCTACGCTTGTTAAGAAACGTAATGGATAAAGGACTCGATTTTCTGGAAACCCTTGAAGCCTTTGTCTTCAGCCGCCTCTAAGAACGCATCGGAAACACAAAATCGGTCTCGCAAATAGCTGTCGGAAAATACGTGGCGATCCTTGATTCTATCGCTGCGCCAAACCAGCTTGGGCCAAGCCGAACTGCTGTAAAATCTAATCTTTCCTTTGCGCACGATTGGCTGGACGTCAGACTCGTCAACGATGACTCCGTCGTCGATGAAGTCCGAGAACTTATGAAGAAAATACTCGTCCTTGATAATGCGCCCATCATCGCAATGCAGGACGATTGGATAGTAAAGGCTATGCCCCGGGTCCATTTCTTCGATCAAATCACGGAACGCTTGGCTGACAAGCACAACACCCAGACTTCCGCCTCTCATGAAATCCGTTAGCTCTGTGTGCGATGAGGTTTGTTGAAAATCCAACGGATATTCGCCTTCGGAAATCTCCACCGTCGGCATGTAAATCTTGGGCGTCGTCCTGTCAGCGCCGGTCGATGGATTCCGCAACGCCCACGTCACATCTTCTTGGTCTGAAATACTCTCATGCAAAATCCACGGCATTATTGCTCATCCTCAAATTCCTGCCGGGCAGATCGATTTAACCCGCTCTCTCGTCAAGCATTGCCAATCAGTTGAATTCTATTGCCTGACGCGGCACCGCTTCCAAGCCCTACTCCCCCTCCAACTGCAACCGCAAATCTCTTAACACAGGCAACGTGCTACGGACGCGCTCCAGCCCCAGTTCTCCGACCACGCGGTTGATCAGCGGGGCGATCGACGTAATCGCCTGATCCCGTGCCCTGCGACCGGCGGGGCTGATCGCGACCATCTTGCGGCGGGCGTCGTCCCAGTCGGGGCGGATATGGATGTATCCGGCCCATTCCAGCTTGGCCAACGTGTTGGTCATCGCGCCACGCGTGACGTGGAATGTGTCGGCCAATTGGGCCGGGCTACGCTCGTTCCCGACAAAGACCAGGTGGTTGAGCACCGAGAAATGCGAAATCTCCATACCCTTGGGCAGCACCCGGCTAAGCCGATTACGCAACAGCTGGTCGGCGGTCAGGATTTCGCTGAACAGCGTGACCGCAAGGGCATTGTGTTCGTCAGTCATGGTCCGGTTCTGGATCAGGGTCCGTCAAAGCGACGGACGTGAGTCAACGAGGGCACGCGACGGCGCGCCTCAGACACAGAACTATCATGCATATCGAAAATGTGAATGCCCGGATCGGTCCCTGCGTCGATGACGACCTCGCCCCACGGGGCGACAACCATGCTGTGGCCATAGGTATAGCGCGTCTTGCCGCGGGTTTTAGGGTGTTCGCCAGTTTGTGCGGGGGCCAGAACCCAACAGCCGGTCTCAATCGCCCGGGCGCGCAGCAACGATTCCCAATGGGCCGCACCTGTGACCGGCGAAAACGCGGCCGGAACCGTCAGGATTCGCGCCCCTGCGTGCGCCAACGCCGCATAGAGCGCCGGAAACCGGACGTCATAGCAGACGGTCATGCCGACCTTGCCAAAATCAGTGTCGGCAATCACCGCCTTGTCGCCGGGGCGGTAATTTTTTGATTCGCGGAAAGTCTCGGTCTCGGTGACTTGCACATCGAACATATGGATCTTGTCATACCGCGCCACGACCTGCCCTTGCGGGTCGATCATGAAGGACCGATTGGCGAACCGACCGTCTGCATCATGGGTCTTTATCGCCAAAGACCCGATCAGCAGCCAGACACCCAGCGCGGCGGCCTTATCCCGCAGGCCGGCCAGCGATTGGTCATCTTCTTCGTGCTGCAGGACTTCGCGCTGCCGCGTGGTGCTGGTGGACACGCAGTTCGTCACCTCGGGCGTCAGGATGAACCGCGCGCCTTGTTCCGCAGCCTCGGCCATCATGGCGCGCACCCTGTCCAGATTTTCGGCCGGATCATCCGACGAGGTGATTTGCAGCAGCGCAGTCTTCATCAGGCCGCGAGCAGGCGATCCAGCTTGCCCTGACGCTCCAACTCATACAGTTCGTCACAGCCGCCCACGTGCTGCGCACCGATAAAGATCTGTGGCACGGTTCGTTTGCCACCGGCGCGCTGGATCATCTCGGGCTTGCGCTTGGGGTGCATCAGAACGTCCACTTCCTGGAACTCGACGCCCTTCTGCTTCAGCAGCCGCTTGGCCGCGTGACAAAAACCGCACAGCGGCGAGGTGTAAATTTCTACCGGTTTCATATTCCGTACCTTCGCGTTTCGCATAATCTTGGGCGAATTAGGCATCCTTGGCAACGCGCGCTAGGGTCAACACGGAAATATGATTTGCTCCGGATGCAAGGCAGACACGCGCGCAAGCCGCCAGTGTCGCGCCGGAGGTCATCACATCATCCACCAGCAGGATATTGCGCCCTTGCATTTGGTCTTGTCGCTTTGGATGGGCGATGATCGCGTGTTCAAGGACTTCCGCCCTCTCGGTGGCTGTTTTGCCGTCCAGAACCGACGTCTTTCGGTGACGAAGCAAAAGGTCCGGGCACACCTCAAGCCCTGCCTCTTTCCCAAGGTGCTGTGCCAGTAGGGCGGACTGGTTGTACCGGCGTTTCAACAACCGGGACCAGTGTAAAGGCACCGGCGCAAGCAGCATCCCCTCACGGAATATCTCTTGCCCGGCCCGCGCCAGCCAGCGTGCGGCAGGGCGCGCCAGTTCGGGCCTGTCACCATGTTTCAAGGCCAGCACCAGCGACCGCGCTTTGCCATCGTACAAAAGGGCCGAACGCCCATCTTGCCAGGGGCGCGGCGCAGCCAAGCAATCGTCGCACTCAATCCGGTGACCGTCTGAAACCCCCGGTAACGGCACCCCGCAGCTTTCGCAAACAACTCCTCCGATAAAGGACGTCCCGCGCCAGCAAGGCCCACACAGCCCGAAATCCGATTCGGTCAGGTCCCCGCAGCCCAGACAGCGCGGCGGATAGATCAGCGCGACAGCGGTTTGAATCCGGTGCCACATGCGATAATTGCGCCCTATGAAACTGCCTGTGTCCAATACACCCTCTTTGTTTGATCGCCAGGTCCTTACCCGGCACCGCGCCCGCGCGAAGGATGAGGCCCTGTTCCTGCATCGTGCCGCTGTGGACGAAGTGCAGGATCGGCTCTCCATGGTTAACAAAACCTTTACGGCCCCGGCGATCGTGACGCCATTTGCGCATATCTGGCAGGACGTGCTGCCCGGGACGCGGATCGTTGCGGATGATGAGGTTCTGGATCTGACCCCCGGTGCGCATGATTTGGTCATCCACGCCATGGCGCTGCATTGGGCCAATGATCCTGTTGGGCAACTGATCCAATGTCGCCGTGCTCTGCGCCCCGACGGGTTGCTGTTGGTTGTGTGTCTGGGCGGAGAAACCCTGCACGAGCTGCGCGCCGCATTGGGACAGGCTGAAATCGAAGTGACCGGAGGCCTCAGTCCGCGCATCGTCCCGATGGCCGAGCTGCGCGAACTTGGCGGGTTGCTGCAACGGGCGGGGTTTGCGCTGCCGGTCGCCGACACCGCGCGCCTGACGGCGGAATACCGCGACATGCAGCACCTGATGCATGACCTACGCGCCATGGGTGAGACCAACAGCCTGTCCGGGCGCATGAAACAACCCACCAAGCGACAGGTTTTTACGCGCGCGCAGCAGGTCTATGCCGACAACTTCTCAACACCCGCGGGGCGGTTGGCCGCCACCTATGAATTGATCTGCTTGACCGGCTGGTCTCCGGATGACAGCCAACAGAAACCATTGCGCCCCGGATCGGCCAAAGCGCGGCTTGCGGATGCGCTGGGCACAAAAGAAGGTAAACTGTCCAATTGACGACCGGGCTTTTCCGGTTATCTCAGGCCAGTACAGAGAAATCTCAGGAAGCATCAGATGTTTGACGCCACTCGCCCCGATCATGCCGCCGCAGACCACCCAAAGGTCAAAATGGGCCGCGTCGGCATTCTGCTGGCCAATCTCGGTACACCGGATGACTACAGCTATTGGCCGATGCGCCGGTATCTGAACGAGTTTTTGTCGGACCAACGCGTGATCGACTATCCCAAGTGGAAGTGGCAGCCGATTCTGCAAGGCATCATCCTGTCCAAGCGCCCGTTCAGCTCGGGTGAGGCCTACAAGTCGATCTGGAACCATGACAAGGGCGAAAGCCCGCTGATGACGATCACCAAGGACCAGACAGCCAAGTTGCGCGATGCGATGCAAGAACGGTACGGCGATCAGGTGATGGTCGATTTCTGCATGCGCTACGGCAATCCCTCAACCAAATCCAAAGTACGTGAAATGGTGGCCGCGGGCTGTGATCGAATTCTGTTCTTCCCGCTCTACCCGCAATATGCGGGCGCGACCACGGCAACAGCCAATGATCAGTTTTTCCGCGCGCTTATGGACGAAGCCTGGCAACCTGCGTCTCGCACCGTTCCAGCCTATTTCGACGAGCCTGTCTATATCGACGCTTTGGCCGGGTCAGTGGAAAAAGCCTATGCGGCGCTGGAGACCAAACCGGATGTCCTGGTCTGTTCCTATCACGGCATGCCAGAGCGCTATTTGCAGCAGGGCGACCCGTATCATTGCCAATGCGCGAAAACGAGCCGATTGCTGAAGGAACGGCTGGGCTGGTCGGACGATCAGCTGGTCTCAACCTTCCAATCGCGATTCGGTCCCGAGGAATGGCTGAAACCCTATACCGTGGATCACGTGGCTGATTTGGCGCGGCAGGGAAAGAAGAACATCGCCGTTATAGCGCCCGCGTTTTCCGCCGATTGCATCGAGACGCTGGAAGAGATCAACGAAGAGATCAAGGAAAGCTTTGAAGAGGCCGGCGGTCAGACCTTTACCTATATCCCCTGCCTCAATGACGATGATTCGCACATTGGCGCACTGGGCAAGGTAATCGAAGACAATCTGAAGGGCTGGCTCGACTGACCGTTTCCCATCATCAAGAAATGAAAAAAGGCGGTGGATCGCTCCACCGCCTTTTCTCTAGATTTAGCTCGTCAAATTAGCTTGCTGCAACGGCTGCGGCAACTACGACCAGCAGGATCAGCGGCAGGATGATACCCTGCGACGAACCCTGAGTTTCCTCTACAACAACCGGTGCTTCAACAACCGGCTCTTCCAGGTTACCGGCATAAGCGGTCGAAGCAGCAGCAGTCAATGCAGCGGCGAGAACGAGTTTTTTCATATTAACCTCCAGAGTTTGCACGGCTCCATCAATCGGATCCGCACACCTAAGACTTACCTCGTGGTTTTTTTCTAATCAGCTATATGACTGGAATGCAATTGCAACTTGAGCCACAAGCGGGTTCGTGCGCGAAAATGTCGTCAAATAAGCAACACTTGCGTGCCGACCTTCGCCATCGAGAACAGCTCAGCGATATCTTCGTTGAACAGGCCGATGCATCCGTTCGACGACCGGCGACCAATTTTGCGCGTGTCATGCGTTCCGTGAATCCGGTAGTATTTCCAACTCAGGTATAAAGCATGTGTTCCCAATGGGTTATCAGGGCCCGGCGGAATATGATCCGGCCATTCGGGATTTCGTTTCTTCATAGAAGGTGTCGGTGACCAACTGGGACCCTCAACTTTGCGGATGACGCTGGTGCGGCCCCGGCGGGTCAATTCTTCGGTCAGCGGAACGGATGAGGGGTAGAGTTTGTAAACAGATTGATCATCTGACCAATAATGCAGCGCTCGGGACACCGTATCGACCAGAATGGCCCCATTTCTCGTATTCGAGAAATAAGGCTGCCAATCCAGGGCGCGGAACCCCGAGACATTGCGACGCACGTCTGGCTCGGCCTCGGGTGCTGGGCGCAGTGGGTCACCTGGAATGTACTGGGCAATCGCCGGCGAGGCCAGCAGGGCCGAAGCACCGGCCAGAAATCCTCGTCGGCTAGATGAATGAATGGGTTTCTTGACCATAGTGACCGGTCCTTTGCGAAAGATGTCCTGAAATTTTTACGTATTTTATTGCCAGAATGCGTCAATCGCAAATCAAACCGGCAGAAACATGCAAGAATCAGCCATTGCAGGTTTGCCCAAGGCTGCATGGCGCGCTATGCCGTATATCGACACAATAATCAGGTCGATCATGACGCGTATTATCACATTACTGTTTCTTTGCTTTGTTGCGCTGGCTGCATGTACCCCAAGCAGCACCCCAACTTACGGATCAGATGGCCGTCCACTGCCGTCGGTTTATAAGATTCGCGGCAACCCCGAAAAGCTCCAGTTCCGCATGCTGGATTCGGTAAATGCCTTGCGCCAGGCTCAGGGTTTGCAGGCGGTGCAGCTGAACTCGCAGCTGAATGCTGCGGCCGCGACCCACTCCAAGGATATGGCGCGCCAGAACCGCCCATGGCACTTCGGTTCGGACGGATCGTCGCCCATAGATCGCGCGCAAAGCGTCGGTTATTACGGAACTTTCCTGGGTGAGGCGATCTCAGAAACCTATGAGACCGAAACCGAAACCCTGGCCGCCTGGATGCAGGAACCTGGCCCCCGAGCCGTGATCATGGACCCCAAAGCATCACAAATGGGCTTTTCCTGGCATCAGGAAGGTGGCGGGAAAATCTGGTGGACACTGGAAATGGGAGCAGGCGGGTAAGCAAAAGCCGCCTCGAAGAAAAAAGCCCCCAGCTTTCGGGGGCTTTTTTTATTTCTGCAAGGTCAGGCGGCCTGCATGGACTGCGCTTCGGTCAGAATCGCGTAAAGCTTGACCGGATCAGGGTTGGCCCGCAGCTTTGTACAAACTGACGTGTCGCGCAGAGTACGGGACACCAGCGCAAGCGCCTTAAGGTGATCGACACCCGCCTCTTCCGGCGCAAACAGTGCAAATGCGATGTCCACCGGCTGCCGGTCGACCGATCCAAAATCAATCGGTTTTTCGAGCATTACAAACACACCCGAGACAGAGTCCAGATCTGTCAGCCGAGCGTGCGGCAAGGCGACACCGTGCCCAACCCCGGTCGGCCCCAGACTTTCGCGCTCCAGCAGGCAATCGACGACAGTCTGCGCATCCAGGTGCAAAGTCCCGGCGGCAACATCACCAATTTCCTGAAACAACCGCTTCTTACTAGAAGCGGCGGACAACACACGTACTGCTTCGGGCTTTAATATGCTCGAAAGCTCCATCATCACGCTCCACGGCGGGGCCCCTGCAATTGCAGGGGCGTGCCTTGCTAGTCTTGCCTGTTACGGATCAATCCAGCCGATGTTACCGTCCTCGCGACGGTACACGACATTCAATCCGTCCTTGTTTTCGTTTCGGAACACAAGCACCGGCGCACCGGCAAGTTCCATCTGCATGACCGCCTCTCCAACACTCAGCGATGGGATCTTGGTTTCCATCTCAGCCACGATCATGGGCTGCAGAGTATCGGGCTCGTCAGCCGTCTCCGATTCGTCAGAGGCGAGGATATAAGACGACGCTCCGAAGAGTTCAACAGGCTCGGACCGATCTTTGTGGTGGTCTTTCAGTCGGCGCTTATAACGGCGCAGTTGCGTTTCCATCTTGTCGCAGCATCCCTCAAACGCCGCGTAAATCTCGGTTGCGTGTGCCTTGGCCTGAGCGGTCAGACCTGTGGAAAGATGCACTGTGGTTTCGCATACATATTCATGCGCTGAACGGGAAAAGACGACGTTGGCATCTGTCGGACGTTGGGCATATTTGCCCACGACCTCGCCCAGTTCGGTCTGCACATGAGTCTGCAGGGCCGCACCGATGTCGATCTGTTTTCCGCTGATTTGGTAACGCATGTGATCTCCTTCACTATTCACACCCATTTCTGACGTCACGTAATGCGACGCGCTTGTTTTTATCGGGTGGGGGACATCGGCAAATCCTGCGGTAACCGCACCGGCCCCCCTTCAAGGAAGGGGCGTCGTGATCCAGTCGGGAACCGAAGAAATGCCATAGTCCAATTGAGGCAAGAGACGGCGGGAGAGTCAATCAAAACAGGCGTGTATATACGTGATTTCCGCTATGCGCCCGGCGAAAATCTGCGCAAGCTCATGAAATACGGAAGTTTTCGCCCAGGTAAACCCGGCGCACGTTTTCATTTTCGACCACTTCATCGGGTGTGCCGGACATCAGGACCTGACCGTCATGCAGGATGTAGGCACGATCCACGATCTCTAGAGTTTCGCGCACGTTGTGATCGGTGATCAACACGCCGATTCCACGCTTTTTCAGGTCCGCAACCAGGTGGCGGATATCCCCGACGCTGATCGGGTCGACCCCCGCAAAGGGTTCATCCAACAACAGATATTTCGGATCTGCTGCCAAACAACGCGCGATCTCGACCCGGCGGCGTTCACCGCCCGACAGGGCCAGCGCGGGTGCGCGGCGCAGGTGTTCGATCGAGAAGTCGGACAACAGCTCTTCCAGCCGCTCTTTTCGGCGGTGGGCGTGGTTGACGGTGATATCCAGAACGGCGGCGATGTTGTCCTCGACACTCATGCCACGGAAAATCGACATCTCTTGCGGCAGATATCCGATCCCAAGACGCGCGCGGCGATACATAGGCAGCGTTGTGACAACCTGACCGTCAATCGTAACAGTGCCAGCCTCAGGAAACACAAGGCCCGCGACCGAATAGAATGTGGTGGTCTTGCCTGACCCGTTCGGGCCCAAAAGCGCAACCACCTCGGATCGGCCCAAGGTCATGGAAACATCGCGGATCACTGTCTTTTTTCGGTAAGACTTGCGAAGCTTTTCGATTTTCAGGCCAGAGGTGCCTTCGGCTACCGTCAGGTTTGGCTGAGCCATCAGTTGGCCCCCTGCTGCAGGATGGTCTTCACGTTGCCGGTCATCGTCGCTTTGCCAGTGGTCAGGTTGGCGTTCATCTGGTCGCCGCTGATCGTGCTTGGCCCCTGCAACAGCAGAACGTTGCCCTTCATGACGATCTCACCTGAATCGATGGTGTATTCCGCCCAGTCGCCTTCGGCCGCATCCGGAGGGCTGACCAGAATCACATCCTCGGTCGCTTCCATCCGTTCGATGCCTGAACGGTCTTCGTTGTAAATGACAAGCACGCGTTCCGCCGTCAGCCGCATTTCGCCCTGAATGACGATCACGTTGCCCAGAAACTCGGCCGAGCCGTCTTCCTGATTTACGTTCAGCTTTTCCGAGGTCACCTCGACCGGCAGGCTTGGGTCGGCATTGGCCGAACCGAAAGCAACCTGAGTTTCCTGCGCTGTCGCAGAGATCGCACCAGTTACCAGAGCAGCGCTTACAAGGGCTAATCGAAAATACAACACAGGTTATCTTTCTGCTTTTTGAGGCTCATACACCAACTTCACGCCATCTGTAAAAATAATATGGACCGGTCCATCTTTTTTTTCAGTCCCAAATGTCATTCTGCCCGCAGTAAAGTCACCAATAATACCGGTTCCGTCGACCTGGCCGGGCGTGTCGCCCTGAATTTCGTCCAGCGCGGTGTTCAACAGATCCGTTGTGACTACGATGCCGTCCGTTGTTGTTATAACCACATCCCCGACAAAGGTAGCCGTATTCTTGTCCGGACGGATCATGCCAGAGTTGGAATCCAAAGTGATTACGCCGCCATTCAGCAGGCCAAAGCGGCCCCGAAATTCGGCCGCTGTTGGCGCTTCGCCCTCAGTACCCTGCGTTGCCCGGCTTGCCTCGATCTGAACGTCTTCGCCTTTGCGGGTCGTTCCTTGGTAGTTGGGCTGCGTCACCACCTGATCCGCCAAACGTTCATCGATATCCTGCTGGTTGAAGGGTACGGACACATTGGTTTCGATGCTGCGCGACAGCAGGAACACAGTCGACAGCATAGCGATAGCCACCAACGGCAGCACCACCTTGAAGAACTGTACCCTGCGTGAGTGTCCGTCCACCGCACTACCCTCCGCTTAGCCCAATCCGACGCGCAGGCAGTCGTGGATATGCAACAGCCCCTCGGCTGGGCCTTGTGTCTCGGGGTCGACCACGAACAGCGAAGTGATCTTGCGGTCGTTCATGATCGCCACCGCCTCTTCCGCCATTGCGTTCGGGGAAATGGTCAGCGGATTGGTGGTCATGACCTCTTTGGTGGTCTTGTCCAGAAGGCCGTCCATGTTCCGACGCAAGTCGCCGTCAGTCACGATGCCAATCAGGCGGCCCGTCTCATCTGTCACGCCGACAACGCCAAAGCTTTTCTGGCTCATGACCAGCAGTGCCTCGCTCATGGGGGTGCCCTCAGACACAACTGGCAGATCAGCGTGCATCAAATCCCGCACGGTTGAAAGCTGCGCCCCCAGCTTGCCGCCAGGGTGGAAGGCGCGGAAGTCCTCGGGCTTGAAATCACGGTACTTCATCAACGCAATGGCCAAGGCGTCGCCCATCGCCAACGTCAAAGTGGTCGAGATCGAGGGCACCATGCCAAAACCGCAAGCCTCGCCCAGCGACGGGATCAACAAATGCACATCCGCCTGCTTCATCAGCGTGCTTTCCGGTTTGCTGGACAAACCAATCAAGGGAATGCCAAAGCGGCGGGTAAAGGCCAGCAGATTGACCAGTTCCGGCGCTTCGCCCGAATTGGAAATCGCCAGAACCACATCGCCTTTTGACACCATGCCCAGATCGCCATGGCTGGCCTCGGCCGGGTGTACGAAATAGGCGGGCGTGCCGGTGCTGGCCAGCGTGGCGGCAATCTTGTGGCCAATATGACCCGATTTGCCGATACCGCTGATGATGATGCGGCCCGGAGCCTGCAGGATCATCTGCACGGCTTCGGCAAAATCTTCATTCAGGCTTTCGCCAAGCACGTCCAGCGCGCGGGCCTCGTCGGTGATGACCTGACGTGCGGTTCTCAGGAATGCTTCGGTATCGGTCATGAGTGCGCAAAAATATCCGTTTCGGGCCAACCGGCGAGGTCCAGTTTCGCACGCATCGGCAGGAAGTCAAAACAAGCCTGCGCCATTTCGGTGCGGCCTTCGCGGGCCAGGCGCTCGTCCAACGCCTCGCGCAGCTGATGCAGGTACAGTACATCCGAAGCCGCATAATCCAGCTGCGCGTTGGTCAGGGTCTCAGCCCCCCAGTCGCTCATTTGCTGCTGTTTTGAGATATCGACGCCGATCAGCTCCTGACACAGGTTCTTCAGCCCGTGTCGATCCGTATAGGTGCGCACCAACCGACTGGCGATCTTGGTGCAATAAACCGGTGCGGCCAGCGCGCCAAACGCGTGGTACATCGCAGCGATGTCGAAACGTCCAAAGTGGAACAGCTTTAGCACGTCGGGGTTTTCCAGCATCGCACACAGGTTCGGGGCCTCGGTCTGCCCCTTTTCGACCTGGACGATGTGGCTGTTTCCGTCGCCGCCTGACATCTGGATCACGCACAACCGGTCCCGATGCGGGTTCAGACCCATGGTCTCGCAGTCAATGGCCACAACAGGGCCCATATCCAACCCGTCCGGCAGGTCGTTTTTGTAAAGATGGTTTGCCACAGGGCTTGTCCTTTGTCCGGTATCGTCCCCGAGATAGGAGGTTTGGTCCCCAAACTCAACGCCATCCATAACGGTGCGGCAGGGACCCGCAGATTACGTTGGCCATATCCCCATGGGGAGGATAGGGTTATTGCATGACACAGCACAACCACGAGTCGCACCCGCAGATCCACGCGCGTCTGAAACGGGCACACGGGCATCTGGCCCGGGTAATATCCATGCTCGAAGATCAAGATCCCTGCACCGACATCGCACAGCAACTTTTTGCGGTTGAAAAGGCGATTACCAACGCCAAACGGGCCTTGATCCACGATCATATTGATCACTGCCTATCACCAACGACCGCAACCAAAGACCCGGACGTGGAAGACTTCAAAACCATCACAAAGTACCTCTGACCGATGCTGAGCGTCCTGAAGAACCGCGTCTATCGGCATTTACTGGCGGCTCAGGTGGTTGCGTTGATGGGAACCGGGCTGGCGACGGTTGCCTTGGGGTTGCTCGCCTTTGATTTGGCCGGTGACGCGGCGGGTATGGTTCTGGGAACCGCCCTGACCATCAAGATGGTGGCCTACGTGGTTGTGGCCCCGCTCGCCGCTGCGTTTGCAGAACGGCTGGACCGACGCAAAATGTTGGTGGCGCTGGATCTTGTGCGTGCCGCCGTTGCGCTTTGTCTGCCGTTCGTGACCGAGATCTGGCAGATCTATGTGTTGATCTTCCTGCTGCAATCGGCCTCTGCCGGTTTCACTCCTGCCTTTCAGGCAACGATCCCGGATGTTCTGACAGATGAGCAGGACTATACCAAAGCTCTGTCGCTGTCTCGGCTGGCCTATGACCTCGAAAGTCTGCTCAGTCCCGCTCTGGCTGCAGCGCTGTTGTTGATCATTAGCTTTGACAGCCTGTTCTGGGGCACAAGCTTTGGGTTCGTTGCCTCGGCAATACTTGTCGTGTCGGTCGCCCTGCCTTCGCCCAAACCGACGAAACGGAGGGGGGTTTACGACCGGACAACCCGGGGCATTCGCCTATACCTTGGTACGACACGGTTGCGCGGTTTGCTGGCGCTGACGTGGTCGGCCGCGTCACTCAGCGCGATGGTCATCGTCAACACTGTCGTCATCGTGCGCGCCGATCTTGGACTGTCGGAAAGTGCTGTGGCCGTTGCATTGGCCGGGTATGGCGGCGGCTCGATGGTGGCGGCCTTCATACTGCCGTCTCTTCTGAACAACTACGAGGATCGCAGCGTTATGCTGGCTGGTGCAGCATTCGGGACACTTACGATGGCCGTTGCAGCGGGGTTGTTCGCCTCGACCCAGATGACTTTGTGGGGGCTCGCGGTGTTATGGGCGGGTGCTGGCTTTGGCTATTCAGCCACTTTGACACCGTCCGGCCGCCTGCTGACACGCACGGCCTGCCCGGAAGACCGACCAGCAGTTTTCGCCGCGCAGTTCACCCTGTCCCATGCCTGCTGGCTGGTGCTGTACCCGTTGGCCGGGTGGCTGATGACCACCAAAGGGACCGAACAGACATTGATCTGGATGACTATTTCAGCCCTTGCGGGGCTTGGTATTGCCCTTCTGATCTGGCCGCGCTCCAAGCAGAAGATCACGTCGGGCGAACACGCTGACAAACCTTGAGCATCCCAAGGTATTTGCACTACACCTTGGCCCTATGGATCAGCTTGACCGCCGCATCATAACAGCCCTGCAGCACAACGCCCGCGAATCTACGACTAAGATCGCGGCGAAACTGGGTGTGGCCCGGACCACCGTGCACGAACGCATCCAACGGATGGAAGAACGCGGCGTGATTGCCGGGTATTCGGTGGTTCTGAGCGCCCCTGAAGACGCCCCGCGCGTTCAGGTCGTTGTCTTGCTTGAGGTTCAGCAAAAAGAGACCAAACGTATTATCAAGCGGCTGGAAACTTATCCCGAGGTCAAACTTTGCCTGTCGATCAATGGGGAATTCGACCTGCTGCTGTCCGCCGAAGCCCCCAGGATCGAGGATCTGGACATTCTGGTCGACGAATTGGCAAAGATCCCCGGGGTTTTGCGAACCAACACCAGTGTCGTGTTCGGCCGCCGGATCGACCGAAACTGAGTAGTCGATAACCCTCTGTAAACCCTGACACAGCTAGCTTGGCCCGGACTGATCAGAATCCCGGACCGGCGGAATGCCATATCGAACGATCTTAGGACTGACCCTGGTGACGCTGTTGGCTGCGCCGCAGGGTTTTGCCATGCCCAACACCCAAACGGCCCGCACCTGCGACCGCGCCGCCCAGCGCGCCGCCCAGTCCGAAGGTGTGCCAATGGATGTCATGCGTGCAATCGCCCGGGTTGAGACAGGCCGCACAGCTGACGGCGCGCTGCAACCCTGGCCCTGGACAATCAATGTTGAAGGAAAGGGCATTTGGTTCACCTCAGAGTTCGAGGCAAAATCATATGTGTTCGAAATCTTCAAAGCAGGCAAACGCAGCTTTGATATCGGGTGTTTCCAGATCAACTACCGCTGGCACGGCAAAGCGTTCCGCTCGATCGACGCCATGTTCGATCCAGATGAAAACGCCACATATGCCGCGCGATTTCTGAAAGATCTGTATACCGAGCTGGGCTCGTGGAACGCTGCCGCCGGGGCCTATCACTCGCGCACACCCGCTTTGGCAAACGCCTATGTGGCGCGTTTTCAAACCGTTTTGGCTCAGCTGGATCAGCAAACTCCAAACGCATTTGCGACGCGCGATCCGTTTACCGGAGCTGCCGATCCATTAATTCCACTTCGAGCAGAACCTACCAACACTGGCGCTATGGGATCGCTGGCGCCTGTGGTCGGCGCCGCGACCGCTTTCATCCAATTCAACTAGGAGCTCTGTGTGCCCAAGATCGACGCCCGTTCGCTTTTCTCTCCGACCGTGCTGCTGGCGCTGGCGTTGATGACGGTCATCGTGATGATGATCCTGCCGATGCCCGCATGGGTACTGGATGTTGGCTTGTCCGCTTCATTTGCATTGGCGATTCTGATCTTCACTCTGACGTTGTTCATCGAACGCCCGCTGGATTTTTCGTCCTTCCCAACCATCCTGCTTGCCTCGCTGATGCTGCGGCTGTCGCTGAACGTGTCCTCGACCAAGCTGATCATCGGTCAGGGCCATACCGGCCCCAGCGCTGCCGGAGACGTGATCGAGGGGTTTGCGAATTTTGTTATGGGCGGCAGCATCTTTCTGGGCCTCGTCGTTTTTGGTGTGCTGCTGATCGTGAACTTTATGGTCATCACCAAGGGCGCGGCCCGCATGGCCGAGGTCGGCGCGCGGTTTGCTCTGGACGGAATGCCTGGCAAACAGCTGGCCATCGACAGCGACATGTCCGCCGGAGCTATTGACCATCAGCAAGCGAAAGAGCGTCGCGAACGTGAGCAACAGGAAACGACGTTCTTCGGCTCGCTCGACGGGGCCTCGAAGTTCGTCAAGGGGGATGCGGTTGCGGGGCTGTTGATCACGCTGTTGAACCTTGTGATGGGCCTGATTATGGGCGTGATCGTGCAGGGAATGCCCATCTCTGCCGCGTTTGAGACCTATGCCATCCTGACTGTCGGCGACGGGCTGGTTTCGCAAATTCCCGCTGTGATCATCTCGATCGCCTCGGCGCTATTGCTGGCGCGGGGTGGTACTCAGGGTGCAACCGACAGCGCGATTTTCTCGCAATTGGGTCGGCATCCGGCCGCATTGGGCACAGTGGCAATGCTGATGGTCTTGTTTGCGCTGGTGCCCGGCCTGCCCTTTCTGCCCTTCATCCTTGGCGCGGGCGTTCTGGGGTATGCGGCATACTCGGTTCACCGCAAACAAAAGGCCGAAACAGACGCGGAACAGGCACCTTCATCCGAGGATGACACCCCGGTTTCCCAAGCCATCGGGGACATCCTGGATCTGGACGACGTTCACCTGGAGTTCGCCCCTGATCTTGTCAGCATGGTTCTCAACCCCGGCACCGGGCTGGACGCACGAATTGCCAATATGCGCACATATGTCGCCTCAGGCTTTGGACTGATCCTGCCTGACATCCGCCTGACCGACCGGGCAGAACTTCCACTGGGAACCTATGTGATCAAGGTACAGGGGGTCGAGCAGGCGCGCGGTGTTCTCAACCCCGATCTGGTATTGGCGCTGGTGCAGGACGGCCATGACATGCTGCCCGAAGGCAATGACGTGACCGAACCTGTTTATGGCGCCCCGGCCCGCTGGATACTGCCAAAGGATCAGGAAGCCGCGGCGCTGAGCGGCGCAACCATCGTTTCACCCCCCGAGATTTTGGCGACCCATCTGCTTGAGATCATCAAACAGAATTTCGCTCGGCTGCTGACTTTGAAATCCCTGCGCCGCCTGCTGTCCGAGATGACACGGCTTAGCGATCCGGTTCGGGCTGAAGCGAACCGCAAGCTGCTGGACGAGCTGATCCCGGACAAGGTGCCGATCGACACGTTACATTCTGTATTACGACTGCTGCTGGAGGAAAAAGTCTCGATCCGTAACATGGCCCTGATCCTTGAAACTGTGGCTGAGGCGCGCCTGACGACGACCCAACCCGAAGGGATTTGCGAACTGGTCCGGCAGAGATTGGGTTTCCAGTTGGTTGCCGACATGAAGCGGGGAGACGGTTCCATTCCGCTGATCCAGCTTGCGCCTGAATGGGAAGACACGTTTGCCTCGTACCAGATCGACGCGCCCAACGCCGGATTGGATGTCGCCCTGCCGCCGAACCTGTTCAACAAACTGGCAGATGGTGTCGTCGAAACCGTCTCGCAATCCGCTGATCACGGGGTGTTCCCGGCCGTCGTGACCTCGACCCGCCGGCGTCGACTGCTGCGCACGATCATGCAGGCGCGGGGGGTGTCGAATCCGGTCCTGTCCTTTGAGGAAATCGGGCTCGAGGCCAGACCCGCTTTGGTCGGAACGATACCCGCATGATCGCCGTGCCGCCCGCATTGCTACCGGAACTGGCAGATGGCCTGTGGCACCTCTTTGCTGTCTTCCTGCGCGTGTCGGCGCTGGTATCGCTATTACCCGCCTTCGGGGAACGCAGCATTCCAACCCGCGTCAAGCTGGGGATCGCCGCGGCATTTACACTGATCGTTACGCCCGCTGTTCCTGCGCCCGACCACGGGCAAGGTGTGTTGCCTTTGGTGCGGATGATTGGCACCGAAACACTTGTCGGATTGGCAATGGGCATTGGTTTGCGTTTGTTCGTGCTGGCCTTGCAAACTGCGGGGTCCATCGCGGCGCAATCGACATCGCTGTCACAGATTCTGGGCGGGGCCGCTGTCGATCCTGTTCCTGCAATGGGATATCTGTTGACACTCGCAGGTCTGACATTGGCGGTTCTGCTGGGCCTGCACATCCGCGTTGCGCAGTTCTTGATCCACAGTTACACGCTGTTTCCAATGGGCGTTGTTCCACTGGCACCGGACCTGTCGCAGTGGGGCGTGCAACAAATCGCGCGCAGTTTTGGTCTGGCGTTCAGCCTGGCCATGCCCTTTGTCATCGCGTCGCTGATCTATAACCTTGCGCTTGGGGTCATAAACCGGGCGATGCCGCAGTTGATGGTGGCCTTTGTCGGCGCCCCCGCGATCACCTTCGCGGGTTTGTTTCTGCTGTTTGCGGGCACCCCTTTGATCTTGTCGGTGTGGTCCGATGCCCTGTTCGCCTTCATTGTGAACCCACTTGAGGTTGCAAGATGAGCGGTCAGGACGACGACAGTGACAAGTCCTTTGAGGCGACACCGCAAAAGCTGCAGAAGGCGCGCGAAAAAGGGGAAATCGCCAAGTCCAACGATCTGAACGTCGCGGCGGCCTATGTCGGTTTGCTGATTGCCATGCTTGCTGCGGGGCAATTCGCTGTGGACCGTATGGGCACATTGTTCGTCGTGTTGATTGATCAGGCAGATGATTTTGGCCAACTGCTGACAACAGGTTCGACTTCCAGCCCCGTGGGGGGGATGCTGCAGACGGCTGCTTGGTCTGTTTCGATCCTGTTTGGCCTGCCTGCTGCCGCCGTCCTGCTCAGCCTGATTTCGCAACGTGCGCTTGTTTTTGCGCCCACCAAGCTGAAACCCAAGCTGTCGCGCATTTCGATACCGTCCAATGCGAAGAACAAGTTCGGACGCAGCGGCTTGTTCGAATTTGGCAAGAGCTTTGCAAAATTGGTGATTTACTGCACATGCTTGGCGCTTTTCCTGCGAGCCAACCTCAGCGAGATTCTGTCCGCAAGCGCGACCCAAGCCCAGTCTTCAGTGATGTTTATGATGAATCTGCTATTTCGGTTCATGTTCATCGTCATTGCGGTGGCTCTGGCCATCGGGGTGATCGATTTTATCTGGCAATACGCCGAACATATGCGCAAGAACCGGATGTCGCGCAAGGAAATGCAGGATGAGACCAAAGATGTCGAAGGCGACCCGCATGTAAAACAACAGCGCCGCCAGCGCGCCCAGGACATCGCAACCAATCAGATGATGGCCGAAGTGCCAAAAGCCGATGTTGTAATCGTCAACCCAACCCATTTTGCCGTCGCGCTGAAATGGTCCCGGACCGCCGGATCGGCACCGGTCTGCGTGGCAAAGGGCGTGGATTCCGTCGCAGCCGCCATTCGCGAGGCCGCCGGGCATGCCGGCGTCCCAATCCACCCGGATCCGCCAACGGCTCGTGCGCTGCATGCCACTGTTGAGATCGGGCAGCAGATCTCGGAAGAACATTACCGCCCCGTTGCCGCTGCGATCCGGTTTGCCGAGGCGATGCGCAAACGGGTGAAGGGGCAATTTTGATGAAACGCACACAGCTGCAGGATCTGGCCAAAGTGACCGAAGCCTCGTTTCAGCGAGAATATCAATCCCTGCGCCCGGTGCTGGAGGCCGAGGCAAGGGTACAACAACAATTGGCCCGACTTGACGCCCAAGTCCAACAAACCCGGCAAGAGACAGCGTCTGCAGAAGGCTACCGTGTTACCGGAACGGATGTTCTCTGGAACGGGTGGGAATCGGCGACACGCAGGCAGCTCAACATGCAACTTGCGCGGTTACGAGCACAAAAGCTGACAGCCCTTGCAAATCTGCGCGTCGCATTCGGGCGCAAGCAGGCGGTTTCCAATTTATGCAAAAAACACCAGTAAGGACCTGCCCGTGATCCAACCAGGGCCCGCCGACCCGTCACGTATCCTGACGGTTCACACTCATGATCAAAACCTTTGAAACATCGTCCCCCAAATCTTTGCGCGCCTCATCCAGCAGTGCCTCGCGCAAGACGGCCAGGTTGTCCGAGCGGGTGAAGTTCCCGTCAAAACCACCGGTATTGGCATGGTCGAACAGCACCTGTAAAAAACGGTCACGCAGCTTGGGTTCCGAGGCATAGAACGGCTCGGCCATTCCAGGTGTGACCTCAAGGCTTAGCGACATGGTGACAAGTGCTGCAATCCGATCAGATTCCACGATCGGAACCACGAATTGCTTGGTCAGCTTAAGATACTCATAAGAACCCGAACCTTCCTTTTTATCCGCTTTGCCGGATTTTTTTATCGAGGCTTTCGAGTCTTTCTTCCTAGTCTTGTCTTGTTTTGACTCGACGTTAATATCTTTGGCAACGTCTGCCTTGTTGTCCGAAGGGGCCAGAAACACGCCTGCCGCGATGCCGCCACCTAAGCCCGCGAAAAGAAGGACGACCGGGATCAGTTTTTTCATCACTCTCTCCCCTCAGAATGGTAGAATTGAATCCAGAATTTGCTGCCCGTAACGGGGTTGCTGAACGTCAGTGATCTGACCGCGACCACCGTAAGACACACGCGCAGACGCAATTTTGTCATAGGTAATCTCATTCTGGCGCGAGATATCCTGAGGGCGCACGTAGCCCGCGACCAAAAGCTCACGCAGTTCAAAGTTGACGCGCAATTCCTGCGAGCCCGAGATCGAAAGCACCCCGTTTGGCAAAACATCAATGACGGTCGCGGCCACCCGCAGGGTCAGCTTTTCCTTGCGCTTTACTGATCCCTTGCCTTTGCTGGTCGACGAGGAATCGATCGAAACAGCTTCGTCCAGGGATGCGCCGTTTGGCAGGTGCTCGGCCGCGCGTTGCGGCAAACCAAACAGCCCGGGCACCTCAAGGCTTTCCGAACCGCTACGGGATCGGTTGGTGTCATTCGATATCTCGGCCTTTTCGTCCAGCTCGATCACGACCGTCATGATGTCCCCTTTCTTGATCGCGCGCTGATCTCCCAGCAGAGACTGCTGACCACCGCTCCAAAGCGAGGATTTGTCGACACTGCGCGCCGGCTGCGTATGCAAGGGCAAGCCGGGCCAAAGCATCGCCACATGTTCCGGCGATTCATCATTGGGCGTAAAGCTTGGCGGTTTGCCAAGGTGATCCACGCGGCCACAGGCCGACACGGTGAGAACGGCAACCAACAGAGTTTTTGAAAGTGCAGACATCATTTTACCTCAATCTGGCCGTTCGGCCGGATACTTCCGGTGACGGTTGTGCGTGACGACAGGTTCATGACCCGGATACGATCCCCGACCGCGCCGCGGCCCAATGCGCGACCTTCGGCGGTGATGGACAGGGGGCGGCGGTCAAAAACAAGAACGACAAGATCGTTTCGATCCACAATTGCCGGAGGACCGAAATCGCCCTCGCGAATAGGACGCCCGGGGTAGAGGGCGACACGCGCCTCTTGCCCAATCAGAAAGTCCGCATTGCTCACCGCGTTTGGAACCATCTGATCCTTGGTTTCCAGGTCAGTGGCTGAAATGATTTCCTTGGCCCGGATGGTGCGTTTCGACACCACAATTTCAGCCATTGCCGGGATCGGAGCCGCCAAGGCCAGAACAAAACTCAGAACCCGCATCACCGCACCTGCGTAGTTGCGCTCATCATCTGATCGACGGCGGATATGACCTTGGCATTCATTTCATATCCCCGCTGTGCCTCAATCAGTTCGGTGACCTCGCGCACCGCATCGACCGAACTGTCCTCAAGATAGCCCTGCCGCAGCGTGCCCATCCCATCCTCTCCGGGTGCGCCAACCACAGGCGCGCCCGAAGCCTCGGTTTCCTTGAACAGGTTGCTGCCAATCGCCTCGAGCCCCTTGGCGTTGGAAAAACTGGCCAGGGTGAACTCTCCCAGCAGTTGCCCCTCTGGCGCGTCGTCGAAATAGGCATAAACCTCGCCCGCTGGGTTGATCGAGATCGACCGCGCATCGTCAGGAATGGTGATTTCGGGTGCGACAGCAAACCCGTCCGAGGTTACGATCAATCCCTCGGCGGATCGTTTCAGGCTGCCATCGCGGGTATAACCGGACTGGCCGTTGGGCAGCGTCACCTCCAGATAACCGCGCCCTTCGATTGCAACATCCAGGTCGCTTCCGGTGGCTGACAGGGCGCCCTGCGACAGCTGCGCGGTCACGGCAGCCGGGCGCACCCCAAGTCCCAACTGGATACCGGTTGGCAGAACCGTGCCGTCATTGGCATTGACCGCACCCGCCCGTGCCATCTGCTGATAGTGCAGATCGGCAAATTCGGCCCGCCGCGCGTTGTACCCCGTGGTGTTCATGTTCGCGAGGTTATTCGAGATCGTCTCGACCCGCATTTGCTGCGCCGTCATTCCCGTTGCCGCAATTTTCAAAGCTCGCATGTCAAATTCTCCTTGTTCAAATCAGCGCATCAGCGCCTTGAGCGCGCCGCGCACCCGTTCGTCTTCGGTTTCCAGAAAGCTCTGACCCAATTCATAGGCGCGCTGGATTTCGACCATGCGCGAGACCTGCGCGATGGCATTCACATTCGATCCTTCGAGAAAACGGTGGATGACCACGGGCTCTTCGACTGGTTCAATGTCACCTTCGGCCCGGAACTGCGTGCTGCCTTCACGCATCAACGTTTTGGGATTGGCAACGCGGTAAACCCCGATCTGGCCCAGCAATTGCCCGTCAACACTCAGCGTGCCGTCGCTGCCGACATCAATGGATGACGCGTCAGGCGGGATAAAAACGGGTGCGCCATTGCTGTCCAGAACGCGGTGCCCATCCATGGTCACCAGATCCCCGTCCGCACTGGACGAGAAAGCACCTGCCCGGGTCAGCCGATTGCCCGCCGGGGTTTCGACCATAAAGAACCCATCCCCTTCGATGGCAAAGTCGAACTGCCCTCCGGTTTCGGTCAGCACGCCTTGCTGCAGCGAGGTATTGCGCACTTCGGCACGACTCATGGACAGGGATGGATTTCCGGGCATATCGCGTACGAATTCCGAGAACACCAAACCTTGCGCGCGGTAGCCGGTGGTGTTGGCATTGGCGATGTTGTTCGCGACTAGCCGCATTTCGTTCATCAGACCCGATTGCCGGGACAGGGTGACATAGGCGGTATCCATCAGCGACCTCCTGCGATTAAAGGGATGAGTGTTCCTGAAAAAAAGGTGACCAGCGTCTGGGTCATGAATCCCATCGAAATCCAGAACACGATGACGATGGCGATCAGTTTGGGCACGAAGGTCAGCGTCATCTCCTGCACCGAGGTCAGCGCCTGGAACAGGCCAACGATCAGGCCCGAAACCAGCGCCACCGCCAGGATCGGAACCGAGGTGATGACCGCGACCCAAAGCGCCTGACGTACGATGTCATAGAACAGACCTTCGCTGAGCATTGCGTCAGACCGGCATCCGCAGGATTTCCTGATAGGCCTCGACCACCTTGTTGCGCACGATCACAGCCGTTTCCACGGCCAGTTCGGTCTGCGCCAGCGCCTGAACCAAGGCATGCGGATCCGCCTGCCCGGTCATCGCAGCCTGCGACATCTGCTCGGACTGTTTCAGCGTCGCCGCAAAATCCTGAAACCCTGACCGCAGCCCCTGCGCCATTCCGGCATGGTCTGGATCAGCTTGCGTTGCGGGGCGCGCGCCCGCGTAACTCTGGGCGGCATTGAGTGCTCGGATATCCATTCTGGTGTCCTTTATTTTCTAAGAAGGTCCATAAGGCTCGACGACATCTGACGAGTCTGATCGAACATCTTGAGGTTGGCTTCGTAACTGCGCTGCGCCTCACGGGCGTCGGCGATCTCGATCATCAGATCGACGTTCGAGCCACGATAATGACCCGTGCCATCGGCCATCGGATGACTTGGGTCATAGACGCGCGACAGCGCGCGACGGTCCAGCTTGACCCGCCCTGCCTGCACCATTTCTTTGCCGTCTTTGTTCACGGCTTCAAACGGGACCGTCTTGCGCCGATAACCCGGTGTATCCGCGTTCGAGATGTTTTCGGACACATGGCGCAAACGCGCGGCCTGTGCGCGCAAGGCGCTGGCAGAGGCGGTCAGAGAATGGGAAAAGTCACTCATCCTACGGCCCCCTTATGCCCGGCCGACGCTGCTGCGCAGAATGTTCATTGAAGATTTGTAGATCGCCAGGGCGCGGTCATGCTGACGCTTGACTTCAACGCCTTTTAGCATCTCTTCCTCGACGGAAACGCCATTGCCGTTTGGGTCACCCGAAGGGGTGGCTTCAATCTCAGCCCAGGGCTTTGGGCCACCAACACCATTCAGATGTCCCGCCCGCGTGGCAGTCATTGCGACCTCACGACCCGAGCTTTCGAATGCTTTTTGAAAGGCCTCGATATCGCGGGGCTGGTAGCCTGGCGTATCCGCGTTGGCCATGTTTCGTGCAATGACGGATTGCCGTTGCCCGGCATGTGTTGCCATTGCGTACGCGGTCTTAAAGACGTTCAGGTCATAGAACATCGGGGCTTCTCCCTCGATCAATTTCAATCAAGGCTTAACCCCGATTCCTTTAAAAACCGTTTTCAGAAACCGTTGGAGAACCCACGATGTCCGATCTCGACCCGATGCTATTGAAATGTGAAATCGACCGCCTGACTGCCACACGCCATATGGGGCATGTGGCCAGCGTCGCGCGCGGGTTTATAGAAGTTGAAGGCATCGCAGCACATGCGCGGATCGGGGATCATGTGACCTTACGCCGACGCAATGGGCCGGATCTGGCAGGCGAGATATTGCATGTCGAATCGGATCTGATTCACATGCTGCCCGCCACGGCACCGGACGGGGTCTGCCTTGGTGACAGAGTGATTCTGCAGCAAACGCCCGCCTTTGCGCCGGGTATGCACTGGTTGGGACGCGTGATTGACCCGTTCGGTCAGCCGCTGGACGGAAAACCGCTGCTGCAGGGCATCCAACCGCAGGACATCATGCGATCCCCACCAGCGGCAGTCGATCGCAAACCTCTGGGTGGCCGAATGGAAACTGGTCTTGCCATGCTGAACACCATGCTGCCCATCGTTCAGGGTCAGCGCATTGGACTGTTCGCCGGCTCTGGCGTGGGAAAGTCCACGCTGCTGGCGACTCTGGCGCGGTCGATGCAGGCGGATGCAGTTGTCGTCGCGCTGGTCGGTGAGCGTGGACGCGAAGTGAACGAGTTTGTCGAACACGCGTTGGGTGCCGAGGGGATGAAACGGTCAGTCGTCGTGGCCGCAACGTCTGATCAGTCCGCCCTGGCGCGCCGCCGATGTGCCTGGTCCGCGATGTCGGTAGCAGAGTATCTGCGCGACCGGGGGCTGAATGTCCTGTTCCTGGTCGATTCCGTCACCCGTTTTGCCGAAGCGCATCGCGAGATTGCTGTTGCTACAGGTGAACAACCGTCGCTTCGCGGGTTTCCACCTTCAGTGACCCCATTGATCGCGGGCCTTTGCGAGCGCGCGGGTCCGGGCACCGGCGAACAGAGCGACATCACCGCCGTATTTAGTGTTTTGGTCGCAGGATCGGACATGGATGAACCAATAGCCGATATCCTGCGCGGTGTACTGGACGGCCACATAGTCCTGAGCCGCGAGACTGCCGAGCGTGGCCGGTTTCCCGCGATCGACCTCAGCCGCTCTGTCTCGCGCAGCTTGCCCGGTGCGGCCACAGAGGAAGAAAACCTGTTGATATCCCAAACCCGCCGACTGGTTGGCAGCTATGAGCAATCCGAAGTTATGATCAGGGCCGGGCTTTACTCCGAGGGCACGGACCCACTTCTCGATCAGGCGGTGCGTGTTCATGATGACCTGGACGGCTTTTTTGCTAAACCCGAAACGGAAGACATCCAGAACAGCTTCAACCACCTGCAGCTGATCCTGCGTCGGGCAGGAACCGCTTTGGCGCAGTAGAGATATCGCGACAGTTTTAAACGTTAAGCCCGCCTTAAGACCTGCACTGCTACCTCGGAAGCGGGTGATACAAAGGTGGTGGAGATGGGTGCGCAATCCAATGCGGCGCCAATCATCATCAAGAAGAAACGTGTGTCCGGTGGCGAAGGTCACCACGGTGGCGCGTGGAAAGTCGCATATGCCGACTTTGTCACGGCCATGATGGCGTTCTTCATGTTGATGTGGCTGTTGAATGCAACGACGGAAAAACAACGCAAAGGACTGGCGGATTACTTTTCGCCAACAATCCCGGTGAATCCGGTGTCAGGTGGCGGTGATGGGGCCTTTGGCGGCAACAATATGTTCTCGGAAAAGACCATGGTGATGGATGGTTCGGGCGCCAGCCAGAAAAGCCCGACGGTTGCCCGGCAGGCACGCGGTTCGGTCGGCGTGAACGCAGAAGGTGGTAAAGAGACCGTCGAGGATTTTTCGACACTCGAAGCCGAGCTTCTGGGGCGCACGGGCGAAAGTCTGGTTTCGGACAAGGTCCGGAAACATATCGTCACACGCGTCACTGACGAAGGCTTGGTTGTCGAGCTGTTCGATACCGAGGATCAACCGCTGTTCGAATCGGGAACCGACAAGCCCACCGCCATGATGCGCGCGCTCGCCTTGCTGGTGGCGCGATCTTCGGACCTGGTGCAGAACTCCATTGCTGTCGAGGGACATGTGCGTGCCTCGCCGGTCGTTCTGGCGCAAAACTCGGCCTGGGATTTGTCGACGACCCGCGCTCAGGCCGTGCGCCAGATGTTGCAAGGCAAGGGTCTGGCTGCCGAAAGGCTGGATCGGGTCACGGGGCACGCAGACCGCGAGTTGACGGCCAAAAACCCGATGGCGGTTCGCAACAACAGGATCGAGATCATTTTTCTGCGCACGCCGTAGAATTCAAAAGGATAGAACGCATTTTACCTGTTAGCGTGCTGTTAAGGGCCAGTACGTTAGCTGTTGCATCACGTTTTGACGCAACAGAAGGGCGTGCCAATGACAATTTCCTCTTCGCTGAATGCCGGTGTGGCCGCTTTGAAGGCCAACGCGAACCGGCTGGCGACCATCTCTGACAATATCGCCAACTCGTCCACCTTTGGCTACAAACGGGTTGAGACCGACTTTCACTCGATGGTCACCTCCGGTCAGGGCGGAAGCTATTCGGCAGGTGGTGTCAGAACCACAAGTCAACGCATGATCGACCAGCGCGGATCGCTGGTCACAACGAACAATTCAACCGACCTGGCAGTGCGCGGCCGTGGCCTGCTACCCGTGCGGCCCAGCTCTCAGGTGGCGTCAAACTCGAATGAAATGCTTCTGACCACAACCGGCTCGTTTCGCACCAATGAGCAGGGTCATCTGGTAACGCAATCGGGGCTTGTTTTGTTGGGTTGGCCCGCTGGCCCGGACGGATCGATCCCTAATGTGCCAAGGGATACACCAGCTGCGCTGGAACCCGTCAAACTCAGCGTCAATCAATTGACCGGCTCGCCGACCACAAGCATGAACCTGCGCATGAACCTTCCGGCCACGGCGACGGATGCCGGCGCACCGGGTGACGCACAGCCTTTGTCGGTTGAATATTTTGACAACCTCGGAAAATCAGAATCCGTGAACATTGAACTGGTCCCGACTGTGCCCGGAACAGGATCCAGCAATGAATGGACCATGACGCTGCGCGATACCGCATCTGGCGGTGCGGTGATCGGAGAGTACCGCCTGACCTTCACCGACAGCCGAACCGCAGGCGGCACGCTGGCCAGCGTGACTACCATTTCAGGTGGTGCTTACGATCCGGCAAATGGCAGTTTTGTGGTAAACGTAGATGGTGGGCCGATGGAGATTAATATCGGTCAGATTGGCGACAAAGATGGGATTACCCAGCTGTCGGATACATTTGCCCCAGTATCAATCACGCGCGACGGTGCCCCGGTTGCGACGATGACCGGCGTAAAGGTGGACGAAAACGGTTACGTCTACGCGCAATACGACAGCGGTGTCAGCCGGCGCGTGTACCAGATTCCGCTTGTCGATGTTCCCAACCCGAATGGGCTAACGGCGCTGGATAATCAGACCTATGCCCCATCCCGCGACAGCGGAACGTTCTTCCTTTGGAACGCGGGCGATGGGCCAACGGGCGATCTGGTGTCCTTTGCGCGCGAAGAATCGACGACAGATGTTGCAACTGAACTGACATCAATGATCCAGACGCAGCGGGCATTTTCCTCAAGCGCCAAAGTGATCCAGACAGTCGACGAGATGCTGCAGGAAACGACGAATATCAAACGTTGATCTGGGGCATTCAGCTAGGGAAAGGACCTATCCAATGAACATGACGACAGCATTGAACAACGCGTTGGGCGGTCTGACCGCCGCAAGCCGCGGGGCCGCAGTTGTCTCGGGCAATATCGCCAACGCCCTGACACCGGGCTATGCGCGTCGCTCGCTGGAATTGGCGACAAGTCCGATCTCAGGCAACGGCGTGCGCACCGTCGGCGTGACGCGCCATCAGGACCCGGCCCTGATCGCCAACCGGCGCGATTCCGACGCAAAGCTTGCTGGTACAAGCGCAATTTCAGAGTTCTACACCC
Source organism: Ruegeria sp. CDSC002 (assembly GCF_059610905.1). Classification (NCBI taxonomy): domain Bacteria; kingdom Pseudomonadati; phylum Pseudomonadota; class Alphaproteobacteria; order Rhodobacterales; family Roseobacteraceae; genus Ruegeria; species Ruegeria sp. CDSC002. The sequence continues at coordinate 57,391 of NZ_JBXWOM010000014.1, forward strand.
GCTTTGAAAAGGCCGTGGGTTCGGTTGATGACCCCAAATCCATTGCCTCTCGGTTGACCGAATTTGAGAACGACATGACAACGGCCGCCAGCTTGCCCGATTCCAAAGTGCGGCTGGATCAGGCGGCCCGCGCTGCCCGGGATTTGGCGGACAGCCTTAACGCGGCATCCGAAGGTTTGCGTCAGGCACGGTCGGACGCAGACAGGACCATCGGCAAGCAGGTCAACCGCCTGAGCCAGTCCTTGCAGGACATCGAAAACCTGAACAACAAGATCCCCAGCATCAAGAATTCTGGAGGCGATATCAATGCCTTGCTGGATCAGCGCCAGATATTGATTGATCAAGTGAACGAACTGATGCCGGTCAATGTCGTAGCGCGGGATAACGACCGTGTGTCGCTATATTCAGACGGCGGCCTGATCCTTTTAGAGGGGCAGGCAGCAGAATTCAGTTTTACGACTACCGGCGAAACCAAGCCGCACATGACAATTGCCAACAGCCTTTTGTCCGGTCTTGAAGTGAACGGGCAGCCTGTGCGCACCGGCGGCAATAGTGCGCAGCTTAGGGGCGGCGCGCTGGCGGCTCAGTTCGAGATTCGCGATGAACTGGCGGTTGAGGCTCAAGTACACTTGGACACCGCCGCCCAAGACCTGATCGAACGGTTCGAGACCGCCGGTCTTGATCCGACCGTCGCGGCAACTGATCCCGGCGTGTTCACCGATGATGGCAATCGCTACGACGCAACTGCGGCAATCGGATTGGCTTCGCGCATACGCTTGAACGTGACGGTGGACCCCGATGCTGGTGGTGACAGCTGGAAATTGCGGACGGGCCTCGGCGCCGCCACTCCAGGGGATCCGGGCGATGCAGCGCAGCTGAGGGCCTTTAGCGCGGTCCTGAACGATGCCCGTCCCGTTGCCGGGGCGGTATTTGGCACCGGCAACATGCGAGCTGCGGAAATTGCCGAGGCACTGCTGTCTAAGGCCGGGGCAAACGCCCATGCCGCCGAGGGGCGCATGACATTCGCCAAGCAATCACAACTAGAAATGGCCAAGATCGAAGCCGAACGCGGCGTGGATACTGACACCGAACTGCAAAATCTGATGCAGATCGAAAAGGCATATGCCGCGAATGCGCGGCTCATCTCGACCGTGGATGAGATGATGGACACTCTGCTGAGGTTATGACGATGAATTTGACATCCATAGGTGATCTGGCGCGCGGATTGACGCTGAGAACCCGGTCGACCGAGATCAAAAATCAGATCGAAACACTGTCCTACGAATTGTCATCCGGACGGGTTCAGGACTTGTCTGGCCATTTGGACGGTGATTACTCTCATCTGCTGGATCTGGATCGCAGCCTGTCCAGACTGGATGCGTTCAAAGTATCGACCGCCGAAGCCGGGTTGTTCACGGATGCGATGCAGCTGAGCCTGAACACAGTTGCCGGCGCTGTTGAGGGGATTACCGCCTCACTTCTGTCCTTTGGCACCTCAAATCAGGCGGTGACCCACGAAAACGCATCGGCTCAGGCCAGAAACGAACTGGACGCGATCGTATCTGCGTTGAACACCCGCGCCGGAGGGCGCAGCCTTTACTCAGGCACCGCAACGGATGTCTCTCCGCTTCCGTCCGCTGACACGCTGATCACCGCGCTAGAGGCCGAGTTGACGGGCGCAGCTACTGTCGCGGACATCCGGCAGAGGGCAGAGGATTGGTTCAACGATCCTACCGGTTTCGATGCGGTAATTTATCAGGGATCCGGCACAAAACTGGCCCCCATGCAGATATCCGAGAATGAAAGCGTTTCAATTCCTGTGACAGCGACCGACCCAGCCATCAAAGCCGCAATTCGCGACATTGCAGTCGCAGCCGTGGTCGCGGACAGCGGTCTGAATGTCCCGACGCAACAAAGAACGGCCCTGTTCAAACAATTGGGCGTCGATCTGGTCAACGCCAAGGATCAGTTGGTGGGGCTGCGCGCCGATGTCGGCGCGACCGAGGCTCGAATCGAACAGGCGCAAACGCGAAATAATGCGGCGCGGACCAGCCTGCAAAGCAGCCGAAGCAAATTGATCGCGGCGGATCCCTATGAAACCGCCACTCAGTTGCAAACCGTGCAGTTCCAACTGGAAAGCCTGTATTCGGTCACCGTTCGCAACGCGAACCTGTCGCTGGTGAATTTCCTGAGATGAGAGTTCTTGTTTTTCTTCTGATGTTGCTTCCTGGCCTGGCCTCCGCCGGCGCGATCCGACTGAAAGATCTGGTGGACTTCGACGGAGTCCGCGGAAACGATCTGGTCGGTTACGGTCTGGTTGTGGGGCTGAATGGAACCGGTGACGGGCTCAGGAATTCGCCCTTTACCGAAGAGATCATGTCCAACATTCTCGAAAGGTTGGGCGTCAACGTCAACGGCGAGGACTTCCGCCCCAAAAACGTGGCCGCTGTTCTAGTGACTGCAAGCCTGCCGCCTTTTTCGCGCGTTGGGGGGCAGATCGACGTGACGGTCTCTGCCATCGGAGATTCCAAAAGTCTACTGGGCGGTACGCTGATCATGACGCCATTGAACGCTGCTGACGGGCAGATTTACGCTGTTGCGCAAGGCACCGTTTTGGCAGGCGGCGTGTCGGCTGAGGGAGAGGCCGCCTCGGTTGTGCAGGGCGTTCCTACTGCCGGAGTGATCCCCTCCGGAGCAAGGGTGGAACGTGAAATCGATTTCGAACTTTCGGCGCTTACCCAGATGCGCCTTGCTTTGCGAGAGCCTGATTTTACTACGGCAGGCAGGATCGAGCTTGCCATCAATACCGAGTTCAACCGCGCGGTGGCCATCATGCGCGATTCCGGGACGGTTGAGCTGAACATCGCGGCAACGCAGGCAATTTCGACCGCCCACGCGCTTGGGCGGATCGAGAACATTCTGGTCGAACCCGAAACCAAGGCCCGCGTCGTGGTCGATCAGCGTTCGGGCACGATTGTGATGGGGCAGGAAGTGCGGATATCCCGCGTGGCGGTCTCGCAGGGCAACCTTACGCTAACAGTCGAAGAGGCGCCGATTGCGGTTCAACCCAACCCCTTCGCGCGCGGCGAAACCGTTGTGGTGCCCAGAACAATCGCGGGAATAGAAGAAGAGGAAGGCACCGGACTGGCTGAAATACCCGAAGCAGCAACCTTGTCCGAAGTTGTGGCAGGTCTGAATGCGCTTGGGGTGTCGCCCCGCGACATGATCGACATTTTGAAGACGATCAAAGCCGCCGGAGCGCTGCACGCCGAATTTATCGTACGCTGAGGAACTCAGGCCAACAGGTCACCGCCAAGGCTGAGGGAGGTGCCAAACGGCCCCACCAAAAACTATTTGGATTTCCAACTGTTCAGCCACTTTCGGAACCTGCTGCCCTGCTCTTCTATGGCGTCGCCAGCGGCATAAAGGCCATCTTCCATATTCTCGATCACGGGATCAACCCGCGCCTCGCGAAACCGGCGCCAGCGGACCCAAAGGGCCCAAACTATCGCGAAGAATAAGGTCAGGAAAATGATATTGAACCAGGGAATAATCCGAACGTCTTGGCTGTCTACTGACCAAATCTTCACTGCATTCGGGAAAATCGACAGGAACTCACTTCGCCAACCGTAGTGGCGAACAACCACCCAGCGAGGCGCTTCGTTTGTTGATTTCAAGTCTGCGGCTTCGGCCTGCAGGTTCGACGAGTTTAGTTTAAAATAGGGTGGCCAGCCCCAGCCCGTGTCTTCGTTCCGATACACCATGACCTTGCCGTTGGTCTTGCGGGTCTGAATGAAAAACACATCGCGGTTTGGCGTTGTCGCATCACTGCCGACGTCATGAACCGACCAGAAGATGCTGTTCTCACCGGGGTCGATCCGTTTCTCATAGGTATCCGAAATCCGAACCACATCGTGCTGCGGAAGGGTGTAATTCAACACCGCGGCAATTGTGCCCCAGAACAGGATGATGATAGCCCATTTGATGTAACGCATCAGCGAAACCCTCACATGAAATTCGTAACATAAATCAGGATTGCGATCAGGCCCAGCGGCACCACGTAAATCCCAAGGATCAGTTTGCGTCGAAACGATCCGTCGTACTTTTTTAGCCCTCGCTGGACAAATGCATCGCGGTCGCCGGTCAGACCCTTTTTCTCCCAATGGGCGATCAACTTATTGCGCCGTATCCAGCGGGAATAGATTGATACGCCCACATAAATGACCGTCAGAACGACCAGCAACGGGATCAAGAAACGCAGTGCGACGAACATTTAACTTCTCCCTACTGCGCCCCAGGGGCCGACGCGTGCGATGATGTCTTCGCTGATCCGGTCATTACCGCTCATATCCGGTTCGTGGCCGAATAGTGCGGCCCGAGCGCCAGCCTTATCCACCTGATACTCGCGCGCAAGGAAGTCGGCAACATAGGCTTTTTTGGCCTCGGGCCAAGTCGCATAGGTGCGGTAGAACAGTTCCTTATGGCAAATGAACACCTGACGCGGGTCCAACGGGGCCAGTTCCGCCAGCAGCATGTTCACCAGATCGCGGTTCGGTGTGTTGGTCGCCCGCAGCGTATAGAAATAGGCCGGGTGATCCGAGGTGATACGCGGCCACGGCCCGCCATCCTTTGCCCAGCGCAACAGCTGCGCCAATCCGTGATAGGCGTCGGGCAGACGATCCGAATGGTTTCGCGCCAGCCGTCGCATATCGCCACGGTCCAACCCTGTCAGGTCAACGCCTGCATCGGCTGCGGCATCCACGGTCAGGAAGTCCATTTTCTGCTGCAGGATTGCGGCGGAATTCACGCCGCGCGCCTCAATGATCGTTTCGACCAAGCCGTTTAGCCCGAGGAACTTGGCAATCTGGTTCCGCTGAGATGGGTCAAAAACGTATTTGATCGGCATATCGTCGGGTCTGTCGCCCATACAGATCACCGCCGGATGATCCAGATCGGGGAACAGGTAGAGCCCACCGAAGTGCGCCGTCCAGAAATTGCGCTGTTCAAAGGCGGTATGGCGCAGGCGGACGGGATTGCGGGTGACGTCGCCGGTTTCCTTGGCCGTTTCGATCATCTTGGCGATCAGCACATCGTCGAACCAGGCGTCCTCTTCGGTTTTGAACTGCTCGACCATGCCCGCCAGTTGTTGTGCCTTGCGCAGAGTGCCGCCTGCGGTGTCGGCCTCAATCTCGATCTTGCGCAGGTTCAGCAGATCGCGCGGTGTGGTGAGTTTGATGACCGAGTTCACCAGTTCTCCAGCCACCGCATCGGTGGCGGTCAGGGCAAACAGTTGCGCCTCGTTCATCTCGATGAATTCGCGCAGGATATCGCGCGAGGTCGAGAATTTGACGTTCAGCAGTGGCGCGCGTTTCTGCTCGGTCGTCAACAGAATGAACTGTCGGTTGACTCCGTTGGGGTTGAGGTAGAGCTCATCCTCCAACTCAATCCCCACCTCGGGTGAATAGCCCGAGATATCGATGTGGAAATCCGTCAGCGCCGTGGTCTTGCCCGCCAGATGCTGCAGCGCGCGGTTATACCGCTCGACCAGAGCCGGGCTGGAGATGTGGACGAGGTTGCCGAACATCAGGCCTTTTTTGATGAGGCGGATCATTGGCATCCTTTCTGTCCGGCGCTCTTTTCCTCAACGTTCCAGAGAAATTCTTCCTGTTGGGCCAGTCGGACAAATTGACCTTTAGAAAGCAATTCACCGCTACCAGAACTACGGCGACTGATTGAAAGCGTTGCCAGACAAAACAAGACACTCAAGACCAATATTGCCCAGAGACCAACAATTCCGGACATCACACCAACAAGAACAATGAATATGGAAAGTGCCCCCATGCTTAGAAAGTAGTCTAAGCTTTCTACACCTCCGGTCAAAACGATTGATATCACTATTGATATCGCTACTGGGACGAGGGGGACGACTGTGAAAAACAACGCCACAGTAATCAATACTGCGCGAAGCCTAAGTCGGTTTAGTTTTTCTGAACCTGTTTTTCCTGTACGCCAGCCAACAAGGCAGGACACCGCCATGCTGGAAATGGCGAACACAAAAAATCCCAGACCGTCGATCAACCCTTCCCCTCCAAATACCGCCGCTTGGCCTCTTCCATCCGGCCCATCTCGCGGACGGCGTTCTCGATGGCGACCTCGTCGCTCTTGTCGGCATAGCGGAACTCGCTATCGGCGTAGCGGTTGATCTCTTGCATCACCATCTCGACCGTGATCGGCTGGCGCAGGTCCTCGATCATCGCCTTCTTGGTGTCGTAGTCACGGAACAGGAACAGGTCGGGGTTTTCCATCCACTCGTCGGGCAGTTCGAAATCCATCGCGCGGACCTTGACCGCGTCGGTGATGTTCTTGATCGCGCGGCCGGTAAAGCGCTCATCCGCCTGCTGGATCGCCTTGAGGTAGGTGCCCATCTTGGCAATCGTATCCATCTGGCCGATATCGCCGGAGACCCGGTCATAGACCTGCAGCAGAGCCTCTTCGTGCGGGCGGGAATGACTTTCGAAACTGGCAGCGACAGCCTTTTTGATTTCCTGCGCGGCATAGGCCTCGTGTTCGCCCAGCGGGATGTCGTGATTGCGGCCCATCAGCAGGTGCAGGATATCGATGTAATCCTCGCGCGTCTGCGGCCCGTCCACCAGGAACCGCGCGCCCGCCCGTTGGCGCAAGGCGTCGTCCACATTCTCGGGGTAGTTCGAGAACATGCCAAAGGTGCAGTTGCCCCGAACGACGGTGTTGGCGCCCGCAAAACTCTCCATCAGCACGGCGGTGATTTCCAACTGCCCGGCCGAGGATTGCCGGTCACCGCGCTTACCCGCCAGTTGGTCGATATCGTCGATGGTGCCGAAGCCGATGACCGAGGGGTCGATGATCGTGTTGATAAAGGCCTTCGCGTTTTGACCGGATTTGCCCTGATAGCTGTCGATATTGTCGGTACTCAGGTTCTGATAGCGGAACGGATAACCCGCGTTCTGGCAATAATCGTTGATCAGCCCCGCCATCATCTGAATCAGAGTGGTCTTGCCGGTGCCCGGTTTGCCATCCCCCATAAAGGTAAAGATGAACCCGCCGAGTTCCGCGAACGGGTTCAGACGGCGGTCGAAGTCATAGGCCATGACCATCTTGGCCAGCTTCATCGCCTGATATTTGGCGATATGGTTGCCGACCACCTCGTTCGGTTTTTTGAACGTCATGGTCAGGGTGGTGGATTTGGCCTTGGAGGCCGGTTCGAACCCCCGGATTGTCAGGTCGTCGGCCTCGATATGCCAGGCGGCGTTCTGGAACGGGGCCAGATGGCCTGCTGACTGCGCGCGCAGCGCGGCCTTTTCCATCAGTTGCTCGGCATAAGCGCTGGTGGCGGCGATCAGATGGGCGTCATCGGGGGCATGTTTGGCGAGGGTCTGGTCCAGCTCCCACAGCGCGCCATGCAGGGCAAGTTGGCCATTATCGGTCAAAACCTCTTCGATCTCACTGATATCGGCGGTGGTTTCACCCAAATGCGAGGACATCAAGTACGCCAGCGCATTGCCGAACGTGTGCGAGGTGATCAGAGCCTCCGCCGTCAGCAGTTCCGAGAATTCGGTCTTGCGCGCGGCGGGCAAGTCCCCAGCGAGATTCGCGCGTTTCAGATCAGCCAGCGAGGTCTGTTCCGCATAGGCCTCACCCACAGCCAGAGCGATGGCAATGGCGCGGCGGATGGCCTGCTGCGTGGTCGCCTGAGGCGGCGAGACCAACACATCGCCATCGTCTGAGGCCTCAATTCGTTCGACCAGATGCACTCCGGCTGCGCGCACGGTTCGGCGTGTCACCAGCCCCGGCGTCGTGGAGCGAAACCGCCGCCCAGTTGAAACGCCCGGAGACAGTTCGGTCGCCACCTCAACCGCTTTGGCTATCCGTGGCGCGTGTTCAAACCCGTTCAGCAAGGCGGTCGCCGCTGGATAGTGTTTGCGAATGTCGTCTTCGCGTAATTCCATTTGATCTGACGTCAAACTCATTTGAAAATAGCCTTTGTTGTCTTCAATATCTCAGCACCTGCCCGCTCTTGCTAACCACGAATTTGCGCACATCACCGAACCCCGGCGGGTTGCGTTCAGCCAGCACCTGAAACGGGCGCTGGGGCAGGATGATCGACCGTTGGGTGCGCGTGGCCCCGGTTTCGGCCCCTTGCCCGCCGAATGGGTCCAGCGCGAAGACTTCGCGCTCGACTGTGGAAAACCATCCGGCGCGCTCTTCGATCACCTCTTCGCTTTCCAGCTCTTCGGTGGTCCAGGCCAGTGCCCAATCCTGACCTTGCGGTGCCTGTGCATCCTCAAGTACCTGCCGCAACGGGCCGGTTTGCTCGGTATAGGCCGAGGAATACATCGGTCCCACGTGGATGCGGCGCAGGTGTTTGGGGTGCAGGTCGTCGAAATCCTGATCGAAGCCTTTGGCAATGGTCACCAGTTTCAGACCGCCTAAGCTTTGCGCCATCAGATGCGCCTGCACCTCGGGCCATCGACGCTGATCCTTGGGCAAAGCCGTCTTGCCGCTATCCTCCAACTGCATCAAGTAGATGACCGGCAGGTTGATCTGGCTGTCATAAACCGCCCAGTGGATCATAAACTTGCGCCGCTCGCCCTCATTTCCGATCCAGTGGCATTCGGGATCATTGCGGGCCCAGAACAGCTGACCCTTTAACAATTCCTCGTAATAGAGCCTTTGAGACAGGGCGAATTGCAGCCTGGTCGGAATTTCCTGATCGCCAATGATCGTCCGGACCATGTCGGTTTTCAGGTCGTCTTCCGAGGGCATATTCGCCAGATGCACCTGCGCCTGCTGCGCGTCATTGGCCATGGTCAGCAATTCGGCCGCCACCGGAAACCCGCTGTCGCGCTTATCCATGGCGAGGCTGCCAAAGAACCGCCCCGTATCGCGCCCGACCAACAGGTATTTCATGGAAAGCGCGCGGAAGGTATAGAGCAGCCCCGAGAGGTAACGCGACACGATCCGCACCTCTTGCTTGCTGATCGCGCCTTCCGCCTCCATCGTTGCGGCCACGCGCAGGAGGTGGACGGTGATCACCTCGAATTTGCGGAAATAGCGGCGCGAGGCGAAAGTGTCGGTCAGGCCGACATGGTCTTGGGTGAGGTCAGTCATTTCCAACCACCCCAATCCAAATCGCGTTCCAGCCAAGCCTCCATCTGAGCAGCTTTAAGGCCAGCCCATGGAATCCAGTAACCGGCGAGGGATAATAACTTAGACCCGATCTCAACAACGAAGATCGAAGCTACAACCGCACCGACGACAGCAAGCCCTGTCCAAGCAAGCCATTGAATTTCCAAGATTGCTCCAAGGAATAAAACAACCATTGAAATCATGCCGACCAAAACCAGCCGAATGAATATCCGAAACCATCTTGGTTTGAATTTCGGATCAAGCTCTCTGATGCTTTTTATGCGAAGTGGTTGGTTTCGTTTCTGGTACAACGCTTACTTCATCCACCGTAAAGATTCTTATCATGCTTCTCGACAATCGACGCAAACCGGCGGGCAAAGCGTTCGTCTGCCTTGGCCTTTTTCTCCAGCACATCGCGGGCAAAGACCATGTGGTCCTCATGCGCTTCAAGCATGTCGGCCATCTTCTGGTTGGTCGCGGTGCCGATGGCGGCCATGGCGGTTTGCGCCTCCTGGTCGGTCTGCACGCCGATCTCGTTGATGCGGTGGGCCACGTCCTGCTGCTGCGCGGTTTTCAGCGATTTGGTCAGGGCGTCATACAGCACCACACGCTGCTGCGTGTCTGTCTGTAGCTTGTTGATCAGCACCATCTGCGTCGCCGCCTGGTTTTGCAGTGAATCGACCCAGGTCTTGCCCTTCTCGATATAGCGCTCGAGCGTCTGCGACTTGGCCAGCTTGACCTGCTCGTCCTGAACCTTGGCGTTGTATTGCTTGTTCAGCTCGGCCAGTTCAGTCTCCAACTGGGTCCGCGCGGCGGCATCCTGTTCGACACTGATCTTGTTTTCCAGAGTTATGATCGTCGGATCCATATCCTGAATCTCGGCCCGCAGCGCCTCCAACTCGGCCACCGTCGCCTCGCGGTCGTCCAGCGTACCGGTCAGGTTTTCCTCGACCTTCACCCGCTGTTCTTCCAACACGGATAACTGCCCTTGCAGCAATTGAACGATTACGTCGGATTTGGCGATCAGGTCCTGCAGCTTGTCGTCGATATTGGCGGTGCGCATGCGTTCCTGCCGCATCGACTCGGATTTTCCTTTCGAGAAGATGCCGACAAACGTCTCCCACCCGGACTTCGAGCGCATCTCATCGAAATCCTTGGAAAAGGCGCTGGTGACGTCGTCCAGACCCATGATCAACTCAGCGATATTGGCGTTCATCACCTCGGTATGGGCGTGCACATCCTCAAGTGTGGCGTTTTCGATGTCGATGTCGGCCTCGGCAGAGCCGATCTTAGAACGCGCGGCTTCAATCCGGGATGTCAGCCCTTCGATCTGAGACTGGCTTTCGCGCACTTTTTGCTGCGTTTCCTCAATCAACGCATCAAACTGCTGGTTCGACATCTGTCCTATTCCTTTTTTAATTATGCACCCAACAAGATAGGAGATGTTACGATCATTTACATCCCCTTGGGCAACCAATCCTGTGGAACTTTGGCAAACTCCGCCAAAAAAAGATAGGCGGGTTGACACTTTGGCCTCAGATCGCATGAATGCGCTCCGGTAGGCAAAAAACGTCACGTTTACCATACGAAAACTGGATTGATCTGACCCCACGGGTGGCCATAGACAATCCGGGAGGCACATGTTTGAGTGCTAACAAATTTTTATTGCCGGAGGCTGACCTATGCTGGACGCGACAACCGACCTGAAATCAATCCTGAAAAACCCCGATCTGCTTGTAACCAAAGCCTATATCGGCGGTCAGTGGGTCGACGGGGACAATGGCACCTTTGCCGTGACCAACCCGGCGCGCGGCGACGTCGTAGCCGAAGTCGCAGACCTGAGCCGCGCGCAAGTCGCCGGCGCGATCGCACAAGCTGAGGCCGCGCAAAAGGAATGGGCCAAGCTGACCGGCAAGGAACGCGCCGTGATTCTGCGTCGCTGGTACGACCTGATGATGGAAAACGCCGAAGATCTGGGCAAGATCCTGACCGCCGAGCAAGGCAAACCGCTGGCCGAGGCCGTTGGCGAGATCGGCTATGGCGCGTCGTTCATCGAGTTCTTCGGCGAAGAGGCCAAGCGCGTTTATGGCGAGACGATCCCCGGTCACCAGCGCGACAAGCGGATCATGGTGCTGAAACAGCCGATCGGTGTTGCGGCCTCGATCACGCCCTGGAACTTTCCCAATGCGATGATCACCCGCAAGGCAGCTCCAGCGCTGGCGGCTGGCTGCGCCTTTGTTGCGCGCCCAGCCAAGGAAACACCGCTGTCCGCATTGGTCATGGGCGTTCTGGCCGAACAGGCTGGCATTCCGGCTGGTGTGTTCAACGTATTGCCGTCCTCCAGCGCCAGCGAGATTGGGAAGGAATTCTGCGAAAACCCCGGCGTGCGCAAACTGACCTTCACCGGCTCGACCGAAGTAGGTCGCATCTTGCTGAAACAGGCGGCCGATCAGGTCATGAAATGCTCGATGGAGCTGGGCGGCAACGCTCCGTTCATCGTGTTTGACGACGCTGATCTGGATGCGGCTGTCGAAGGCGCGATGATGTGCAAGTTCCGCAACAACGGCCAAACCTGCGTCTGCGCCAACCGCATCTATGTGCAGGCGGGCGTGTACGATGAATTCGCGGCCAAACTGAAAGCCGCCGTCGAAGCGCTGAAAATCGGTGACGGTCTGGCCGATGGCACCACCACCGGTCCGCTGATCAACGAAGAAGCGGTCGCCAAGGTCGAGGAACACATCAAAGACGTTACCGACAAGGGCGGCGCGGTTCTGACCGGAGGTCTGCCGCATGATCTGGGCGGCACCTTCTTCCAGCCCACCATCGTGACCGGCGTGACGCAGGACATGATGGTCGCACAGGACGAAACCTTTGGCCCGCTCGCGCCCCTGTTCAAGTTCGAAGACGAAGATGACGTCATCGCAATGGCCAACGATACGATCTTTGGTCTGGCTTCATATTTCTACGCCAAGGACCTGAGCCGGGTGTACAAAGTGGCCGAGGCTCTGGAATACGGCATCGTCGGCGTGAACACCGGTATCATCTCGACCGAGCTCGGCCCGTTTGGCGGTGTCAAACAATCCGGCCTGGGCCGCGAAGGCAGCCATCACGGCATGGAAGATTATCTTGAAATGAAGTACGTCTGCCTGTCGGTCTGATCTGAAAAGGCCCCGGAGCACAGCGCCGGGGCCATTCGGTTTGTCACAAAACTGCAAACAAACCGTCACATCCCTGCAATGACCCGCGTTCATCCCCCTCTCATCCAAGTGAGAGAGGATACCACCCGATGTCATTGCGCTGTGTCTGCCTGACATCTGCCCTTGCCCTGACCGCCGGTCAGGCAGCGGCAGAAATGAATTTCAACCGAATTGCGTCTTTCCCCGTCGTCAAAAATATGGCCGAGGGGGCGGATACCACCCGCGAAACCTCGCCCGAGATCATCGCGGCGACTGCTGATGGCATGACGCTGGTCTATACGGACAGCCCGCTGGGTATGATTGGTATGGTCGATATCACCGACCCCGCGAACCCCGCGCCACTGGGTGCGATGGACGTGGGTGGTGAGCCGACATCCGTGGGGATTGTTGGCACGACGGCTTTTGTGGGCGTGAACACTTCGGAAAGCTATACTGTCCCTTCGGGCAAGCTGATCTCGGTCGATATTGCAGGCAAGGTGGAAACCGGTGCCTGTGACCTGGGTGGTCAGCCCGACAGTGTCGCGATTGCCCCGGATGGCAACTTTGTTTCCGTAGCCATCGAAAATGAGCGTGACGAAGACCTGGACGACGGGGTCCTCCCTCAGCTGCCTGCCGGAACACTGGCTCTGGTGCCGCTGAAAGACGGCGCATTGGATTGCGCGGGCATGAAGATGGCCTCGCTGACCGGTCTGGCCGACGTTGCCCCCACCGACCCCGAACCCGAGTTCGTGGACATCAATAGTCTGGGCGAAACTGTCGTCACCCTGCAGGAAAACAACCACATCGCGGTCGTGGACAAAGACGGCAAGGTGATCAGCCATTTCTCGGCCGGTAGCGTGGATCTGGAAGGCATCGACGCCACCGACGAACGCGGTGCGCTGATCTTCACCGAAAGCCAGCCGGGCCGTTTGCGTGAGCCTGATGCAGTGAAATGGATCGACGACAACCATTTCGCAACCGCCAACGAAGGTGACTACAAAGGCGGCTCGCGCGGCTGGACGATCTTCCACAAGGACGGCACCGTTGTTTACGAGAACGGCACCGAGTTTGAGAAGGCTATCATTCAGATCGGTCACTACCCGGACAAACGCTCGGACAGCAAAGGTGTTGAGCCTGAAAGTGTGACCGCAGCGACCTTCGGTGACACACCAATGATCTTTATAGGGGCCGAGCGCGCCTCGGTCGTGGGTGTCTATGACGCCACCGACCCGGCCAACCCCGTGCTGAAACAGCTGCTGCCCTCGGGTGTTGGCCCCGAAGGTTATGTTGCGATCCCGGAACGCAACCTGCTGATCTCGGCCAATGAAAAGGACCTGATTGAAGACGGTGGCCCGCGTGCACACGTGATGATCTACGAATATCAGGACGCCCCGGCCACCTATCCGCATCTGACCTCCGCAGGCACGGGTGAGCTGATCGGCTGGGGCGCGCTGTCCGGTCTGGTGGCAGCTGAGGACGGCATGATCTACGCGGTCAACGACAGCTTTTATGGCTTCCAGCCTTCGATCTTTAAGATCGACCCCAGCCAGCAGCCCGCCCGCATCGTGGACGTGATCCGCATTCACCGTCAGGACGGAAACCCGGCACAGAAACTGGATCTGGAGGGCATCACGCTGGACGGTAAAGGCGGGTTCTACGTCGCCTCCGAAGGGCGTACTGACCGTGTTATCCCGCATGCGATTTACCACGTGTCCGCTGATGGCCTGATCAAGGATCGCAAAGGCGAGATCGGCCTGCCGCCGGAACTGATGGCAGTCGAAAAGCGTTTTGGCTTTGAGGGCATCACCAAGGTTGGCGACACCCTGTGGATGGCCGTTCAGCGCGAATGGAAGGACGACCCCAAGAACCACGTGAAACTGGTCGCGTACAATCTGGACACCAAGGAATGGGGTGCAGTGCACTATCCCAAGGCTGACCCGGAAAAAGGCTGGGTTGGCCTGTCGGAAATCGTGGCATTTGGTGACCATGTCTATGTCATCGAGCGCGACAATCAACATGACCACCGCGCCGTGACCAAAAAGATCTACCGCATCCCGTTGTCGGAAATGACTCCGGCGCCGCTGGGCGGTCCCCTGCCCGTGGTCAGCAAGCAAGAGGTCCGCGACCTGCTGCCCGATCTGACCTCGACCGGCGGTTACGTTCTGGACAAGATCGAAGGTCTGGCCATCCTGCCCTCGGGCGAGGCGTTTGTGATGACCGACAATGACGGCGTCGACGATGCTTCGGGCGAGACGATGTTCTGGTCGATTGGATCGGTTACGGCTGGGAACTGAGCGCTATCTCGAATTATGTTGAGCCCCGCGTATTGCGCGCGGGGCTTGGTGGTCAATGCTCTAGAAACCAAGGCGATACCTCAGTTAGGAATTGGGTTTTATCAGTGATTTTATCGCGCGTATCGAAAATGACACTGCCCCGTTCTTCTCGCAGACCCATCAAGAAATTCGTGACATTTTGGGCGCCGGCAATACCAGGAGCTTGGTAGCAAATGGCTTGTCCGGATTTCCGGGAGTTTACACCAACGCAGTGTTGAGTTTAATCAAAGCGAATAGACCGCAAAGCCAAGGGTAAGCCGAATGAGCATAAGTGAGGCTGAGAATCTGACCGAATTGGCAGATCGCTATGGATCAGACAAAGGTTCATCAAAACATCGATACACCGAACTCTACCATTTGCTGTTTCACCCTTACCGTCATAGCGAAATTGTTTTTCTAGAGATGGGCCTTCTGATCGGTGGACCTGAGCACGGGGTCGACAAAGATCGAGCTACCAAAGATTGCCCCTCTATTCGAATGTGGCTTGAGTACTTTTCGAAGGCACAAATTCATGGCTTGGATGTCTCCGATTTCTCGTGGTTTGAACACGAACGCTTCACATTTCACCGGTGTGACATGAATAACCGAGAGGAAATTGCAAATACAGCAGGCAAGATTGACCCAGCGCCAGATATCGTGATCGATGATGCAAGTCATGCAAGTCATCATCAACAGAGTGCTTTTTTAGAGGTTTTTCCGAAGCTCGCTTCAGGAGGGCTCTATATTATCGAAGATTTGAGGTGGCAGCCAAAAACCTATGAATTAGCGGGCATAACAAAGACTGCCGCACTTTTTCGTAGCTTTCAGAATGACCGAGAATTTACACATTCAGACCCATCCATAGCCGAAGAATTTAACGCACTAATTCCTCAGATTTCGGCCTGCATTATTGAACCTGCGCGGTATCAGAAACACCGCAAAGACCAAGTTCTGGTCGTGCACAAAAAATGAAGAACTAGCCCGCATCTTCGTTGGGGGTAAAACCAGAGCGTCCTCTATCGCAATCCGTTGAAATCTTCGACCCCCCAACGAACTGCAAACACCTGAAGCGTGGATTTTTTTCGCCAAGCGCGACGATACCTCAATACCCTAGTGGCTCTATTTGAGAGCCTCGCTATAACACAACGCCCCGCGTCTGGAGGAACGCGGGGCGTGTGGTGCGATAATCCAGAGAGGAACGATTATCGCGGCGTATAGCGGTCGCCTTAGTTCACGGCTTTGGCGTCGACCACGTCCTTTTCAATGGCATTGGCCGAAGAAATCTCGATCCGGCGCGGTTTCAATGCCTCGGGCACTTCGCGCTTCAGGTCGATGTTCAGCATGCCGTTTTCATGGCTCGCGCCGATGACCCGTACGTGATCAGCCAGAGCAAAGCGGCGTTCGAACGCGCGGGTGGCGATGCCACGGTGCAGGTAGCTGCGCTCTTTATCCTCGGCGGCTTTTTTGCCAGCAACGATAAGGGCGTTTTCTTTCATTTCGACCGAAAGGTCATTCTCCGAAAAACCGGCGACTGCAACCGAAATGCGATAAGTGTCGGCATCGGTCTTTTCGATGTTGTAAGGCGGGTAGCTCGGCTGAGCCACATCATTGGTCAGCACGCGATCCATCATGTCGGCGATCTGGTCAAAACCAACGGTGGCACGGTGCAGGGGTGCAAAATCAAAACTACGCATGTGTCATATCCTCATATCAGAGCGATCTGTGTTCTGCCCTCCGTTCGGACGGGCATCTGGTTGATACGGGCCCCGTTCGTGGCGACCCGATACAGTTCACATGGGTAGCAATTTGATCGAGTTCAACCCCCGCCTGAGCTGATGAATTTCGCGCCGGAATTCGACTTGCCGGACCCGACCTGCAACCGGCGGATCGTTGCCTGTGGACGCGGGGCATCGCGTCGCAAGTCCGCCTTTAGTTCGGAAACGATTCCAGATAGTTCCATGCCAAACCCTACTTTCTGATACCCGTTGGACGCGACTGCGGAAACCACAGACAGAATCTGCCAACGCGGGCCGTTTTTGGCAAGTAAGGCAGAACCTGAGGACCCAAAGGTGATATCGCAGTTGAAAGTTATCAATCCCTGGTCTCGATCTAATATCCGACAGGACCTTTCACGTGTAATCGCCTCGGACCGACCGCGCCCGTATGAGGCCAGGCTGACCTCATTTCCCGAGACCCTACCCTGATGCAGGGCAAAAGGATCGGCGATGGAATATGGGATTGGCTCGTCCAGACGCATCAGAGCCACATCAACCTTCACCCGCGGTGCCGACACCGGGCCGTTTGCCACGAAATCCGGGTGCGCCGCGATTTGAATTACCTTGCGGTCGGCTAATGCGTCCTCGCCGCTCAACCCCGCCCGAAAAGTCACCATTCCCGGCGGGTACGGTTCGCCGGTGGCCTTGTCCAACGCACAGTGCGCAGCGGTCAAAACCAGATCCTGCGCAATCAGGGTGCCTGTGCAAAACCCGTCATCGCCGATGTCCAGACGTCCAACCGCCTCCCACCCGTAAAGGTCATCGCGGTCCGTCAGTTTACGCTTGGCGGTCTGGGCGTAAGTTGCAGAAGCGGAAATTGAAAGAAACAAAAGAAAATTCAGAAAAAAGCGACTCATGGTTTTATGAACCTTGCTCCAATGTTGCGGCGTGCCCCACCTTGGGAGGAAGACACGCCAAATCCGCGGCCAGCCGACAATTCTGCCTGCAGCAGCTCCAATGAATCTTCGACCGCGGTGCCAACCGCCACGCGCTGCCCGTTGAATTCGGCCTTGGCTGCGACGACCGAAACGATGCGCGGCCGGTCCCCTTCAAAGGAAAAGACCGGCGCGCCCGACGACCCGAACTCGACGTCACAGGACAACACCAAAACGTTGGATGTGCGCGTCATGACCGAGCACACTTCTTGCAACGAGGGGGCCTCGGCCCGATCCTGTGCGTAGGACACGACCCCCACTTCGGCACCTCGGGACGGGCGGTCTCCGGTCTCGAACGGAATTACGCTCGTATTGCGGATCGGTTGCCACAGCTCGATCAGCGCGATGTCATTGTATAGCCGCGAGGCCGTTGCCTCGGTGCTGTATTCGTAGTCCGGGTGAACAACAGCGCGACGTGCGGCCCGATAGGCCGATGCACGGCCAAGACGCCAGGCGGCCAGAAACTCGACCTCTGCCAGGTCAATCCGCTGACCAGTTACCTTATCGAACAGACAATGGGCAGCCGTCAAAACCTGGGTCGGAGAAATCAGTGTCCCGGTGCAAAACCCGGCGCCGTCGTTGATATCCAGGCGCCCTACCGCCATCCACGCGCGCCCCGCATCGGTGGTTTCCAGGCTTTTCAACCCGGTATCCTGGGCTGCGGCGGACAACGGCGTCAAAGCCAGCGCCAATGCTGTGATCCAGTTTCGCAAATGGCACTCCGGCTTTGCTGTTGACGTATTTTCCTACGTCTCCGGTGCGGCAAAAATAGGGCGATGACGCCCGCGTCCGATTAACAGGGCGAGTGGTGCGCTGTTGCATCAGCATGGTCTATCTAAGGACCGGAACCTCAGGTTTGGCTGGTTCACGCAAGGCCCGCGGCACCGGCCCGCCGGTTGCCCAATCCAAAAGCTCGACCGTGTGCAGCACGGGAATGTCCGTGCCAGAGCCGATCTGCATCATGCATCCGATATTGCCCGCCGCGATCACGTCCGGCTTTTTGGCTTCCAGCGTTTTGACCTTGCGGTCCTTCAGCTTGCCCGAAATCTCGGGCTGCATCAGGTTGTAAGTTCCCGCGCTGCCGCAGCACAGATGACTATCTGTAGGCTCTAACACAGCAAAACCGGCCTGTTTCAGCAGAGTTTTGGGATGAGCTTTGATCTTTTGACCGTACTGCAAAGAACAAGCTGCATGATATGCAACGGTCAGGCCCCTTTCTTCACCTTCAGGCAGTTCCAGCTGGATCAGCAGTTCGCTGATATCCATTGCAATCGATGACACCCGCGCCGCGTCTTCGATTATGGGATCGTTGCGAAACATATGGCCATAATCCTTGACCGTCGTGCCGCAGCCCGAGGTGTTGATGACAATGGCGTCCAGCCCGTCGCCGTGCATTTCTGCGGTCCAGGCCCTGATGTTGGCCTTTGCGGCCTCATGGCTTTCGCGGGTCTTGCCCATGTGATGGGTCAGCGCGCCGCAGCACCCTGCCCCTTCAGCCACGACGACCTCGCATCCCGCCCTGGTCAAAAGTCGAATAGTTGCGTCGTTAATGTCAGTATTCAAAGTTTTTTGCGCACAACCCGTCATCAGAGCAACGCGCTTGCGCTGCGGTCCCTTGGCCGGAAATCTCTGCGGGTCGTCATTGCGACTAACGGGCGGGATATGTTTGGGTGCCATGTCCAGCATGGCACGCAACCGGGCATCAGGCATCAGAAAGCGGAATGGCCGCCCGAGCTTCGCCCCGATCAAAGCCCAGCGGAACCGCATCGGATAAGGCAGGATCTGAGCCAACACCCAACGCAGCGCTCGATCCGAGAAGGGGCGTTTGTAGTTCTCTTCGATGTATTCCCGCGCGTGGTCGACCAGATGCATATAGTGCACCCCCGATGGGCATGTGGTCATACAGGCCAGGCAAGACAGGCAGCGGTCGATATGCTTGACCGTTTTCTCATCCGGCACACGCTCGTTTTCCAGCATGTCCTTGATCAGGTAAATGCGCCCCCGTGGACTATCCAACTCGTCCCCCAGCACCTGATATGTCGGGCATGTGGCTGTGCAAAACCCACAATGGACGCAGTTTCGCAGGATTTCATTTGATCTTTGGATCGCGGGATCTTGCAACTGCTTTTCGGTGAACGTCGTCTGCATCGGCTTACCCCATCAACCCCGGATTAAACAAACCGCGGGGGTCGAATCTTTGACGAATACCCTTGGTTAGAGCCGCAATACCATGCGCCTCCGGTTGAAAACGCCCCAGTTCGGCAAGTGTATCCTGTCCTGCCCGCACGATATTTGCGTGACCGTCAAACGCGCCTAATTGCGCCCGCAGATCAGTTCCAACCGGCACCAAGGCCCAGATCAACCCGCCACCCCAATCAAACAACGTCCGATCTGCCCGGATGCGCGCAACGATGTCCGGCGCATCCGAGGGTTTGACCGAAATGCGCCAGACATCACCGCTTTGTTCGTGGAAACCGGCTGCATCACGCAGGTCGGCCCACAATGTGCCAGGATGCTCAAGTTCGGCAACCTCGCCGAAAACAGACAGTAGGGATTTCAGTTGATCCGACCGGTATGTCACCGAACTCGCAAATCCTTCGAGGCGCAGTAAGGCGCACCCCATGTCTGGGTCGTACGCTGCTCCGCTGACTTCAAAAGGGGATTTCAATGCGGCGGACAGCGCTGCAATTGCGGTGGTCACATCGTGCGCCTGAACAGACATCGTTGCGGCGACTTCGGGCTTGGGCAGTACCTTCAACGACACTTCGGTCAAAACACCCAGAGTGCTCCAGGATCCCGCCATTAGTTTGACCAGATCATAGCCGGTGACGTTCTTCATGACCCGGCCGCCATTCTTGACGACCTGCCCCATGCCATCGACATAGCGCACGCCCAGCAGAAAATCGCGGCATGCCCCTGCCTGTACCCGCCGGGGCCCAGATATGTTGGCCGCCACAACACCGCCTATGGTCGGTGTGCCACTGGTTCCCAGCAGTCCCCGGTGATCCATAGGCTCAAAGGCCAATTGCTGACCTTCAGCGTCCAATGCGGCCTCAATCTCTCCAATCGGCGTGCCGGCCTTCGCCACCAGCGTCAGCGCGCCGGGTTCATACAGCGTGATCCCGGTCAGCCCGCTGGTTTGAATAGCCATGTCCGGCCCCGCGACGCCACGCGTACCGCCGCCGGTAATTCGCACTGGTTCATCTAACCCGGCCACCATCTCGGCCAGTTCGGCTTCTGTCTTTGGATACATGGAAATTCTTCTTTGTTAGAGCCGTATTTTAAGCAGCGATGCGCCGGGATTTAGACGCCTGCAATGGGAACACCTTGGCGGGGTTCAGCAACCACTTTGGATCGAACACGTCCTTTACGGCCATTTGCGCCTCAAGGTCCGCAGGCGCGTATTGGTGGGACATCAGATCGCGCTTTTCGATCCCAACCCCGTGCTCACCTGTCAGGCAGCCACCCACATCTACGCAAAGCTTCAGGATATCAGCTCCGAACGCCTCACATTTCTCTAGATCACCGGGTTTGTTGGCATCGAACAGGATCAACGGGTGCATGTTGCCATCGCCTGCATGAAACACGTTGCCGACCGGCAAGCCGTATTGTTCGCTCATTTCGCCAATCCGGCGCAGCACTTTCGGCAAGGACGACACCGGGATCGTGCCGTCCAGACACATGTAGTCGTTCAACTGCCCCATAGCACCAAAGGCCGAC
Source organism: Ruegeria sp. CDSC002 (assembly GCF_059610905.1). NCBI lineage: Bacteria > Pseudomonadati > Pseudomonadota > Alphaproteobacteria > Rhodobacterales > Roseobacteraceae > Ruegeria > Ruegeria sp. CDSC002. Next base: position 78,474 of record NZ_JBXWOM010000014.1, read on the forward strand.
TTGCGCCCCAGCCAGATTTTCGCGCTTTCTTCGGCCGACTGGCTTTCGCGCAGTTCGACCGGATTGTGGCGCTTGGCGATTTCGATGATCTTTGACAACTGATAGTCCATCTCGGCCTCGGACCCTTCGACCTCGACAATCAGCAAAGCGGTGCAGTCGGGGTAACCGGCATGGGCGAAATTTTCACAGGCTTTGATGCACAGAGTATCCATGAATTCGATCGCAACCGGCAGGATGCCCGACTTGATAATGTCCGAGACGCATTGCCCGGCGACCTCGTTGTCATCAAACCCCATCAGCACGGGTCGTGCACCTTCGGGTTTGCGCAGGATACGCAGCGTGGCTTCAGTCACCACGCCCAACTGCCCTTCAGACCCGCAGATGACTCCCAACAGGTCCAAGCCGCCAGAGTCCAGATGCGCGCCGCCAATCTCGACCACGCTGCCATCCATCAGCACCATCTTTACGCTCAACAGGTTGTTGGTAGTCACGCCGTATTTCAGACAATGCGCCCCGCCTGAGTTCATGGCGATGTTCCCAGCAATGGCACAGGCGAGCTGTGAGGACGGATCTGGCGCATAGAAGAAGTCGTCTTCCTCGACCGCACCGGTCACGCTCAGGTTCGTGCGGCCTGATTGAACGCGAATGAAGCGGTTGTCATAGTCGACCTCCAGCACCTCGTTCATCCGGGCGACTCCAAGGATGACGCAATCCGCTGTTGGCAACGCGCCACCTGCCAAGGAAGTACCCGACCCGCGCGGAACCACTGGAACGCCTTCCTCGTTGCAGATGCGTAGAACGTCCGAGACCTCTTGCGTGGTCGACGGCAGCACCGCCAGCATCGGAGGGCACCTATACGCCGTCAGTGCGTCGCATTCATAAGCACGTGTCTCGGACGGCTCGTGAATAACCGCCTCTTCGGGCAAGACCTGCAACAAACGTTGAAGAACCACGGCCTTGCGGCGCAGAACGTCAGGATTTGGCGTTGGCATTTCCATGGCTGATCCTCCATTTGGTAAAATAATATTACCAATTTCTCCATCTGGCAAGTTCTCATGTCTGGCCCTAAGGTCGCCGCATGACGTGGATTGATCGGGCACAACTTTTTTCACCGCTGGACTATGCGGCAATTGCCGTGCTGCTAATTGCTTGGCTCTGGATCGGGTGGCGGATCGAAAACCCCTCCCCTAACAAGAGTTCTGTTACGATGATGATGGATGACTATCGTCGAGAGTGGATGCGGGAAATGGTCACTCGGCAGCCCCGAATGTTCGATGCGCAGGTGGTCGCGGCGATGCGGCAGGGCAGCACGTTCTTCGCCTCGACTACGATGATCGCTGTCGGGGGCGGGTTGGCTTTGCTGGGCAATACCGAACGCCTTGCGGGTGTCGCCAATGATCTGGCCATCGGCAGCGCACCGGCCATGGTGTGGGAGATCAAGATTCTGATCATCATCCTTTTTCTGGCCAATGCATTCCTGAAATATGTCTGGGCGCACCGGTTGTTTGGCTATTGCGCGGTTCTGATGGCCTCGGTGCCCAATGAACCATCGGACCCACAAGCCTATCCGCGCGCAGCACAAGCGGCCGAGATTTGCGTCACCGCGGCGCGCAGCTTTAACCGCGGTTTGCGCGTGACCTATTTTGCCCTGGCATCCGTTGCCTGGATACTTGGGCCGGTGGCGCTGTTGCTGGGCACGGCGATCACGTTTGGCGTTCTATACCGGCGCGAGTTTGCGTCGCATTCCCGGCTGGTCCTGCTGTCCCAACCGGGCGACACGGATTCGTGATCGCGAAGCCGACGGACACAGCCTAGGATCGCCACATGCGGTATATGATTCTCAGCCTTCTTCTCGCCAGCCCGGCGCTTGCCGACCCCTCTGTGATTGAAAAAGTGGCGGCCAGCCAAAGCGGTGACACGTGGCGATTCGACGTGACGATCCGCCATCCCGATACCGGGTGGGATCACTATGCTGATGGCTGGCGCGTTCTGGACATGGACGGCAATGAACTGGGCATGCGCGTATTGCATCATCCACATGAGAACGAGCAGCCCTTTACACGCTCACTATCCGGGGTGGCGATTCCAGATGGCGTGTCTCAGGTTCAGATTCAGGCGCGGTGCAGTGTCGATGGCTGGGGTGACGAGACGACGTTGGTCACACTGAACTGATCTTCAGAACACACCCAGCGCCAGACCCGCACCCAACGCAGCCCCAATATCACGGCACTCATCCAGTTGGTTTTGCGGGATGGTCTTTTCGGCCAGAATAGCCTCGGGCGTTTGCGCATGGGTACAGATGATTAGCGGCGACTGAACCTCTTTCAAGCGCCAACCAGTGGCGATCCGCGCAGTTTGGCGGGCCGCATTCTCGCCATCAGACCCGGCACAGATCATCTGGGCATAGGGCCGTCCTTCGATCTTGCCCAGCACAGGATAGTAGCAGCGATCAAAGAACTCTTTCATCAAACCTGAAATCGCGGCCAGATTCTCGGGCGCGCAGAAGATAAACCCATCCGCGGCCAGCAAATCCTCAGGGGTCGCCTGATCTGCAGTTTTCAGAACCGTTTCCGCTTCGTCCCGCGCTCCAGCCGCGGCGGCTTGGGCCATTTGACGGGCTCCGCCAGTGCGCGAATGGTAGACAATCAGAAGCTGCGCCATGTCAAACCCGGTGATAGGGACCGCCCGACAGGATGGTCGCGGCCCGGTAAAGTTGCTCGGCCAGCATCACACGGACCAGCATATGCGGCCAGACCATCGACCCGAATGAGATGGAAAAATCGGCCTCGGCCCGCAGATCAGCGTCTATTCCGTCCGCACCGCCAATGATCAATGCCAGATCCTGCCGCCCGGCATCGCGCCAGCCACCCAGTTTCTTGGCAAAATCAGGCGAGGAAATCACCCGCCCGCGTTCATCCAGTGTGCAGATCACCGCGCCTTTGGGCAGGGCCTTGCGCAGCAACGCGGCCTCGGCGCCCATGCCTGCGTTTTTCTTGTCTTCGACCTCAACCACGCGCGCAGGACCAAGGCCCAGCGCGCGGCCGGTCCGGTCAAATCGGGTCAGATAATCGTCAAGCAGGGTCTTCTCCGGTCCGGCACGCAATCGCCCGACCGCACAAATGCTTATACGCATATTTCTCTCGCCTCCGGCCTGTTAATGCAGGCCGGGATGGCGCCTCAGTTGGCTGAGGCGCTGCCACCCTGAGGCAGCCACATCTTTTCCAGCTGATAGAATTCACGCACTTCGGGGCGGAAGATATGGACGATCACGTCGCCCGTATCGATCAGCACCCAGTCGCCGGCATCCTTGCCTTCGACCTTCGAGGTGAAACCGAATTCCTGCTTGATGCGATCCGTCAGCTTTTCCGCCATGGCCGAGACCTGACGTGTCGAACGCCCGGACGCAATGACCATGTGATCCGCGACAGACGACTTGCCTTGCAGGTTGATCTGCACGACATCTTCGGCCTTGTCATCGGAAAGTGAGGAAAGGATACGTTCAAGCAGCTTGTCGCTGATTGACTGAGAGTGGGCCACTACATTGGCCCCATCATCGGCGGGCAAACCCGCCTGTGTATGTAGAGACAGGACATAGTCCTCCTTTGTTGCGCGCCGCCAAACCCCGGCGCAGGGGTACTAATAAGGTAACAAGGGGAATGCAACATTTCAATGAACGGGCGCTTTAGGGGCCGCACAGGCGCTCACTCTTTGGCGATCTGTTGCTGCTCTGCGCCGTCCGACAGCAACCGAACCTCGCGCTGAGGGAAAGGAATCGATATCCCCTCGGCCTTGAAAGCATCCCAAAGGGCGAGGTAAACATTGCCCCTGATATTGGTAAGCCCCTTGGTCGGATCGCTGATCCAGAACCGCAGCACATAGTCCAAGCTGCTGTCGCCGAACCCGGTTATATGGCAGACCGGCTCATGTGAACCGCCGCTGAGAACACGTTTCACCGATTTAACTGCCCGGATCGCGGTTGCGCGCACCTGATGCGGGTCGTCGTCGTAACTGGTGCCAAAGTCCAGATCCAGACGCACATAACGGTCCGAATGCGACCAGTTCACCACCTGATTGGTGATCAAGTCTTCGTTCGGGATCAGGTATTCACGCCCATCCCGCGTGACCACCGATACATACCGCGCGCCCAGCGCGTTGATCCATCCGAATGTGTCACCCAACGAGATCACGTCGCCCGGTTTGATCGAGCGGTCCATCAGGATGATGATCCCGGAAATCAGGTTCGACACAACTTTTTGAAGACCAAAACCGATGCCCACGCCGATCGCGCCTGACAACAGCGCGATGCCAGTCAGATCAAACCCAAGCGTGCGGATGGCCGCCATAAAGACAGCTCCGTACAGCAGAACTTGAATGCCTTTGGCCAACAGAACCTGCATCGAAGGCGTGATGTCGTCGTTCCTCTGCAATCCCCGCTCGGCCGTGCGGGTCCCGATGCGGGCCAACGTCAGCAGCACGCCGATCAGCAAAGCGGCCTTGAGAATTCCCAGTGCCGAGATGTGCAGATCACCGATGGAAATCGCCACGCCGTCCAGAAACTCAGCCACATCATCCGTCAAGTTCAGCGCAACCAGTGTTGCATAGACCCACATTGCCCATTTGAAGATCCGCCGCAGCGTACGGTTGCGGACAAGTCGCGCCACCAGCGCGATCGCCAGCCAAGCGGCGGCCAATGTCGCGATCACGCCGATAATGTAACTGTGCGACGGCCAGGTCACATTCTGCATGAACAGGTACAGCGTCCAGGACAACAAAACGAAATAGACCAGTGTTAGGCGCTGCATCAGCTGAACCAGAGTGCGCAGCCGCCATTTGGGCCAGCCGGTGCGGGCACGTGCCCAGGTTTCCCACCGGTTTTGCGTCACCAGTTTGAGCACATATGCCAAAGCCCACAGGGCGAGGATGATGATCAACTGGTGCCGCCGCCAACCCGGCGTGACGATCAGATCGACAAGTTTGCCGAACTGCACGGAAAACCCCGCGACCATGTTTTCATAGAGTTCCGACAGCGAGCTGGGGATCAGGTCTTGGTTCATACAGGTCTCCTGACACGCAGCTTGGACAGCAACTCGGGGTGATGCAAGCCCGAGGCCGGATTGAACCTTGATTGACGGGCACACGCGATATATCTGAGGCGCATGAGAGTCTATTTGGCCCCTGCTCCGACACTGCAAGACCGCACGCGCCTGCGTGAACGGTTCTTTGGGGCCGCCCGCACGGTTCTGGCCCGCCTATAAGCGGCGCCCAGCCACTCGCCAGCTATTTCTCATTACATACGGGAGAGGACCGATGTCCCCCAAAACACTCTATGACAAGATCTGGGATGCCCATGTCGCGCACGAAGCCGATGATGGCACCTGCCTGCTTTATATCGACCGCCATCTGGTGCACGAAGTCACCAGCCCGCAAGCCTTTGAAGGGCTTCGCATGGCGGGTCGTCCGGTGCGCGCACCGGAAAAGACCATCGCTGTGCCGGATCACAACGTTCCGACCACTGCGGATCGCGTAAACGGGATCGAAAATCCCGAATCGCGCATTCAGGTCGAAGCACTGGACAAGAACGCAAAAGATTTCGGCATTCACTATTACCCGGTGAATGACGTTCGTCAGGGCATCGTTCACATCGTCGGCCCCGAACAAGGCTGGACGCTGCCCGGCATGACCGTTGTTTGTGGCGACAGCCACACCGCCACCCACGGCGCGTTTGGTGCTTTGGCCCACGGCATTGGCACGTCCGAGGTCGAACATGTTCTGGCCACGCAGACTCTGATCCAGAAGAAATCCAAGAACATGAAGGTGGAAATCACCGGCAAATTGCAGCCGGGTGTGACCGCCAAGGATATCACTCTGGCTGTGATCGGTGAGACCGGCACTGCCGGTGGAACCGGCTATGTTATCGAATATTGCGGTGAAGCGATCCGTGATCTGTCGATGGAAGGCCGCATGACAGTGTGCAACATGGCGATCGAAGGTGGTGCCCGCGCTGGCCTGATCGCGCCGGACGAGACCACCTATGAATATGTCAAAGGCCGTCCCCACGCGCCGAAAGGTGCCCAGTGGGAAGCTGCTCTGACATGGTGGAAAACGCTGTTTACCGACGATGACGCGCATTTCGACAAGGTCATCACCCTGCGCGGCGAAGACATCGCACCTGTCGTGACCTGGGGCACCAGCCCCGAGGACGTACTGCCGATCACCGCAACTGTACCGAACCCCGAAGATTTTGAAGGTGGCAAGGTTGACGCAGCCCGCCGCTCGATCGAGTACATGGGTCTGGAAGCCGGTCAAAAGCTGAGCGACGTCGAGATTGACACTGTTTTCATCGGGTCCTGCACCAATGGTCGCATCGAAGACCTGCGCGCTGCTGCCGAGATCCTGAAGGGCAAAAAGGTCAAGGACGGCATGCGTGCCATGGTCGTTCCCGGTTCGGGCCTGGTTCGTGCACAGGCTGAAGAAGAAGGTCTGGCCGAGATTTTCAAGGATGCCGGTTTCGAATGGCGTCTGGCCGGGTGTTCGATGTGTCTGGCGATGAATCCGGACCAGTTGCAGCCGGGCGAACGCTGTGCAGCGACCTCAAACCGCAACTTCGAAGGCCGTCAGGGCCGGGGCGGACGCACCCATTTGCTGAGCCCTGCAATGGCTGCCGCAGCGGCAATCACAGGACGGCTGACAGACGTCCGTGAATTGATGTAAGGTCCCTTCACATCTAGATATTTGAGGGATTGAAAACATGAGTGACTGGGTCAAATGGCTCCTGCTGGGGCTTCTGTCCATAGCGTTCGGTATCTTTGTACTGGGCGCGCCAGTTGTGGCGTCTGTCGCCGTGACGGTGGTAACCGGTGTGTTGCTGCTCATCTCGGGCGCGCTGCAAGTTGTTGGCGGCTTTACGGTTGAAGGTACCGGCAACAAAATTCTGTCACTCATCATGGGTGCGGTGATGCTGTTTCTGGGCTGGTCCTTTCTGGATCACCCGCTGCAGGGAACCCTGACACTGGCAACCGTGATGCTGATCCTGTTCATGGCAGGCGGCATCGCGCGGGTCATTCTGTCGTTCCAGATGAAAGGAACACAGTTTTTCTGGCCCACGATGATCTCGGGCATCTTGTCGATCGTCCTCGCGGGCATCATCTGGACATATGTGGGAAGCGATCCTCAGGTGCTGCTGAGCATTTTGGGTATCTTCCTGGGCATTGAGATGCTGTTCAACGGGTTCGGCCTGGTCTTTATGGCGTTCTTCATCCGGAACGCACCCAACGACGCAACAACAGAAGCGAAACAAGCTTAAACGCGGGATACGGGCGCGGCCCTCTCTCGCAGGAGTGTAGACATGGAAAAGTTTGACAAAGTCCACGGGGTGGCCGCCCCAATGCCGCTGATCAATATCGACACCGATATGATCATTCCGAAAGTGCATCTGAAAACCATCAAACGGTCCGGCCTTGGTGTCGTGCTGTTTGATGAGATGCGCTACCATCAACATGGTGGCGAAAACGAAGACTTCGTGCTGAACAAACCCGCTTATCGTCAGACAGAGATTCTGGTTGCCGGTGACAATTTCGGCTGCGGCTCCTCGCGCGAACACGCGCCCTGGGCGATCAAGGATTTCGGCATCAAGGTTGTGATCTCGACCAGCTTTGCCGACATCTTCTTTAACAACTGCTTCAAGAACGGCATCCTGCCCATCGTGGTCGAAGAAGAACACCACGCGATCCTGATGGAAGATGCGCATAAAGGCGAAAACGCCCGCATGACCGTGCATCTGGAGGATCAGCAGATCACCACCTCGGATGGCGTTGTGATCGAATTCAGTGTCGACCCACATCGCAAGCATTGCTTGCTGAATGGTTTGGACGATATCGGCCTGACGATGGAAAAAGATCACCACATCGACAAATTCGAGGATCACGCAAGCCAAGCCCGCCCTTGGGTGTGATTCCAAGAACGAATCTGTGGATACTCAACCTATCGGGGTCGCCTGGGCGACCCCTTTCGCGTTCTTGGGGTTATCAGCCCAGCAACCACAACATGTGGTATTCCCCCTCTGATACACGCCGAATTTGCGACAGGAATGATGCAAAGGCGCACCAGTTTCGCCATCTTTTTGCCTGAAATTCCGTGTTTTCTGCAGCTTGGCTTGAGCGGATTGCCGCTTATCGTCAGTGTTGGCGATAATAGAGGCACCCGTCGAATAATAATTATCGGGCACAAGTTGGGACGAAACCGTCAAAGAAGCGGTCAATCCGGTTTGAAAGGGTTTGGATAGTGATTGCGCGCACAACAGGGGCGGCGATTCGGGGATTATTGGTCGCACTTTTGGTGCTGACGCCCGCGTTGTACCTGCCTGTAACGTCTACGAATGGGACCGAGATTGTCGTCTTTCTCGCCATTCTCGCGTTTTTCCTGACATTCGCTGAATACAACTCCTCCTTTCCCAGCTTTATCGAATTCCGCGATGCGCCACCTGTGAACCGTTTGCGCTTTGTCGGCCTGATGTCGATGGTCACGTTCCTGACGTTGATCTGCAAAAACGCATATACGCCGACCAGCCTGACGACAATTTTCTACTCCTTCGGTGTGGGCGTCGCGAATGTGGTCGACTTTCCCTATTCGCCAGTACGGCTGATCATCCTGATGCTGCCGACTGACGCAAGCGCCCCCCTGATCGAACTTGTCCGTATTTCTGCCAGCGTCGCGTATGTCGCTGCTTTGGTGACGATCGCCAGCTTTGCCTATGCGGTGAAAGTGCGCGGCTGGCCGACCGGAAATGGCGCCTTCAATGTCTGGACCAATCTTCCGCTGTTCGACCCCACCAAAGGCGGTGACGTAGTTACGCGCCTGCAGCGCGACGGTCGGCTGAACATTTGCATCGGTATTCTGCTGCCGTTCCTGATCCCGGCGCTGATCAAACTGCTGACTGACTATGCCGATCCGATCTCACTGAGCAATCCTCAAACCCTGATCTGGACGCTCAGCGCCTGGGCCTTCCTACCGGCCAGCATGATCATGCGTGGCATGGCGACCCTGCGCATTGCCAATCTGATCGTCGAAAAACGGCGCGCCTATTCCACAGCCGAGTCTACGCAGACCGCATGATCCGCATCCTGATCCTGCTGCTGTTGCCCGTTGTGGCGCAGGCAGAGACGATCCGTATTGCCACCTTCAACACAGAACTCAGCCGCGATGGTCCGGGCTTGCTGTTGCGGGATATTCACCGCGGTGATGATCAGGTGATGGCGGTTGTTGCCGTTTTGGCGGACACCCGCCCCGATATCATTGCGTTGCAGGGGATCGACTGGGATTTCGAGGGGCTGGCGCTGGCGGCGCTGGCAAATCGGTTGCGCGAGACCGGATTGGATTACCCCTACACTTTCGCAGCCCAACCAAATTCCGGCCTGGAAACGGATCTTGATCTGGACGGAGATGGTCGCACCAGCGGCCCTGGTGACGCACAAGGTTGGGGTCGCTTCACCGGACAAGGTGGGCTGGCCGTGATGTCCCGCTATTCCATCGCTTCGGATCAGATTCAGGACCTGTCCGACCTGCTATGGCTGGAACTGCCCGGCGCTGAACTGCCTCAACATGACGCAGGCCCCTACCCATCAGAACCGGCGCAAAACGTTCAGCGGCTCTCATCCGTGGCGCATTGGATTGTGCCCATTGAAACTCCGGCAGGGCAGCTGGATTTGATGACTTTTCATGCCTCACCCCCAGTGTTTGACGGGCCAGAGGACCGCAATGGCCTGCGAAACCAGGACGAAATACGCCTTTGGTCCGCAGTCATGGATGGTGAAGTCGGGCGCAAACCCGATCGTCTGTTTGTCATCGCGGGTGACGCCAATCTGGACCCAATGCGAGGTGATGGACGCAAAGAGGCGATCCGAGAGTTTTTGAACGACCCCCGCCTTCAGGACCCTTCACCCCAAGACCCCTCAGGCGATTTGACAACGGTGGTCTGGAAAACGGTTGGTCCAATGCGGGTCGATTACGTCCTGCCATCGGCCCAATGGCAGGTGGTGGATTCCGGGGTGCACTGGCCCTTCGCGGGCTCTGAAGAACGCAAAACCGCCGAAAGCGCCAGCCGTCACCGGCTGATCTGGGTCGACCTGACACTGCCTCGCTGATACGGCACTTTGCGCCATGATCTGGCCTGCAAAGCAGACCTGACGCAATTTTCAGACGCTAACGGAAACAAACCTGTATTTTCCTTGCCGTCAGGCGGGATCGTCTCATTGACCCGATGCCGCGCAGGCGCTAGGGCCTGTGCTGTAAAACGCAAGGAGATCCTTCATGTCCAACCCCTCGCTCCTCATCCTGCCCGGAGACGGAATTGGCCCCGAAGTCATGGCCGAAGTGCGCAGAGTCATCGACTGGTTCGGTGCGAAACGCGGCCTGGAATTCGACGTGAGCGAGGATCTGGTCGGCGGTGCCGCGTATGATGCGCATGGCAAGCCCCTGTCGGACGAGACGATGGCCAAAGCGCAAGAGGTTGACGCGGTTCTGCTGGGTGCTGTTGGCGGCCCGAAATACGACGATCTGGATTTCAGCCTCAAGCCCGAGCGCGGCTTGCTGCGCCTGCGCAAAGAGATGGACCTGTATTCCAACCTGCGCCCGGCACAGTGCTTTGACGCGTTGGCCGATTTCTCGTCGCTGAAGAAAGACATCGTTGCCGGCCTCGATATCATGATCGTGCGCGAGCTGACCTCGGGCGTCTATTTCGGCGAGCCGCGCGGCATCTTCGAGGAAGGCAATGAACGTGTTGGCATCAACACCCAGCGCTACACCGAATCTGAGATCGAACGCGCCGCGCGCTCGGCATTTGAGCTGGCAATGCGCCGGAACAAAAAGGTCTGCTCGATGGAGAAGGCCAACGTCATGGAATCGGGCATCCTGTGGCGCGAAGTTGTGAACCGTGTGGCCAAGGATTACCCCGAGGTCGAACTGAGCCATATGTATGCCGACAATGGCGCGATGCAGTTGGTGCGTGCGCCCAAACAGTTCGACGTCATCCTGACAGACAACCTGTTCGGCGACATCCTGTCGGATTGCGCGGCGATGCTAACCGGCTCGCTGGGAATGCTGCCGTCGGCCTCGTTGGGTGCTCCGATGGCGAATGGCCGCCCCAAGGCGATGTACGAACCGGTCCATGGTTCGGCCCCGGATATCACCGGTCAGGGCAAAGCCAACCCGATCGCCTGTATCCTCAGCTTTGCCATGGCGCTGCGCTACAGCTTTGATCAGCTTGAAGAAGCAGATCGTCTTGAAGCCGCGATCGAGAAGGTTCTGGCCGACGGTGTTCGCACAGGCGACCTGCTGGCAGATGAAGGCGTCACGCCGGTTTCGACCACGGAAATGGGTGATGCGATTTTGGCCGCCCTTGACGACAGCCTCTGATCAGACCCACATTCAATTGAAAAGGCGGTGCCCAGCGCACCGCCTTTTTTAGTTTCCACCGAAGATGTTGTTCAGCAGATTGTTGATAGCCCGGTCCAACCCGGTTTGGTTCTTACGGCGCTGTTGCTGCGGTTGCGCTGTTCTGACCGGTGGGTCCGGGGCCAGCATCGGCAACGGCGTCGGTGTCATGCCTTCGGTCACGCGCAGCATGGTTTCTTTCCAGATTTCAGCCGGCAACCCGCCTCCGGTCACACCGGATAATGGGGTGTTGTCGTCATACCCCATCCAGATGCCCGTTACGTAATCGGCCGTGAACCCGATGAACCACGCATCCCGCGCAGCCTGCGTCGTGCCGGTTTTACCCGCCACCTGCCAACCAGGCAATTGTGCACGCGCACCGGTTCCCTCAGACACAACACGCTCCATCATCCAGGTTAGTTGTTTGGCGGCTTTGTCGTTGATGACCCGCTCACCAATGCCGGTTGTCGTCACCATGACCGGGGTTTGATCGCCCAACAGCTTCAATTCGGTCAGCCCATAGGGTTCCACCGCCGAGCCACCGTTCAGGATGCCGGCGTAAGCCCCCGTCATCTCGATCAGCGTGCTTTCCGACGCGCCCAGCGCCAGAGCGGGGCCTTGCGCCAGATCACTATCGATACCGAATTCGCTGGCCACCGTGCGGACATTGTCCAGCCCGGATATCTCGGCCACTCTGACCGCCGGGATGTTCAACGAGTTTTTCAACGCATCTGCCAGTGTGACGCGTCCGTAAAACTTGTTGGTGTAGTTCTTGGGACACCATTGGCCAGAGCCCGGAATGTTCACGCAGTAGGGCTCATCCACCACCGTATCCAATGGCGAATATCCCAGCTCAAGCGCGGTGGCATACACGAAGGGTTTGAACGAAGACCCTGTTTGCCGCAGCGCCTGCGTGGCGCGGTTGAATGCGCCGGACACGCGGGTCTTGCGCCCGCCAACCATGCCGCGCACGGCCCCGTCCGCCGACATCACCACGATCGCGGCCTGCGCCTTTGATCCCTCGCGGACCTTTTCTTGAAAGATGAATTGCAGCGCTTCTTCTGCTGATTTCTGGATACGTTGATCCAGCGTGGTGCGGATCACAACGTCTTCGGTCGTGTTGCGTGTAAAGAACTCGGGCCCACTGGCCATCACCCAATCGGCGAAATAACCGCCCGCCCGCGCAGCCGCGGCTTCGGACAGTTGCGCTGGATTGCTGCGCGCACTGCTTGCTTGTGCCGAGGTCAGATACCCCTGTGCCTCCATCAGGCCAACCACCAGCCGCGCTCGATCCTGCGAACGTTGAAGGTTATTCGTCGGTGCATAGCGCGTCGGTGCCACCAGCAGACCAGCCAGCATAGCAGCCTGCGACGGGCTGACCTCAGCCGCCGAAATCCCGAAATAGCGTTGGCTTGCCGCCTCGAACCCGCGCGCACCCGCGCCCAGGAAGGCCCGGTTCAGATAGATGGTCAGGATCTCGTCCTTGGAATACTTGACCTCCATCGCCATCGCATAGACCGCCTCTTTGGCCTTGCGCCAAAGCGAGCCTTGACGGCAATCGGACTCATAGGCAGCTTCGGATTCCCATTCACTGGGCTCATAAGGCACACCCAGACACAACAGCTTGGCCGTCTGCTGCGTGATGGTCGACCCACCATGCCCCGACAGCGGTCCGCGCCCTTCGCTCAGGTTGATGCGCACAGCGCTTGCGACACCGCGCGGGCTGACGCCGAAATGGCGATAGAACCGCTTGTCCTCGGTCGCGACGACCGCGTTCTTCAGATGCGGCGAGACGGTATCGGCCGTGATCACCCCACCAAATTGGTCCCCACGCCAGGCAAAGACCTTGCCGTCCCGATCCAACAGGGTCACCGACCCGCGCGCCCGACCGTCTAGCAAAGCATCGACGTCAGGCAGAGAGGAGTAGACAACCCCAACCGCCAAAGCCAACAGCATGGCAGCCACCGCGCCCACACGCCAGGTCACTCCCCAAATCAACCGCCAAATCCAACGGAACATGCGGCGAAAGAAGCCGCCGCCACCACCGGACGTCTTGCGGGTTTTCTTTCGGGCGGTTTTGCGCGTCGACGTTTTACGCGCCGTCGCCTTTTTGCCGGCGGGCTTTGTCGTCCGCTTTGTGGTCGCGGGTTTGCGCCCTTTGGAAGGGTATCTTTTGTCCGCAACAAGCGATGTCTTGCGGCGCTTGGACTCAGTCATGCTCAAACTCTGCCCGGTTATCATTTTGAGGCACCATACCCTGCCACTGGCGCGAAGTAGAGGTATGAAATTCCGCTAACCGGCCTCTAAAGTTTGCCTGATTTTTGGGCAAAAACGTTTCTTTGTGCAAAAATTGTGCACCTTCCCCCCTTTTCCCCTGCGTTCACCCGCCCTGACCGTTTCTAACAGCGGTCAGTCACGCTCTCTTTCTGCAGGTGCAAACAACCGGTCCTGCCGGACAGGAAGAGGGGAAAGACGTGAAACTGATCATTGCGACAATCAAGCCATTCAAGCTGGAGGAGGTGCGCGAGGCACTGACCGAGGCCGGCGTGCGCGGCATGATGGTGACCGAGATCAAGGGCTTCGGCTCGCAATCGGGCCACACCGAAATCTATCGTGGGGCCGAATACGCGGTGAATTTCGTGCCCAAGATCAAGCTTGAAATCGTGGTGCCCGCCACGATGGCCGACCAAATCGTCGAGACCATCACCAAAACCGCCAAGACCGGCAAAATCGGTGACGGCAAGATTTTCGTCCTTGATGTCGAGCAGGCGCTGCGCGTGCGGACCGGGGAAACGAACGAAGAGGCGCTGTAAGCGCCGCCACTCCAAAGCATTCGAGGACTGACAATGAACCTGATGAAATCTCTCATCCCAGCCGCCGCGCTAGTCGTGCTGCCGCAGATGGGCCTGGCGCAAGAGGCCGCCGAGGGCGAAGCCGCGCTGCACACCCAGTATATTTTTACCACCCTGCTGTTCCTGATGGCAGGCTTCCTTGTCTTCTTCATGGCAGCAGGATTTGCCATGCTCGAGGGCGGTCTGGTGCGTTCCAAGAACGTTGCCATGCAGATGATCAAGAACATCGCGCTGTTTTCGATTGCCGCGATCATGTACTGGCTGGTCGGCTTCAACACGATGTACCCGGGCGATTTTAATGGTTTCTTTGCCCTTGGCGGTCCGACCGTGCTTGATGCCGTGGGTGTTGCGCCCGCAGACGCGGCGTTAGACTACGCGTCTATCGGTTCGGATTTCTTCTTCCAGCTGGTCTTTGTGGCAGCAACCGCATCCATCGTGTCCGGTGCCGTGGCCGAGCGCATTAAGCTGTGGCCCTTCCTGGTCTTCGTCATAGTGCTGACTGGTATCCTCTACCCGATCTCTGGATCGTGGAAATGGGGCGGCGGCTGGCTGGATGCCATGGGCTTTTCCGACTTCGCCGGTTCGACAGTTGTGCATTCGGTCGGTGGCTGGGCCGCTCTGGCGGGATGCCTGATCCTTGGCCCCCGCATTGGCAAGTACAAAGACGGCAAAGTTCACCCGATGCCCGGCTCGAATCTGGCGCTGGCAACCCTGGGTACGTTTATCCTTTGGCTGGGTTGGTTTGGCTTCAACGGCGGCTCGCAGCTGGCGATGGGCACCGTAGGTGACGTATCCGACGTCTCCCGCATCTTTGCCAACACCAACATGGCCGCCGCATCTGGTGCTATCGCAGCCCTGATCATGACGCAGGTGTTGTACAAGAAACCTGACCTGACCATGGTGCTGAACGGCGCGCTGGCCGGTCTGGTCTCGATCACCGCAGAACCGCTTGCCCCGACCCTGTTCGGAGCGCTTTGGATCGGTGCAGTTGGCGGCATCATCGTGGTCTTCGCGGTTCCGATGCTGGACAAGTTCAAGATCGACGACGTTGTCGGTGCCATCCCGGTTCACCTGTTTGCCGGTATCTGGGGCACCATCGCCGTTATCTTCTACGGCGAGGCAAACCTGATCACCCAACTGACCGGTATCGTAGCTTATGGCGTGTTCACATTTGTTGGCGCGTTGATCCTATGGACGATTCTGAAGACGACGGTTGGCATCCGCGTCAGCGAAGAAGACGAGATCAACGGCCTCGACATGGCAGAGCTGGGTATGGAAGCTTATCCAGAGTTTTCGAAAGGCTAAGAGCCAGCCACTCGAAAACAAAAAACCCGGGCGTTCGCGCCCGGGTTTTCTGATTTATTGAATTGAATCAGACACCGACGTCGATAATCGCCTTGGCCAAGATCGGAACCGTCGTCGCGTTCAAGCCAGCAATATTCAACCGGCTGTCACCGACCATGTAGATGCCGTGATCCGCGCGCAGCTTTTCGACCAGTTCCGGTGCCGCCCCCAGACGCGAGAACATGCCGCGGTGCTGGGCGACAAACCCAAAACGATCGGACCCACTTTGGGCCTGCAGCTCGTCTGCCAGTTGTTGGCGCAAGCCCAGCATGGACAGGCGCACCTCTTCCAGCTCAGCCGCCCAGTCAGCGCGCAGGGCTTCATCATTCAGGATCGTCGTCACCACCCGTGCGCCGTGATCCGGCGGGAACGAGTAGTTCTGGCGGTTCAGGAATGCCAGCGTGGACTGGTTCAGAGCAGTCTGCGCCGCATCATCACTGATGGCCATCAACAAGCCGGTCCGCTCGCGGTAGACACCGAAATTCTTCGAGCAGGACGCTGCGATCAGGCAACGTTTGACCGACGAGGCCACCAGGCGGGTCGCCTGCGCATCCTCTTCCAGTCCGTCGCCAAAGCCCTGATAGGCGATATCGATCATTGCCACGAGGCCGCGCTCGTTGATCAGGTTCACGACCTCCTGCCACTGCACCATGTTCAGGTTGGCACCGGTCGGGTTGTGGCAGCAACCGTGCAGCAGGATCACGTCGCCCGCATTCGCGGTTTTCAGGTCCTCGATCATGCCGTCGAAATCTACGCCACGGGTTTCACCGTCGAAATACCGGTATTGGACCGTCTCCATCCCCAGGTAGTTCAGGATCGACAAGTGGTTCGGCCAAGTGGGGTTAGACACGAACACGCGGGCCGATGGGTTGGCCATGCGGATCATCTCAAACGCCTGACGGCAGGCACCGGTTCCGCCGGGCGTCGCCACGGCAGCGATGTTGCCGCGTGGAACCGAGGTGCCCAGGATCAGGCCAATCATCGCATCGGCATAAGCCGGGTCGCCCGCCAATCCGGTGTAGGCCTTGCTCTCTTGCTCTTCCAGGATGCGCTTTTCGGCCGCTTTCACCGCACGCATCACCGGGGTCACGCCCTCGGCATTTTTGTAAACGCCAACTCCCAGGTCGATCTTTTGATCGCGCGGGTCTTCGCGATACGCCTGCATCAGCGCCAGAATCTTGTCGGCAGGCTGCGGTTTGAGGTTTTCGAACATCAGTTCTCTCCGGTTGCGACGGGCAGGGTCGGGAAGGCACCCCATTCGGCCCAGGAGCCGTCATAAAGCGAGTGGTCTTTCTTGCCCATGCGCTCAAGCGCAAGGCTGAGGATTGCGGCGGTCACACCCGACCCGCAGGATGTGATGGCTGGTTTCGACAGATCCACACCTGCGGACTCGAAGATGGCGCGGCATTCCTCAGGGGATTTCATCGTGCCGTTCTTGTTCAGCAACGTGCCGAAGGGCACATTGCGCGACCCTGGAATACGGCCTGGGCGCAGACCTTCGCGCGGTTCTGTCCCGGTTCCGGCAAAGCGGTCCGCAGAGCGCGCGTCGATGATCTCATGATCTCCCAGCTTGGCGGCGGCAGATACCTGCGTGACGTCACGGACCAGATGGTTCTGGACCCGGACGGTCATGTGGCGGTCGCGGATCACCGGCGGCAGATCTTCGATCCCATGTCTCTCGGCCTGCCATTTCGGCAGACCACCATCCAGAACGGCGATGTTTTCCTGCCCCATCAACCGGAACAACCACCAGACGCGGGCGGCAGACATCAAACCGGCCCCATCATAGACGACAACCTGATGGCCGTCGCCCACGCCCATCGCCCTCAGGCGGGACATGAACTTTTCGACCGGGGGCGCCATATGCGGCAAGTCCGAGCGGTGGTCCGAGATATCATCAATATCAAAG
Organism: Ruegeria sp. CDSC002; assembly: GCF_059610905.1. NCBI lineage: Bacteria > Pseudomonadati > Pseudomonadota > Alphaproteobacteria > Rhodobacterales > Roseobacteraceae > Ruegeria > Ruegeria sp. CDSC002. Next base: position 96,006 of record NZ_JBXWOM010000014.1, read on the forward strand.
AACCTCGCACCCGGGATGTGGGCCGCGTCATATTCGGCCTTTGCGTCCCGCCCTTGCAGAGGCAGATACCACGACCCGTCCAGCACCCGCAGATCCGGGTCCTTGAGATGGGCGGCAAGCCATTCGGTAGAAACGAGGGTTTTCGGATCGTCCTGCATAAAAGCCTCCCCTAAACGCGTTTGGTTTTTCCCTATACTTGGTGGGATGCTGGTTCAAGGCTGGATAACGCTAGCGCCCAAGTCGTTCTGGATTTACCGCACCCGACGCAGGCGAAAATACTGAATAATCCCGATGACGCTGATGATAATCCAGAACCCTTCGATCAGCATCGACGCCAGATTGAAGTTCTGCATCAACGAAAACACGATCAGAATCGAGCCGATCAAGTTCACCATCGGAAAAGCAAGGTCATCCGAGTTCATCATTCGCATCTGGGTGGCAAAATAAGCCGCAACTACAATCAATGCCCCGAATGAACCGATGGCATCCACGAAGGTCAGGCTGTCAAAAAATGCGGTCATTGAAGTGTTCGGTCCTGCTCTGGAAACTCAATTGGTTGCGAATAGTGATGCATGTTGAGGAATGCCGCCCCACGATCACCGGCGCGGTACCCGTGCGGCACGTCAGCTGCGAACCGCAACCCCTGACCGGCTTGTAGTGGAACCCAGTTTCCATTGCGCAGGACGTCCAGTGTTCCGTTCAGTACAAAAACCTCTTCGGTCACGCCGGCTGCATGGGCGGGTGATTCATGACTTTGATTCGGCGACAGATCTACGTGAAATGTTTCGGCGCCCAACGCGGGATCAAAGGGGAAGACAATCTTGACTTCGATGCTGCCCGGGAAAGTTACAGTGCTAAATACGCCGGTATCCTTTGTGTCGCGCATCGCAGCGGTGCCGATCAAAGCACTTAACGGAAGCTGGAAGCCTTTTGCGATCTTCCACAAGGTCGCGATCGTCGGGCTTGATTCGCCGCGTTCAATCTGACCCAGCATGGCTTTGCTAACCCCGGTAAGTTCGGCCACTTTGGACAGGCTCAGCCCTGACGCTGCGCGAACATCCCTGAGTTTAAGTGTTAGTTCGTCCGATTCCATACCCAGGCCTTGCGATTTGTCTTGTGCGTTATAACGTACATATGATACGTGCGCTATAACGTACACACCCAATATCGCAGCTTGGGTAATAGGGAAACAGCATCATGCCAATGTACCGATCCAGAACCTCTACCCATGGCCGCAACATGGCCGGTGCCCGCGGCCTGTGGCGCGCCACCGGAATGGGTGACGACGATTTTGGCAAACCGATCATCGCCATCGTCAACTCTTTCACCCAGTTCGTCCCCGGCCACGTACACCTGAAGGATCTGGGCCAGATGGTCGCGCGTGAGGTCGAGGCCGCAGGCGGAGTTGCGAAAGAGTTCAACACCATCGCTGTGGATGACGGTATCGCCATGGGTCATGACGGCATGCTGTATTCCCTGCCTTCGCGCGAAGTGATCGCGGATTCGGTCGAATACATGGTCAACGCCCACTGCGCTGATGCGATGGTCTGTATTTCGAACTGCGACAAGATCACCCCCGGCATGCTGATGGCCGCGATGCGCCTGAACATCCCGGCGATCTTTGTCTCGGGCGGGCCGATGGAGGCGGGCAAGATCGACATTGCTGATTTGGACGCCAAGAAAATCGACCTGGTGGACGCGATGGTCGCTGCCGCTGATGACCGGTTCACCGATGAGCAGGTTCAGCATATTGAAGAAAACGCCTGTCCGACGTGCGGGTCATGTTCGGGCATGTTCACTGCGAATTCGATGAACTGCTTGGCCGAGGCACTGGGACTGGCGCTGCCGGGGAACGGTTCCACGCTCGCAACGCATGCCGACCGTAAAGAGCTGTTCCTTGAGGCCGGTCGCCGGATCGTTGAGATCACCAAGCGTCACTATGATCTGGACGAAAAAGGCTTCCTGCCACGCGAAATCGCAACGTTCGACGCGTTCGAGAACGCAATGTCGCTGGATATCGCCATGGGCGGTTCGACCAACACGGTGTTGCACCTGCTGGCCATCGCACATGAGGGTGAAGTGCATTTCACCATGACCGATATGGACCGCCTGAGCCGTCAGGTGCCGTGTCTGTGCAAGGTCGCGCCCAACACTGAGAATGTTCATATGGAGGACGTGCACCGCGCCGGTGGCATCTTCTCGATCCTCGGTGAACTCAGCCGCGCGGGACTGCTGCACGAAGATTGCAGCACCGTGCATTCGGCGACCATGGGCGAAGCGATTGCCAATTGGGACATCAAGGTCGCCAACAACCCCGCAGCGCAGGACCTGTTCAAGGCCGCGCCCGGCGGTGTGCGCACGACGCAGGCATTCAGCCAGTCGAACCGGTACAAGGAACTGGATACCGACCGCGAAGGCGGTGTAATCCGATCCAAGGAACACGCGTTCAGTCAGGATGGCGGTCTGGCGGTCCTGTTCGGCAACATCGCGCGCGAAGGCTGTATCGTGAAAACGGCAGGCGTTGATCCCAACAGCCTGACGTTCACCGGCTCTGCCTATGTCTGCGAAAGCCAGGATCAGGCCGTGAACGACATCCTGACCGGCAAGGTCAAAGAAGGCGACGTGGTGGTGATCCGCTATGAAGGCCCGCGCGGCGGTCCGGGGATGCAGGAAATGCTCTATCCGACGTCTTACTTGAAATCCAAGGGTCTGGGCAAAGCCTGCGCCCTGCTGACCGATGGGCGTTTCTCAGGTGGCACCTCGGGTCTGTCGATTGGCCACGTTTCACCAGAGGCCGCCGAGGGTGGCGAAATCGGGCTGGTCAAGCAAGGCGACAAGATCGAGATCGACATCCCCAACCGGACGATTCATCTGGCCGTGTCTGACGAAGAACTGGCCGCTCGCCGCGAAGAGCAGGACGAAAAGGGATGGGTGCCCGCCGCACCGCGCAAGCGCAAGGTGTCAACCGCGCTCAAGGCCTATGCTAAGCTGGCGACAAGTGCCGCGAAAGGTGCCGTGCGCCAAGTCTGACGAAGCGGTTTCCAAACCACCCAAACTGCAATAACTTCAAAGGTCTCGCTAGTTCTTTTAGCGAGACCTTTTTCTTTTGTATTTAACGACATCCATAGCACAATCGGTGAGAAGCATGACATTCTGGCGCCCGCATAACGGTATCCGTGTCAAAGCCATCGGCTTGCATTGGCGGGGGGACCGCCTTCTTGCTGCTGAAGTCCCAAATGACCACGGCCGCATCAAGGGTGTCCGTCCGTTGGGTGGATCGGTCGAATTCGGCGAAACATGGCGTGACGCGCTGAAACGTGAGTTCCGCGAAGAGCTCGATGTGACGGTTGAAGTCATTGAACAACCGCTGGTGATCGAGAACCTGTACCGGCATGAAGGGCATCAGGGGCATGAGATCATCTTTGTGGCCGAGATTCAGTGCCCCGAGCTTTTGAACTGGCCCGACGCGCCGATTTCGTTCACCGAAGACAATGGCCTGAGCTGGACAGCAGGATGGTTCAGTCTGGATGCTCTGGATACCGGCGGCCCAGAGCTATACCCGTCTGGCCTGAAAGAGTGCCTGATCAATCGCTGACTCGTTCGCCTAGTCGCCCAGTTTGGCGTGCACCTCGTCCAGATCGATCTCACCGATTGGCATCTTGTTGCCCGGGTTCTCAAAATCGTATTTGAACAACTCGAAATCGTATTTGTAGATTTCGTAGACCAGATGCATCGAAAGGTCGTCAAAGTAGTCCTCGACCGGATGCGCACGTTTGGGCCCGTGGCCTTCGGATTCATTGAATCGCGGGATTTCGGACAAATTCACAGCGTGCGGTGTCTCTAACCGATCAAGGACACTTTGCATTCCTTCGTTGAACTGCTCAGTCCAGAAAATCTGATCGTACTGCCCACCATTCACGATGAAGGTGGAAACATGCCCGGACATGGCCGACCAGTGAATGTCAGGATCCATCGGGCGGCGCCAGCGGATCGTATCACGTGCAAACAGCAAAAACCGGCGGAAACTGGCGATCTGATCGAACTCACCCTTGCCATCGTCGCCGCCAACTTCGATCCCGTAATTATAGATAAGCGTGGGCACCAAATTGCCCCGATACCGCTTGCCGTTGCGCTGAATGCCGCAGATCTTGTCGAAGAACGAGCTTAGAATTCGAGTGTAGGGATTGCGCACGCAAGTAAAGGCCAAGGACTTGTGATTGCGGACATTTCCCGAGATCTGATCCTGACTTGGACCGAAGGCCCATTTGTGCATCCCGTCTTTTGCGTCATGGATATCACCGTCAAAAAACTGCCCGTGATCGGAATAAAACATGATCTGACCAATGGTCGAACAGGCGCATTTCGGCACCACACGGTAAACCATGCTTTCGCTTTCGGTCATCCATGTACCGGGAAAACCCATCTGCTGTGCCTCCTTTGCTGATCTGGTCTTAAAATTGACGCGCCAGCATTTGAAACCAAAAAACCAAAAATATTCTATTTATTCAATCGCTCATCCTCAGTATCACGGTTGGAAACGGGCAGAAACGGAAAACAATAGGCCAATATGGCAAGAATTGCCTACATATTGCTTTGTCACAAAGACCCTGACGCAATCATCGCGCAGGCCGAGCAACTGACCGCAGCCGGGGATTGCATGGCGATCCACTTTGACGCGCGGGCCAGTGCCGCCGCTTTCGAACGCATTCGCGAGGCTTTGAAAGACAACCCCAATGTCACGTTTGCCAGCAAGCGCATCAAATGCGGCTGGGGGGCTTGGTCATTGGTTCAGGCCACACTGAATGCCCTGCAGGCCGCTGTGGATGCGTTTCCCCGCGCCACTCATTTCTACATGGTGTCAGGTGACTGCATGCCGATCAAATCGGCTGAGTACATCCACGACTTTCTGAACCAGAACGACGTTGATTTCGTCGAAAGCCATGACTTCCTGGAAAGCAACTGGATCAAGACCGGCATGGTTGAGGACCGGCTGATCTATCGGCACTATTTCAACGAACGCACACAGGCCAAGCTGTTTTACGGGTCGTACAATCTGCAAAAACGGTTTGGTTTGACGCGCGAGATTCCGTCAGACGTTCAGATAATGATCGGCAGCCAATGGTGGTGCCTGCGCCGCAGAACCATCGAAATGATCCTGGATTTTCTGCAAAAGCGCCCGGATGTAAAACGGTTTTTCTCGACCACCTGGATTCCGGACGAGACCTTTTTTCAGACGTTGGTGCGCCATCTGATCCCCAAGGCTGAGATCGACAACCGAACGCCCACATTTCTGATGTTCTCGGATTATGGCATGCCGGTGACGTTCTACAACGATCACTATGACTTGCTGCTATCCCAAGATTACTTGTTCGCCCGCAAGATCAGCCCCGAAGCCCATGAACTGAAGGACAGGCTGGGTCAGATGTACGCAACCGAAGGGATGACCTTTCACATCTCGGACGAAGGCCGCAACCTGTACAGCTTTCTGACAGGGCGTGGCCGGGTGGGGCGGCGCTATGCGCAACGGTTCTGGGAGGCGGGCAATTCACTGGGCCCCGAGCGCGAAGTGTTTCTGATCGTGAGTAAGAAATGGCATGTTGCCAAGAGGTTGGTGGATCAGATCGTCTCGGAAACCGACATTCCCTGCGTGGAATACCTGTTCAACGAAGAAGACACTTCTTTGCCTGATCTGGGTGGCATTGAATCGTCTCTGGCCAAGCGCACGCGGCACCGGCGCGCGGTGGCGCGCATGCTGTTTGAAAGCTTTGATTCCAACAAGCTGGTCTTGTGCGTGGATCCCGCAGATCTGGATATCATTCAGGATTTCTGCTCGGTTCAGGCCCGCAGCCATGTTCTGGAAATCGAGTGCGAGTACTCCGACGATTATCTGATCGGCCACGCCCGCCGCGTGGGGTTGGCCGGAGAAAGCAGTCCTCGGGAATCCGTGGCCCGTCTGATCCCAGCACTGCGCAGTTCACTGATGCACGAATCCGAATTGATCCGCGAGGCAGAGTTCGACGGATACCTGCGTATCCGTGAGACCAACTCAAATATTGAGAATGAGACCGCGATTGCAGAGTTTCTGGGCGTGTCGCTGGACAAGGCGCAAGCCATCATGAGCCTTGATTATCTTTTTGCGGATTAAAGCGGATCTTCCAGCGGCGCGCCGAAGCGCCGCTGGATAATTGGTTCAGATATCGAACTTGACGCCCTGCGCCAAAGGCAGCTCAGCCGAGTAGTTCACCGTATTTGTCTGACGACGCATGTAGGCTTTCCACGCGTCCGAGCCGCTTTCGCGCCCACCGCCAGTTTCCTTCTCACCACCGAAGGCCCCGCCGATCTCGGCACCTGACGGGCCGATATTGACGTTGGCGATACCGCAATCCGACCCGGCCGCAGTCAGGAACTGCTCGGCCTCGCGCATATTCAGGGTGAACACGCAAGAGGACAGGCCTTGGGGGACGTCATTCTGCAGCTCAATCGCGTCATCAAAATCGTCATAGCCCATGACGTACAGGATCGGCGCAAAGGTTTCGGTTTTCACAACCGCCGTCTGGCCTGGCATTTCGACAATGGCCGGTTCCATATAGACACCCGCGGGCACACCCTCGGTCACGCGACGACCACCGTGCACCGTTCCACCTTCGGCCTTGGCAGCCTCAAGCGCTGCGGTCATGGCCGTGCCCGAGGCTTCGTCTACCAACGGGCCAATCAACGTGCCTTCGACCAGTGGGTTGCCGATGGGCAATCCCGCATAGGCTTTTTTCAGACGGCCCACCAGTTCTTCGCGGATCGAGTTATGTACGATCAGGCGGCGCAGCGTGGTACAGCGCTGACCGGCCGTACCTACGGCCGAGAACACAACCGCACGGACAGCCATTTCCAGATCGGCCGAAGGACCAACGATCATTGCATTGTTGCCGCCCAGCTCCAGAATGCACTTGCCAAAACGCTGTGCTACGATAGGTGCCACGGCGCGACCCATACCGGTGGACCCTGTGGCCGAGATAACCGGAACGTCTTCGCTTGCGACCAAGGCCTCGCCCAGCGCCGCACCACCGATCAGGGTTTGCAGCAGGTTGTCCGGCGCATCGCCAAACCGAACCAGCGCGCGTTCAAAAATCTTCTGACAAGCCATCGCGGTCAGCGGCGATTTCTCGGACGGCTTCCAGATCACCGGGTCACCACAAACCAGCGCCAGTGCCGCATTCCACGACCAAACCGCTACCGGGAAGTTGAAGGCCGAGATCACCCCGACCGGGCCTGCCGGATGCCACGTCTCCATCATCCGGTGACCCGGACGTTCCGACGCAATGGTCAGACCATACAATTGACGCGAAAGACCGACCGCAAAGTCACAGATGTCGATCATCTCCTGCACTTCGCCCAAGCCTTCGGATGTGATCTTACCGGCTTCCCAGCTCACCAAAGCACCCAGATCGTCCTTGGCAGCGCGCAGTTCCTCTCCCAACAGGCGGATCAGCTCGCCCCGGCGTGGGGCCGGTACTGTCCGCCATTCTTTGAACGCCGTTTTAGAACGGGCAAAGATGGCGTCCATGTCGGCAACGGGTGTCTCATGCACGTCGGCCAACACGCTGCCATCAATTGGAGACGTCACTTTGAGCGTGCCGCCGGTCAGTTCGGCCTCGGTCAGATCCAGATTGGCGAGGGTTGTTTGGGCTGTCATCACGATGTCTTTCATATCTCAGGCCGCCTTGTTCTGTTCGGTTACGTCGCCGGCGCGATAGAGCCGGCCAAATTCGGTGATCAGGAAATCGGACAGGTTCACCTGTTCCTGCCGGACAAACCCTTTCGCAGGCAAAGCACCTGTCCGCATTAGATCGACGACGCCTAGAACGCCTGCGGCCGTGGTGACCTGTATAGCGCTCCAGACCTGTCCGTTGATGGTGCGGGCAAAGCTCTTGTTGATCAGGGATTTCTCGCGCAGCGCGCCGTCGATCATGCCTTTTGCGGTGCAATAGACCAGCACCACATCCTGATCGGTGCGCGGCAGTGCGGTCTCAAAAATGTCCTTCAAAAGATCGCGGCGGTGTTCCAGACCCAGGTCTTTGAGAAGCAATTTCAGGATATCGCAATGGCCCGGATACCGGATCGAACGGTAAGACACTGCCCGCGCTTTGCCGTCCAACGTTTCGGGTAACGTTCCCAACCCACCAGAGGTGTTGAAGCATTCGTACTCCACCCCGTCATGGCCAAGCAGCTCATAATCCTCCAGCGGAGCGGTCTTGACCCGTTCACCATTCACAATGGCATCGCAAGGGTTGCAGTACTCGTTGATCAACCCGTCGGTGGACCAGGTCAGATTGTATTTTAGCGCGTTGGTCGGATAGAGCGGCAGCGCCCCCACCCGCATATGCAGGCTGTCGATTTCATCGAATTCCGCCGCCAGCGATGCCCCCGCGATACCGACAAAACCCGGTGCCAGACCACATTGCGGCATGAACGCCGTATCACTGCCTTGTGCCAAGTCACGCACTGCATTGGTCGCCGCGACATCTTCGGTCAGGTCAAAATAATGCGCACCAGCGGTCTTGGCCGCTTTGGCAATCTTCGGCGTCAGAAAGAACGGGGCCGCCGAGACTACGGCATCGAACCCACCCAGGCCTTCGGTCAGTTGCGCTTCGTCGCTCACATCGATTTGCCGGGTCGAAATGCCCTGCTTGTTCAATGCTGATAACGCAGCCAAATCGCGGTCGGCCACTGTGACCGAGTAATTGGCCGATGACTTCAGCAAGGTCGCGATCATCTGACCGATCTTGCCTGCTCCGATGACACAAATGTTCCAGCTCAAAACGCGCCTCCTCTTTCGTTTTTGAAAGTATGAGGCCGCTTCTGTCCGAAACGCAGGGGCAATCTTGACGAAATCGTGGTTATGCTTGTCATATTGACAAGATTTTTGTCAATTCGTCGTACCACCTGTGCGAGCTTCCGCGCTCGGCGGCACGATGAACGACATGATCACCCTATGGCTGCAACGCAATTGGCCCAATCAACAACGCCAGTGATTTTTATATTCATATATTATACAGTGCGCTCAATTGGACCCTTTTGTTCGCGCATATCAATATGTTCAATCGGTCCGCCCAGCGCGGGAAATTACGTCAGGCCGGTTTTCTATTCCGTATGACCGATGGGTGCCTGACCCAAAAACAAGCTTCTGCGTTGGGTCTTTGACAATTTTCGCGGCGAAGTTCAGGGGGGACAAGACGTGCCTAAAGATCCAATTGAAAGCTCTCAATCATTCAATCCATCCCAAGACGATCTGAACCTGATAGACGAGGTTCTGCCATCTAAGGATCTATCAGTCATTCATTCGAAATTCGAGTTCTACGAAGTATCCGAAGAGATGGTCCTGCCCTCTGAAGGTATGTTTGTGGTCCTTGGCGGCATGGTTCAGCTCCGGCAGGACAAAGCGGTTCTCGCGACCGCAGACACCGGGGACTATTTTTACGAAGAACATCTCGAAATCGAGGACATTCCCGTCAGTCTTCAGGCGCTTGCCACTCCGGGCACCCGATTGGCCTATCTGCCCAAACACCAATGGAAGGCAATCCCGGAAAAGATTAAAGATGCCTGTGAAGATACGCTGTTTGGCGATCTGGTCAGTGTGCATCTGAAGAACTATCAACAGCCGATCAATTGCTGCAGCGTGACCGCTGCAGCCCTTAGCATGTCGGCGCTTGGATTCAGCTACGAAGTCAACGACATCTTTCGCGAATGCGGCTTACCGACCTCGTTTGTCGTAAACGACGGAATATCGCTGGGCGAACTTTTCGATGTTGCCTGCACATTCATCCATACTCAGGACCTGCGCGATGTCATTCAGGTGCAGGCCTATTTCATGGATGAGGCCACGACATCCGTGGATCTGCTGCTTGAGGCAATAGACGAATCCAATCGGCTGGGTGGAAAGAACGATATTCTTGTGGCGAACTTTCAAGTCGGTGTCGCACATGGCAAGGAGAACATGCCGGGCGGCCATTTTGCCATTATCGCAAAGTGCAACCCAAGCACCGGCCTTGTGCATATGATGGACGTTCACCCGGAAAAGTACGGCAAGCTATGGGTGACAACCATTGATCGACTGTGGGCCGGGATGACCGACCGCGATGGAACATCGATGCGATCACGGGGGATGCTGCGGTTTTCGGCGCTAGACGCTGTCAAAACATACCTGCAAACCCTGAAGCAGGACTGCAATTATGTCGACAGTACGCAATACTTGGCCAAGGACCCCAAAAAGCGGCGCAACCTGTTCCGACGGGCCAGCCCGAACATGAATTCGATGGGCGTTCTTGCCGAAAGCCTGGCCATCCTTGGGGATGAACAGGTTGACGAAGACAAACTGCTGAGAGCAACGCAAACCGATTTGGCCGAAGCGCTTAGCCGTGTGTCGACAGCCCGGGAAATGCACGCGATGGCGCAGCGCTACCTCAGTCAGGAACCGGACGTGCATCTGGGCAGCACTTTCCGCAGCTACGCCAAACGTTCGGACAAAAACGTCAGTTCACCCGAAGACTGGTTCCACCACCAATTGCAAAGTCTGAACGAACACAAAGATCTTCGTCATCTGATGATCAATATCGATTTCAATAAAGTCCTGGGGTCTGAGGTCATACGCCCCCCAAAAAATGCGTTCCGTGAAACGGCCCTGTTGGAGGAGTTCTGGTGCCTGTGTATCGCTTATAAAGAGGCAACCGATATGGTGACGGTTGTGGACATGAGCCCCGCAACCTCACAGGTATGGCAAGCACCGCGCGGGCATTTGTTCCGCGGCCTTCGGGACCTCAAGGACCCGGCCTTGCTCGTGATCGAAAAACAGGACCCACCCGAAGACCCCAGCGACGTAGACCAGATCGTCAAAAACAACCCACTTGTTCTGTTTTATGCGGATGAAGACCCCTGGTCCTACATGCTGCGCAGTATCCTGGCCAATATCGGCATCACCGACATCAAGCTGATTGATGTCGAGGGGCACGGTGCAAATGTTATGAAAATGCGCCGGCAACTGATCGCCCGAACCGGTAAGGAAACCGTTCCCTATCTGTTTTTCAATGGCGTTTGTCTGGGCCGGCGAAACGACATCGTGGACAGTATCCTGAAAGGTGAATTTCAGAAGGACGTGGAAAAGGCCGGGTTGCCGGTTCTGCTGCGTCATGAATCCCCCAGCCTGGACAAGAACATCTTTGGGTACCCCAAGGGTGGGCTGACAGATGCCCCCAGCGAAAAGCGCAACGTATTGCTGTGTGCTTGTGGATCATCGGCGGCGGACAAGGTGCCGCAACTGGTGAAGAAAATCACCGATGCTGGCCACAATGTGAAACTGATCCCTTCAGTGTCCGCTGAAAGGTTCTTTCGCGATATTGAGATTGAAGCGGATGTCGAGATTGAAAGGGGGTATGAGCCCGAGAAGGTCGAGGACTATATCTCTCACAACGACTATTACCGCGACGACGACGAATGGAACTTCCGCTACACCAAGTTCGGCATGCCGCTGCGCGCCTCGCATCTTGCGTTGTGTGACTGGGCCGATTGCGTGATCGTGGCACCCGTGACCTGCAATACAATGGGCAAGATCGCCAATGGGATTGCCGACAACCTTTTGACCTCGGTCTTTGTCGCCTGGCAGTACCGGAACAAACCGGCGATCCTTTGCCCGGCGTGTAACACCAACATGTGGAATAACGTCACAACCCAAAGGAATGTCGAAAAGCTGCGCGATCTGGGTGTTGATCTGGTCGGTCCCCGCAAAGGGCGGCTGTCGAACGGCATGATGGGGATCGGTATGATGGCCACCCCGGACCAGATCATGGAAGTTCTGGACGAAGCGTTCGAGGAACTAGCCGATCAGGAACACAACATCTGCAAATGGGCGCAAGAGGCCGCAGCTTCGGATGAGTTCGCGCAATGGCACCGTGTTTTCGACGCGATTGAAAACGGGATGGCCGGGATCGACATCGTGGATGAGCACAATGGCGATACGCTGTTGCATTACGCAGCTGGCGGCGAAGGTGAGTTGCATGAAAACGGAAAGGGCTTGGGCAAACCTGACATTGAGGCCGCGCAAGAGCTGATACGGCGCGGCATCAACGTGAATGCGACCAACGACCATGGGTTCACCAGCCTGCACGTGGCGGTGATGAACAACTCGGTTGATATGGTCAAAACACTGTTGGCCGCAGATGGCATTGACGCAAGTTCGTGCATCCACTTCCTGAAAAGCCCCAAAAACGCCGAGGACGTCAATGAAGCCAAAATCTCGAATGAAGTGCTGGGCATGCTGGATGACTGGGCCAACAGCCACACGCTTGCAGAGATCGAGGAAGAGAGCGAAGACGATGTCGTAGATGACCGTGAACGTACCTATCTCTACTTCACCTATGGCTCGTTGAAGAAAGGCTTCCCGAACCATGAGGCCCACACAGACGTGCTGGATGATTTCGTCGGCAAGGCCGTGACCCGACAGCGCATGCCCCTGATCGTGCCGCATGAGCCGCATTGCGACAATCCGAATTGTGGTTACCTGCATCGGATGGCCACGCTGGTCGACCAGAAAGGCCGTGGCAAACCGATCCACGGAGAGGTGTATCGGGTGACTTCGTCCGGTATGAAAGAACTCGACAAGCTCGAAGGTTTTCACGGACCCGGATCACCCGAGAACGTCTACGTCCGTAAGCGGATCAACGTGCTGATCGAGGGCGTAATGAAACCAGCATATGCCTATGTGATCGCGCAGCCCACCAAGTATCTGGATCAGTTGGAGAAGGGCGCAGCCGGGGTGGTCGGGGAATACACGCTGGACATGGCCACAGGCACATTAAAACCCGGGTGGCAGCCACCCGCCTAGTTTTGAACCTGTATCCCGACCTCATCCTTGGGGCTGTCCTTGAGGCTGAGGTTATAGGCCGTGATGATCACCATGCACGACAGGACAAAGGGCCAGAAACAGGCCTTGGGAATCAAGTTGTCTTTATAGTGGATGAACCACAGGGACGGCACGGCCTCGGCTGCAAAGAAGTAGGTGTTTACCGACACTGCCAGCAGCAGGAAATACATCAGGAAAAAGAACGATTCCATGTAGATCACGGGCGATCCGGCAAACCCTTCGCGCAGTTGTACATGCGCCAGCAGGATCACGAAAAACAGGACCGAGCAGGTGCCGATAACACTGGACGTACTGAAATCGTGCCGTTCCACCAGATTGGGGCGTCGCGTGACCGTCATGACGGCCCCGAACAGCAGCATCGTCACAACAATCAGGGGGATCATGTGGACGATAAAAGCATTCGCAAAGTTCCGTTTGATGACGAAATTATAGTGCAGCTCAGGCAGGTTGGTCTGATATTCGTTCTTGCCGATGCCAAGGGTCGTATCCAGATCGGACAGTCGGTAGTCGAAATAGGTGTTTTCACGCTCCCACGTTCCCATGACGATCCGGTTGTCGATGCCAAAGATATCGTTCGGCCCCGTGGCCGGATAGGCCGAAAAGTCAGGGATTAGAGCCACATTTACGTCAAACTCGCCCGGCCAGAAACGGACCCAGACGGTTTTGTGGTCAAACGGATAACTGGTATAGTCAAAGGCCTGGCGCAAGGTCTGTTCAAAATACCAGCCGATCAACTCGGACCCGCCCTGATCTATCCTGTAGGCTTCTTCAATCAGGCCACTCGCTGCCTCGGCAGCTTCCGGCAGGATGAACCCCACTTCGCCTTCGGCTGGTTTGATGGCGTCATGCACACCGTCCTCATAATGCTGCCAGATATAGCCGCTGACATGCACATCACTGGCACCGGTAAAACTGAAGGATTTGATAAATATGCCAGTTTTGACCTGATAGCCTGGCAAATTTGGAAGGTCTTGCAGGTAAGCGTCGACCGACGCCTGATCTGGCAGTTGCGTCGGATCCTCGTCGAAATGGTTCAGTTCAATCCAGAGTTTGAACAGAACAAGGGCCAGACCCAGCGTAACAAAACCCGAGATCAGCCAGACTTTCTTTTCTATGCTCATTCAGCCCCTCACCTGATTAGTCCAGCGGCCCGACCAGCGATTGCTTGATGCCCAGGTTCTGAAACCGCGCCTTCAATTCATCGAACCCTTCATGTGCCGTCACAGGAATGCCCCAACCCCCGCATTCAGCCAGTGTTCGAGCCTGCAGGATCGACAGATCAACCATCGGCAAAGGCTCATCCGCTGTGAAATCGGCCAAGGCATCTGCGTACCGCGTGGCTTCGTCCCACTGCTTGCGCGCCAGCATGACGGCAGCAGCGTCCGTATAGAAATGCAGGTGGCTATGGCCAACACAGCCTTCGGCGATGATCTTCTCGCCAAGCTTTAGGTTTTCATCCTGCGCAGTTGGGTCCTCTTCGGCCATGGCCAAAGCTGACAGCGCTTTTGGTCCGACAAAATTCCGACCGTGCTCAAGGGCAATGTCGACCGCGCGGCGACCGGTTTCGCGCGCCTGTTCCAGCTGCCCGGCATAGACGTGTGTGCGGGCAAGATGTTCAAGCGCCTGCGCCTCGAGGCGTTTTGCACCAACACGGTTTGCGATCTCGGCAGACAGGGTGAAGGCGTCCAGCGCCTGATCTATTTCTCCTAAAAAGGTGTGCGCAACGCCCAAACAGGTCTGCGCAACGCATTCCGGAACAAAGGCAAAATACTTCTGTGACACCTCAATGGCTTCCTGCGCATCCAGCTTTCCTTGCGCTATTTCGCCGGTATAACTACGCGCGACGCTCAGATTGTGCAGGTTTGCGGCCAAGTCACGGACCAAACCCTTTTCCCGCGCCCGTTCGACCGCCTGCGTGTAGAACCCCGTTGCGGTCTGCATCGTGGCATTCATGAAATTGGCGTCGCCAAATCCACTGAGCGCGCCAACTTCAAGTCGTGCGGATTCAAGCTTTCTGGCCAGTGTTAGAGCCTTTTCATTACTCTCAAGCGCCTTTGTCACCTGCCCCAGCGGGAAGTATACATTGCCGCGCACATAGTTGATCTGGGCAATGTCACGGTCAGACCCGCAGCGTTCTGCGGCTGCCTCGGCAATATCCAGACTTTCCAGTGCTTCCTGATACAGGCTGGCCTGCCGCGCAGCCTGCGCCAGGCCGATTTGTGCACGGCAGATTTGTTCATCCGTTTCGGCCAGTTCTGCGGCCTCTTTGAATTCACGCAGGGCATCATTGGACAGGCCTTGCAACCGGTGCGTCTCACCCCGGGCGCAGAACAGATCAAAGCGAACCCCTGCGGGTGCTGGCAGTTCCAGCCCCCGTTCGATCAACGGGCTGGCATCGTCGAACTGAAAAACCTGTATCAGCTTGTCCGCGGCTTCCAGATAAGCCTGGGCCGCATGGGTTGCACCCGCGCGATCCAGATGTTGTGCCCGCAGGGTGGCGTCACGGTCCTCAAACCAACTCGCGGCCTGACGATGCAGGCGCGCGCGTTCAGATTTCACCAAAGTTGCATAAGATCCGTCGCGGATCAGCGCGTGGGCAAACATCAGATCGGCCTCAGCCTCGCGGATCAGGGCGGAGCGGATCAGGGTCGAGGTATCCAGATGCCCTTCACCCAGAACAAAATTCAAAACTTCGGGCGAGAACCTCTGCCCCAGCACGGATGCCGCTTGAATCGACGTCCGGCTGGTCCGGTCCAGCGAATCCAGACGGGACTGAACAATGCCCTGAATGCTGCCGGGAACGGATTCCTGTTTCAGCACATCGATATTGCGCAATAACTGCTCAAGAAACAGCGGATTGCCCCCGGCGCGTTTCACGCAGGCGTCTAACAGTTCAGGATCGATCCCGGTGAACTCTTCGACCAGTTGTCGGGCTTGTTCGTCCCCCATCGGCGCCAGTTCCAGCTTGGATATCAGGGCACCATCCGTCGCAAGTTGCCATTCGCGGTCGATCGGATCGCCTTCCACGCGGCTGGTCATTAGCAACACGCAGGGCAGATTACGTGTCATCGCCGCGATATGGGCGCAAGCTGTCAGGATCTCGGGTGAAGCCCAGTGGATATCCTCGATATGGATCAACAAAGGCGTTTCCTGGCTGCGGGCCGAAATCAGGTCGTCGATGACCTGACGCCGCCCCCGCAGACGGGTTGCATTGTCCATCACCGCATAGACCTCGGCCAGACCGGGGTCTTGTTCAAGCTCAAGCAGCGCATTCAGATGCGCGGCATTCGCCGCTGTTACCCAACCCTTGCTAATTGCATCCTTCGCGACAGATGCACAGGTTTCCGTATCATCCGTCGGCTCCAGCCCCAGAATACTGCGTGTCACGGATTGGATAGCTGAATGCCCCTCGCGCGCGCCGAAATCCATGACCACGCCATTGTGGACGGAATAGGACAGGCCGTCGGCCAGCTCAGCCACCTGTTCCGACAGGTGGGTTTTGCCGATGCCCGGCTCGCCCAGTACGATATGGACTTCACCCTTACCGTGCCGCTGGCATCGATCGAACGTTGCCGAAAACAGGGACAGCTCTCGCTCGCGGCCCACAAAGCGATGCCTGCGCGACCGGATGTTGCGCGCCATCCGGTCCAGCCGCCACAGCTCAACCGGATCACCAAGGCCTTTAATCGCCTTTTCGCCCATCGATTCACCGACGAAAAGCGGCCCTAACGCACGCTGAATGTCATGTGAAACCAGAGTTTCCCCCGGCGCTGCCATGTCGGTGATGCGCGACGCCAGGTTCACACCATCACCTGTCACAGTGTATTCCGTATGGGCCTGACTGCCTGTCGTACTGGCAATCACCTGTCCTGATGCAATCCCGATATGGCAGGTCAGCGGAGGGTTCAGGCCGGGCAGAACCGTGTGAATTTCCAGCGCGGCCCGTGCGGCTCGTTCGGTATCATTCGTGTGCGAGATTGGCGCGCCGAACACGGCCATGACCGCATCGCCAATATGCTTGTCGATCCGGCCACCGTATTTTTCGACGACCTTGTCCACCCTGGTGAAAAACGCGTTGAGCAGCGCGTGCATGTCTTCGGCATCCAGTTCGCTGGTCAACCGGGTAAAACCGGTCAGATCGGCGAACATGACTGTCACCTGGCGCTTCGCAGGCTCCAGCGATTCCTCAGGCTGAAATGGCGGGGCGGTTTCGAACGTCTCAAGCTCGGCAATCGCGCGCAAAAGCCGCCGGCGGTCGCCGACAGCAGTGACTCCGATTTCGATCAGGTCTTCACCCGTCAAATCGGGTAAAATTCCAAAATCAATTTTGTTATCCAAAAAGGCCTGCGCGTAGTCAGATAATCCAAGTGCGCTTAGCCAGTCCCTAAGGTCCTGAGACATTTCGCCCCTCTGAAGCCCCCAACTCCAAAGACAGACGTAGCACAACAGACCCGGATGAGTCTGCAAAGTTTGAATATTTTAATGTATATGCACACCCAATTGCCCGCGTGACAGGCAATTGGGTTTTTGGAATTAGATCTCGGCCTCTAGCCCGTCCGTCGACAGATCGTCCAGTTTCGGCATTAACCGCAGCAGCTCGTTTGCATATTCGGTCTGCGGGTTGGCGAAGAGTTCGTTGGTTTCTTGAAGTTCAACCACCTTGCCCTGCTTCATCACGGCCACCCGGTCGCACATTTGCCGCACCACCGGCAGGTCGTGGCTGATAAACAGCAGCGTCAGACCCAGATGCTCCTGCAAATCCTTCAGGATGTTCAGGATTTGCGCCTGAATGGACACATCCAAGGCGCTGGTCGGTTCGTCACAGATCAGGAACCGCGGCTGCGTTGCCAGCGCGCGGGCAATCGAGATACGCTGCCGTTGACCGCCCGAGAATTCGTGCGGGAATTTCAGCCCGGCCTCATGGCCCAGCCCGACCTGATCCAACAGTTCGTCTACGCGGCGCTTGATGTCGGACCCTTCCATCAGCTTGTGATGGCGGATCGGTTCGGCCACGATATCGTCTACCCGCATCCGGGGGTTCAGCGACGAATACGGGTCCTGGAAAATCATCTGGATGTTCTTGCGATACGCATCCAAAGCGGCCCTGTTGGTCAGATCACTGACCACCTGACCGTCAAAGGTGATCGTACCGCCATCAACCGGGTACAGTCCCGCGATCATCCGCGCGATGGTGGACTTGCCCGAACCGGATTCACCCACGACCCCGAATACCTCACCCGCACGAATGTCGAAGCTTACGTCGTCAACGGCGGTGAAATAAGTGCGGTCCCACGGCAGCAAGCCTTTGCGCTGCAGGAACTTCTTGGTCAGATTGCGAATCTCGAACATCGGTTTGCTGGTGTCATTGTCCACCTTGGGCCAATGCCGCGCCATATCGTCGATGGCAAAACGGGTCTCACGCCCGCCATAGCTGATCTGCGGGAAACGGTGCAGTTTCAGAGTCGGGCGCGGCACAGCGGCGATCAGCGACTTGGTGTATTCGTGCGCGGGCTGACCCATGACCTGAGACGTCGGGCCGGTTTCCACCACCTTGCCCGCATACATGACCGTCACCTTGTCCGTGGTATCCGCGATCACGCCCATGTCGTGAGTGATCAGGATAACGCCAACCTGCCGTTCCAGCGCCAGCTCTTTGATCAGGTCTAGGATCTGCGCCTGAACGGACACGTCCAACGCCGTCGTCGGTTCATCCGCGATAATCACGTCCGGCTCGGTACAAAGCGCTAATGCGATGACCACGCGCTGCCGCATCCCGCCCGAGAACTGGTGCGGATATTGGTCCAACCGCGTGTCCGGGTCAGGAATGCCCACCCGGTCGATCAGATCACGGGCACGCTGGTTCGCCTCGGCATCCGTTCCGCCCAGATGGGCCTGGATCGTCTCGGTCAGCTGTTCGCGCACTGTAAACAACGGGTTCAGCGAGGTCAGAGGATCCTGGAAGATCATCGAGATTTTCTTGCCACGCAGGCCGCGCATTGCGACGGCATCCAGACCACTGATCTGGTCGCCGCTCAGTTTGATGGTGCCGCTGGCAATCCGGCCGGGCCGGTCCAGCAGACCCATGATGGCCGCTCCGATTGTGGATTTGCCCGCACCAGATTCGCCCACCAGACCGTGGATCTCGCCCGGTTCAACGGACAGGTCCACGTGGTCCACGGCGGTAAACAGTTGGCGGCGCGTCGGGAATTCGACCGTCAGGTCGTTGATCGTCAGAAGGCTCATGTTATCACCGCAGCTTGGGATTCAGCGCGTCGCGCAGCCAGTCGCCCAGCAGGTTGACAGACAGGGCCAGCGCCAGAAGGGTGCAGGCCGGGAAGAACAGGATCCACCACTCACCCGAGAACAGGAAGCCCTGTCCGATACGGATCAGTGTTCCCAGCGACGGCTGGGTCGGCGGCGCACCCACGCCCAGAAAGCTGAGCGTTGCCTCGGCGATAATTGCCAGCGCCAGCGAGATCGTGGCAATAACCAGAACCGGGCTGAGGACATTGGGCAGAATATGGCGGAACATGATCGGAATTGGCCCGCGCCCGATCAGACGGGCGGCCTGTACGTATTCCTTGTTCTTTTCCACCAGCGCAGCGCCGCGTACGACCCGCGCAAATTGCACCCAATCAGACAGGGCAATTGCGATGATCAGAACATAAATCGCCATTTCGTTGCGGTATTCGGGGGGCGTAACGCCCTTGGCGATACCAAAGATGAGCATCGCAACCAGAATGGCCGGGAAGGTCAGCTGCACATCGGCAATCCGCATGATGAGCGTCTCGACCCAACCGCCAAAATACGCCGCAACCAGCCCAAGAATGACACCTATGATCAGCGCCAGCATCACGGCTGACACGCCAACAAACAATGAGATGCGCATGCCATATAGAATGGTCGAAAATACGTCGCGTCCCTGATCGTCGGTCCCCAAAAAGAAGGTTTCCTGCGTAAAGGCATTGGGCGTGCCCGGCGGCGTAAAGCCGTTCATCAGGTTCAGCGATGCCGGATCGAACGGATTATAGGGCGCGATGACCGGGGCAAAAACGGCAGCCAGCAAAAGGATCAGCACCACCAGTGAGGCGATCAAGGCGACCGGAGAATGCCGGAAGGACCACGCAAAATCGCTGTCCCAGAACTTGGCAAATCGCGATTTGGTTGGGGCGGTCGGGGTTTCGATGGTATCAGTCATGTGGCCCTCGCGTCGACACGCAGGCGCGGGTCAATGGCATAATAAAGAAGATCGACGATCAGGTTGATCGAGACGAACATGACCGAAATCAGCATCAGATAAGCGGCCATGACAGGGATATCGACAAACTGGATCGCGTTGATGAACAGCAGGCCAACACCCGGCCATTGGAACACCGTCTCGGTGATGATGGCAAAGGCGATGATCGAGCCCAGCTGCAGACCGGTGATCGTGATCACGGGAACCATAGTGTTCTTCAGCGCGTGGCGGAAGTTGATCACCCGGTCCGACAAACCGCGAGCGCGTGCAAACCGGACATAATCGGCGCGCAACACCTCAAGCATTTCCGACCGGACCAGGCGCATGATCAGCGTCATCTGATACAGACCCAGCGTAATCGCAGGCAGGATCAGCGCCTTGAGACCAGAAGTCGTCAAGAAGCCGGTGGACCAGTTGCCAATCATAACTGTCTCGCCCCTCCCAAAGCTGGGTAAGAGGTCTAATTCAACCGAAAAAATGTAGATCAATAAGATCCCGATCAGGAAGGTCGGCAGGGACACCCCGATCAGGGAAACGGTCATGATGACATTCGCAGCAATCCCTTGTCGTCGGATGGCTGTGAACACGCCCAGCGCAATCCCCATTGTGATTGCCAGAAAGCCGGAAACAAAAGCCAGTTCCAGTGTGGCCGGCGCGCGCTCGGCTATGATGGTCGAGACAGGACGTCCCTGACGATAAGACACACCGAAATTGCCTTGAACGGCATTTTTCAGAAACTTGTAGTACTGAACCGGAAACGGCTGATCCAGCCCCAGTTCAGCCCGCAGCCGGTCGATATCGGCTTGCGTACGTTCCTGACCCAGCATGTTGTCGATCGGATCGCCGACAAACCGGAACATAGAAAATGCGACCAGACCCACGACCAGCAGTACGATCACGGATTGGAGCATCCTTCGGACGATATATGCGAACATTCACTTTCCCCATTGATCCGCTTCTCTATGCACGGGTCGGCTAAATGGTCAAGGTATCGCTAACGGGATGGTATCAGAGCGATCCTTATTTCCTGCGTCATCGGTTTTGTGCAGGGTACGATGCGGATTGGCGGTGCCGAACCGGCCCTCGCCAATCCAATGCTAAAACGTCTTCAGTTCACGGTCACCCAGCGCAGCAAAAAGAAGTTGTCGGGGCGCTGTGTCAGCTCGACATTGCTGCGCGTGCCCCAGACCAGTGGCTGCACATACATGGGCACATAGACCTGTTCGTCCTGAATGATCTTAGCCACTTCGTCCAGCATGGCCTGACGCTTAGTCTCATCCAGCTCAGATTGGATGGCAGGCAGCAGTTCATCCACGCGTGCGTTCGAGAATCCGCCGAAATTCCAGCTGCCCAGCTTTTTCTCTTCGTTTGGCGTCGCGACTAGGAACCGGACTGGGTGTTCCGCGTCAAACGTTCCGGGGCTCCAACCCAGCAGATACATGTCATAGTTATCCTCGCGCAGCTCGGGCCAGTAGTTGCGCACGGGCATCGCTTCCAGCTCGGCCGTGATCCCGATCTGGGCCAGCATGCTGACTACGGCCTGACACACCGCTTCGTCGTTCAGATAGCGGTCATTGGGGCATTTCAGTCCAAATGAGAACCCGTCGGCATATCCTGCCTCGGCCAGCAAAGCCTTGGCACCCTCAACGTCAAATGCGGGACGTTCGGCATGGGCCGCAGAATAGCCGCTCATGGCTGGGCTCACCAATTGCGAGGCCGCTTCGGCATTGCCGCGCATGATGGTGGCCAGAATGGCATCGACATTCACGGCCTGCGCCACTGCCTTGCGGACGCGCGGATCGCGGAACGGGTTAGGCTTGCCTTCATCGTCCGTGTATTTCAGCGTCTCGGCTTCATGATCAAAGCCCAGCATGATTACACGGGCCTCGATCCCCTTGATGACTTCGACATCACTGTCTTCCTGCAGGCGCGCTACGTCCTGGATTGGCACCGGGTTGATCATATCCACATCGCCCGACAATAGCGCCGCAACGGCGGTTGCGGGGTTCTGGATCGGGTTAAACTCGGCGCGGGTGATATTGTGCTCGACGTCGCCCCACCAGCCCTCATGAGGCTCCAGTACGGTTTTCAGGCCAGGCTCACGCTCGGTGACCATGAATGCACCGGTGCCATTGGCGTTGATCGTCGCAAAATTTCCGGCCTCTTTGTCCGGAACGGCGGCATCATTGGCTTCAGTCCAGCCCTGATCCATGATCATCCAGTTGGCAATCGAAGACGGGAACAACGGGTTCGGCGCGGTCGTCATGATATCGACGGTATAATCGTCGACCACGATCACCTCACTGACCGGCGCAAACCAGCTGCGGGTATCTGCAGCCTCGCCCGAGGCGCGCTGATAGCTGAACAGAACGTCCTGCGCGTCAAAGGTACTGCCGTCGTGAAAGGTCACGCCCTCACGCAGCTTGAAGCGCCAGCCGTCGCCCTCTCCAATCGGTTCCCAGCTGACGGCCAGGGCAGGCTGAACGCTCATGTCCTTGTCGCGGCGGACCAGTCCTTCGTAGACGTTGTTAAGAAATCCCAGAACCGGAGCCGAATTGACCGCGTGCGGGTCCATGGTTTGCGGGTCCGTGGTGGAGGCCCATTTGAAATCTGCGGCCTGAACACTGGTGGCAGCCAGCATCGCAATGCCAATGGCGCTGTTCCTGAGGATCATTGTTATGTCTCCCTGTTTCTGTGGTCGAGTTTTCTTGGTTTTTGCCGCATGCGCAAGGAAATCTCAGATCACAACAAAAAACAGGGCGCGAAAATCGCGCCCTGTCTGATCGTCAATGGTTTTGACTTATTTAATGGTGAAGTATTTGACCTTGGGCTGGTCTTCGGCATCCACTTCGATGCCGACACCGTCAGCCATGCCCCAGTTCAGAACCTGGTGATGAATGGGGATGTAAAGCGCTTCGTCTTGCACCACACGCCAGATGTCGGCGATGTCGGCATTCCGGGCGTCCAGGTCAGTGTTCGAAGCGAGCGACTTGATCTTCGTGTCCAGCGCGTCGTCCTGATAGCCGGTTCCGTTCCATGTGCCGATGTCGTCTTCGCGACCGTGGACAAGGAAGTTGAAAATGTATTCCGAGTCATATGTCGGAACACCCCAACCCAGCATGTAGAAGTCAGTCTTGCCGTCGGTGATCAGCGGGAAGTGCTGCGCCTTGGGCTTTGCGTCCAGATTCACGGTCACGCCGATCTGGCCCAACATCCCAACGGCCGCCTGACAGATCCCTTCATCGTTGATGTATCGATCATTCGGGCAGTCCAACCGGAGCGAAAAGCCATCGGCATAACCTGCCTCTGCCATCAGTTCCTTGGCTTTTTCCAGATTAGTGGCGGATTCGCCGTCCATCGCTTCGGTCCAGCCGTTCACGAAAGGCGGTGCGATCATGCCCGCAGGCTGCGACTGGCCGCGCATAACGACCTGCTTGATCGCATCACGGTTGATCGCCATCGACATCGCCTGACGCACACGCACATCGGCCAGAGGATTCTTGCCGTCTACGTTGTCTGCTTCGATATCGTCCGCACCCTGGTTCATGCCAAAGAAGATCACACGGTTCTGTGGGGCTTGCTTGACCATCAGGCCATCGGCACCATTGACGCGGTCAATGTCTTGAACCGGCATATCCTGCAGGAAGTTCACCTCACCCGACAGCATCGCCGCCACGCGGGTCGCAGCGTTCTGGATGGGGGTATAGACGATTTCGGTCACTTCCATGGGGAACTGGTCGATGCCCCAATAGTTGTCGTTGCGCACCATCACGGTTTTGACGTCAGGCTCGCGGCTTTGAAGGACATAAGGCCCCGTACCGTTGGCGTTGGTGGTGGCAAAGGTGATCTCGCCACCCTCGAAATCCTGCACATTGACAGTGTTGTTTGCCTCGGCCCAGCCTTTGTCCAGAATGAACAGGTTGGTCAGGTTCGACGGCAGGATCGGGTTTGGACCATCGGTGACGATCTCGACTGTGTAATCGTCCACCGCGCGCACTTCGGTGATCGAACCGATCAGCTCTTTCATGTCCGAATTCGGCTGCTTGGCCCGCTCAAAGCTGAACACCACGTCTTCGGCGTTGAAGTCCGCGCCATCATGGAATTTCACGCCTTCGCGCAGTTTGAAGACCCAAACATTCGGGTCATCCGCCTTGGGCCCCCACTCGGTCGCCAGCGCAGGTTCAAACGCGCCTGTTACGTCGCGAATGATCAGCGGCTCGTACATCTGGTGCCGTATTGTGTGTGACGGGCCTTCGTTTTGCGAGTGCGGATCCAGCGTCAGCGCGTCACCAGCACGTGCCCATCGCAGCGTTTCCGCCGATGCGGCACCCGCCATCAATGCGGTCGCACTGGCAGCGATCATCAAGTTCTTCAGGATCATTATAATCTCCCCGTTTTTTCGTTAGTACCGTTCCGTGGAACGGCAGACCGGTTTTGTCGGTCTTGGTAGTGCTGATCATCCAGATCATTCTGAAGGTTGCAACACCAGATTGTGAACTATTTGGATTTCCGATCAAATTTGAAAAGCCGACATATCGCGAACACCCGATTCAGCGCAGAATGACCGAGCGCTGATGCGGATCATCCGGGAAAACGCGCCCGGATTGGACGCATTGAAAAATATGCCGGAACACCAGGCCTGCCTCGCCGCCCGGCGAAACCGGACCAAAATACTTGTGGCCGGTGGGGGTGTCATAGGCCGTATTGATATCGTCACAGTCGACCTGAAATATGTTATGCGGCGTTCGATCGATATTCTCTGGCCCCGTATGACCCAAACGGCGAGACGCCACTTTGTTCTTGAGGTTTGCTGCCTTGCTGGCCCGCAGCGCGAGATCGTCGGATGCGAAATAAACAACCACATTCCGCGACGCATGGCTGACCAGCACACCGGGCTCATGTTCATGCACGGTTTCATTGACGACATCTGCGGCAACCATGAACGTGTTGCGAAACAACAGCGGCACGCCCGACGCCAGATCATACCGATCCCATTCCATCAACGTCTGGCGCAAAACCCGATTGCCCATCGAATGCGCCAGCAGGTTGATCCGTTTCAGGCAGGGGGCAGATTCGGGCTCGTTATCCTCACTGTTGCGCCATTCCAGGAAACGCTCCAGCACCCGCGCAAAGGAAAAGCCGCTTTGGTCCGCGGATTTCTGGTCATCCCAGTATTTCTGAACGATCCCCTGCTTGGCGTCGCTGGGCCAGATCAGAGGCAACACCATCACTTCACCGGGTTTGGCCTGATCGCACAGACGCTGAAGCTCGGCCGTTGTTTGAAACACATCGTCGGGCAGGTTGTTGAACCCGTGCAAGTATAACAGGATCTGACGGCAATCGCTGTCGCGCACCCGCCGCAAGAGCTCTTTGCTGGTAATTTCGGTGTGGTGTTCATCCTCGCCTTTTTCACAATAGAACACCGAATTCGAAGGTGCGTTGTTGTCCAGATCAAAAGTGAAGCGACGTCCTTTACGGGTGCGAATACTTTGGGTTGGAAATCTGTTCGTTATAAAAAGCATGAAAGCCCCTCCTGTTCAGGATGGAACCAGCCTAACAAGTCGACCGCATAGGCGACACAGAAATCCCGGAACTCTGACCGTATCTATGGTCGTATTTACACAAAGGGTTTCACATTGGGTCGGTCATGGACGCCCTGAACGAAACTGGGGCGGCTCCGCCCGTGCTTTAGCCTCATAGCTCGCGGTCATCATCAGGCATCAAGAGCCGACCGAGGGGCTCTGCGACAGGGTTTAACCATTCCAGAGGCGGCCTTATGGCCAAGATCCGACTCCGGCTGGGTCCTGTGCCGAAGCGACCTAATTCACTGCAGCGTTGATTGGTGTTGTTATGAGTGATGGAGTGATTTGGCTGATTGTTCTTCCCCATTTTGTGAC
>NZ_JBXWOM010000015.1:0-81374 GCF_059610905.1 Ruegeria sp. CDSC002
CAGTGTGTCCCAAGCGCCTCAGCAGCGCCGGTGAAGGGGGTTCTAAGTATAACCGCATAAGTCCGCAAGCAGAAAATTAGACAAACTTACAAAAAACCGAATTTTCTTAATTTATTGCATAAAAACAATATATTATCAAGCGACGACCATTCCAAACAAAGCGATCGACAGAGTGGCTGGCAGCGAATCTGGAGTATTAGACAGAGTTACCCACAGACTCGGTACCGAGTCAGGCGGAATCGGCCGCGCGGAACCGAGTCAGCAGGCCGGAAACCGGAATACGCAGCATGATCAGGCTAACGATCAGAGACAGGTAGACCAGCGGTTCGATCTGAAATCCCTTGGCAAGCATGACATAGTGCAGCCCGCCCAGAATCGCGGCGGGAAAGACAAGCCGCTGCAGGATGCGCCAACGGGCCCCCAATTTGCGCAGGGACAGGTTGTTTGATGTTACCGCCAGCGGGATCATCAGGATAAACGCTGCCATGCCGACGGTAATATAGGGACGCTTCAAGATATCCGCCCAGATCTGGCTGGGAAGCTGCACGTCCAACACCAGCCACACCAAAAGATGCAGGCTGACATAGGCAAAGGTCAGCACGCCCAGCGCCCGGCGGAACTTGAGCAGGTTCAGCCCAAAAAACCGCCGCAGCGGCGATATTGCCAATACGACGATCAACAGCTGAAGTGCGAGTTCGCCGTACCGGTGCTCCAACGCCTCAATCGGATCCACGCCCAGACCGCCGGTCAGCCCCTGGTAAAACAGCCAGGGCGCTGGAAGCGCCCCCAGCAAGTAGACCAGCCACACCGGAATGCGGCGCAATATCTGATTCAGCGTCTGCATGGTCTTAGTAGAATTCCTTCAGATCCATACCGTCGTAAAGTCCGCTGACCTCTTCTTCGTAACCGTTGAACATCAGCGTCGGGATACGCTTGGCAAAGAGACCGCCGCCAATCTGACGTTCCGAGGCCTGCGACCAGCGCGGATGATCCACGTTGGGGTTCACGTTACTATAGAAGCCATACTCGCGCGGGGCAGACATGTTCCAACTGGTGGGCGGCTCGACATCCGAAACGGTGATGCGAACAATAGACTTGATAGACTTGAAACCGTACTTCCACGGCACCACCAGACGCAGCGGCGCGCCATTTTGGTTCGGGATAGGTTTGTCGTAGATACCAGTCGCCATAATAGTCAGCGGGTGCATCGCCTCATCCAGGCGCAAGCCTTCCCGGTATGGCCATTCGAGGATCGGGAACTGAACGCCCGGCATCTCATCGGGTCGGTATGCCGTTTCAAAGGCCACATACTTGGCACCTTCTTGTACGCCAGCCATATTCAGAAGGTCCGCCAGTTCAAAGCCATTCCACGGGACGACCATCGACCAGGCCTCGACACAGCGGAATCTGTAGATACGCTCTTCGACCGTCATTTCGGACATGATGTCCTTGAAGTCATATTCACCCGGTTTGTCGACCAGACCGTCGATCGTGACGCTCCAGGGTTCGGTCACCAGGGTATGCGCATATCTTGCGGGATCTTCCTTGCGGGTCCCGAATTCGTAGTAGTTATTGTACGAGGTGATCTCTTCCCAGGTGTTAGATTCAAGTGCTTCCTGCGCCGCTGCCGGTCTGGCCAGCCCCGCCAATCCTACACCCGCCAGGCCGGCCATCACCTGCCGCCGATTCAAAAACGCCGCCTGTGGCGTGACGTCGGCATGTGTCAGTGTATTGGTCCAGCGATGCGCCATTTAAGTCTCCTTGGTAAGCTAGCCTGAGATTCCAGATAATCCGCTGATACCACACCACCAAGGCAACATGCGTCACGATTGGGAGACGAGACTGTAACGATTCACGCCAAGTCCATACCAAACCACCTCAGACATCCTCGAGGGTGAATTGCGCCAAAACCGTTAGCACCTGTCACGCCAAGTTGAACTCGCAACGCCCAATTCAGGCGGAATACCCGGACCTTCAATCTTTACAACTGCTTCACGCAACTTGCAGTCTTGTTGCCAGGATTGGCCAACAGGCCCTTAGATCCGCTGTCCACCCGATTGTCGGGCAAGACTAAAGGGAGAAGACGAATGTGTGACATCTGCGTGATGAACGCGGTCAAAGACCGTATGCTGTCTAGAAGAGGGTTCTTCAAAGCCGCCGCCGCCACTGGTGTGGCCGTTGCCGCCACTGGAGCCAGTGCACCAATTGCCCTGGCCGCTGGCGTGGGCAAAGTTGAGGACATGACCCACACGCTCAGCGCCGATTTCCCAACTTTTTTTGGTGAGCCGGGGTATGCGTCCGAACAGGTTTTCAATTTCGGCGAACACGGCTTTAACCTACAGCGCCTGACGGTCAATGAACACACGGGCACCCATATCGACGCGCCACTGCACTTTTCGGCGGACGGTGCCTCGGTGGATGAAATCCCGGTCTCTGATCTTGTCGCGCCGCTATGCGTCGTCGACATCGCGGCCCGGGCCGCCGAGGATGCTGATACGCTGCTAACCCCGGATGATCTGAAGGCGTGGATGTCTGCCAACGGCGATATTCCTGATGGCGCTTGCGTGGCCTTGTATTCCGGTTGGGCCGCCAAAGCCGACAGCGACGCCTATCGCGGTTTCGACGGTCAGGCACAACATTACCCCGGCTTCCACCCCGAAGCCGCAATGATGTTGATCGAAGAGACCGGCGCGCGCTCTATTGCATCAGACACGCTGTCCCTCGACCACGGCATCTCAACCGACTTCGCAACTCACTATGCATGGCTGCCCACGGGCCGTTTCGGAATTGAGAATATCGCAGGCTTGGATCGTGTGCCGGCCGCTGGCGCGACGATTGTGATTGGTGCCCCGAAACACGCCGGTGGCACCGGAGGACCTGCGCGTATTTTCGCGATGATTTAATGAAGTGGCCCGCCTGCCTGGCGGGCTCAATTTCCCGAAAGCCGGCTACATTGACGGGGTGATCTGAACTCTGCTGGTTGTCAGGGTATTCAAACTCTGTTCCTGTGAATGCAACCACGGTGAGTTTCATATGTTTTATGTTCCGCAAAGCTCAATTCCCGGACTAAGCCGCACCGCCCTTGGGGTTTGCGCCTTTTGCGCATTGGTAAACCGTAACCCGACATACCGACGCGTATTCTACGACCCATTTGCCGAACAGCTATTTCGAAACGGGTCAGTGGAAGGGCCCGAGGTCCTGGACCAGGCAACCGATTGGGACGCCGTGCTTAAATTCGCCGATGATCGCTCGGTGGCTCGTCGCCTTGTCGCGTCGGTCCTGTGGCGCAAGACGTTCATGCAAAGCCGCGCGCTTACTGCGATCAAGAATGGTGCACGTCAGATCGTTGTGCTTGGCGCGGGCCTCGATACGCTGGGTCTGAGGCTGTCCAACAGTCACAGACACATTCCGGTGTTCGAGGTCGACCGCCCCGAAACCATCGAAGCCAAGCGGTCGTTGGTCAGTGCCAATTTTGGCGTACCGCCGAACGTTCAATACACCGCAGTTGATTTCTCCCGTGAGGCAACTCTCGATAAGTTGCAGTCCCTCGGCTACGATCACGAAATGGGCACAGTCTTTATTGCCGAGGTTTCGCTGGAATATGTAGCGCCGCCCGAAGTTGCAGACGTATACGCAATGATCCGGTCAAATGGCGCGAAGGAAACGCGATTTCTGACGACCTACGCTTCTACCGCGGCAGCGTCGCAGGCACAACAAGAAGTCGATAGTATTGGGAAGGCCGTGGCCGGGGTCGGTGAACCATTTCGTTTCAACATCTCGCCAGATGAGGTTGGCACCTACGCGACCCAACAAGGGTTTTCTGTGCTTGAGCATATATTTGGGCGCAAAGGGACCGAAAGCTATCTGGCCGAGCTGGGGTTGGGTCCAGAGACAATGGATTTTCCGATGAACGCTCTGGACGCCTCCTCATTTTCTCTGGTTCGGTTGCGACCTGCCTGAACAGCATAGTTTTAGGGCTACAATCGCAAATAAAAAAAGGCCCGCCAATTAAGCGGGCCTTTGTTCGGTTTAGTGCACCACGGCATCATCTGGGCGCGGACGCTCGGACGTGCCCAGCCGATCGCCAATGATCAGGCCATCGGGTCCGGCGGTTACAGGGACGGTTTCTCCGTCCTTGATCTCACCAGCAAGCAACGCCTCGGCCAGCGGGTTTTGCAAGGCGCGCTGGATCACCCGCTTGAGCGGACGGGCACCGAAGACCGGGTCATAGCCCTCGTCGGCAAGCCATTCCTTGGCGGCGCCATCCAAGACCAGCTCGATCTTGCGGGCGGCCAAGCGTTTCTGCAAACGCGCCATCTGAATATCGACAATGCCATCCATGTCTTCCCGCTTAAGCCGGTCAAAGATGATCGTCTCGTCCAGACGGTTCAGGAACTCGGGCCGGAAATGCGCCCGGACCGCGTCCATCACATCACGCTTGGCTTGCGCGCTGTCCGCACCTTCGGGCAACTGGCTCAGCGCCTGAGAGCCGAGGTTCGACGTCAGGATGATCAACGTCTGCTTGAAGTCCACGGTACGGCCCTGACCATCGGTCAGAACGCCATCATCCAGAACCTGCAACAGCACGTTGAACACATCCGGGTGCGCCTTTTCGACCTCATCGAACAGCACGACCTGATAGGGCCTGCGCCGCACGGCTTCGGTCAGCACTCCGCCTTCGTCATAGCCAACATAGCCCGGAGGGGCACCGATCAAACGAGCGACCGCGTGTTTTTCCATGAACTCAGACATGTCGATGCGGACCATCGCGTTGTCATCGTCGAAAAGGAAGTTCGCCACGGCCTTGGTCAATTCGGTTTTGCCCACGCCGGTCGGCCCGAGGAACAGGAACGAGCCAAGCGGCCGACCTTCGTCGTTCAGGCCCGCACGCGCACGACGTACAGCATTGGCCACAGCGGTGACCGCCGCATCCTGACCGATCACACGGGAATGCAGATCGTCTTCCATCCGCAGCAGCTTCTCGCGCTCGCCTTCCAGCATCTTCGAGGTCGGGATACCAGTCCAGCGTTCGACCACCGAAGCGATCTGTTCCGGACGCACCGTTTCCTCGGCCATCATCTGGCTGCTTTCAGCGTTCTCGGCCTCGGTCAGCTTTTTCTCAAGCTCGGGGATGACGCCATAGGACAGCTCACCCGCTTTGGCGAGGTTGCCTTCACGCTTGGCGATCTCCAGATCAGCGCGTGCCTTGTCGAGCTGCTCTTTCAGATCGCGCGCGCCAGCAAGCTTGTCGCGTTCAGCCTGCCACTGGGCGGTCATCTCGGCAGATTTCTCCTGCAGATCGGCCAGATCCTTTTGCAAGGTTTCCAGACGGTCCTTTGAGGCCGCATCATCTTCGAGCTTCAGCGCCTGTTCCTCGATCTGCATCTGCAGAATCTGGCGATCCAGTTGATCGAGTTCCTCGGGCTTACTGTCCACTTCCATCCGCAAGCGAGCCGACGCTTCATCGACTAGGTCGATTGCCTTGTCGGGCAGAAAGCGATCAGTGATGTAGCGATGCGACAGGGTCGCTGCAGATACCAACGCCGAGTCCGAGATGCGCACACCGTGGTGTAGCTCGTACTTTTCCTTGATGCCGCGCAGGATGCTGATCGTGTCCTCGACAGTCGGCTCCTGTACCACAACCGGCTGGAACCGGCGCGCAAGGGCCGCGTCTTTTTCCACGTATTTGCGATACTCATCCAGCGTGGTCGCGCCGATGCAATGCAGCTCACCTCGCGCAAGCGCGGGCTTGATCAAGTTCGCAGCGTCCATCGCGCCATCGGACTTCCCGGCACCGACCAGCGTGTGCATCTCGTCGATGAACAGGATGATTTCACCGGCCGCCTCGGTGACCTCGGTTAGAACGGCCTTGAGGCGTTCTTCGAACTCACCGCGATATTTCGCACCGGCGATCAGCGCACCCATATCGAGCGCAAGCAGCTTTTTATCTTTCAACGACTCCGGCACGTCACCGTTGATGATGCGAAGGGCCATGCCCTCGGCAATCGCGGTTTTACCCACGCCGGGCTCCCCGATCAGAACCGGGTTGTTCTTGGTGCGACGCGACAGAACCTGCATCGAGCGGCGGATTTCTTCATCGCGCCCGATGATCGGATCGATCTTGCCCTCAGCTGCGGCTTCGGTCAGGTCACGCGCGTATTTCTTGAGCGCGTCATAGCCTTCTTCCGCCGATGCGGTGTCAGCGGTGCGACCCTTGCGGATGTCGTTGATCGCTTCGTTCAGTTTCTGAGCGGATACGGCACCAGCGTCCAAAGCATCCTTGGCTTTGGATTTCACCATGCATAGCGCCATCAACACGCGCTCGACGGGCACAAAGCTGTCGCTTGCTTTGGTCGCGATTTTCTCGGCTTCTGCAAAAACCTTGGCGGTCTGGCCATCCATGTAAATCTGGCTCGCATCACCGCTGACCTTCGGAATCTTAAACAGCGCGGCGTCCAGCGCTTCGACCACGCGGGTCGGCGCGCCGCCGGCGCGCGTGATCAGGTTGCTGGCCAGCCCCTGATCGTCATCCATCAATGCTTTCAAAAGATGTTCGGGCATCAGTCGCTGGTGCCCCTCGCGCAGCGCAATCGTCTGCGCCGCCTGCACGAATCCCCGTGCCCGCTCGGTGAACTTGTTCAAGTCCATAGTATTCTCCTTTTCCTAAGCGCCCTGAATGTGATGCGCCCGCTTGGCGGCACGCGTCGGTCTGGGCCTCACATTCAATCTGGGAAATATCTTTGTTCATTCAAGAGGCTGGCGCGCAATTTCAGACTTATCGTCGAGGTATGGAATAGACGGTGTAGCCTCCGGTCTGCGCAACCTCGCGCGCGGCGTACATGTCCACCAGCGATTCCGCGGCGTCGCTGCCCGTCGGGCAGGAAACAAGGTCTGCTGCATCATCCAGAAAATTGACCGTAAACGACGTCTCACCCGTCAATTGGCAGTCATCGTCGGTCGAACGGTACCCCCCCACCAACCGCAAATTTTCATTGGTCGGAGATTTGATGACCGTATCTGCCGCCTCATTTTCTAGTGGCATATCCTGACATCCCACCAAGATCAGAATAATCCCAACTCCAAAAACCTGTTTCATAGTTCCCCCATCGAAAATTCTTGTGGATGGTGGGCACCATATCACAGTTGGTCCAAAGCTGCGTGATCTCGATCACCCGCGCGCCCTGCATGGACACAGCCGCCCGAAACCGCTAGGACGCAGACGTTTGCCAAAAAGGAGCCTGCCCCATGTCCGATGATCGCCTGATCGTAGCCCTAGATGTTCCCAACGCTCTGCAGGGGCTGGCCATGGCCGAACAACTGGGCGACAGCGTTTCCTTCTACAAGATCGGGCTGGGCATGCTGACCGGTGGCGGGCTGGCATTGGCCAATGAACTGAAACAGGAACACGGCAAGCGCATCTTTCTAGACATGAAGCTGTTCGATATCGGCAACACCGTCGAAAACGCCGTTCGCGGGCTGGCGCAATTCGATCTGGATTTCCTGACGGTGCATGGTGATCCGCATGTGGTTCAGGCCGCGAAAGAAGGGGCCGCTGGCAAAGACCTCAAGATTTTGGCCGTTACCATCCTGACCTCGCTGAACCGCGACGACCTGGATGCCAGCCTTCTGAAAGAGGGCGACGTTCAGGATCTGGTTGTCGAACGCGCTGCACGCGCGCTTGAGGCTGGTGCCGACGGCGTCATCGCCAGCCCGCAAGAAGCCGCGCTAATCCGTGCCCTGCCCCAGGCCGAAGGTCGTCTGATCGTGACCCCTGGCGTCCGCCCCGCAGGTGCCGCGCTTGGCGATCAGAAACGCGTTGCTACACCCGCAAATGCCGTCGCAGATGGCGTGGACCACATCGTCGTGGGCCGACCTGTCTATCAGGCTGACGACCCTAAAGCTGCTGCCGAGGCAATCCTTGCCGAATTGGCCTCATCGCAGGCAAAAGCACCGAACAGGGCTTAATTCTCGACGCCTTGCAGGTTAAAATTTTTAGGGTTTGATGCCGGATGGCCGCGTCCGCGCAGGCAATTACTGTCGATTTCTGCGACTCAAGCAGTTGACCTTACGTCACTTTTTGCCATTTCCGCGCCAAATCGTCCCTGTGCCCCAAAACACACATGAGATATGCGAGTTTTCGCTGTGTGATCTGGATCCTATCTAAATCCCGGAATTTGCGCGATTCTGGAGACGTGATACTCCCCGCGGACCATCTCTTCCTGAGGTCCGTCACCTCCCCCCGCCAATCGCGGGGGGTCTTCTTCTGAAAACCTCACATGTCAAAAGACGGCCTACCTTGGACCAAGTAGTCACGTAGGCGGATCGCGAAATTCGGCACCGCCAATGCATTCTCAAGGTAAATGTCCGGCGACATCAAACACCATCCCTGCCCCTCATCGCCAAACCTAATCAGGTTGACGTCGCTAGGTGGCCGGTGTGCTGCGAAGAACCAGTTTTGCCCATACATGCGCGACCAGACAAAATCAGCCTTGGCGAGGTGCAGACCGACTTCTTCCAGTGTTTCGCGCCTGACACATTGCAGCGGCGTTTCTGCCCCTTCGCGCCCACCGCCGGGAAAGTCGAAATAGCCCGGGAATGGAATGTCCTTCTTGTCGTCCCGTTGAATCACCAACAGGTCCGATCCAAGAAACAGTGCGACCTTCGCCCCCGTGAATTGCATGAGCGCTTTCTCTTTGCTGCCCGACCAGATAAATTTTAGCCAGTAACGCCTGATATGACAAAGCGCATAAAACTGAGATGTAAATGTAATGCCCGCTTTATGCCGCGACTGCTTTTCGATTCTGGAACAGGAAGCGCGCTGCCCTTCCTGCGGCAGCCCGCGGATCAAGACGCACCCCGAGCTGTTCGATCTGTCCATCGCGCATATGGATTGCGACGCATTCTATGCCTCGGTTGAAAAGCGGGACAATCCCGATCTGGCCGACAAACCGGTGATCATCGGAGGCGGCAAACGCGGTGTCGTCTCGACCGCTTGTTATGTGGCGCGTATTCGCGGCGTCCGCTCTGCGATGCCAATGTTCAAAGCCTTGCAACTGTGCCCGGACGCCGTTGTCATCAAGCCTCGCATGTCGGTCTACGCCGAGGTGTCACGCCAGATCAGAGCCATGATGGACGAATTGACCCCTGTGATCGAACCGCTGTCACTGGACGAAGCATTCATGGATCTGTCCGGTACGCAGCGACTGCATGGCGCGCCACCTGCGGCCATGCTGGCAAGGCTGGTTAAGCGGATGAAAGACGAACTAGGTGTAACAGGCTCGATCGGTCTGTCGCACAACAAGTTTCTAGCCAAAGTCGCCTCAGATCTGGACAAGCCGCGTGGGTTTTCAGTTATTGGAGAAGCTGAGACCGCCGAGTTTCTGTATGACAAACCGGTGCGCCTGATCTGGGGTATCGGCCCGGCGGCACAGGAATCGCTGGATCGTGCCGGCATCCGCGCCTTCTCGGATTTATTACGCTGGGATCAGGAGGCACTGACAGCCCGCTTCGGATCTATGGGGTATCGGCTATGGCATCTGGCGCGCGGTCAGGACAAACGGCGCGTGTCTTCGCACGAGCCAATGAAGTCGATCAGCAACGAAACCACGTTTTTCGAGGATACAGCCAGCCTGGACATCCTTGATGGGCATCTGTGGCGCATGTCCGAAAAAGTTGCGGATCGCGCCAAAGCCAAAGGGCTGGCCGGACGGGTCGTAACCCTGAAACTTAAACAAGCAAACCACAAGGTCATCACCCGACGTGTCTCGTTGCGGGACGCCACGCAGATCGCAGACCGCATCTACCGCACCGCACGTGGGCTATTCGATCAGGTCGGCGACAAAGGGCCATATCGTCTGTTGGGTTGCGGAATATCCGATCTGTGCCCCGAAGATCAGGCGGACATCTCGGGGGACCTTTTGGATCCCGACGCATCAAGGCGGTCTCAGGCGGAACGCGCAACGGATGAAATCCGGCGCAGATTCGGAACGGATGCGATTGTCAAAGGCCGGGCTTTGCGCTGAGGTTACTCGGCGGCCAGACGCAACGGATCGCGGCCAATACCCGAGATTTCCCGTATGACCTGCCGCAACATGTCCTGAAACGCTGCGAAATTGCCGTTCGGCGCGATTTTGACCTCATCCATATACAGAGATCGGTCGATCTCAATCTGGATAGCGTGCTGATTGCGCCCTGGCCGCCCGTAGGTCTGCGTAACGTATGCGCCGGCGAAGGGCGCGTTGCGCGCCACGATCAGACCCGCCGAGGCAAACGCGGATTCGATCCGGTCCACAATCTCGGTCGAAGCCGAAGCGCCAAATCTGTCACCCAACACGATCTGCGGGCGCTGGGACGTGGTCGTACTGGCCATCGAAACCGCTTCATGCGGCATCGAATGGCAATCAATCAAAATGGCCTGACCAAAAGCCGCGTGCGATTCGGCCAGCAGCGACTTGAGACGCGCATGATAAGGACGCCAGCAGGTGTCGATGCGCAGACGCGCCTCATCCATCGTCAGCTTCCCGCGATAGATTGCGCGCCCATTGGCGACGACCCTGGGAATCACGCCCAGCCCCGAAGCGACACGCGGGTTATGGCCGTGGCGGCGCGCGCCCTGGATTAAAGCCGGGTCCAGCTCCTCAGCACTGCGGTTAAGATCCAGATAGGCCCTTGATTTTGTTGCGGATATTAGAGGCGCACCATGGTCAGTCGCTGCGGAAAACAACTGATCCACGAATGCATCTTCCGAAGATCGAATCACATTCTGGCTCAGAACCGTCCGGTTCAGCATCGCTTCAGGGTAGTTCCGGCCACTGTGAGGAGAAGAAAAAACAACGCAAGACGTGCGCTTGACGGGCATATCCAATACGTAAGCAGCGTTCTTCATGGTGACTCCTTGTTCGCATTGAACATAGACCGGAAAATAGTTCTACCAAACCCCTTGAACCCCTTTGCGACTCCTTTTATAGACCCCGCTACCGGCGCGGGGTTCCGCGCCCCATTTCGTTATGGGGCAGGGCACCGCAAAGGTTAAGTGGGCGGTTAGCTCAGCGGTAGAGCACTTCGTTGACATCGAAGGGGTCACAAGTTCGATCCTTGTACCGCCCACCATCTATTCACTGTTTCGGGTCTGACCCGGGACACCCGCAAACCCAGGCGCTGGCCACGTCCTTGATGAAGGCGCCGCAGATTGGAGACAGACCCATGAAGGTCAAGAACTCGCTCCGCTCGCTCAAGAACCGGCACCGTGATTGCCGTGTTGTGCGTCGCAAAGGCCGCGTCTACGTGATCAACAAGACGCAGCGCAAGTTCAAAGCTCGCCAGGGCTAAGAACTGCACATACCGTTAAAGAAAAACCGCGCTTCTCAGCGCGGTTTTTTTTGTTCGAACGATTGATGCGCAAAAAAGACCGGAACGGTCAAAGGCAAACCCGTAAATCAGTGGGCGAACAGATGGTCGGGTTCATTATCCGGGTCCGCCACAGGATCAAGAACAAGCACCAGCCGTGTTTCACCTGTTCCCTCGATTGGTGGCGAACGATGCAAAAGCCCGGACTTCGGACTCTCCGGCCAAAGCGTTCCGCGCAACAGTATAGGCGCACCTGTTGGTACAGTGAAAACACGTTTCGGCTCGTTACCATCGTTCGAAATACCGTATTGTGTTCCAGTCCCTCGATAGGTGCAGACCAAACGCGACGTGACTGCGTCGATGTGAAACCTGCGGCAGGCATTTGTGGTTACCACATCCAAACGCAGGCGAAGCCATTTTGATTCCATAAGACCAGCAAACAAAGTTGCCATCGCGGCAACGTCATCCAACAACAAGTCACGTTCCAGACCTTCGGGCGTACCATGCGCCTCGCCCAGCTCAACCATCGCGCTGCGCACTGTCTCGGGGCGCAGGATCACGCGCGCTTTGGGCAGGCGTGCGGGATCCAACTTGTTGATCCAGCTCTGAAAGCCTGGCAAGGGGTCGCGCCGCCAAATAGCTGCGGCGCAACCGGGGTTGTGAATGACCGACAAGTCCTCGGGCGTTTCTGCTATGCCGGCACCTATTGCGGCATCTTTGACGACTTCACGCACCAAATTCATGCTGCAGCCTCTGACCGACGCCAAACTGGGAATGGGTCGGGCAGATCGGGAAGATCTTCTAGGCGTCCCGTGGCTGCGGCCGGAACCAACGCCGAATCCAGCCGGGCTTTGAGCACGGGCCAATCTATTCCGCTGCCAATGAAAACGATCTCTTGCCGGCGGTCACCCCAAGGCTCTTGCCAATGCGCTTGCATATAGGCCCGCGCGCTTTCGTGATCTGGTCTGCGTTCTTCGGGTACTGTCGCCCACCAGGTACCAAGTGGCTGTACCGAGGACAGCGCACCGGCCAATGAGAATTCGGCAACCCAATCGGGGCGCGTCGCGATCCAGAAATGCCCCTTTGCACGGATGACGCCCGGCAGATCGCCATTCAGGATCGTCAGAATTTTCTCTGGCACAAAGGGTTGTCGCGCGCGGTATACATAGCTGGTAACGCCATACTCTTCAGTTTCGGGCACATGATCCGCGAAACCATGCAGTTCTTTGGCCCACATCGGATGTTCATGCGCCTTTTCGAAATCGAACAGGCCGGTATCCAGGATTTCATCGGCTGCCACGTCCGAGTGGTTCGTTTCGATAATCCTTGCGTCAGCGTTCAAGCTTCGAATGATTTTCCGCGCGGCGTCTACTCTTTCTGCTCCGGCATCCGCGATCTTGTTGAGAATAACCACGTCAGCAAATTCGATCTGATCGGTCAGCAGATGGACCAGCGTGCGTACATCCTCTTCTCCGAGCGTTTCTCCGCGATCGGCCAGAAAATCGTGGCTAGAGAAGTCTTCCAACAGGTTAACCGCATCGACCACCGTGACCATTGTGTCCAAGCGCGAGACATCCGACAGGCTTGCGCCGGCCTCATCCCGGAAATCAAACGTCGCGGCGACAGGCAATGGCTCAGAAATCCCGGTGGACTCGATTAGCAGATAGTCAAAGCGACCTTCGCCGGCCAATCGCCGAACTTCGTCCAGCAGATCGTCGCGAAGGGTACAGCAGATGCAGCCATTTGACATCTCAACCAGCGTCTCATCCGTGCGGGATAGTTCAGTGTCGGCGCGCACCAAGTCAGCGTCGATGTTCACTTCGGACATATCGTTGACGATCACGGCAACGCGACGGCCGTCCCGGTTGTTCAGAACGCGGTTCAACAATGTCGTTTTGCCTGCGCCAAGAAATCCGGACAGAACAGTTACGGGAAGGCGGGTGTCGGTCATTGGGTGTCTACCTATTTGAAGGACTCAGGTGAAAAGGCGCATCATTTGGGCGAAAAACCTCTGATACCGCGTACAAATTATCGTTATGTTATTACATTTTGTCAATAGATATGATGCCACATCAGGGCAACCTGAAAATACGCGGAACAAAACAGCGACCAGTTGACCAACTAATTTTGTCGGATTTCCTTGCATCCCCTTGGGAATCGTTTAATTGACAATTTCAGTCGGATTACTACGCCGCACATTTCAATGTTGGGAGTTATGATGCTCAAATCCTCTACCTGCTTCGCCGCCGCATTGTCGGCCATGATCGCCACTTCTGCCGCTGCTGAGGGTGAGTTGAACCTCTATTCCTCGCGCCACTATGACACCGACGAAAACCTGTACAGTGATTTCGAAAAGGCCACCGGCATCACCATCAACCGCATCGAAGGCAAAGCCGATGAGCTGATCGCGCGGATGGAAGCCGAAGGCGCGAACTCGCCCGCGGACATTTTGCTGACCGTCGACACCTCGCGCCTTTCACGGGCCAAGAATGCAGGCATTTTGCAACCGATCGAAAGCGCCGTTCTGGAAGAGCGCATCCCGAACAACCTTCAGGATAGCGACAATGAATGGTTCGGCTTCTCGCAGCGTGGCCGCATTATTTTCTTCGACAAGGAAAACGTCGCCAACCCGCCGGCGACATATGCCGATCTTGCCAAGCCCGAATACAAGGGTCAGGTCTGCATCCGGTCGTCCAGCAATA
Organism: Ruegeria sp. CDSC002; assembly: GCF_059610905.1. Lineage (NCBI taxonomy): Bacteria > Pseudomonadati > Pseudomonadota > Alphaproteobacteria > Rhodobacterales > Roseobacteraceae > Ruegeria > Ruegeria sp. CDSC002. The sequence continues at coordinate 14,049 of NZ_JBXWOM010000015.1, forward strand.
CGTATAACCAGACCCTGTTGGCTTCGATCGTCACCCATGAAGGCCCAGAGGCCGCCAAGGCATGGGCCGAAGGCATCGTGGCCAACATGGCCCGTGAACCACAGGGCGGTGACACCGATCAGCTGCGGGGTATCGTATCCGGCGAATGCGACATCGCGGTTTCAAACACCTATTACTTTGCCCGTGCAATCCGCAAAGATGTCAAAGGTGTTTCGGCCGATATCGACGCAATCGGTTGGGTCTTCCCGAACCAGGACAGCTATGGCGCGCATATGAACCTGTCCGGTGCAGGTGTTGCCGCAAATGCACCGAACAAAGAGAATGCCGTTCTCTTCCTCGAATATTTGGCAAGCGACAGCGCCCAGCAATATTTTTCCGCCGGGAATGACGAATTCCCCGCGGTTGAAGGCGTCGCACTGGCGGACTCGGTGAAATCGCTGGGTGAGTTCAAAGCGGATGAGGTCGTCCTGTCCGACGTCGCCGAAAACCTGCCGACAGCACAAAAGATCTTTAACGAAGCCGGCTGGAAATAATCCAGGCAAGAACCAGAGCAGTATGAAGGGCGCAGGTTTTCTGCGCCCTTTTCCTTTGGTGGCTGGTTCAGAACCGCACCCCAAACCCAACTGAAAACCCGGAAAATGAATCGGCGATAACGCCGTTCAGCATGACGCGCGCGCCCTCGACGGCGGGCAGCCCAATCTTTGTGGTATCGACCTCAATTCCGACACCGACCGTCGCCAGCCAATCCGTATCCAACACCATCGCGCTGTCGCCGTGGTAAAGCACAACGCCCCCATCCAAAACCAACTTGGACGGACGGCCCAGCAGCTTGACCTTATCAAGTGGATAACGGTAGCGCGAAAACAACGTCGTCTGGTTCGAATTTGCGCGGGCATCCCCCGCTTGCGGTTCGTTTATCGGATAGAACTCTAAAAACGTCTGACGTAACCTGTACTCGGCCTCCCAACGGCCGAATTGTGCCTCGCGAAAGACGCTCAGGGACGCCCCGACACCAAAGGCGTTAAGGTTACCGTCCACTGCGCCTGCCCCGTTCGAACGGGACGGAAACAGCGGAAAATTGGAAAACACCGCATCCGTGGTGACATGGCCAAGCGACAGATGCGCAACTGGCCGGATGTACCAGTTATTGGTAAGCGGAAGCTCCCACCCGACGCCAAGGGTCGCGGCGATACTTGACCATGTAACATCCAGCTCGGTATCAGACCCAATCTCGGGAAAAATCACCAGCGGGTTATAGTTCTGATAGGCAAACTGTCCTTCCAGATAAAGGCCATTGCCCAACGGTTTGAATCCGCCGCGCAGCTGCGTGGACCGCAGATTTCTCGCGTCACCAGATGCGCTCAGAAAGGACAGGGACGATAGTGTTTCGTTCGGTGTGGCCGCGACGCTCAGCACCGCAAGCGCGGCGCGGGCGGCGGCTTCAGAGGCGTCTGGATCAAGGTTTTGCGCGGTGGCAGGCTGGGCGAAACTCCAGATCAAAAACGATGTGTACGCAACAAGTCTTTTCAATCGCGGGTTCGCCTGTCGGTTTTTGTCGACTGCCAAGCACATCGTTATCGACGCGCAATGCGTTTGACAGATCGTAACCCAGTCTTTGTTTACGAAAAACTAAAACAACGAATTCGCGGCCATGAATTCTGAGGACTTGTATTTTGGAAACACTCGGTCGCGATGACGTTTTCAGCGACCATCCCGAATGTGATTTGGTATTTTACCCCGAAACGGGTTCAATCGTGTCAGGAGATTTGTCATGAAAAACCCGGAAAGTTTCGAGAAGTTCTACTTTGCCAAAGTTGGCATGGGTGAAGCCTGCGGCTGTGCCGAGAGGGTGATTGATGTGTTCGAATTCAATCGGCAAGGCGGCGCACAGTCCACGCGCGCAGTGAAATCAGAAAAACGCAAACGTCGTTCATTCCGATCCTGGGCCATGAAATACGGGTTGCTGAGCCGCAAACCCCGAACCTGATGCTTGTCGCCCATCTGTGGGACGGTTCCATGTCTCAGTTAGGTGCTTTATGATCAGAATAGGGGGCCTATCGGACCTGCAAGAACCCGCGACACTCCTCCAGCTTTGGTATCCGAGACTCCGTCCTCAATTGAAAACGACGCGGTCAGCGAACACCGCTGCCCGGACCTTCTAGGGTCTCGCCCAAACAACACAGGCTTGGGAAACGGCCCGGCGAATCCGGAAACAAACTTGCAATCACCCCTACAAGCGTAGTCACCTGAGATGGAACGGGGGGGGAGAATGTCGATGAAGCCATGGGCTATCGTGGTTTGTCTGTGCAGTACGCTGGCTCTTGCTGCATGCGCCCCCAAAACGCGCAGCTATGAAAAATCTGTTTCGTCGTCCTTTGCGACCCCCGCAAACAGCGCCCTGGTGCGCGCGGCCAACCGGCTTGGCGATCCCAAGGATGGGCGGTCCGGGGTAAAACTGATCAGTGATGGGGAACAAGCGCTGGTTTCAAGGCTTTTGCTGGCCGCTGCGGCCGAGCATACCATCGACGCGCAGTACTACCTTTTGCACAATGACCCCACGGGCCACCTGTTTGCGGCCAGCCTTTTGCAGGCGGCAGACAGGGGCGTTCGTGTCCGGCTGCTTTTGGATGACATGGACACGTCCAGCTACGACGCTATGACCGCAGCGCTGGACTATCACGAGAATATCGAGATCCGGCTGTTCAATCCCTTTTGGCGGGATCAAAGCCTGCTGATTGCGGGTCTGACAGACTTCAAACGCATCAATCGCCGGATGCACAATAAATCCATGACCGCAGACAACATCTTCACGATCGTCGGGGGGCGCAACATTGGGGCCGAATATTTCCTGGCCCGGGAAGAAATGAACTATGCCGATCTGGACGTGCTGGCGGCAGGCCCAGTCGTGACTGAAGTTTCCCAGAGCTTTGACTCTTATTGGAACAGTGAATTTGCCGTTCCCGCACGCGTGGTTGTTGGACAACCGGATTCGTTTGACCTGAACGATGCGCGCGCAAGGCTGAATGAGCTGGTGGAGGAAGCAAAACAGACCCAGTACGGCGCTGCGCTCAGGAAATCCGCGCAAGAGAATTTTGCCGACGGCGCGCTGCGGCTGAATTGGGTCCCCGCGCGTTTGTATGCGGACCCGCCTTCAAAAGCTGCGGGCGTTGAAACGTCCGACCCCATTCTTGCATCGCAATTGCTGCCGTATTTTGAAATTGCCCGCAGCGAGGTAAATATCATCTCGGCCTATTTCGTGCCGCGCAACAATGGCGTCCGATGGATGACCGAGTTGGAAAATCGCGGTGTGGACGTCAAGGTCGTGACCAATTCCTTAGGGTCGAACGACGTCGTGCCGGTCTATGCGCATTACGCCAAGAAACGCAGGGCGTTGCTGCGCGGTGGGGTTGAGCTTTATGAATTGCGGCCAGACGCCTATCAGGTTCAGCGTCGCGGTATCAACTGGGCACAATCCCGATCCGGCCTGCATTCCAAGGCTTTTGCCATCGACGACCGTTACCTCTTTGTTGGCTCATTCAATTGGGACCCGCGGTCTGTGAACATCAATACCGAAATGGGCATTCTGATCGACTCTCCCGCGATGGCCGTTCAAACGATGGGTGCATTGGACGCGGCCCTGCCCGCCTACACCTACCAGGTGACGTTGGAACGCGCAGGCCAGCTTAAATGGAGAACACGAGGAGCGGACGGGGAAAGACTGGAATACGATTCCGAGCCCACGGGGTCGGTCTGGGATCACATCGTCTCTGGTTTTCTGAGTATTTTACCGATCGGGTCACAGCTTTAAGCCCGCAAGTAACGACTAACGCGACCGATCATTCTTAGGTTTACCGCTGCGAAAAGCTGAAAGGACGTTCACCGTGAAGTATTGCAAGCTTTATGCCGATGCTGCTGGCGAAAGCCATTGGGATGACATTGACGTCAACCTCGAGGAACGGAGTTTCGCCCCGCCCGCGCAGGCCATCGAGGTATCCGAGCCAGAGCGTGTCAAACAGACAATGTTCCTGCGGCTTCGATCCGGTTGGAACGAGCCTATCCATCCGACCCCGGTGGCGCAAAGGCTGATATGCCTTGCAGGCACAATCCGCGTCACTGCAAGCGATGGAAACTATCGTGACATCGGCCCCGGCGACGTGTGGCACATGGAAGACAAGGTGGGAAAGGGTCACCACACCAGGGTCACAAGCGATCAGGATTTTGAAGCCGTCATAATTCAGCTCGAGTAACTTGGGCGATCCGAGGCCGTATACGAAACCCAAGGCGGAATATTCACCGTCGGACGGTACCGTTTCGACCTGGCGATTTCCGGGTATGGCTGCTCAACTCCGGATCCGAACTATGTTTCGGTAAAGCCAATGTTTGAGATCAGTTTTGCCTGCAGTCGCATCGCTTCGTCATCAACAGGTTTTTTCATTTCGGTGCACATCCTGAATTCCGCCAGCGTCCAACCAACTTCTCTTTCCGCCGTCAGCAAGGTGGTCGACATATCCGCCGCTTGTACCCCAGGATAGCAAAGGAAGTCGGCGGGGATATTTCTGCCAAAGCCGAACGCCCGAATGTCATCCTCTATTGTCGCGTCGCGCTCAAACCTCGCTACCCTGACAAAGTACAATTTGAGCATTGGGAGCGCCTTGAACCGGATAAAAAATTTCCCGGCGGTATCCCATTACTTCATAGGTCTGCGAAACACTGCTGGCCTGCCCGACCAATTCCAGCAACCCGAGTTTCGGATCGATGGTCTTTTCCAGAACGCTTGTCATTGATCGCCTCGCCTTGCTTGCGCACCAGAAGGGCGAAAATGTCAGATCAAGTTGTGTGCCTTGCACCCAAGACTACTGTCGGCTGGCTGTTTTGAAACGCGTCAAATCTTGCACAGATAGCGTGTCACCCGCGTGTGCTCCTAGCCGGTCGATCTGATCAGGCGAGCGTTCTGGTGCATGCACATGTTATTTTTTTGCTCGGCTGACCCTATCGTTCAAGATCACTTGATGCAGCTCTTCGACGCCCATGTCGGTTGCTTTCCGTGTCATTTCTTGTTGATGGCTGCGATACATATTCCTGAGATTTACCGGCGCAGGTTTTAACGCTGAACGGCTGCATGAATGCTATGAGGAGAAATCTCATTAAATCAGCTGTTCGATCGCCTTTGGACATTGGGCCATCGCGTCAGCACGAAATTAGGTGTCATTGAATCAACAAAGGTCTTGATTTTCGCTCTATCTTATCTGATATTTCTGTCATGACAGAAATTTATGACATAACGAAATCAGACGCTGCAAGCCAGTTCATTCTTTATTGGGGTGATATGGGCAATCAATGGGGCGTCAATCGCTCTGTGGCGCAGATTCACGCGCTGCTTTACCTTAGCTCCAAACCCCTTAATGCCGAGCAGATCGCCGAGTCGTTGGGTATTGCGCGATCCAACGTGTCCAACTCGCTCAAAGAATTGGTGAGCTGGCGCCTCATTCGCCGCATTCCGGTGCCAGGCGACCGGCGCGAGCATTATGAGGCCGAAGTGGATGTCTGGGAAATGGGGATCCGCATCGCCCAAGGGCGCAAGGAACGCGAGATTGATCCGGCGACACAAGCCCTGCGCGCGTGCGTGGCCCAGGCTGAAACCGAAAGCAGTCTTGACCCAACAGCGTTGCGGCGCATGCAGGACATGCAAGAATTTCTGGCCACCGCCGATACGTGGTTCAGCGATATGCTTACGGTGCCCCGTCCGAAACTGGTAATGTTGATGAAAATGGGAACCAAAGTCGTTTCCCTGCTCAGCTTCACCGGAGGCAAAAAAAGCAGCTAAAAATTTGTCCCGTAATTTCCCTTTTGACGGAAAAAACAGAATGATCGAAATTAGCAAAAAGATAGCGCCGCCAGGCCCGAAGCCGGCTCAACCGCAACCCGATGCGGTCAGCAGTCTGGATGATCGGTTCAAGAACTTGCTGGGGGCTTCGGCATGGTCTCGCCTGCCCAAAGCAATTCAGCGCCGGTTCAGCAAGCGTCTGCTGGGTGATGCCAGCCTTGCCTATCAGGGCCGCGTGACCCAAATGCGGATGAACCCCGCAGGGCGCGCGCTGGCCTTTGCCTTGCGCGTGATCGGGGCACCGCTGCCGTTTGATCGCACCTCGGTCGGTCGATCCGCCGTGGTCACCGTCACCGAAGATGCGGCAACGGGCGGGCAATTTTGGATCCGGCAATATGGTCGGGCGGCCGGGTTTCCACAGATGGTCGGCAGCTCAAAACGCTTTGCCGGGCCAACCGGATTGGAAGAATATATCGGCTTTGGGATCGGCATCTCGCTAAAGCTCGAAAGCACAGCGAACGGTCTCTATTTCGTCAGCGACCGTTACTTCCTGAAACTGGGGCAAAACCGACTGCCTCTGCCACGGTGGGTCTGTCCTGGGGGGCTTGTGGTCGGCCACGAAGAACTTGGGGGTGGGCAGTTCCGGTTCACTTTGGAACTGGTGCATCCGCTTTTTGGTCAGCTGATCTGGCAGGACGCGACCTTTCATGATGCTGAGGTTATCGGGAGTGTCCCGTCATGAAGGTCGTGATTATCGGCGGATACGGTGTTTTCGGATCCCTGACTGCCCGATTGCTGGCACGTGATGGGCATCAGCTTTGGCTGGCCGGGCGACGCCCTGAAAAGGGCCGCTCTCTGGCTCAGAACCTCGGGGCGCAAACCCTAAAGTTGGACATTGGCAAAGCACCAGAGGCTGTTTTCAAGGTTAAGCCAGACGTTGTGATTGATGCGGCAGGACCGTTCCAACACTATGGTGATGATCCGTATAAAGTCCCGAAACTCTGTATCGCTCATGGCTGCCACTATCTTGATCTGTCGGACAGCGCCACGTTCACGAAGGGTATTGCTGCTTTGAACACCGAAGCAACAACCGCAGGTGTTTTTGCCCTTTCCGGTGCATCCAGCGTACCCGGTCTGTCTTCCTGTATCGTCGAAGATTTGATCGAAGATCTGGATGAAGTTGATGTTATCGACATCGCTATCCTGCCAGGTAACCGGGCACCGCGAGGCATGTCCGTTATCAAGAGTATTGTCAGCGGTGTCGGACGGCGGCATCAGGTGTGGCGCAATGGTGCCTGGCAAACAACTAGCGGATGGACAGATCGCAAGTTGTATGAGTTGGAACCGGGTATGAGGCGCGCCGGATACAGCGTCGAAGTTCCCGACATCGCACTGCTGCCGGAAAAGACAGGCGCGAAGAGCGTCATGTTTCGTGCAGGTCTGGAACTTCCGTTGATGAACTGGGCATTACATCTGCTGGCTAAACTCAGGCAGTACGGGCACTTTGAATTACCGGACATTGCCTATTCTGCGCTCTACGTTCTTTCAAAAGCGCTTTATCCCTTCGGGAGTGACCGAGGCGGTATGCAGGTAAGTGTTTCCGGCAAGCGCGCCGGGCAGAGCCTGACCCGAAAATGGAAGCTGATCGCGGAAAAGGGGCACGGTCCTTTTGTTCCCGGTGTCATGTGCCGCGCGATCCTGCGAGAACATGACAACGTGAATGCTGGTGCGCGACCCTGCCTGGCAGAGCTGACAAGGCCCCTGGTTGAAGGCGTTATGGCAGATCTGGAAATTCGTACTGAGATCGTCGACCTGATGGATCAAAGCACAACTGACCCAAGAGGCGACGTGCAACAGAGCAAACGCTCAGTCAATTCGGACAGGCAGCGCCTAAACACAGCAGCACCTTGAAAGAACCTGAACTCGAATCAAAAACGGCAAATAGTGGCGTTTTGCGATACGCCATACAGTTCACTTAATTCAAGATTTGACGCATTGGCTAATAGGCTGGTCCGCAACCTTGTATTTCAGCCTAGATAACAATCGCGGCAAGGACCTCAGCTAAGAGGACCTCATCAAAATCTGCACATCTTGGGCAGGGGAACTGCGCATTCACCCGTCACTTCTGGCGGCATGAAACACTTGACCGCAGATACGCTGGCATGGGGCGCCTTCGCGATTGCCTCTGCAATTCTGGCCGCGCAACCTTTGCAATGGCTTGTTCGAAGCTGGCTTAGCCCGGCTTATGGGTCTTTTGGGTATGTCTATGTCCTACTGATTTTGGGCCTGGCCGGGATGAGCTTGCTAAGCGGCCGCCGGAAAGAGGCAGGCTCTGACGTTCCAGCGATTGCCTTGTTGCTCTTGGCGGCTTTGATCCGGTTTCTGGGGCAGGTTTTGGCGATCAATATTCTCAGCGCTCTTGCGCTTGCTTTGGATGTTTTTGCGCTGGTCGGGTTGCTGCAGCTGAATCGGCGCCCTTTTGCGCTGTCGCCGTTTTGGATGGCCACGCTGTTCTTGTTTTCCTTACCGACCGAAATGGTCTTGCAACGCACACTTGGGTTCCCGTTGCAGATGGTTTCCGCGGAACTGTCCTGCCACATGCTCAGTGCACTGTTCTCGAATGTTGTCTGCGACGGCGTACGCATCACCTTGGAACAGAGAGACATTCTGGTGGATTTGCCGTGTTCCGGAGCCTCGGGGCTTTTGCTGTCGCTGGCCTTCGTGGTTACGCAAAACGCAGTTATGCGCCCGCGATGGCATGTCGGTGGCCTTAGCCTGTTGGCCGTGATCGGATGCGCCACCTTGGGCAATAGCCTGCGCATTTCGCTGCTGGCGATTGGGCTTGCACGTGGTCTGGATGTTATGGCCGAGCCTTGGCACAGCCTTATCGGGCTGGTGACCCTTAGCCTGACAGTTGCGCCTTTTGCCTTGTTTTATCGGCCCCGCAGCAGAAACACGCACAAAAGCCGCGCACATCCCAAGCAGTTCATTCTGCCCAAACCCATCAGGGCACTGGCAGGGTTTGCATGCCTGATCGGCAGCATTGCGATCGTGTCTCTCAAGGCAAACCCAGTGGATGTTTCAGGCAGTGTCGTAACCCCGAATCTGCCCGCACAAATCCAAGGATATCTGGGGCAGAAAGTGCCCCTGACACAGATGGAAGCTTATTATTTCGAAGCCTATGGCGGACACGCGCAAAAGGCTCAATTCGGTCCACTGGGGCTGAATGTGGTCAGCACGCGCGCGCCGCTGCGACATCTGCACGCCCCTGAAATCTGCCTGCGGGGTCTTGGCTACAAGGTTCGGTTTCTGGGCACACGCTATGACGGCGTGCCCAGCGCCTACTACCGTGCCACCGGCCCGGACGGGGACCAATGGCTGGTTGCGGTCAGCTACGTCGCACAAAACGGGCAAGTCACACCCAGCGTGGGCGAAGCGATCTGGCGCTGGCTGAACGGGTCCGGCGGCACCTGGAGCAGCGTGCAAAGGATCACCCCATGGGCCTTGGACACGAGCTTGCGCGCCCAACTCGACGCTGCTGCGATTGCTGCGCTCGACATTCACACCATCAAAGGAACGGACATATGATACGGTATTTTGCTTTTATTTTTCTGCTATTCCCCGCGGCTGCGTACACCCAGCCGAAAGACGACATCGCGGGTCGATTGATCGGCAGCGGAGTGGCTGGTCCATTGGATCTGCCCTTGCTGAAATCGGACCTTTCCGTTGATATTCAGGGCGATATGGCAACCGTTCAGGTGCGGCAGGTGTTCATAAACCCTTCGGACGATCCGATGTCGGCGGAGTATCTGTTCCCCCTCAACCAAAAAGCCGCCGTCTACGCGATGCAGATGCAGGTGGGCGACGAAGTGATTGAGGCGCAGATCCAACAAAAGCACGAGGCCGAACAAACCTTTGAGACAGCAAAGCAAGAGGGCAAAGCCGCTGCTCTTTTGACCCAGCATCGTCCCAACATGTTCACGCAGAACGTCGCCAATCTGATGCCGGGGCAGCCGATTACCGTGACGCTGAGTTATGTGCAGGCCGTCCCTAAGATAGACGAAGCTTATGAGCTGGTACTCCCTCTGATCGTCGGGCCGCGATATCAAGGGGCGGTGAATTTTGACCAAACGTCTCAGGGCGTTGAGTTGGCTGATTTCCATAGTGAAGAACAGGTCACTTCTACCGTAACCGAAGTCGATGGCTGGACGGTTTCCGAGCTACCGCAATACCCTCTGGTTCCGCGCCTGACGAACCCCGATACAATTGAACCCGCGCGGGTCTCGCTGAACCTCAATCTGCGCGGTGCAGTTCCCGTTTCCAATCTGACAAGCGCCACGCATGATCTACAAGTCCAGGAGTCGGAGGGGGTAATCAGCGCCTCTTTTAAGCACGGGCGGGTGATCGACAACCGCGATCTTGTTCTGCGCTACACACTTGGTGGTGATGAGACGACAGCCGGAGTGCTGGCCCACCATGATGACCGGGGTGGCTTTGTATCGGTGCTGGTTGAGCCGCCAAAAATCCCGCAGTCGGATCAGATATCTGCACGAGAGCTGGTCTTTGTGCTGGACACCTCGGGATCTATGGGCGGCGCGCCTTTGGATGCCAGCAAGCGGTTTATGGAGGCCGCGTTGAAAGGCCTGCGCCCCGAGGATTATTTCCGCGTGATCCGGTTTTCCTCGAGCGCGTCCGAGTTCGCGTCCCAAGCCGTTCCTGCCACACGCGGTAACATCCAGTCCGGTTTCCGCTACGTGCACAGTCTGCGCGCCGGGGGTGGTACAGAAATCGACAACGCAATCCGTCATGCCTTTGCAACGCGGCAACCTGCCGACACTTTGCGCATCGTCGTCTTCCTTAGCGATGGGTATATTGGGCAGGAATCCCGCGTGTTGCGCACAATCCGGCAACAGATCGGCGATGCGCGTATCTATGCCTTTGGCGTGGGTACTGCAGTAAATCGCTATCTGTTGGACGCGATGGCCGAAGAAGGGCGCGGTTATGCCCGCTACGTTGATCCGACCCAGCACGCCTCGGATGTCGCAGACACACTGGCCCGGGATCTGAAATCGCCGGTGCTGACGGATGTATCCATTGATTGGGGCGGGTTGAATGTCACCGAAGTGGTGCCACAACATATTCCCGACCTGTTCGATGGCGGCTCAATTCGGGTTTTGGCTCGGTACGAAGGTGGCGGGCCTGCGGACATCACGATCAATGGCCTGGTGCAAGGTAGAAAAGCACAGATGCCACTCTCGACAGTCCTGCCAACAGAATCCGGTCCAGAAAGTGATACGCATCAGGGCACTGCGATCCCACTGACCTGGGCACGTTCCAAAATCGCGGATCTTGACCGCGCCATGGCGGTGCAGGCTGGCGATCCCAGAAAGATTGAAGCGCAAATCACCGATCTTGGGCTGAAATTCAACCTTCAGACGCAGTTCACCTCTTTTGTTGCGGTTTCAAAAATGGTCGTAAACCCCGACGACGCGCCAGCAGATGCCAAGCCGGTGGCCTTGCCGCAGGTGGCGAGCGTTGGCCCAGCAGCATATCCCAAAACAGCGTTCAGCGGGTCTTCGACACCCGAGCCGCAAACGATTTTCGGACTGATAATGCTGATGGCTTTGGGCGCGCTGCGCCTGAGCCGAGGCCAGAGGGTTTCGGCATGAGAGCGTTACCCTACAAACTGCGCACCGATGCCTGGTGGCTGGGGGATGATTTCACCTGGCGCAGACAACAGGTGCAAGCTCCACTTGACCCGGACAATGGCAGTATGATCTCTGATCGTGACTTCGGTAATATTTCGACGGCGGACGCATACAGTGAACAACATCCTGATCGTAGATGATGATGCCCGTATTCGCGATGTCGTACGCTTTGCGCTGGAAGAATCCGGCTTTCGAACAACCGAAGCATCCACTGGTCAGGACGCATTGGAGGTTTTTAGCAATACCCCGGCCGATCTGGTCGTGCTGGATATCGGAATGCCCGAAATGGATGGGTTGGAGGCCTGCCGGGAATTGCGCAAAAGCTCAACCGTGCCGATCCTGTTTCTGACGGCACGAGATGATGAGATTGACCGCATTCTGGGGTTTCAGCTTGGTGGCGATGACTATGTCACCAAACCCTTCAGTCCGCGTGAACTGGTGCTGCGGATCAAGGCCATCCTTGCCCGCTCGGCCGGCATTAAATCGCCGGACGACGTGACGGTCTTTCAGGATCTGCAACTGGATCATAGCGCGCATCGCTGCACCCTTGCCGAGGCCGAGGTCCAGCTGACCGGGATCGAATTCGCGGTCCTGTCGATCCTGGCCAAAACACCAAGCCGCGTCTATGCGCGCGCGCACTTGATCGAGCTGGTTTACGGCCACAACACCTATCTGTCTGGTCGCACGGTGGATAGCCATATCCGTAATATCCGTCAGAAGGCGCGCACTTTGGGATATCCAGATTTGATTCAAACCGTGCACGGGGTTGGGGTGAAGCTGGGCGTTTGCCAGTGCTGACCGTAACGCAAAAATGGCGACCGCCGCTTGCGCTGGTGATTTCGCTGGTCTGCATCGCCCTTGTGACCCTTCCGATCATTGGTGTTTTGGGTGCCCGCCTGTCCAGCAACCAGTTCGCACGCGAAACCGAACGCAGTCTTTTGTCTCAGGCCGTTATCTTTGGCGAAATCTATGCCACGGCCTTTTCTGAGATCCAGGCCGCACCCGATGTCGGCCACAGTTTGTCCACTGAGCAGATGGAACGCCTTACTCAGGACTTTCATCCCATCCCAGCCAGTTTGGATCTGTTTCGCGGTCAGGTCTCGCCGCCGCGCCCCGACCCGGTTTCAAGTGATGAACCGCTGGACGCGCCGTATTCGGAGATCTCTCAATCACTGTCACAGCTGGCGAGGTCGGCTAAGAAAACCACTCTGTCGGGGTATGTTTTCATGGATCACTCTGGGCGGATCATCGCCAGCAGTGGATCAGCCAGCGGGTCTTTTCTGCATGTACCCGAAGTGTCGCAAGCGTTGGAGGGTGAAACCGTTTCATTGCTGCGACAGCGCGATGACACGTCCAATCGGCACCTGCTGAACTCGATCAGTCGCGATACCTCATACCGCGTGTTTGTCGCCCACCCGGTGGTGTTGAATGACAGGGTCATCGGGGCCGTTTACCTGTCGCGCACGCCAATGGACCTTCGGAAATTCCTGTTTCAGGAACGGTTCACGCTTGGCTCTGTCGTGGTGTTCATGCTGGTGTCTGCAGCTGTGGTCGGTTGGATGATGTGGCGGCTGATCTCGAAGCCAATTCGCGATCTCAGCTGTCAAAGCCAGGATGTCGCCAGCGGATTGAAACCGATCCCCGATCCCGTGCAGCACTATGGCGTGAAGGAACTGGCGGAACTGGGTAACAACGTCGTTTCGATGGCTGCAACCTTGTCAGAGCGGTCGACTGCGATCGAGACTTACACGAGCCACGTAACCCATGAGTTGAAATCGCCGGTCACGGCAATTTTGGGTGCGGCAGAGCTGTTGTCTGATGGGCCGTCAGCGGTATCCGGTGATCGCAACCAGAAACTGGTTCATAACATTCAGCAAGAAGGTCTGCGTATGAACGCCTTGCTGAGCCGTCTTCGCGAACTGGCACGGGCCAGTATTCGAACTGACCCTACCCCAACGTCACTGGCGGATATGGTCCAGGCGGCGTCAGCCGCGTTTTCAGAAAAGGTTGTCGAGTTGCAGGCGCCGCCAGAAACGTACCTGCCTTTGTCCAAAGATCAGGGCCATATCGTTCTGCATCACCTTCTTCAAAACGCGTTTCAACACGGCGCAACACGTGTCGACATAAGTTTTGACGCGGCTTCAAACAGCCTGATCGTTTCCGACAATGGTTCGGGCATTTGCCCGCGAAACAGTGCACGCATCACAGAACCATTCTTCACAACCAGACGGGACCAAGGCGGCACTGGTTTGGGCCTATCCATTGTTACCGCTGTTTTGAAACAGGCAGGTGTAGCGATTGAAACAATGACCCCAAAGCAAGGCGCCAGTTTTCGGATCAAGTTTTGAACTTTGCTGGAAATAGTTCGCCGAATAACTTTGAGACACTTGAGAGAAATACGTCGTTATTCGTTTCACCTACACTTGGCAAAAGCGGTGCTACTTCATGCATCTCCACATCATTAAGCGACTACGAACCAGTTGGAAGGGTTTTGAGATCAAGACCAACAGCCACATTCAACACAATAGTGAACTTAAGAGCGGTGGGAAGTGAGCCCTACAGAAAGATGCTTGACGGCTCTTCTTATGTCCGCTTCTTCGGAAAGTGGTATTTTATCTAGCGGTGACATATATCGCGAGTCTTGGAATTCCGTCAAATTCTCCTAAACAAACGGTTGGGGTCGTTCGCGAACGTTTAAGGGCGTCGCGAACGATTATGGGTGATCCTACAAAATCTGTAGGGACGCGCATAACGCTGCGCTTCTGCTATTGATTTCAATCATTAAATTCAGATGTTCTTGCCCATAACATTGCGTGGTATTTGCGCATAATTTTGCACGATTTAGCCAAAAGTTTGCACACTCCCCCTATCGGTTTCCAACTACATCCTTCCGAAAGTCTCTTTGAGTTCTGCGACTTGTTCTGCATCCAACATCCGGGTTGGCATTCCCCGCAGTGCCACGAGCAGCTTGGCTGTTTCTTCCAACTCTTCCGCTGCGCAGACCGCTGAAAAGAGATTCTTTCCTGATACGACGGGACCGTGATTGGCCAACAGAACAGCACTATACTTGCCGCCCAGTTCGCGGATCAAATCACCGGATTTTGGATCACCCGGCTTTACGTATCGAACCAGTTTAACCGTGCCTACGCGCATGACCACGTATGGTGTAAGCGGCGGAATACAGTCATTGGGATCGGTGTCTTCCAGACACGACAGTGCGGTGGCCCAGGTCGAATGCAGATGCACCACTGCACCAGCTTCCGGCCGCGTCTCATAGAAGGCTTGGTGCAGAAAGACCTCCTTGGTCGGCTTGTCTCCGGAGACGTGGTTCCCATCCAAATCAATCTTGGCGATGCGCTCGGGGTCGATATTGCCCAAAGTCGAATTCGTTGGCGTCATGAGAATCCCGTCCGATAAACGCGCAGAGACATTGCCTGCAGTGCCAACGGAAAAGCCACGCACAAACAGCGAGGCACACAGCTCCGACATCTGCTGCCGCAGCGCCATTTCTTCAGAGCTCATTTGCCCGACTCCATCATTCTCAGCGCTTTCGCGAAAAAATCCGGAGCGCCAAAGTTTCCGGATTTCAAAGCCATCGCAATGGGTTCAGTTTTTCCAACGCTCAGGACAGGTACGCCTGGGTCAATCTCTGTCCCAATTGACATGGCCGGTGATCCCAATGCCTCAGAGACAGCCTGGGCGACAGCTCCCGAAGTCTCACCTCCAGCTACAACCAACCGCTTGTAGCCCTTTTGGACAAGTTCTCGCGCGGTATCTGCAAAGAGATTGTCCAGCTTTTCCGCCACGGCTTCCTGACCAAACTGACCTTGGATCGCACGCACATCATCCGGGTTCCCCGATGAATACGCGAGCGGCGCCTGACCCGAATGCGCTTCAAAGAAATCCAGAAGCGTTTGCGTCGTCACATCCCCGAACATGACGCCCGGAACATCAATTGCGAAAGTCGGATGGGATTCCGCATGAACATCAATCTGCCTGCGGGTCGCACCTGAACAAGAACCCGCAAGGATCGCGGCAGGCCCTGCGATACCAGTGAACACAGTGCCAGCACTTTTGGATGAAGTCTCTCTCAGGAAGTTTCTTGGTAGACCCATCGCTATACCCGATCCCCCAGTAATGAGCTTGGCATCCTTTAGAGCTTCGCCCCAGGCCAACAAATCTTCATCCGAAATCGCATCGCCAATCACAAATCGTTCGTCGGCCTTCTGCAAAGCATCAGCGATCGCCTTTGAACCTTGCTTCACAGTGTCAATTGGCACCAACCCAACCGCTTCGTCGGTTTGATGCTGCAACCATCGCCTGATATTGGCATCCGTCATCGGAGTAAGGGGGTGATTTTCCATCCCAGACTCGTGCAACAGCTTACCAAGCACAAAGAGATGACCGTAACAGATAGTACGCCCCGTTGTCGGAAAGGCCGGACAGAAAATCACTTTTTCCGCGCCCAGTTCGTTGGCCAGCGCTTCCGCAACGGGACCGATGTTTCCCTCCGTCGTGGAATCAAAGGTCGAACAATATTTGAAGATGAACTGCTGGCATCCTTGGTCTACGAGCCACCGCAAGGCACTCAGACTGTCTGCAACAGCTTCCTCGACCGGTGCAGTGCGGCTCTTGAGCGATACGACACCCGCTTCGATCTCCTCGTCGGCTGGGAGATCCGGAATACCTGGAAACTGCGCGGTTCTTAATCCACCTTCCGGCTCAACGCCCTTTGCCAAGGTGTTCGCGATATCACTCGCACCGGTAAAGTCGTCCGCTATGACGCCGATCTTCATAATTTGATGTCCCTGGTTGGCCCGAAATCCAGCCTATGGATATGCGGTGCCGCTCCGACGGGAAAAACCTCACGCACAAGTGGATCATGGCCGGGCACGATGAGTCGAGGATGCGAGGCTAACTTCTCGAGTGTCTCGAAACCATCCATCATATCCTGCAGGTCGACGACGATGGGAAAGGCTTTGCGCGCCATGAAATTCTCATAGTAATGCGAGGCATCAGACGCGAGTACCATCCACCCGACTGCCGTTCTCACGCGAACGCATTGCAACCCGCGCGAATGCCCACCTATGCAGTGCACCGTGACCCCATCTGCAATCTCGGCTTCTCCATCGTAGAACACGACCTTCCCTGAATAGAGACGCTTTACGACCTCGCAGACATGACCGGCCGTGAAAGGCGCGCGCAGATGGTCGTGGCACATGCAGGGGCCTGTGGCGAAGGCCATCTCCGCCGATTGCATATGCAACTTCGCGTTCGGGAACATATGCAGCCCACCCGCGTGGTCATAATGAAGATGGGTCACGATAACCTCGGTCACCGCTTCCGGCGAAATGCCTAAGGGTCGCAGAGCCTCGTGAGGGTCCATCGCGATGGGACGACCACGAGCGGCGGCCTCATCGGAGTCGTAGCCGGTATCGACCATAATGACTTTGTTACCGCGTTTGAGCACCCAAACGAAGTAATCCATCGCGTGAGGCGCGCTGTGATTATCATCGATGATGAAACTATCAGCTCGCGTCCGGGCATTGCGATCCGCGTATTTCACGGCGTGGATTTCCCAATCGTTCATCGGATGACCTCGGAATACTGGTGAACCACCTTGGTGGCGATCATATCAGCCACAGCCGTATCGAAGGACCGAAAATGCGCACTTTCTAGGTGTACAGAGAAGGCCGCGCTGTCATCATAAACCTCATAGAGAAAAACTGTCTCGGGATCGTCGCCGAGGCAAACGTCAAACTGCTGGCATCCGGCTTCGTCACGCAAAGAGGTTGAAGCGTTTGCGACCATCAGCGGTAAAAAAGTGTCTCTCGTACCGGGTTTGAGAGTGAAAGTGACAGTGACTACAAACATCAGACAGAAAGTCCTTTCAGACGTGAGAAAGCGCGCTTTGCAACGGGCAGCTGGCTGAGGATCAGACCAATGTTGAGCACCAGCAGAATGGCCGCACCGGGTCGTGAAAAGAAGACCGAAAGATCCCCGTCCGACAAGAACAGCGACCGGCGGAAGGTTTCGTCAAACAGGCTGCCTAGAATAACCCCGATCACCAACGGCGCGATTGGGTATTTCATCAGGTTCATGAAATAGGCAACGGCGCCGACGCCAAGCATCAGGTAAAGATCATTGATGCCACCACCAACGCTGAAAGACCCAATTGTTGTCAGAACCATAACGACGGGCAAGAAGATGGTCTGCGGTATGGCGAGTATTTTGATAAAGACCCGAGCAGTGAACAGGCCCATCAAGAACATAGTCAGGGATGCCAACACCAGGATTGCGACTACGCGCAGAATGATCTCGGGGTCTATCGTGGGGCCCGGGATCACGTTGTTGATCTTGAAAGCCCCCATCAAAGCCGCGGCGGGTGGTGAACCGGGAATGCCCAAAACCAAAAGCGGGATTAGCGCGCCCCCAATGCAGGCGTTGTTTGCCGTTTCAGAGCACAGCAGACCTTCCAAAGAGCCTTTTCCAAACTTGTCGCCCTCGGCAGATACGGTCTTGCCGACACCGTAACTGACCCAACCGGCGACATCTTCGCCCACGCCGGGAAGCGCTCCTACCCCGGTCCCGATCACTCCTGACCGGCCAATGGTGGGCAGGTAGCGTCGGATGGAGCGTAGGTTCGGAAAGATGCGACCTTTCAGGGCCAGAACTTTCCCGGCCTCAACGTGCCTTAAACCGTCGATGATTTGGGGAATGGCAAATGCCCCCATCAAAACCGGCACGACCTGAAACCCGCTCATCAAGTAAGACCAGCCGAAGGTATAGCGCGGTTCAGACAACAGAGGGTCAAGCCCCACCATGGACATCGCAAGCCCGATCAGACCGGCGATCCATCCCTTGATCACCAGGTCTTCGCTCATCAAAGTGCCAGAAAGCAGAATGCCGAAAAGGGCCAGCAAGGCTTTCTCCGGGCTTGCGATGTTCTTTGAAACCAAAAGCAGCGCCCAGACAAAGATCAAAAGCGTGATGGTCCCGATAACCGTGCCAATGAAACTGGCCGTCGTGGTCAGCCCAAGTGCTTCACCCCCTCGACCCGCTTTGGCCAGAGGGTAGCCATCCATGGCCGTCGCCGCGCTGGCTGCCGTGCCCGGAATGTTCAGCAAAATAGACGGGTAAGAGCCGCCGTAAATCGCGCCGACATATGCCCCGAGCAAAGCGATAAGCGAATAGTCCAATGGGATCTTGTTGCCGAAGAAACCCGTCAGGATCGTCACTGCCAGCGTTGCGGTCAGGCCGGGCAATGCGCCGAAGGTGATGCCCAGGAACACGGATGCGATCAAATACAGATAGGTCAGCGGGTCTACTGCCAGGCCCACGAATGCGGTCCCAAATCCAGCCAGTTGCGAAAGGATAAAGTCCATCCGGTCAATCTTTCCATAACGGACGAAGCGTCACGTAGTAGTGGTATTCGATTTGCTTGAAGATCAACCCGCCGCGCGCGGGCACGTTCTGCCGGAAAACAAAGGCCATCGCACAAACGAGGATGAGCGGGGCAAGTATTGCCACCAAAGGAACGAACCGCAAAACGCGTTCGGAAACCGCCTTGCTCAACACCACAAGTGTGAGCGAGACCCATAAGGCCAGTGTAAACCAATCATCACTGTGTGCGTTCCAGTCCGCCTGCGCGGGAAATACAGCAAACGCAAATAGCCCGGCAGAGACAACCGCGCTACAGGCCACCAAAGCACGCCGCGCATGACCTCCGTAGTAGCCGTAAGTCAAAGCTGTAATCAGCAACCCAGAACACAGAATGAAGTCCACTCTGGGAACGAGCCCCACGACATATGCAAGAAGGATCAGGCCTATTGTAGAAGCTCGATAGGCTTCCGACTTATCCCATCCGATGCCCAAAGCACTGAGCGCGTTTTGGGCACCACCTGAGCGGATTGAAATAGCCAGCAAAACGAAGGACAAGCCAAGCAATCCCCCGAAGATGAACAGCGGTACAATTGCAGCCGAGTTGTACCAATCCGATCCACTTACACCTGCGCGGTTTTCGCCCCAAAGTGGAATGTCCGACGTCTTCCAAAGAAAAAAGACGGACACTGTTATAAGAACAATTGCTGCCCAAAAGTCGCGCGACCGCATGACCAGTGTTTCGTCAGGTTTGTCCATTGCCTGCCTCCTGAGGGAAAGGGCGCGATCAAGCGCGCCCTTTCAAAATTGATCGGATTAGGGTTGCGCGATACCCAGCGAGGCCGGATCCACTGTGGCAGCGCCAAGGTCTTGCAAGGTATAGGCAAAAGTAGCCTCGAGGTTCGCAAACAGTTCTTGAGCTTCTTCACCGTGTTGACCACCGACATCGTAATTGTTTGCCGCGGCCCATTCGGCGACGGTGTCGGAGGCAATAGCTTGCTCGAAGGCATCACCAAGCGCGGCCTTTACGTCGTCCCCGGCTGAACTGTGGACTGCAAACCCGATGGCCTGTTTGAGTGGTAAATACTGATCGAGACCGTCATAAATGCCAAAGGCAGAAGGCACCGTTGCCCCTGCAATCTGCGCATCTTCGGGCGTCAACATCGCGAGCGGTTTAAGTTGACCGCCTTCAATCAACGGAGCCTGTTCAGCCAGTGACGTCACAACCAACGCAACTTCACCCGCTATCGCTGCTTCCTGCCCGGGCGCTGAGCCTTTGTATGGAACAAACTTGAATTCTGCACCGGCCCCTTTTTCGATGGCCAGAAGATTCAAGTGGTGGATCGAACCCGCGCCGGAGGCCGCCGCTGGAATAGTGCCAGGAGCAGCTTTTGCAGCATCAACCAGTTCTTCCAGCGTATTGTAAGGGCTGTCCGCCGGAACCGAGATCAGATCAGGTGATCCGCCAACAATAAACGGATACCAAAAATCAAATTTCTTATCCCAACCACCTTGCACAGCAGCGGTGACGTTGGACTCTGACAGACCAACCAATGTATAACCATCGTCTGGTTGGTTCATGACATAGACCATCCCGTTGGAGCCTGCGACGCCACCTGTTTGATTGATCACATTGATCGAAACCGGAAGGTGTTTTTCCATCTCGGCCATGATCATTCGGTTGATCGTGTCCGTGCCACCACCGGCCCCCCAGACCACAGCTGTGGTGATATCACGATAGGGATAATCCTGCGCAGCAGCTGCCCCTGTAATCCCGGTCGCCATCACGGCTGCGGCCGCCAACCGCCCTAGCTTTAGTTTCATTTCCAAGTCCTCCCAAACAACTTTGCGTTTATTATTGCATTTATTTGCGTATACATTAAAGAATGCATTGTCAACGGACTGTAGTGAAAGCTGCTATCGCGCTATGAATGCGAAACGGGAAGGAAGCGGGCTAAGATGAAAAAAAGTTATGATGTGGCAGTGTTCCACGGGGACGGAATCGGCCCTGAAATTATGGCCCCTACGCTTGGAATCCTGCGTCAGCTCTCGCGCGGCAGTCCTTCCTACGAACTGGTGTTTACAGACGCTCCGGCAGGCGCAGGCCACTACGCCAAAACTGGAGAATCGTTTCCGGCTGGATCACTCGAAACCGCACGCAATGCGGACGCAATTCTGCTGTCTGCAATGGGCTTGCCGGATGTTCGTTACCCTGACGGAACCGAGATTTCACCGCAGATCGATCTGCGAAAGAAACTGGGACTTTTTGCTGGTGTGCGGCCAGTAAAGGTAAGCAGCGGACAAATGACCCCTTTGGCGCTGCCTCCCGAAAAAGAGATCGACTTTGTCTTAATACGCGAAAGCACAGAAGGGCTGTTCTTCACCCAAGGCGCTGGCGAAGTTACCGATGACGAAGCACGTGAAACTCTGCTGATCACTCGTGAGGTGTCCGAAAAACTGTTCCGGTTCGCGTTTGAACTCGCCCAGAACCGCAAAAGAACCGGGCGCGGTCCGGGTCGAGTTACATGTGTCGACAAAGCCAATGTATTCCGCGCCTTTGCATTCTTCAGATCGATGTTTGATGCAGAAGCCGCCCACCATCCCGAATTACAGGCAGACCATGCTTATGTTGATGCTACCGCTCTGTGGATGGTTCAAAAGCCTTGGGAATTTGACGTTTTGGTCACTGAGAACATGTTCGGAGACATTCTCTCCGACCTTGGTGCGGGTCTCATGGGTGGTCTAGGACTGGCGCCATCAGCGGATATCGGGTTGAACCACGCTGTATTCCAACCCTGCCATGGTTCCGCCCCGGACATTGCGGGACAGGGTATTGCCAACCCGTTTGCGATGATCTTGTCCGCAGCAATGATGCTTGAATGGTTGGGGTTCACCCATGATCATCCAGACCTGTCCAGCGACGGCGAACGATTGCGTGAAGCCGTGGAAAAGGTGACGGCGAACGGACAGAACCTGACCCGTGACCTAGGTGGAACGGCCGGAACGCAGGGTGCCGCGGCATCGGTATTGGAAGCAATGCGGGCATGAATACTCAACAAGCCATCAGGGTCGCGTGCGTGGGTGCGGGGTATTTCAGCAGGTTCCACTACGAAAGCTGGTCCCGAATGCCCGGAGCGGTTCCGATTGCATCCTGCAACCGTGATATCAACAAGGCGAAAGAAACAGGACTGGCCGCTTACGATGATCTGTCAAAAATGCTGGAGGCGGAAGAACCGGATCTCGTAGACATTATCCTTCCGCCTGTGGCGCAGGCCGAGGCAATCCGCTCGGCACTGCGATTTGGTATCAAGTGGCTGATCTGCCAAAAGCCATTTTGCTTATCTCTGGATGAAGCTGAGAAGATTGTTTCAGAGGCTGAAGCGGTTGGAGCAACTATTGTTGTACACGAGAACTTCCGCTTCCAGCCTTGGTATCGCGCAATCAAAGAGGCGATGACCGAGGGTCGAATTGGTACACCTCTCCAAGCTACTTTCCGGCTTCGGCCCGGCGACGGACAGGGACCACGAGCCTACCTAGACCGGCAGCCGTACTTTCAGGACATGCCGCGTTTCCTGGTTCATGAAACAGCGGTTCACTGGGTAGACACGTTCCGGTTTCTATTCGATGCGCCCAGCGCAGTTTATGCGGACTTGCGCCAAGTTAACCCAGTTATCGCAGGCGAGGACGCAGGTTACATCCTGTTTGACCACGCCAACGGTTTAAGAGCTCTGTTCGATGGCAACAGATGCCTTGACCACAGCGCCGAAAACCTGCGTCAGACCATGGGCGAAGCGCTCATCGAAGGAACGGAAGGATCACTGGTTCTTAACGGCGACGGTTCAGTCGAGCTCCGCGCTTTTGGAAAACAGAAGCGACAGCAGATTCTACCTCCAAGCGATCACGATGGATTTGGAGGAGACTGTGTCCACGCCTTGCAAAGTCACGTCGTTTCAGGCCTTCTACGGGGCACGCCGTTGGAAAACACGGCTCGCGACTATTTGGACGTGATCCGCATCGAAGAGAACATCTATCTCTCGGCCGCGGAGGGACGAAAGATCAACCTGGAGACGCCGTGAAGGATCAGGACGCAAAAACTCTTTCCAATACGCAACGCGCTGTCAGGGATTTGCGAAAGATGATCCTGTCCGGCGAACTTGCAGCCGGAACTGACCATCTGGAGTCGGAACTCGCCGAGACCCTTGGCATGTCCCGCACCCCGATACGGGAAGCTGCGCTGATGTTGGAAAGTAAGGGCTTGCTGGAAATGCGGCCCCGAAAGGGCGTTCGGATACTGCCTGTTTCATCAGATGATATGCGTGAAATTTACGACATACTGACGGAACTCGAGAGTCTCGCAGCACAGCGCGCTGCCGAAGCGGGCTATTCAGAAGATGAACTGGCAGTACTTGCCGGATCAATTGCAAAGATGGACCAAGCCATCGAAGCCGAAGACCTTGAAGCCTGGGCCGAGGCCGACGAGTTGTTTCATCAGGAGCTCGTTCGGTTGGGCGGCAACAAACGAGTCGAAGCGATTGTCGCCATGATGAGCGATCAAGTGCGTCGCGCGCGCGCAACGACATTGTTTATCAGACCCCTGCCCGTCAAATCCAATGAAGATCACCGGGTTGTTTTTCAAGCGATTAGTGAAGGTCGTCCAGATGCCGCCCGCGAACGTCATCGAGAACACAGGCTGCAAGCTCAGGCCATGCTTTGCGGGATACTTGAAAAGCATCGGCTCAACAGCCTCTGATCTTCTCGTTTCCAATCCTTAATCGGCTAAAATAACTGCTTATTTTCGGCACTAAAAGCGCTCCGAATAATTGTCTGCCAAGGCAGTCCGCAGTTGAGCCCGGCTGTTCTGATTTTCTTTTTATAAATCACTCAGCCAATCACTGCATCGATTGGGGTTGATGTAGTACGAATTCGTATTAAATTAGTCCGATATCGCACTACTGGAGAGTCAACATGCCAAACCGAAGACGTTTTCTCAAGATTCTAGGCGGAGGCACAATACTGGCGGCAACGGGCGCGGTTGCGTTCCTCGCTACACGCACGCCGCATGACGCGCTGGCTCCGTGGACGCCAAAACCGTATGACGACCCACGTAAAGCCGCTTTATCCTACGCAATTCTCGCCCCCAATCCGCACAACTTGCAACCTTGGCTGGTTGAGTTGGCTGGACAAGACAAGGTGCGCATCCACCGTGATCCTGATCGCGAGCTTCCGGAAACCGATCCTTACCACCGCCAGCTCTATATTGGCCTCGGTGCATTTGTTGAGACTATGGTCCTGGCGGCAGGTGCACAGGGGTTTGATACCGAGGTCAAGTTACTGCCTGATGGGGATGACGGACCCGTCGCAGAAGCAGTGTTTGTGCCGGGCGGGGCATCCGATCCACTATCAGATCAAATCCTCAAACGGCATTCGAACAAAGAACCATACACTGAACAGCGCCTCTCTGCCGATCAAGTGGCTACGCTTGGCGAATATGCAACTTTGATTACCGACGAAGATTTGGTGACCCGTATTCAAGATCTTACGAAACGCGCTTTTGAAATCGAAATGCGAACGCCGCAGACCCTGAAAGAATCCGTCGACCTGATGCGGATCGGGAAAGCAGAAATCAACGCCAACCCGGACGGGATTGAATTGCGCGATCCCATGCTGGAAACGCTGCGACTTACCGGCCTATTGGACAATGAGACCCTGATGAACGTTGACCACCCAGGCACTCAGTCACACATGCGAGACTACTTCGCGATGCTAGACGCGACGCCGCAATACGCAGTCCTTACGACAGCCACAAATACGCGAAGCGATCAACTCGATGCCGGACGTCAATTGATGCGTTTTTATTTGAAGACAACCGAAATGGGCCTGGGCGTTCATCCGGTCAGTCAGGCCCTTCAGGAATATCCTGAGATGGCTGACGAATACGCGCTGGCTCATGAGCTTCTTGCGTCACCGGGCCACACAGTGCAAATGTTGCTGCGTTTGGGGCATGGACCCGAGCCAATCGCCACACCGCGCTGGCCGCTGGAGAAACGAATTCTGAATGAAGCCTGAAGATGAGACCAACGAAGTCTACCGGTTCTTCACCGAGGTCGGGATCATCAATCAGTTGATCTCGACCAAGCTTGAAGCGTTCTTACCTGGTCGAATGACGGCGACTCAATTTGGAATTTTGGGCCATCTGGTACGGCGGCCCGAAGGTGAAACCCCACTGCAACTCTCAAACGCGTTTCAGGTGCCCAAGACTTCGATGACGCATATGCTCGCCAGCCTTGAAAATCATAACTTGATCACTCTTGAGACAAACCCAAAGGACAAGCGTTCGAAAATTGCCCGGTCAACGCCGCAAGGCGCAGAGTTCCTGAAAACTTGTATGGAGCGGATGTCGGAATCTCTGGCTCCAATTTTGTCCGAACTCGGGGCAAGTCCATTTCACAATTCGCTGCCGAATCTGACGCTCATACGCGAAGCTTTGGACAGCGAACGGGACTAGGCAAAAACTGGTGTTAGCCAGAATGTGAAGCCAAATTCTTAGAACATTATGCAATCTCGACCCCGGGGGAAGACTTGCGGGTTGATTGAGCTCATAACGCCCTGTTTCGCGAAGCTGCAGTGCCATGGCCGGGGTAGACACAGCAAAAGTGAATAAGGCGGTGGTCCTCACAAACACTCAGGATGCTCCTAAAACTGAGTTAGAAAGGTGGGGCGGTGTCGTGACGGGTCAATACAAAGAACAATAGAACTCCTGACAACAGAGGCCATCACAATGCCTGGCCAGAGAGACGGAGAACGCCAAGAATTGGCGCAATGTTGCGTGAGTTTGAAATTTCCGGCGATGCAAACCAAGGTGAAGAACTGGAGCAGCTTCTTGAATCGCAGCGAAACCCAAGGTTCCGCGTCGTGCAACAACTATGGAAGAGTCCGTCGCCTCACCACTCTCGGCGCTGCGTGTTCCTCAGCTTTGGTGTTACCAATTGCAGAGTTCGATCTGATTTACCCTAACTCACAGAAAGCCTGGTGTTGTGCCCCGAAACGCTCAAGCTTCAGCGATCATTATGCCCCAGCTGGAAAAGCCACTCTCTGTCTCACAGATGATCGTTTCCGCCCCGGTTACCTCATCGTTCCCAAAGTAGCACTCCGCAAACGCACCAGTGCCAACAAATGATAGGGTCAGGGCAACAAGGCCCAATGCTGCAATCCTCTTCATGATACTCACTCCTTTAGATAAGCGTCATGTGGGAGTTGTTTTTTGCTAAAAGTACTTTGCTTTGATTAAGTATTTTTAACTTGGGACTGCCAGTCGAGTTGTCTCTTCAGAAAGCAGCACACTCTGAATGTTCGCTCAGAAAAGACAGGTTCAGCATCTAAAAAGAAGAAACAGCACATCCGCATTCAGGAACTGACAGAAGAAGAAATACCGGCGTTGCGGACCTATTTGAAGAACACAGCCCTCGTTTGAGAGACCTTCAGTAGAATCCAATCTCGCTGACATCTACGCTGGCCTCGTGATCGCGCCCGTAGGCTACAACTCCAACAGAGGTGATTTCGTTAGCAACGGGAATAGCGCGCAACATGGCACCTGAAGCCTTAAAGCCTGACAGAGGTAAAGAGACTTCGGTCCATTTGTCAGAAGTTGCGAACTCGGCCTGATAGTATTGCCACGGAAGCACCGTGCCACGTGTCCTGAGGTGGACGAAGTATTGCTCGCCATTCCCCCGTACCAACAGCCTGACGCCCGATACACTCGCATCTGGCCGATCAAGCAACTTGCGTCTGAATTGGATGAATCCACCGTTGTTTTCTGTACTGACGGATCCGGTCAGCCTCGCGAATGCAACATCACCATCCGAACGAAACTGCACCTGCCCTGATGAGACCCCTCCCATGACAGTGTCCGCAACGTAGTCCCAACGCGTCTCCGGAGACTCGGAGAAGTCCTCAGTAAGATTTCCATCAGCCTGTGCCATTGTAGATCCGATGATAAATAGACCTGAAACAAGCCCAACGAAGTTGCCACGCATATTGTTCCTTCTCAGTTCAGTATCGCAATGGAAAGGTTAAGTGCCGTGGCAAATGCGACCCATGCTAAATACGGCAGGAAGGCCAGTGCAGAGACTCGATCAGTGTGCCTGACTTCAGCGATGAACACGACGATGACAGCCAGCAATGCTACAATGACCACAAGGGCCAACCACGGCATTTGCAGAACGAAAAAGGTTGGGGACCACAAAAAGTTCAGACCCATCTGCGTCCACCACAGCTTCATCGCAGCCGAGCTTCGGTCTGTTTCGCACTGGCGCCAACCCGCCATGGCGATCAACACATAAAGCACCGTCCAAACCGGGCCAAATATCCAATTTGGTGGATTGAAAGCAGGTTTAGAAAGCTGCGCATACCAATCGCCCGGTGCAGTCAGTGTCCCGATCAGGACACCGCCTCCCAACATGAGCGCAAGAAATGCTATGCGGATCAACAAGTTCGATATTGCGGAACTGCTTTCAGCAATCCTTGGTCGTCACGTTGACAAGCGCTTCGGAAGAGAAGGTTGCAGTTCTGGTCTTATCCGCATCGGAGTAAGACACCGTG
Source organism: Ruegeria sp. CDSC002 (assembly GCF_059610905.1). Lineage (NCBI taxonomy): Bacteria > Pseudomonadati > Pseudomonadota > Alphaproteobacteria > Rhodobacterales > Roseobacteraceae > Ruegeria > Ruegeria sp. CDSC002. Next base: position 41,559 of record NZ_JBXWOM010000015.1, read on the forward strand.
GCGCCTTCGATCTCGGACCCTGTTACGGTGATTTCGCGTTGCCCGATGGTGTCATCTACATCGATGGTAAAGGCGAGTTTGTCCCCGGCTGCAAGGGAGGCTATCTCAAGTTCAATTGAATCTTGCCCATCCACGACCACTGGAAATTGCCGCAGAGCATCCACACCCTCAACGAATTCGAGAGGTTGAAAGACCTCTACGCCCGCACCTTTTTCGGTAACGTCGAAGATCAATCGTCCGGCAGATTGCGACAAGTCGATTTTGAGAGTCGAGGCATTTACTTCGCACGCTCCGACATTTGTCAGAACAAAACGGTCCTTGGGTGCGCCCTCTATGAACCGAATTTGTACACCAGCTTGAGGCGAAGTAGCTGCAAACAATCCAAGGGTCGCGGCAAGAATACTCTTCGAGAGCATATTTATCTCCTTTCTAAAAGGTTCTTGATAGATACGCTTCGGCGGGATTCTTGGATCAGACTTACGCCCTTTGACTATCGTGGTTCAGCCGACAGGAGTCTTCAAAGTTCCATGCACCGTAGTCAGAACGGTTAAGTTAAAACATGCCATTGTCATTCTCGCTGTTTGCTGGAATTTCCTGAAGAACATCCCAGTGCTCGACAACCTTACCTTCAGCATCCAGGCGAAATATATCAATCCCTGCGTACTCGAGACCATCGGGCCAGATTTGGTGGCAATGCAGAATAACGTGGTCGTCTTCAGCAAACGCGCGTTCGATGTCCACGCGCTTTCCCGGGTATTCGGCAGCCATGCGCTCAAAATACTCGACAAAGGCTTGCTTGCCGTCGCCAACATGCGGGTTGTGCTGCGTATAGGTTTCACCAACAAAGGTCGCTATGGCCTCGGCAGGTCGACACTCGTTGAACATCATTTCGTAGAAAGCGATGACGTTTTTCTTGTTTGTTTCGAGGTCCGGCATGCTAATCTCCAAGTCGACGTTTGCACCTCCCGAAAATGTTGACCTGCGTAGTTCTAGGAAGCAACCCCGACAAGGATCTCAATCCCTAATCGACAAGAAGTTACGAGCTTGATTTTGCGTTCCATCTATTTCACGGGTTAGCCGCTTACTCGGATTCTTCGAAGTCAATATGAATATGATTCCCATCAGGATCCGCCACGTGAATTTGGACCATTCGAGCCCCCGGGACGTCAGTTTTTCGGTACTGGATCTGACATGAGGTCAGTTTTTCTTCGAATGCGCTCAAACCAGTGGCTGAGAGCGCAAAATGCTCGAGCTTTAACTTCACTTCGGAGCCAACGTTTGGCGTGCCTTCGTGACCCACAAGGTGAACCACGGCGTGATCACCCGCATACAACCAAGCCCCGGGAAACGGAAAATCAGGGCGGGCCCCAGGTTTCAAACCCAAGACCTCTTCATACCAAGTAGCCATTTCAGACAACTTAGTTGTTACGATGTTCACATGATCTAGCCGCTCAATTCTCATCTAAAAACCCTCAAGCACGAGCTTTCCTTTGGCCTTGCCACTTTCGAGGATAGCATGCGCTTTCATTAAGTTTGCAGCATTGATTGTACCAAGTGTATCGGTTGCTGTGGATCTGATCTTTCCATCGTCTATCAACCCGGCGACCTGATTCAGGATTTCGCTTTGACGGTTCATATCTCCAGTCCCAAAAAGCGACCGAGTGTACATGAACTCCCAATGCAATGAGATCGATTTGGGTTTGAATGGCGCGATGTCAAAGGTCTCAGGATCATCGATCAACCCAAAGCGACCTTGAGGTGTCATCACCTCTCCGGCTTGAGACGCATAAAGCTGGGAATGGTTCGTTGAATAGATGAAATCCACGCTTTCGATACCGAGAGCCCCGAGTTGTGCGCCAAAAGGTTCCGCATGGTTGATGACATGGTGTGCGCCCAGCTCTCGAACCCAGTCTTGTGTCTCGGGTCGGGACGCTGTCGCTATCACTGTCAATTCAGTGAGAGCCCGTGCCAATTGAATGGTGATTGATCCGACACCGCCTGCGCCACCTATAACCAGCAACGTTTTTGTCCCGCCGGGAACGGCATCTTGGACTCGCAAGCGGTCGAACAGCATCTCAAAGGCAGTAAGCGTCGTTAGCGGCATCGCCGCAGCTGCTTTTGCAGGTATGGATTTTGGCGCGGCTCCGACAATACGTTCATCAACCAGATGAAACTCAGCATTGGTTCCCAATCTGTTTATCGCCCCGGCATACCAAACTGTATCTCCCGGACTGAAAGTCTCAACCGTTTCGCCAACTGCTTCGACGATCCCTACTGCGTCCCACCCCAGAATATCCGGTGCTGCACCTGCAGGAGCTCGTTTTTGACGAATTTTCGTATCGACTGGGTTCACTGACACGGCCTGCACCTTGACCAACAAGTCGTGCCCCTTCGGCGTCGGTCTGTCGGTATCGAAGTCGATTAAGGCATCCGCCCGATCAATCGACCCTGCCTCACGGTATCCCACGGCTTTCATAACGTGCTCCTTTGTCCGGTTCTGTATCAACCGATGACTGTCATCTCATTCAACGTGAACTCTGCAACGGCGCCCTCTGTCGCCTCCAGGTAAGCCGCAAGGTGCTGAGCACCCATGTGGCTTTGCCAAAGCTCTCGGCTTTCCCAATTTTCGTAGAACACAAAATGTGCCGGGTTGTCGTTGTCCTGGTGCAGGTCATAGTTAATGCAACCCTCTTCGGCACGCGTTATGTCGATGAGCTTGGTGAGCTCTGCTTTGACAAGGTCGATCTTGCCGGGGTTGGCTTTGATGTTGGCGACAATGGTCAGCTTGGCCATCAGGTCGTTCCTTTGCTGTTACGTTGGTGTCGTAGATTTACGCCGCCGCCAAAACGGGATAAACAGTCATTCATCGGAAATATAATCCGGAAATATCGACTAATGCTGCTCGACAACCTCCGCCTCTTCCTGACCATCGCCGAGAAAGGCAGCCTTGTCGCGGCGGCCCGAGAGACAGGTTTATCGAGCACAACTGTCTCCGAACGGCTCGCTGCGCTGGAATCACACTACGGTGTGGTATTGTTCAACCGAACGACACGCTCAATCAGTTTGACCGAAGAGGGTCGGGTCCTGATCGATGGCGCCAAGAGCGTTCTCAGTGAAGTCACCGACCTCGACACCCGCATTCGCCTCGGCGCCGAAACCCTTTCTGGCCTGATCCGCGTCAGTGCGCCTATTGATTTAGGTCGTGGTGTTGTCTCTGACGTGATCTCTGAATTCACCGAAGAGAACCCGGCTGTGTCAATAGAACTGTCGCTATCCGATGGCTATGTCGATCTCGTGGGTCAGGGTTTTGACTTGGCTGTTCGGTTTGGGGACATCACCGACAGCTCACTCCGAATACGCAACCTTGGAAGCTACCAGCGTTTCGTCTGCGCAGCACCCAGCTATCTGGCGACATATGGAGCACCAGAACTGCCCGAAGACCTCGCAAATCATAACTGCCTGGTTATGCGTTTCGGTGGTTCGCTCGACAACGTTTGGGAGTTTGTCGCAGGCCGAGAGCGCCAGCTTGTCCCAGTCAAGGGAAACCGAATTGTAAATGATGGCTCGCTTATCCGCAGTTGGGCTCTGGCAGGCCATGGCATCGTGTTGAAATCGGAACTGGATGTTGGCGATGATGTCAGAGCCGGAAAGCTTGTGGCCCTGTTAGGCGAATTCCTCCCACCACCCAAGCCGCTACAAATGATGTTTCCACCCGGCCGAGCCCAACCTCGCCGAGTGGCGGAGTTCGCGCAGTATCTACGCCGGAAAATGGGTGCGATCTGACCCAAACGGGAACAGGCAGCCGCGAACTGTTCCAAGAGGGCAATTCCTCAGCGCTCAGTTTCAAGATCACTCAACGACCCGCCACTTTTTTGGAAGTCGCGCCAGACCCAGACCATTCGATCTACAAACCAGATTTTACCACCTTAGATCATAACGATTCCAAGGCAGATGAACCCGATATCGAACTTCCACAATATCTGTAGGCGCGCGCATATCGCTGCGCGCCCAACACTGATTACATTCAGAAAATTACGGATTCTACGCCCATAACCTTGCGCGAGATTTGCGCATAAGTTTGCATTTTTTGCCCATAAGTTTGCGCGGTGCGTAGAATTCGTTCAATTTATAGTAGTCCTCTCTCAGCTCAATCGACTTTAGACGCTCATCCACAATCAAGAGTGCACTCTGGTCGAAAAAATTCAACCCTAGTCAGTGGGAAACAGTTCTAAGGCAATTGTGAGAGACTTGTTGGCCAAGATAACGTCGAGCGCCTTGTCTGAGCCGATCTTATTTTCCTAGCTAGTACCGCATACTCATTATCGAGCATCCGAAAGTGACGGCGCCGAGATCGGTTGCCTGCCATTGAAGCTGAAGCTTCGGTTTGAGATCAATGCCAGCTGATCAGTCGAGACGCGGATTCACTTGCAGAGCTACGGCGCATCTCGCCCGAAGCGCTGATTGAAGTAGGACAATCGGGATAGAAGCAATAACTATTCCTATGCGGGCGATTTCGCTGTCCGCGCGCTCGTGCAGGATCCGGCGGCCAAATTCAAATCGCAGACATTAGCATTCGGGCCAAGTCGTCAGGCCTATCGATCATCACGTAGTGCCCGAATGGCACCGAAATCGCCGTCCACCCCGACTGATACTGGTATCGCTCAAAAAACGGTTGGCCAAGCCCAGGGACCCAGCCGGTGGCATAGATGTAGGTCCGCTTTACCACCTCGGCTCCGCCGCTCACCAGTTGCATCGGTTGCTCAAATGTCTTGAGTGGTTGCGCGACATTTCGGCGGTCCACCCACGCACAGTCTGCTCCATTCACCGAAAAAGCCTCCGCTGGGCCCGGCGCGACTTTACCATCGGCGGCACTATCACGAAGCCCTGCCGCGATATCCGCAGGCAAAACATCCAAGGCCGCCTGCCCATCGCCCGGTACGAGCGCATCGAGGTACACAAGTGAGCGAATGTGGTCGGGCGCTCTATCCGCCACTCCGGTGACAACCATGCCGCCATAGCTATGACCGCACAAAACAATGTCAGAGAGTTCTTCGCACGTGATTACCCCTAGGACATCCTCGATATGCATGGCCAGATCGGTTTCGTCACTAACGAGGTGAGCACGTTCACCCAACCCTGTCAGTGTCGGGGTGAAAACGTCGTGGCCGTCCCTGCGCAGAAGGGCGGCTACGCGAGCCCAACACCATCCCCCTTGCCACGCTCCGTGGACCAATACAAATGTCGCCATAACCCGCCCAACTCCGTCGATACTGCAATGACAGTAGATTCAACAGGGCCGCCTCGTCCACAGGATCGTTTGGACGTTCAGCGTCAATCCCCTGCATATACACACAGCACTCAAACCCTCCAATCAAATGGCCATACTAAAATCATAAATTACGATTTGATTATACATTATGTATGAGTATCCTCCCACATAGAGACAGCATATAGCGCGAAGCCGCAGGAGGTATTGGTGGGTCACGTTAAGTCGTTAGTCGCGATTTCGCTAACTGCATTGGTAACAATATTCCCCAACCCAAGTGTCGCAAACGAGATATCAGAGCAGATTGCTTCTCTACTCGGTGCCAAGTTGGACGTGAGTAGCACGCTACCTGACAGAAAGAGCTTGGATGCTGAAATCCTAGTGCCGCGTTTCTACGAAGAGAGGGGCTTCACTCCTGCGTGGACACGCGATGCATTGGCAGACGAACTCTTGGAGGAGTTGGATGGCGCTATAGAACAGGGCTTCAGACCGGAAGATTTTGACTTAGCGGAGCTTCAAGCCGCATTTAAGGCCGCCCAAACTGGCGATGTTTCTAATCAAGCATTGTTCGATATTCTGGCAACGGACGCTGCGGTGAAACTGGTTCATCATTTGGTGTTTGGGAAAGTCGACCCAAATGCACTGGACGACGATTGGAACTTCTCAAAACCGGTAATTCAACAAGACCCAGCCGTTGTCCTAAATCAGTTTCTTCAAGGTGAAGGTTTTAGCGCGTTAATCGAGCGCATCGATATCGACAATGCGCAGTATATGATGCTTGTCGAAGCACTGAGTAAGTATAGGGCCATTGCTTTACAGGGCGGTTGGACCAATGTTTCGGATGAAACCGTTCTTAAACCAGAGATGGTGGACCCTGCCGTCGCTGAGCTGCGTGTAAGGCTGGCGACAGAAGGCTACGTTGAAACAAGCAGATCTTCTGAAGATGGCGAAAACGGCATAAATCCAGCTTGGGTTTACGACGATAAATTGTTGAAATTAGTCAAATCTTTTCAGAGTCGGCATGGATTAGAAGCCGATGGGGTCATTGGCGGTAAGACGTTCGCATCGCTAAACAAACCGGTGGAAGATCGCATTAACAAGCTGCGTCTCAGCTTGGAACGTGGCCGCTGGCTTATGCGGGAAGTCGACGACGAATTCGTGCTGGTGAACATTGCAGGAGCCCGCACATATTTGGTCACATCGGATGGCACGCTTTGGACCACTAGATCAATCACAGGGTCAGCCTATCGAAAGACCCCAGTGTTCCGAGACGAAATCAAGTACATTGAATTCAATCCCACCTGGACCGTTCCCGCCTCGATTTTTCGTAAAGACAAACTTTCGCGCATCCGCAAGGATCCAGCCTATCTGACACGCAACAATTATGTCGTTCGGAACAAGGATGGCCAGACAATCCCAGCAAACGCTGTAAACTGGGGGGCGAAGAACCCCGGCGTGACCCTGGTTCAGCAGCCGGGCCCAGACAATGCGCTGGGTTTGGTTAAGTTCATGTTTCCAAACAAATACGCTGTATACTTGCACGACACAAACGACAAAACCCTTTTTGACCGAAACGAGAGAAATCTCAGTTCCGGCTGCGTTCGCCTTGAGTATCCGTTCGAGTTCGCGAGCCTTCTGATGGAGGGAGAGCCAGATTGGAGCCGACAGAAGATGCAGTCTATTTTGGATAGCGGAAAGACAACGCGCGTTGATCTACCTGAGCCAATGCCGGTTCTTTTGACATACTGGACAGCGTGGGTCGAAGACGGGGTCGTTCATTTCCGCGAGGACCCATACGAGCGGGATGCTCGTATCCTGGCGGCTTTGGACCGATGAGCACGAAATGCGCGGCGCGCGCGAACCGAATTATGTGCCCATCTAGTCCAGCAGATTGGCGAACGCCGAATTGAAGATAGACAAAACGGCGTAGGCGACGACAGGGGGATGCATGAGGACTTGGCTGTTTAGATCAATTGGGATTGTCGTACTACTTGTGTTTGCAACAATCGGATTTGTTTGGTTGCTACTTGCTGCGCCGCTATTCTCGGAGATGCGACGTGACCTAGTCGAAAAAGTCCTTTCTGAACAAATCGGACAACCGATTGTAGTCAACGACGATGTAAGTGTCGCGCTTGGACGCATTACCCGCATTTACGTCGGTGGTGTGATTATCCCGAGCCAAACAATGCCGGAAACATCTCTTGCAGAATTGAACCTTCTGGAACTGGAATTGGATGTTGCCGCTTTGGCCAATCGACGTCTGCACTTTGACAACCTCGTCGTTGACGGTCTCCAGGCGAATTTCCTTACAGCTGCTGACGGCACTACAAGTTGGCGAAAAGGCCGACCGACGCCAAAACCTGAACCCGTAAACGCCACGGAAGAGGACAATCAAGAGGCTATAGCTGAGACAGGCGGGTCCAATGAGGGCGACCCAGAAGGTAGCGGGATCCTCTCATTCCTGAGCGACAAGAATGTAACTTTCACATCCATTGGGTTGAACATTGATGATCAAACCTCTGGCTTTTCGTTCGTGTTTGACCTCCAGTCTCTCGCTCTGGAACAGGTAGACAAAGGGCAAAGAACAAAAGTCTCGGGGACAGGCTCCGTCAACGGCCAAAGTTTCGAAATCGAGGGTGACTATCCTCATAGTGCACCGTTTACGACGCGCGCCAATTTTGGCGAAATGACGGTGAGCTATGACGGCGAACCGTTTTCGGAAAACGAGGGAGGCGGCTATCGTGCTGTCTTGCAGATGGACACTGGTGAATTCGGTGACTTTCTTGAAGTCATTGGGCTGGAGCGAGTTCTGGAAGGGAATGGCCAGTTGCAAGCAGAGCTTGTTTCTCAGGATGCTCTGAAAATCGAGACCTTTACGACCACCGTAAACCTTGAGGACGGACAGCAACTTACTGCTGAAGGATCGATAGAAGACCTCTACACAGCTCGGGGCGTTGATCTGTTATTCGACGCGCGGCTATATCCTGAGGGGCAGCCGCCGAACGCAGCAAAGAGTTTCCAGGAGCTGAAGTTCACAGCCTTTGAAATGCACATGGTGGGATCCCTTGCGTCTTTCGAGTTCGAGAAGCTTCTGTTCCAAACTAACGCATTTGACCAAGGCCTGGACGTGATCGGGCCAGCCTCTATTGAACGCATTCGCCGCATGCCTGATGGTCGGCTTGCGATGCTGGGCATCGCCTTACAGGCTGGACCCGTCGAGGACCCAATTCTAAAGGCCGACGGCGAAATTCTCGACCTGCTTCAGCTTCAGGACGTGACCTTCGATGGCACACTCAACGGGCCGGCCAAGTTGATTTTGCCAAATATGGATGAAGATTTTGTCAATCAGCTCGGTGGCATAAATGCCGACTTCAGCTTGTCCAATGAAGGAGGGCCTGTTTCGCTCAACAGGTTTAATGCAACCACCTATGGCACAGATCTTTGGGCGCTTGACCTCGCGCTATCGGTCAGCGAATTGAAAGGGCTGTCAGGCCTTGATTTTGACGTGGAACTGGATGTCAGCGACGGAGCTAGTTTTCTGACTGCGCTCAAATTGCAACCTGTCGAGATTGGCGCACTTGCCGTCGATGCAGTGACGTCGAAGCAGGGCGAGGACTTCACCGCCTCAATCGAGTTTGAAGCCGGTTCGTCACACCTTCTGGCCGCTTTGGATGCAAAATTTCCCGAGGGCGCTTCTGTAATTCGCGGAAACGTTGCGAGTAAAAGGCTCGATTTGAACGATCTAAAAAACCTGACCACCACTTTGGACCAGCTTAAAAGCTTGGTAGGCGACGCTTCAAAAGATCCTGAAGCCGACGTACAGCCCTTGGTTCTACCGAAGGAAACCAACGTACAGCCCCTGGTTTTACCAAAGGAGAAAGGAAAGCCAGCCGATCTTCTGGATGTGCAGCGCGTACTGAGAGAGGCTGACGTCGAGGTACAAATCGACTTTAAGAAGATTGTTGGCCAACAAGGCGTAACTTCTGTTTCCAGCCAATTGTCTGCAAAAGAAGGGACCGTAGATTTTGGGCCGCTCCAATTGGCATATGGCGGTGGAAACTTCAGCCTACGGGCAGTGATGGATCTGATTGACTCACCTGATTGGCTCTCCTTGTCGGGGTCAACCTCAGGATGGGAATTCGGAGAGATTCTCGATGAACTGGGTATCGGGATAGATGCATATGGGCGATTGAGTGGTGAGTTCAACGTTTCAGGCAGCACTGCGTCTGGCAATGCGTTTGTGAATTCCATGCGCGGCACTGCTTCTTTATCGATGTCACAAGGCTATGTCAGCACCAGCCTTCTGGAGTTGGCAGGGCTTGGTATTTTCCCATGGCTGTTTTCAGAGGAACTCCGTCAAGGTTACACGGACATAACATGCGTTGTGGCACCAATTAGCATCGAAGCCGGCCGGGTAAGCTCAGACTCCATCGTGGTTGAAACGGGTTCTGTTCAATTGGTGGCCAAGGGCCAAGTGGATTGGGTCAAAGATACTATTGCGATCAGGGCAGAACCTCGTCGAGTTGGCAAACCGCTATCCCGTAGCGCGTGGCCGTTTGACGTGACTGGCCAACTTTCGTCACCGAAGTTCAAGTTGGATGTAGGTGGATCCAGAAACAAGGCTCCGGAAGGTGCTGATGCGATGCCAGCAGACAGGCAACCGTGCGTGCCAGACATGAATCAGCTTCAATAGTCGGTCACGACCTAGTTCTTTAGTGGTTCAGGCTGTTCTGCCTGGCATGCCAAAACGGCCTCGATGGCTTTTGAGGACCCACTTAGATCAAGTTCTACTTCGGCTCCACTTTCACCAATAATCGTGACGCTTTGGCGCTTGCCGAATTCGGTTACAAACGCAGGGTTGTCGAAAAAGGCGTAACCCCCGGGGACGCCATTTTTAAAAACACCTATGGCTTCGCCTTCAAACTTTGCGTCACCAAAATCGAAGTTCACGATGCCGGTTGATCCGTCCTCAATCTGAACCCAGGCCGGATTGTAGGCGGCAAAGAAACCGCCAGCCTGATTGGGTGCGACGCCAATTTCAACTGTCATGTCGTCTTCGAAGGGCTTCCACGCGAGGCAGCCATTTCCTTTCTCGGGGTCGATCAAAATTTTCCAGTCGCCGGACTCACCCCACGGCTCCATACCAGCGGCAACAGCGCCACTCGCGAGAAGCGTTACTATTGCGGTAAATGTCCAATTGATCATCTGGAACCCCAAAACGTTCTGAAAACTATTGCATTAATCCTACCCATAGCTCTGGATCAATCAAACTAATCCGACAACCTGCAAGGGCGGGGTTTTGTGGACCCAGAGTGGGCTTGGTATTCTTTTACTCCGCTATATGAGCAAGCTTTCCATCCCATTCCTCAGTGGGAATCTTAGGACTTTGCGGGTCAGCCATGTAGGACGGTGTCATAATTTGCGTACTGTTCTCGTTGAACACTTCCACGATGTTTTGGTGTAGATCAGACAGAATCTTAGGCAAACTCGATCCCCGAGACGTGTACGCGTTGATTTCGTAATTGATGGCATAGTCAGCCAACTGTGTCCAAAGTACAAAAGGCTCCGGGTTTTTCTTCAAACCCTGTGTGCGATGAGCCGCCTCTATCAACATTGCCGTGATTTTTTTTGGCGGCTCCTCGTACCCGATCCCGACCGTTGTGTGAACGAGAAGGCCTCGACCATCGACTTTGCGCGAATAATTCACGACTTCTGAGTTCAACAACTGAGCGTTTGGAATACTGATCATTTCGTTTTTGATGGATTTGATAAGTGTTTCCATAAGCTTGATTTCGGTTACGTCCCCTATCTTGTCGCCAACCATTATTCGATCACCAACATTCGTGCTGCGCCGATAGATGACAAACAGACCTGCCATCATGTTCGATACAACTGTGTTAGATCCCAACGAGACCATGATACCGGCAAGAATTGTCAGGCCTTGAAACGCCCGGGAACCTGAGCCCGGAATGTATGGGTAGGCGAACACCAGTGCGATCACAATGATCAAAGCCCTGAACAGCATGTTCGTTGGCGCGATCCAGTGCGCCTCGAAATCTTTGATTTCGAATGCACCGTTCTCCAGGTTGTCAAAGAACAGATCGAGGCCGCGGATCGCAAATCGACATAAGGCTGCAATAATCACCAGCATGATCAGGTTTGGGATGTACCCAACGACAGCCAGCACAACGTTTATCAATGGCTCACTGACGTACTTTAGAAGAACTTGAGCGATGGCCTGAGTTTCCGCGAAAGACAGCAAAACCAAGGACAGGTAGTAATAAAGAAAAAACAGAAACAGCACCCACATCAAAGCATGAATTGAATAAACGATGATAGACGCGATTGCCCTGCTTCGTAGGATTGACTTTGTAGCTTCCTCGACGCTTTCCGCTCTCTTTTCCAAGTTGTTTCTGACGTAGCCCAGAAACTTCTTCCGTTTGGCAAAGAAGAAGTATGACACCAGTGCAAACAACGCCGTCCAAGCGACAGCGGCCAAGGCGCTGTCAACGCGGCCTTCGCTGGATCGCGCTTCCCGGTACTTTAAAATGGCATTTTCGATGGCCTCTGCTTGCAGCCCGGCCAGAACTTCAATGTCCATCTGTTCGTGGTCGGCGTCAGCCTGAGTGGTAATAGTGACCATATGGCCGTCGACGCGTACGAGTTGTCCAAATTCAGCCCGGGAGATTTGGATGTCGACCGTTTTGCTCTCTGATCTATCCGCGACTTGAGCAATTCTTTCTTCAATCTTTGCGGCCCTGTCCGTTGCGGGCAATGCGCTGGATCCGCGGACGACAAAAAGCTCATCCCCGTCGACAATGACCGGTGCTATGAATTCGGGATCTTCTCGCTCTTGCTGCGGCAGCAGTATTTCTTCTGACTGGGCCGAGGCTACACTGCAAAGAAGCAGAAAGGACATCATCCATATTACTAATGCTCTCATGTCTTTACTCCTTCCACTGGGATCAGGTGAACATCGCGCTGCGGGAACGGTATTGATATTCCCTCTTGGTCAAACCGCTCCTTGGCTTGTCCTGTGAGGTCCCAATAGACAGTCCAATAGTCGTCAGACTTGGACCACGGTCGACAAAAGATATTGACTGAATTGTCGCCAAGTTCACCAACAAATATTTCTGGATCAGGCGACTTCAGGCATAGTTCATGTCTTGCGACCAATTCCTTCAGAACATCGATTGCGTGAGCAGCGTTGTCTGAATACGCGATCCCAAAAACCAGATCGACGCGACGCTCATCAGATGCGCTGACATTTGTGATTACGTCACCCCAGATCTTACTATTCGGCACAATGATGATCTGGTTGTCGAAGGTTCGGATTTTTGTCGAAACGACCGACATCTCGTCAACAAAACCAGATGACCCGCCAACCTGAATATAGTCTCCGGTATCGAATGGCTTCAAAACCATGATCATCAGACCGCTGGCGAGATTGCCTAGCGTTTCCTGAAGCGCAAAGCCAAGAATGAAAGACAAACCACCAAATATTGCAAACAAAGGAGTGACGTTCACACCGAACAAGGCAAGTACAACCAGAATGCCGAGAATAAAGACCGCCCAAAACACTGCGGTCGCAATGAATTTCTTAAGCATCCGCGATATTGTTGGTATCTTTTCAAGACCGCGCTCAGTTAAACGACGCACCATTTTGGCTACAAACATCATAACCCAAACAGCAGCCAAAACACCCAACCCAGCCAATAGAAGACCAGCACCTCCCTCCCAGGAAACCAACCATTGGAGAGCGTTGTGAAATAAAGTCTGTAAATCCGTTGTTTTAAGCACGCCAGTTTTGAGCGCTAAAAGATAATCGGTATGCGGTTTCAGGTCTTCTTCGGCGGCACCCTTTAGGGCCCATTCGTTCAAGACCAGTGTGTAATTATCCAAAATTACAGTGCCAGTGTCGTTTATCAAAGAAAGCTGTGATCTCAGGTCATCTTCTTGCGCTTCGTTTCCGTCCTGAAGGCTAAGATTGATACGGGCAATTTCTTCAAGTTGGTTGCGAACATGGTCTTGCCAGGCAACAGCAATTTCTGAAAGCTCATCAGTCGTCAGCGGAACAAGCAGTATCTCCAGGTCACCGGCAGAAATTGATTTGTCGGCAACCTGAGTTAAGAGATCTTCTTGCTGTACCTCAGCAGGTTCCTGTTCACTCGCCGCGTTCTGTGCATACGCTGGAACAGCGTTTGACGTCGAAACCGCCGCAGCAAAGAGCAAAACAACCAAACCGTAAATGTATCGCGCCATGACACTAAAGCTCCCACATAAAGACTGAAGAGATCATAAGGAGACCGAAAAGGTCTGCCATTAAAAATAGTTGGGGGCGACCCACTCACTTGCCGCCCCCGCCCGTTCCGGCCAAAATGAAGCCCGAACGGAAACTGCTACCCGGCATTCATCAAAGATTGACCCTCAGTCTCAGTCCCAAGACCAGCGGGTCGTTCGAGTTTGATCCGGGATTTTTCAGGTATTGCACGTCTGCCGTCAGTGCCAGATTGTCGGCCAAGTCCAAACGGTAGAAAGCTTCAAGTGTCGTTTGATTGGGCAATCCTGGTGTCGTCAGGTCGGCAACAGTGGCCGCTATGCCAAGGAGATCATCATAGGGGCCAGGTCGCCACATCAAGCCTGCGTTGACTGCACGCTTGGCCAACGCACCGCCGCCATTGGACCATCCCAGCCGTCCGAAGATCATCAGTTGGTTGTCGAATGTATGGTTGGCAGAAAGTGTGGCTCCATATGTTTCCGGTACGCCAACTTGTTGGCGCGCATCCGTGTGAAACATCCCCAGATGAACGTTTGTCAGAAATCGTTTTGATTTTTCGGGCGTCCAGCCGATCTCGGCGTATTTGTAGAATTCGCTACCCCCGGAAAACCACTCAATGTCTGTGAGAGACCCATTGGCATCGCTGACCACCCCTAACGCATAAATTTGATCCGTCAGGTAGCCGCCGACCGTGACACCAAAACCGGGATCGGGGATTGGCAGCACCGGGCTAAACAGGATTGAATAGTTCGAAAAGGTCGTCCTTGGGTTCACGTAACCCAGAATGTCAGAGTAGTCGCCCGGATCGATCCGACCCGCCACCACTCCTCCTCGTCCGTTTGCGAAGGCTTGTTGCCAGTAAGCTACCGACAAGGTCGTGTTCGTGTCCCCAAACGTGACCGCAGTTGCCCCTTGATATCCAATTTGCGCAGGCAGTGCTGAGGGTGCAATGGACTGGCCCAACCGGTGTCGGTTCTCCAGAATAAAGACAAGGCTACCCGGGTTTTCACCACCCCGGTTTGCCAATTCCCACGTCCCAATCATCCTGAGCTGACCGGATGCAGATTCGTCCTGCCCGGTCAGGCTGTGAGAACTGCGTTGGTATAGCGCTTGGTAATCAAAGCTGAGCGCCAATCCGGTGTTTTCCCGAAATCGACCCAAAGCGGTTTCGGTTGGATCAATGGCACGGTCCAAACCGGGCCAACGCGAATCTTCCAGCCGGCGCAACCTGTCTTGCTCCTGCTGCGCGCTGGCTGATCCCGGACCACCCAACGATACCTGGGCTGCGGCCTCCAGTTTCGCCTGAGCAGAATTTTCCTGGGCATCAGCAGCACCGCCAAATAGTGCAAAGGCGCTCAATAAGGCAGCGGCAAGGGTCGGTCGTGGTGGAAGATACGATCTCTGGTGCGACAAGCCTCCAATCACTTTACGTCATCCACAGCTTTGATTTCGGGAACACGTTCCAGCGCCACAGCCATGTCGGCGCTGCTCATCAATTCGATCATCTGGTAGTCATCCAACAAGCCGTCGCCGAGGCGGCTGACATAGAAGGCCTGGATAAAGCTTGGATCGTCTGGCAGTGAAACGGTGATGTAGTTCTTCCCGTTTCCAAGCCCCCAGTAATAGCTCAAAAGCTCTCCGCCGAGCGCTTCGACCCCGCCTTTCACCGAGGCTGCGCGATCCCCCGGATTGGCGATCTGCATTTCCCAAGCGGTGCTATTGGACGTGCCAATGAACAAAAACGTACGCATGCTTTCGGCGTCTTCAGCAGCGGCAATTGAACCACAGATCGCCATAAAGACGCCAAGGCTGAGATGTTTCACAGTCTTTCCTTTCAGGGAAGGTTTCTTGGCTGAAGTGTGGGGTTATCAAAGATAGACCACCCCACTTTCCTTTATTCCAGCGTATTCTTGTAGAATTTGCCGTCCTTCATGATGACACGGATGGTGTCGAAACCTTCTTCACGCGGTTCCGCGTCAAACCATTTCGGTTGGGCCCCCAAGACAGAAAGATCTTCCAGCGGGTTGCCATCGACGATCAGGATATCGGCGTAGGCTCCTTCTTGGATCACCCCCAACTGCTCCGGATAAGGATTACGTTGGCCAGTCAGCTGCGCCAGTTCGCCCGCGGTCGACGTAGCGGAGACCAGCATGGCATGATTGCCGAACCAATCAGCAAACTGGTACTTTTCGAAATCGCGATGGGCACGGCCCTGATCGAGCGTTGACAGTACTGTATCAACGTTGTGCACGACCTTGGGTTTGTATTTCTTGACAAGCGCGATGAGATCCTTGCTTTGGTCATGTGCAACCGCAAGCTTGATGCCTGCTGGCGTACCCGGTGCAAAGTTCGGGTGCTCAAACAGGATCGGTGAGAACCCGGCGGTGTTGAGGGACCAGAATATCCCTTCATCAGCCATTCGTTTCACGGTTTCTTCTGTGACCATCTGGCCGTGTTCAATGACCTTGACGCCCGCATCCAGTGCCATTTGGACAGTTTCGTCCGTGTAGGCATGCGTGAAAGCATAAGTGTCAAAAAAAGCCGCAACGTCGACCGCTGCCTTTATTTCTTCCACGCTGTATCCAACGGACCAAAGCGGGTCCAATTCCGAGGAAACTCCGCCGCCGACGGTTAGCTTGATTTGCGTGGCCCCATAGCTGAGGTTCCGGCGCGCGGCCGTTCTGATTTCGTCTACGCCGTCTGCAACGACCGCGAGATTGAGTTCTTCCACCTGTGCGACGGGGCCACCTTCAGCCCGGGCACGAGGGCTGCGCCAGTCCGTGTGACCAGATTGTGGACCGATGCACGCACCGCTCGGGTAGATCCGTGGCCCGACAAGAATATCCTGATCGATCAACTTTTTCATCGCATCGCCTTGGCCACAGGCATCGCGAACCGTTGTGTACCCATCCATAAGGTAATCACGCGCGTTTGCGACTGCCATCGCGCCGACGCCGTCCCAATTCGCATATTCCGCGCCGCCAAAGCTTGTGAACAGACCGGTTAGGTTCAGGTGAACGTGGCTGTCGATCAGCCCCGGCATCAATGTGCGACCACCTCCATCCACAACCGTCGCGCCAGGGGCGTCGATGGCCTCGGTGGACACTTCTTTGATCAAGTTGCCTTCAACCAAAACGCTGGCGTTCTCGATCCGCGCCTCATTTACTCCGTCAAAGACATGGACGTTGGTGAACAGGGTTTGTGGCAGGGTGTCCTGCGCAAACGCGGCAGTGGCCGTGAAAAAAACCAGGCTCGCGACGGCACCCGTCTTTGTCGAAATATTCATGTCCTTCTCTCCCTTAAAATTTAGTGCGCGGGGTGCCGAGGTAAGTTCACCCCACGCGACACTCAGTCGAGTGTGTTCTTGTAGATCACGCCATCCTTCATGATGATCTTCAGATTGGTGTCGGGATCGGATAGCAGCAGGATGTCCTCCAGCGGGTTCCCGTCGACCAATAGAAGATCGGCGTATGCACCCACTTCGACCACACCCAGCGGGCCGTCCTGATAAGGATTGTTCAAACCAGTAAGACGGTTCATGCGTGCGCCGTTTGAAGTTGCGATGCGCAATATGTCGAAGGGTGTGAAATTCGCTTCAAGCAGGTATTTGAACTCGTCGCTCATCTTCTTGTCCTGCTCTAGCGTTTGGTCCCAGTTGTTGATGAGGTCAGTGCCCAGGGTATAGAGGTCGATCATGCCTGGCGTGGTTTGAATTACTTCAATCATGTTGGCCGCGGCATCCCGCACCGTCTTCCACTTCGCAAACGACGCTGGTGTGTAAAATGCTTCGGCCTGCTCGGTGGAGACCGAGTAGACCGGAGCCACGGCGGTCGCAAACATGATCTGTTTTTGAACCATGACCTCGGCCACTTCCGGAGTCAGAAACGGGATGTGTTCGACGGTCTTCGCGCCATTGTCGATACAGTTTCGGATCGCCTGTTCAGTGAACACATGGCAGGTCACATATGTGCCCCACTGTTCGGCGGTTTTGACTGCCATCTGGATTTCATCGGCTTGGTACTGAAGCGAATGCAGGGGGTCGAACTCGGACGTAACACCGCCGCTGACCATAATTTTGATCTGGGTTGCCCCGCGGCGCAGGTTCTCGCGTACGGCCATCCGGATCTGATCCGGCCCATCGGCTATAAAGCTCATTTCACTTTCGACCCAATGTGATGGTCCTTGCCCAGACAGTGTGGGATGCCGGTCGTTTAGTTTACGGAAGTCCGCGTGCCCGGATGTCTGGGTGATGAAGGCTTCAGAGGAGTAAATGCGCGGCCCGGGAAACATGCCGGAATCTATAATGCGAGCGATGGATTTTGCTGGTCCGCCTAGGTCCCGGACAGTGGTGAACCCATTCATCAGGATGCGCTCAGACCGAATTGTCGCGACGCCGCCAAGATGAAAGGGTGTGATATTCTGGCGCAAACCATCGCTGAGAGGGTTGAACACGGTAAGATGCACGTGTTGATCATGCATTCCGGGCATCAGTGTGCGCCCACCGCCCTCGATGATTTGCGCATTGGCAACGACAAGCGGCTCAGTCGAAACCTCGGCGATCAGGTTATCGACGACCAAAACGTTTGCGTTCTCGATCCGCGCCTCGTTCACCCCGTCAAAGACATGAACATTTGTGAAAAGGACCGGGAAACTTTCTTCCTGTGAAGCGGCATGAGTTGGAAATAGATAGCTCGCAGCCAGTACTGCGGGCACAAGTATGCGCATCAGACATCCGTTCATCAGGGCTCCTATCATCAAGAATCGTAAAAGGAGCAATTAGGAGTCATTATAGAATTCGAATAACTTGATGCCTGACAGATTACCGGTTCGAGAAAAATAGTTTTGGAAAATTGCAAGGTTTCATAATTTTATTGTGGGAATTTCCTACACTCGGGAATATTGCGAATTTCTGGAGAAGAGATGACAAGAAGACTTGGTAATAACACGGATCAGTCGCTGCCACTCGTCAGGGCTTCAGTTGCGGGTCCGGTTGTCGCAGCGCTTCGCAGCGTGGGGGTAGAACCCGCGTTTGTTCTTGATCCTCTGGGGTTGAACGAAGCGCAGGTAATGGACCCGAAGAATTTCCTACGCCACGATACCGTCTACCAGATCTATCAGGCCGTGGCAGAAGCCACTTCACCGGATTTTTGCGCACGGGTCGGGCAATCCGTCGATCTTGTCAAATTTCTCCCGCTTGGCGATATGCTGGCAGAAGCCCTTACATTGGGAGACTTTTTTACCAGGTTCACACAAGCGGTTTCCAAAGAATCCAATGCCGTTACGCAATCCCTCTTTGTCGAAGGAGAGCACGCGTATTTCAGTGCCAAAAGGAACTTCCAAATTTCGGTTTCTCCCAGCCAAACCGATGCGTTTCTGACGAGTATTTGGATATCCCTGTTGCACCGTGTCCTGGATTTCAGGTGGGACCCCAACCAGGTCATTCTTCGCGTCAGTGACCCGGATGCGCTGCCCGGTCAGTTTCACGGCGTTCGGGCTATCAAGTGCAATCCTCAAGGTTTTTCGATCAGGTTTCCCTCCAGCTGGTTAAATTACAGATTACGACCAGAGGCACTGGAGAACCCGCCAGACTACAGGGTTATGGATGAGGATCTGGCCGCCCCGCAGGATTTCCTTGCGGGACTGGAAGGCCTGATCAGGGTCCATCTTGCGGATTCAGGATTTGGTGTGGATGAGCTTGCGGACCTTTGCGGTTTTCATCAGGAAACACTGAACAACCGGCTGAAACCTTACGGTCAAACGTCATCCCAAGTGATCGCGCGCATTAAGCAGGAAGAAGCCGAACGCCTGCTAGCAAAAGACAATAAATCCGTTGGCGAGACAGCGCAAAGGCTTGGCTATGCCGACCCAACCGCCTTCTCCAGAGCATTTCGTAAATGGACGGGCGTATCTCCGGCAGCCTACAAGAAATCAAACCGGAAGGACTAGCATTGCTCCTGAACATCGCCATCGGTCTTCTATCTGCATTTTTTCTCTTTGCTTCATCCATTAAGATTTTTGGGTGGCAAAAGAAGGTCTTTGAAATCCAGTTGGGCATGTTCGAAAGCTACGGCCTCAACAGGCAGATCATGTTCCTCGTCGGATGCGGGGAACTTTTCGGGGCAATTGCCATCTGGTTTCAATCGTCGTGGATCGGGCCGCTGGGAGCACTTGCGTTGCTCTGCACATCTGTCGGAGCGATATTCTGCCATCTAGTGTTCGATACCTGGAAGCAGGGTATACCGGCGACGATAACAGGGACACTTGCGGCTCTTGTTTTGAACGCTGGGTATTCAAAGCTTCTAAACATACTGTAGCAACGGCCACCCGACCGATACCAGGAAATCCCAGGACAGCGATGGAACGTCCATAACGGACCTTTATTCTCGACTTTGCAAAGTCCGCTTTCTGCGCATTTCTGTCATTGGGGCATCGATCAGCATCGGTCAAAGTGGGCTCGATGCGGCCATTCTCCGCGGCTTGCATGTTTGGCAGGTCCAGCCCAATCCGGACACTTAATCCAAGACTTTGCAATTCCGACTTGCGGACAAAACTGACCTTGGCGTCTACACCTTCGCTGACGCAGGATCCACCGCACTGGCAACAACAGCTCTTCCCTTCAACAGGGAAAATCGCCAAAGCGGCCGTTCCACAACGGGCTTTGGAGCTCCTTGGTCGCTCTTTGACCAGACGGCGCTCTGGCATGGAAACAAAGGGGCTTGGCTCAGCGCATAACCAAAGCTAGCGAATAGGCGTCAGGATCATGAAATTGGGCTTCTTCGCGCAAGGAGGGCGAAGACAGGCAACATTGTTACGATCCAGACCACGCTATAAATTGCGGATGGTATGGCATATTCGCTTAACCCATTGGTGTTAGGCAACAGCAAAGTAGCAATTGCGATTCCCAAAGCTCCGTTTTGAACGCCGGTCTCAATTGAAATCGTCTTCGCCTCGATGTCTGTGCATCCGAGCATCCCTGAACTCATGATGCCAATAAACGTGAGTGACGCACCTACAACAAAAAGTGCGGGTCCAAGCCTAAGGTAGTTATCCGCGACCACCACCCAGTTTGAAATGATAGCGCCTCCGATGACCATCGCAAAAAGTAGCATAGAGACCTTGCTAAAGATTGGTTCGACCGCAGCTACAATTCGCGGCGCCAAGGATCGCGCGATCACCCCGGCTAGGATCGGTGAAGCTGTTAAAAAAAACATTGCTAAAGCCGTCGAAGAAATGTCGATAGCGGGCGCAGTTGCCCCCATGAACATCTGCATCGAAAACCCTAGGATGAGCGGTACGGTAACGACACAAGTCAGACTGAAGACTGCTGTAAGAGTAACGGACAAAGCGACATCCCAATTCGAAAGCTTGGTCACGATGTTACTGATCACCCCGCCCGGACAGGCCGCTAAAATCATGATGCCAACGGCTGCCTCAGCGGAAATCCCAAAGATATAAGTCACCATCAAAGCGATGCAAGGCAGCAAAATGATCTGGTTGAGAGCGCCGACGCAAAAGGCCCGTGGACGTCGTCCGATGCGTTGAAAGTCAGCCGCTGTGAGTCCGAGGCCAAGGCAGAACATGATGACAACAACTGCGAGCGGCAGCAGCACAGATATGAAAATTTCGCCCATCTACCATGACCTCTATGGCTGCATGCTTCCGCACGCTTTCGGACGATACCGTTCAGAAAACCTGATGACGAGTGTTATCAGTTTGGCGCATTTATCCTCAAGCGCCCGAAGATCGAGGCTGTCTCTATTTATTATACCTATCACAGGGTTGGACGATCTGGCGTGAAAGAGCTTTCCAGTGCTAATCTCACTGTATGGCAAGTGTAACTTACGCATTCGCCCGCGCGATGGCCAACGCCGCCGGGATGACGCTAAACGACGATGGCGCCCTGATTTCGAATGGCGCTGTCGTGCTGCGTCTACCAGAAGCTCAAGACGGCCAATTGGCGGATGATGCGTATTTCGATCTGATCGATTGGATTCGTACGCAACTAGCGGACGAGGCCGCGTTGGTTGAGGCCTATGCGAACGCGATTGCGACCGATGATCTCGGCGTCCTTGGCCTAGCCGTAAAGACAGCTCCGACCTTGCGGCAATCTTTGCAACGGATCGAGCGTTATTTTCGTCTCGTAACGGACACCGCAGTTTACAGACTTGATGAAACCGGCGATCCGGTCCTTTGGATTTTTGAGGGACAAACATCACATCGCGCTGCCTTGGAGCTGCGCAACGAATGCGCGCTTGCGGCCTTTGCGAGGAACATGCATCGGTTTGTGGGTGATGGGTTGTCGCTCGCATATGTCACGTTTCAGCATCCATGCAGACAAGAACCAGAGCGTTACGCCGAATATTTCGGGTGCCCGGTTCGATTTGGGAGCGCCCACAACGCCATTGCTATGCGCCCTGCTATGCTGGAAAGCGAAAATCGTCTTGGCGATCCGGGCTTGTCAGATTTCATGACGAAGCACCTGGATGAGGAGTTCAACTCTCGCGATGACGACACCTCACTGAGCCAAGCAATTGTCCACCGGCTTACACCGGCCCTGAGTAACGGCGCGCCGCAAGCAGCGCATGTCGCACAAGAGATGGGAATGAGCGAGCGCACGCTTTACCGCAGGTTGGCCGAGGAAGGGCTGACCTATCGCGACGTTCTTGGTCAGGCACAAGTTGCACTTGCTCGTGACCTGCTCCGTGACGGTAAGGCTTCCATAGCCGAGATCGCCTTTATGACCGGGTTTTCGGAACAGAGCACGTTCAGCCGCGCCTTCAAGCGCTGGGTTGGCCAGGCTCCGGCACGATTCAGGCAGCAAGCGACCTCCGACTAGGCACACACCTCAAGACCACATGGCAGGTTCGGCCAAAACCTTGGCAGGGCGGGCCGATACCTCAATCGATGTGGTGCATAACTTCTTCTTTGTCAGATCCACCTGGGGCGCTGCCGAGTAAAGCAAACCCATTTGCCCCTCTCAGACAAAGGAAATTTGCAATGAGCAATCATGACCACAAACATGGAGCAAGCTGCGCTTGCGACGTCACGCCCGAACGCGTTGATATGGCGCGCCGGCGACTCTTGCAACAAGCCGCCGGTGCGGCCGCGGCAGGTACAACAATAGTGGCTGGCGGGCAGGCCCTTGCCGCGACCGACGAAGCACGCGCCTACTATGCTGACCCGGAAAATCCAGGCCTTCCCCAAATCGACATGACCATCGAGCCGGGGCGTACTGCGCTTGTGGTGACCGACCCCCAGATTGATTTTTTGTCAGAGGACGGTGTGACGTGGGGCGTCGTTGGCGAAAGCGTGACCGAACAGGGCACGGTCGACAATATCGAACGGCTTTTCATTGCCGCCAAGGCTGCGGGGATGCCGGTCTTCATCTCGCCCCACTATTACTACCCACATGACCACAAATGGGAGTTCGAGGGCACTCTGGAAGCGACGATGCACAGCATCGGCATGTTTGACCGCCTGGGACCGCTCAATTTGGACAACTTCGAGGGCTCAGGTGCCGACTGGATGCCGCAATACAAGAAGTACATCGAGGATGGCGAAACCATCATTTGCTCGCCACACAAGGTTTACAGCCCTGCTCAGAATGACCTGAACCTGCAATTGCGTAAACGCAAGATCGACAAGGTGATCCTCGCGGGGATGTCGGCGAACCTGTGTACGCAGGCGCATCTCTACGAGCTGCTGGAGCTCGGCTACGAAGTCGCTGTCGTTCGCGATGCCACAGCCGGGGCCAAGGTGCCTGAAGGTGACGGGTATCTCGCCGCCATCATCAACTTCCGCATGGTCGCCAACGGCGTCTGGTGGACCGACGACGCGGTTGAGCGCATTGGCCAATCGGCCTGACCCAAATCGATCTTCAAATTTGATCCTAGCATCCTGAAAGGACATATCATGACACGCATCTTTACATTTCCCACGCTTACAACAGCGTTGACTCTCGCCCTGGCGGCGGCGGCATTGGCTGACGATGAATACAACGTTTCGAACAGTCTTACCTTGACTGGGCAGCCCCTCGGCATGCATGGCGTCGATCCTGTATCGATGTTTGAAGCCGAAATACCCGAAATGGGCAACGCCACTTTTACATCGGCCCATGATGGAGTGGACTACTATTTTGCGTCGCAGGCAGCGAAAGCCACATTCGAGGCGGATCCGACGGCACATCTGCCTCAATTCGGCGGGTTCTGCGCCTTTGGCGTCTATGTAGGCAAGAAGCTTGATGGCGATGTTCGGTATGCCGATATCGTGGACGACAAGCTCTATCTCTTTGTGAATGAAGAAATCTTCAAGAAGTACCTTGAGGACAAAGAGACCGTGATCCAAGGCGCCCATGCCAAGTGGGCAGACATCCACCACACGCCTGTCGGCAGCCTTTGATCGAGGAATTTGGTGGCTTTTGCCGGTCGGAGCCACCGCTGCCTCTCCCCTCCCCAAAAGGCCGGCATTTCTCCAAGACACCCTGTCCGCAATGACAATTCGCGTGTGTCGAAAACTCTTCCCAAAGGAAACCAGACATGACTGATTTTGAGACATATACAATCGCCTCAGCCCCTGATGCCGCGAAACCAATTCTGGAAGCATCGCTGAAAGGATATGGTTTTGTACCCAACCTTTATGCGGCCATGGCCGAAGCGCCCGCAATTTTGGAAGGCTATACGACACTTTCCAGCATCTTTGGAAAGACCAGCCTGTCAGAGACTGAGCGCCAGATCATCCTTATGACTAACAACCGGTTGAACGGGTGCAAGTACTGCATGGCCGCCCATACCACTCTTTCACAGATGGCCGGTGTCCCCGAAGACGTGATCGCAGCGTTACGCGATGGCAGCCCTATCGCCGACCCCAAATTGGAAGCACTGCGCAAATTCGCCATCGTGATCAACGAAAGCCGAGGCTGGCCCAGCGACGCACAAGTCGAAGCGTTTCTGACGGCTGGTTACACACGCCGATCTATGCTGGAAGTCATCCTCGGCACAGCGTTGAAAACCCTGTCGAACTATACGAACCATGTGGCGGAAACCGCGTTGGATGATGCCTTTGTGCCAAATGCATGGATCGCCTCGGTCGCGGCAGTGGCTGAATAGCGCGACGCCCGCCCATTTGTTAATCTTGCTTTTGGACCTGTGTTTGATTCCCGACAAGAAGGGGATCTGATTTTAGACGTCCGACAGCAAAGTCAACAAAGGTGCGCACCTTCGCAGACACGGTTCGTCCCTCTTGATGCACAAGATGGATGGGGACTTCGGGTGGTTCATACGACTTTAGAACAGTCTTGAGCCGCCCATCTGCAATGTAGGGTGCGACTTGATAGGACAGAAGCCGCCCGACACCATGACCTTGCAAGGCCAACTCGATCACAGCGTCATTTGTGTTCATGCTGATGCGTGGGCTCATGCGTTTGGTGACAGTCTTTCTGCCCCGTTGAAAATGCCATTGGGCCGATGCATTCAAGGCAGTTGAATTAATGATTGCATGGCAGGATAAATCATCGGGCGTATCTGGTTCGCCATATTGGTCAAGATATTTACGGGAAGCAAACGCGACCTGCCTCACCGTACCACACCTGACAGCCATCAAACTGGAATCAGCGAGGTTGCCAATTCTGATCCCGACGTCGAGACCCTCATCAATCAGATTGACCACTCGGTCCACATAGAGCGTGCGCGCTGAGAGCTTTGGATACAGATCCAGAAATTCGCCCAAAATTGGAGTGACGAACATACGGCCAAACAGGACTGATGCAGTAACACTAATTTCCCCGGTCGGTTCGGCATAGGAACCGACAGCGGCGCGCTCGGCCTCTTCAAGGTCAGCCAGAATACGTCTGGCATCCTCAAAAAACCTTTGCCCGCTATCAGTCAGCATCACTGAGCGCGTTGTGCGTACAAAAAGACGTAGCCCGAGGCTGTCCTCAAGCATAGAAACCATTCGGGTCACTGTCGGTGGTGACATGTTGAGGTCGCGGGCCGCAGCAGCGAAACCTTTTAGTTCGGCGACCTTCACAAAGACTTTTAACGCGTGAAATCTGTCCAAGATATTATTCCATATTTTTGAATAATATATTGCCAAGTATCCAAATTCCGCAACTTGAAAGCTCCAATTAACTTCACCTCAGTCCCAGGGCATCGCCCAGGCCGAGATGGAGAATTCAATGGCACGACCCTTTGCAGAGATCAGCTTCACGCCCTCCGTTCGCGAAACGCAGGCCAAAAACGGGTCAGCTAACGGCTACGCGAAGTTTCTGGACGGCACGCGTCAGGAGGACTCAATCAGCCCGGTCGAGGCCAGGTTCATCGGGCAAAGAGACGGCTTCTATCAGGCAACAGTCTCGGAAACCGGCTGGCCCTATGTACAATTTCGCGGTGGACCAGCGGGTTTTCTGAAAGTGTTGGATGAACGGACACTTGCCTACGCCGATTTCCTCGGCAACCGGCAATATCTCAGCACTGGGAATCTGCTGGGCAATGACCGAATCTCGCTGATCCTGATGGATTATCCCAATCAGCGACGCCTCAAGATCTGGGGTCGGGCGAAACTCATTGATGCCAATGCCGATCCGGCGCTGATGCAACGCCTGAGTGAGCCGGGCTATCGCGCTCATCCTGAGCGGGCGATTGTGATCAAGCTTGAGGCGATGGACTGGAACTGCCCGCAGCACATCCCCCAACGCCTGACCCTTGAAGAATTTGAAGATTACCTCGTCCCGCTTCGCACTGAGCTGGAAGCACTGAAAGCTCGAAACGCAAGGCTCGAAGAGGCACTGGGTCAGCAAAACTGACCGATATCAAGCCCCGCGCGTTCAAGCACGCACGCCGTAACCTGAAGAAAGGAAACATCCATGTCGCGCAATCTGAAATCCGTCCTGAGCGCCAGCATTCTCGCACTTTCCATTGCTGCGCCATTTACACCGGCGCCAGCAATCGCCGCAGAGACTGGAATTGAAGCTACGCAGGCTGTCAGCTTCCGCACGGAAGAAATCGGCGACATCGCTATCGCCTATCGTGAAGCAGGAGATCCAAACAGACCTACTGTCCTGCTGCTTCACGGCTTTCCGACCTCATCACATATGTTCCGCAACCTTATCCCTGAACTGGCCAAGCACTACCACGTGATCGCACCCGATTTTCCCGGATTTGGAGCGTCGGAGATGCCAAAGGCCGAAGGCTTCGAGTATTCCTTCGCGAATATCTCCGAAATGATGACATCGCTGCTCGACCGGAAGGGAGTCGAACAGTACTCGGTCTATTTGATGGACTATGGTGCCCCGGTTGGTTTCCGAATGTTTGCGGAACAGCCCGAGCGGGTAACCGGCTTCATCATTCAAAACGGGAATGCTTACGAGGAAGGGCTGCGCGAGTTCTGGGATCCAATCAAAGCCTATTGGGCCGAGCCATCGCAAGAGAACGGCGACCAGCTTCGTGGATTCCTCACTCTTGATGCAACCAAATGGCAGTTCACCCACGGCGTTAAAAAACCGGAACTGATCAGTCCCGACAATTATTGGCATGTCCAATACCTGCTCGACCGCGAAGGTAATCAAGAGGTGCAACTTGAACTCTTCCTAGACTACGGCACCAATGTTGCCGAGTACCCAAAATGGCAAGCGCTGTTTCGGAAGCATCAACCCCCGGCGCTGCTGATGTGGGGTAAGAATGATCACATCTTTCCGGTCGAAGGCGCCTATCCCTATGAACGCGATCTGAATGATCTCGAGTTTCATCTGCTCGATACGGGTCACTTCGCGCTGGAAGAATATGGGCCCGAGATTGCGGCGCAAATGACCGCCTTTCTGAACCGCATCACCGCCGCCAGCAACTGACGTAAAACTGGCCGCACCATGCTCAAAGGTGCGGCCGACGCATGGAGAAAACTAATGAATACGCAAGCAAATACTGTCAGACAGGTAACGGTTGAAATCGTACACGGCTTTGTCGACGGTGGCGCCGGTGGAAATCCCGCAGGCGTCGTCCTGGATGCTGATGAATTGGGCGAACAGGATATGCAAACCGTCGCGGCAAGGGTTGGATTGTCCGAAACGGCCTTTGTGTCGCAGTCCAAGACAGAGGGCTTCAAACTGGATTTCTTCACACCGAACAGGCGCATCGCTCATTGCGGTCATGCAACAATTGCCGCCTTCTCTCACCTTGACGCGCTGGGCCGGATTCCCAATCCCAACACCTCGAAGGAGACAGTTGATGGGCCAAGGCGCATACTAATGAAAGAGGGTGCCGCCTATATGGAACAGCTGGCCCCAAATTACGCGATACCAGAGGAATGGGTGGAAAAAGGTGTAAGCATCGACGATGTACTGAACTCCCTTGGGATCAACAGACATCATCTTGATCAGGAAATATCACCGGTTTTAGTCAATACCGGTAACAGTTTCATTGTCATCGGCCTCGCTGATGCCGATGGTCTTGCCAATGTGAAACCAGATTTTGCCAAAATCACGCAAATCAGCGAACGACTGGATTTGATCGGCTACTACGTCTTCACAAGAGACCCATCGGTGACCGACCGAGACGCTACAACCCGCATGTTTGCGCCCCGATACGCGATTGAGGAAGAAGCCGCGACGGGGATGGCTGCGGGGCCCTTAGCATGTGTATTGCACGACTTTGTCGTTTCATCTCAACGATCATTTCAAATCGAACAAGGGGTGTTTATGAACCCGGCGAGTCCGAGCCTGATAAAAGTCGATCTGGAAATCGACAATAGAACAATCTCCGGCCTCTTGGCAGGTGGTTTCGGCAAGGTCATGTGCTCGCGTCGAATTAGTTTCTAGCGTTGCGCTCGCGGCGAATGGCTGGCTTGGCGGGCTGCACCGCAGCAACGACGCCCATCGGGCCACGTCCGAATTGGGCCGTCCGCTGAATTTTGCAAAGTCCGGATTCCTGCGCATCGCTGACCTTAAGCAATAGCACCCGCTTATCTTGTAGCCTACAGCCGCCATCTGAGAAAACTACGGCGGAAGTCCGCATTCCGCTCTTGACGTAGATCATTCTTGTCCACTTTGGGTTGGAAGCGGCAAACTTCAAGCTTCACGGAGGCCACGTCTATGGCATGGGACCAACCAAAATTTGCGCTGTGCGCAATTAGCTTTGAATTCTAAATTCTGTGCGTGGCTTTTGCGCCCAATGTTTTGGGCCAAAGATGCAAATCTTTAGGCGAAATGCAAAGCTTTGGGCGCACCTACAATTTTGTAGGTTTGCGCATAGCACTTCGCACACCCCATAAGTTTGCGTAGTTCGCCCATAGTTTTGCGCTGCGCGTTTCTCTGCATTAGGACGAATTCAATCAGTGTATGGCTTAGTCGTTGCGGTTATGGCCCTTTGCATTGCTCAATCCCGCAATGGACCTCCCTAAGGAACCTGGGATTCTCGCGAAGGTCTGCGATGCGCAGATAGCGACCTTTGCAAAGTTTCGCGGACGACCCAAACCGGACCTTCTAAAATAGGCTTTGCAGCTCCGGGTTGCGGACCTTTCCGACCTTGATGGCCGTTCGGTAAATAGCCGCTTCCGTCCCACAGCTGAACATGGCGATGAATGCCGCGCATGTCAGCTTTGAGCCACGATTTTGGGCCGAGCCCAAGTCAGTCCACAGGCTCGAAAGCCGGGAAGGTCCAGTTGCCGTCCAGGATCTCGGCGCGTGGCTCGTACAAGCGGACGGTGTAGTTCCAGCCCGGCGAAATCGGGATACAGTTGACGCGATCGTCGTCACAGCCACCAAAATGGATCGGGTAGGCCCCGTCATTGTCAGGTGTTGCAGTGAAGTTGTTGTAACTGTTCACACCCATATCGTTGGGTTCCAGATAACCGTCGGCATTGTAGATGGTGATGGACCAGAACGCGTCTACTGGTACATCCTTGACCGTCACAGCATGCGGGGTTTCGCCATCATTTTCGGTAACGCTGGCGATTACATAAGACGCGGCAGTGAAAGGCAGTCCACCCCAACCCGCGGCAGCGCCAACAAGGTGGTCAATGGGCCGTGTCTCGTCTTTGGTTCCAAACGCATATCTTGAATCAAAGCCAAGCACCGCGACATCACTCAGCGCCTTGCGCGCGACCCCAAGGTTGTCCAGATTCCAATCTGGTGCCTCGTAGGGTCCTTTTGCGCCGCCGCTTGTCACGATCGCGTCCTGCGCTGCATGGGCCTTTGCGATGTCGTCTGGGTTGGTGACATCAACGAATGTGCGGAAGGCCACGAGGGCAAAGCGGGTGCCGACTTTGTCTTCGGTCAGCCTGTAGGTTCCGGGTTGGGCCTCAGCGAACATATAGTGATCCTGATTGACCAAATGCATCGACTGATACCGCCCGCCCAGGTCGGGCAGTGTGATCTCCACAGGCTTTGACAGGTCCACCACAAGTCCGGAATACAGAGTATCCTGATTCATCCGGATCGTTGGCTGATCCTCGGTGGTCGTTGGTTCGCGCAGGTGATGCAACTCGCCCACGCCAAAGCCGAAGGTCTTCATGTTGCCCCGGATATTAAAATCCGACTCGGCGCGTACAAAGTTTTCAACAGTGACGTTTTCGGCCAAAACAAACGTCGGAGCACACAGGACGAAGGCAAGTCGAGCTTTCATGGTCTGTTCCTTTTTCACTCAATTCACAGGTTGGGCGGCGGGAAATGTCCAGCTGCCATCCAGAACTTCGGGCCCCGGACGATAGAGCCGAACCGTATAGTTCCACCCATCCATGATGGGCAAGCAGTTGACCGCATCCGTGTCGCAGCCCCCCAGATGTACCGTCATGCTGCCGTCATCGTTGGGCGTTCCGGTGATTGAGTTGACGTTGTAAGCATCGCGTGCGTTTTCCTCAAAGAAACCGGCCGCATTATAGAGGCTGACAGACCAAAATGCCCCAACAGGCACGTCTGCCGGGACGTCGATCTTGTAGGTTCCGACGGGCAGGTTTGGTTCGACACTCAAATAGAACGCTTCGGTTTCCGGCAAACCGCCCCAGCCGACCGCCGTGCCAATGAAGTGGCGTAAGGGATCAACCTCGGACTTGGGCCCAAAGGTGCGTGTTGCATCGGGCGCAAATCGGCCCAACTTTAGGGTTTCTGAAATCAAGTCCTCCAGATCCTTTTGATTGTAATCCGGAGAGATGAAGGGTTTGGATGACGCCGCCTCGATCATCATCGCGTCCTGGATCGCGTTCACGGCGGCCACGTCGTCTGGATCAGACGCGTCCACCAGTACGCGCATGAACACAATGACATAGGGGGTATCGAATGTCTTTGTGTCCAGAGTGTAGGTGCCGCCGCCAAAGTAGACTTCGTTGATATAGTGGTGCTGATTCACAATCATCGCGGTCATATATCGCCCACCCACCTCGGGCAGCGTCAGGGTCGCGCCCTCGCTAATATCGACAACAGCTGTGCTGTAGAGCGTGTCACGGTTCATGCGGATCGTCGGCTGATTTTCCACCGGAGTCGGTGTGCGGAAATGGAAAAATTCATTCACGCCACCGGCCAGTGAGACGTATTTGTCCAG
Organism: Ruegeria sp. CDSC002; assembly: GCF_059610905.1. NCBI lineage: Bacteria > Pseudomonadati > Pseudomonadota > Alphaproteobacteria > Rhodobacterales > Roseobacteraceae > Ruegeria > Ruegeria sp. CDSC002. The sequence continues at coordinate 72,625 of NZ_JBXWOM010000015.1, forward strand.
CTCTGCATCCGTCGCTGCACGGGTAAAGTTATCAACCGTAACCGGAATTTCCCGACTGTCGACAAGCGCGTCAAGCGTGGCGCTTGTGGATTCCGCCGCGGCACCACCAGAGACCAAGGCAGCGACGCAAAGGGCTGTAACAGACGGCGCAGATTGGGAAAGTCGTTTAGGCATAGGCTTGTTCCTTTGTGCTTTCGCAGAAAAATATGTGCACAGATCTCTAGAAGTCCAAATAGGACGGTGACGTTGCTGTGACGTCATAGCTGCATTTTATCACCGTGCACATTTCATGGCGTTGTCATGGATCATTATTCTCGCTTGCCACCCCCTCAAAGTCGGGTTTCAGCCCATACTCCTAGTTCGTGCTGATTGCAGCATTTGTTAGACAGGGCTCGATGCGGACATCCAACGAAACGTGGCAATCGACCGCTATGCGGACAAAGCAGTCGTTCGTAGAATCTCTAAAGACGACGATGCAAATGCGTGATAACTCCAGATTATGGCCACGACATCTGCGCGAAATCGAACGCCCATCCCTTACGCATTTGCGGTTATTGGTGTTCTTTTTGCTTCAATCTGTTTCGGGCTGGTTCCCTTTTTCAGCCGCAGCCTGACCGAACAGGGTGTTGCACCCTATGCGGTCGCATTCTACCGCTACATTATTGCGGCTCTTCTTCTGCTTCCTGTTCTCATCGTGCACCGAAAAGAATGGCGAGAGATCACTTGGGGTCTTTCCGCCGGAGCCGTAATGGGGCTTGGTTGGATCGGATATGTAACGGCGCTGGAGAAGCTGCCCGCATCGACAGTGGGTGTGCTTTACATGACCTATCCGGTGTTCACCTTAGTTATTGCCTGGGCTGTGTTTGGCGATGCACCCACGCGACGCGCCATGTTGGCCGCTGGTCTGATTATGGTGGCAGCTGTCATTGCTGGCTCGCCTGCGTCAGTGGCTGCGGAACACCTACCAACGCTGCTGCTATCGCTTGCCGCCCCATTTGGGTTTGGCTTCGGAATTTGCGTCCTGGTACACAGGTTGTCACGGATTGCGCCGTTGGCACGTATCGCGTCAGTTTCTCTGGGGTCTGTACTGGGCCTCGCGCCGCTCATCCTTGGAGCTGAGGTTGGAGAGCTTCTCCCAAGGGAACAATCCGATTGGCTTTTCATTGTTGGTATTGGTCTGGTTACCGCTTTCGTGCCCCAGCTTATCTACACGATATGCTCACCTGTTATTGGGGCTTCCCAAACTGCGGTCGTCGGAAGCATCGAATTACCCACGATGTTTGCCGTGGGATATCTTGCCTTTGGCGAAGCCATCTCTTTTCCTCAAGCTTTGGCATGTGCCTTAGTGCTGGGCGCAATCGCGATCACAAGAAGTAGAAAGACGCGCACCGTATCTACCGTGCTCGCAAAATCACCAAGGCGGTAGTACTGGGCTCGGTGCTGCCGTGCTCTGACGTGGGCAAGCTCTGCACGGGTGTTTATCGAGATGACGACGGAGCGGTGCGGGTAGTTTTTTACGTCGAAAGATCGAGTTCCATTAGCACACAAGCCCCTTCGTCCTTGATGTCCAGAAAAGGTCGCTGCCCGTTGAGTTCGAAGTCTTCGTAGCCAATCGAATGAGTGCTGGTGAAGCCCGCTTTCAAAAACATGCTTTGTGAAAACCGGTTTGTCGCTTCGGCGAAAGCAATCCGGTAGCCGGATCTTTCAGCTTGGCTTAGACAAGAGTCCAGCAAGCTTTGCGCAATTCCTCTTCTTGAGAAATCATCACGCACGGCGATCATGAATATATGAAGAAACCTCTCTTCCTGAATGTCGTGCGTCTTTGAAAAAAAGCCTTCCAGCTCATCAATTAGCTTGATGACTGGCTCAGAGTCCAATTCCACTGCATCAATCCCATCAGGGGGCGGTTGACCGAAGTCATGTGCCAGAACTGCGCCTACTATTTCACCAGAAGCTTCATCGAGAGCAACAGACGACAAACCCTCCTTTGCTGATTTTGATCCAAATAGTTCGGCGATCTTTTCGAGCTTTTCAAGCGAGAACTTAGTTGAAACGGCGGGAGGATCACGCCTGCTAAAAACATCACCAAGCAGTTTAGACATTGCATCATTGTCTGTTTCTGACATTCGTCGAACTACGATCTCTGAACTAGTCATTCGGAATTTCTCCTAAAACAAATGGCGTAAATACTTGGCACAATGTTAGCTTTTGGCGTTTGGTGATTGTGTTTGAACAGGGACAAAGCAGTAACAGTCGACGGGATCGTCTCAATCTTTTGCGAATTGCGATAAATCAATAGCACGGGCTTTCAGCCTTTCGTTTCCTCAATTGCTTGCGCATTCATCGATCAGCCATTGGCAGACGGCGCGAACGGCTTTGCGGCGCCCGGCGCGATTGTTGACTGCCAGGTAATACCCGCCGAATGGGATTTCGATGTCCGCGAGTTCAACCAAAACGCCCGATTGAAGTTCAGGTCCACATAAATTCTTGTCCATCAGCACTGCTCCTAGACCGGCGACTGCCGATTGGATTGCCAATAGTGCGCCAAGTGGATGGGGCAATTTGAGGTCAGGGACCTCATTAAGTCCGGCCCGCTTGAACCAATCAGTCCACAGGCTGAACGTAGCTTCTTCAATCAAAGGGCCGCGAGCAAGCGCCTCAATATCCAATTTGCCATCTGAAATCGGCGCAAAGCCGGGTGCCGCATAAGCCCGAACTTCAGATTGAAACAGCAGATGGTATCCATCAACCGATCCGGTTCTCAAATATCTCACCCCAATGTCGAAATCATGGGCCTCAATATCCATGACCTTAGTAGTTACGGACAGTTTCAGATCAATTTCGGGGTGACAGGCCTTAAGGCTTGCAAGCCGTGGGATTAGCCATTTCTGGGCAACGGTGGTTTCTGTCGTCAGCGTCACCGTGCCTTTGGGGGGGACCGAAAGCACTTCCGTTGCCAGAGCGATCCGGTCGAAGGCCGGCGTAATCTCGGTCAAGTATGTTCGACCTTGATCGGTCAGTGCTACACCGCTGTTCTGGGTGCGGAAGAGATGAACGTTCAGACGCGCCTCAAGCCCTCTTACATGCCGGGAAATCGCGGAATGGGAGACGCCCAACTCTGCGGCGGCCTTAGTGAAACTGCCCAATCGACCCGCCGCTTCAAAGGCGCGCAAAGCGTTTAGAGGGGGTAAAAGTCTCGGCACGACCCTTTGTGACTTTTTAGAACAATAGGTGTCAAGTATCAACGTTTGAGGGCGAAGGTCGCAGCGTTGCATGGTCGAGGAAAGACAATTTCTGGAGGCGACTATGAAACCCATTGATAAAAACGAGTTTGAGATTCACGAAACTAAGGCAGCTCCAAAGCACTTTGGCCGATTTGATTTGATGGGATGGCTTCTGGGCTTTCTCAAGCCGTCGATACAAAAAGGTCGCGACCCGGTCCACCTGACGCATCGACTGCTTAGAGATGCAGGAATCGACGAGTTGGACATCGAGAGAAAGAAGATAATGAGTGCGCCTCTGACCCGCTGAAACCTAAAGCTTGATTGCACGATGGTGGCAACGCTTCTTTGATTCAGGCGATCCAATTGACCCACGATTCCGGTTAGTCTTTTGCTGAAAGGTAGGAGCCTGCCCGGGGAGCAAGACTTGGGGGCTGGCGTGGAAGGATAAGCGATTGGGCCTACGTCCCAGCCGCCAGGTCTTCCAGCACCCCACCATCACGCAAAAAGTCGCTCCAGATCCACGCCATTCGGTCAACAAACCACATCTTTCCACCGGAGATCACAACCATGCCGAGGCATGTGTACCCCAAGTCGAATAGCCAAAGGCCGTATGCAAACGGCAGAAGACCTAATCCGCTGACATAGGCCAGTGCTTTGGCCACTCGTATATGATGAGCCGCAATCTTGTCTCGGTGTCGCAGCCAGACACGCTCGCCCAATACTCCTTGGGCTGACCAGCTCTCGAAGGTCTTAGGTCGGGAAAACGCACGCGGATTGATCCAGACCCAGACCAAAACCACGCCGACGGCAACCCATGCCCAACCACCAATCCAAGCCCGACTCCAAATCGCCAGCGCCAAAAGGGGCAGCGGTGTCAGTACGCGGGCCCAGACCGACCAAGGGTTTGTATGCCGCAGCCAAACCTCGTCTTTCATACCCATGAGGCGTTCGGAAAGTCGAACTATATCCATCGGGTCACTCCAGAAACTGCAATCCCATTATTGAGATTGAATCCATCCGCTACTTATCACAACCGCTTTCAAGTCTCGTCCTTTGGTTAAGATCAGGCGCTCGCGATTACATGGCGAATATCCGGATCGATCCTGACAAAGTTTGAAAAACACATCTGGCCCGAGCCTTGCTTGAGTGTATTCTTGTCACATTTTGGAGCTTTAGGGGGCTGAAGTGACTGATACAGCAGACTTTGAGATAATGGAACGCCAAGGATGGGCGGATCCGTCTATTGCTAAAGGGTATGCCGACGGCTTTGAAATGGCGACGCGCCTGGTTGCCAGAAAGCTTGCAAATGAAGTCGCTGCTGGGCCGAATTGCAAAGTTCTTGATCTGTGCACCGGACATGGTGTTGTAGCAGCAGAGCTTGTGGTCCGCGGCTCGGGTGTAACGGGTTTGGATTTCTCTGAACCAATGATTGAGCTTGCCCAATCAGCTGTGCCAAAAGCGCGGTTCGTACAGGGTGATGCAATGGCAATGGAGTTTCCAGATCACACCTTTGATGCGGTCACAATCGGGTTCGGCGTCCCACATTTTCCAGACCCCGAACGCGGCCTGAGAGAAGTGAACAGAGTGCTGAAACCGGGGGGTAGAGTTGCCTTCTCGATTTGGCGTGGCAAAGGATCATATGGCGCGTTTGGCTGGCTGTTCGATGTTGTTGAACGTCTGGCCGACCCATCTATCTCTCTGCCTGCGGGCCCGGATGCGCACATGCTCGCAGACAGCGGAATTGCCAAACCGTTGGTCGAAGGAGCAGGTTTCCGCAATGTGCGGCTTATCGATGTTGCAAGCGAATTGTGCGTTTCAGATCCTATGATGCTTTTTGATGTTTTTGATGGGGGTGCAGTGCGTGCGGCATCGCTCCTCAAGCGTCAGCCGAAAGAACGGCGTGATGCAATACGTGCGGATTTGGCAACGCGCGTTCAGGCGGAAGTAAACAAAGACATTCGAGGTTACTTTGTGCCTGCCCCTTCAGTTGTTATCACTGCTTCGTCCCAAGCCTGAGCTGCTTCGCTGTAGATCGATTTCACCGGATGATACTTGGAGGGATCGTCCATTGATGCCGCATGGACGTAGATGCAGTCACTCATCCGTTCACTTCTACGGATCAGCGGTGAGCCACAGTTCGGGTAAAACCCGCTAAAGGTCGACAGCCCTGATCCTCCTGCCATTTCAAATGTTTTTAGCGCATCGCCAATCGAAACAGATTTGGCCACAAGGGGCACCATCTCTGAAGGTCCCGAGCCGGTGAGCTGCTGGCAATCTCGGCAGTGACATCGAAACATCGGAAGGTCAGAGCGAAATCCAGAATATCGCACCAGCCCACATTTGCAGCCGCCTTCGATCTTATCACTCATGTCTTCTCCTTCACCTAGAAAGGATAGAAGCCGATCAAAACATCATGCGTCGCCGCGATTTTGTCGCCAAGAACAACGCAGCCGTGCAATCCTTGTGCTGCGATTGAATCTTCGACCGAGAATTTCCAGTCGGGATAAATCGATTGCACGATTTCAAATCTGGAGCGACCCTCTCCACGCAATCTGCCAACTGCTTATTGTTCATTTCAGCCGTTGGCGCATAGCCAAGGCCTAGTACGATTTCTGGTTCAATCCTCGGTTCTGAATACCTTGCAAGTTTACCGGCTGATCAGTCGAAAACAGCCCATCTGCGTGAACCTCTCCCCAAATGGATTGATCCACACCGTAAACAGGCCAAATCGTGCGGTTCGTGAAGCCGACTTTTCTGCCGACTCTCTTTTTGCCCTGAAGCTTTCGGACGCGACGTGCAATCGAATATGCGTCATCCAGCGATAGCTGTCCTGCCTCTGAAGACAGTTTAGGTATCTGCTGGGCAGAGGTCAGGGCATCAGCAATTGTCTGAGCGTTAGATTCAATATCTCTTGTCATATTCGCATAATACGCGCCGACGGCTGGATTGCGATGCAAGCGAGGTTTTGAAGGGCCATCGTCGCAAACTCAAAGGCTTGCACTGAAAGTGTCGGTATCTTCTGTATCAAGTGGGCAAGTCCAAGGCGATCAAGCAACAAGAATCTCCACCCGTTTCTGCACCCTAAATAACTGTGCGCCCAAACTGCTACTAACAGTTCGATTGCAATTTAGAGCGAGGTGATCGCATTGATCACTGCTTTTCGGCTCTGAACAGCGCCGGTTTGTAGATACTCCATTGCTTTGAGAGCAGCTTCATGGGCTTGGACAGATGACCCGCCAACGCAGTCCTCTACAACGCGGCAGAAGTAGTCTGATTGGTGGCCATCGACGAATGTGTAGTGCACACAAACATCCGTCAAACCGCCGCACAATAAAAGTGTGTCTACCTTTAAACCTCGTAGCAGGATTTCGAAATCGGTTCCAAAAAATGCAGAATACCGTCGCTTCGGGACGATGTAGTCACCTTTGCGGTATCCCATCTCATCTTTTGCAACCTCCGTTCTTGGATCGCCTTCGAGACAGTGTATGTCTTCGTCACCATCTAGTTCACGGCCGAAGTCTATCCTATCGGGACGATGGATTTCTTGGATGAAAATGACTGGCACATTGTAATCATGTGCGGCATCAACCAAATCACGTGCAGCGATCATGCGCTCTTTGTAGCCCGGCATGTTGTCGATGGAGCGTACTTCGCTATTATCAATAAAGGTGCTCTTTTGAATGTCGATTACGATTAGGGCAGGTCTACCCTCAATCAGTTTCCTAGCTTGTTTGGTTTTAGTCGTCATGTTCGACCTCCAATTTGTCAGGTCGTCCTGAAGAAACGCCCTTGTTGGGCCGGGTCGTCCCAGCGGGCAGATCATTTTTGGCTAAATGTGCAACTGAGTATGGTCAAGACCGTGCTGCGTTGTTTTGGAATGAAAACTATATGCTTGGGCCCAGGGCGACATTGCCCGCAAACTGCCGTTATGGGTTAAGTGTTGCGATGGTCTGTACCCAGCTCAGAATGGGCAGCCAAATACGGAATATAGCAATTCAGAAAATTGTGGCTTCCAACTAGCGGCTACTCAATTGCGGAACGAAACGTTTCGGTAAGCCGTTTGTTCAAGCCGTGATGAGGTTCGGCTGAGGAACCGTAGTGCAACTCTGCCATGGCAGCGATGTCATTGAAAATGACTACGGAGCCGCCTTCTTGATACGCGTAAACCAATAGTTTTTGGCAAAAGGCATCCAAACCAATTGCGGGAAAGCCCGCCATTGCCACGCCACCGGGTGCTGGTCCGCCGAACAGTAAAAGTACCGCCTCTGGCAGCTCCACCCCCAGCTGGGACGCTTCGGTCGTAAAATCGATTTCGGCAAACCAGACTGTATCGTCCTGTCCCATCACAGCTGTCCTGAGACGTTCCACTGCCTTGGACACACTGAGCTCAGATCGCAATTCGATGATGCCATAGTTCGCAATTAATCCTTTGGTCGGCGCCGGTGCTGCATCCAAGTCGTTCAGGACTTCGAGCAACTTGTTCTCAAATGCATTCAACGCTTGGGTGTTACCTAGATCATGCCGAACTTTGAGAAACTGAGAGTCTGTGTATGCGATCTGCGGACGGCCATCCTGATCGAATGAAAGAACTCGAAAAGGAAGGTCCAGCCCTGCACGCACGTTCTCTTCCAGAATTGGTGTGTTTATCTCTGGATCAGAGAAAATGAGCACGCGAGATGCTGGCATTTCTACGCCTTCGGCTTTGGCCAGGCGCGCGTGATCTATCGATGCGATTGGAGTAGTTCCCGCTTCGGCAACGGCAGTCTCAAGCCTTAAGAAGTTTTCGTCCACCGCAGTCTGGGCAGATGAAGATTGTGCAAAAGCGGATGTCGAAACTGATAGAGTTGCAATCATCGAGAAAACAAAGTCAAACCTCACCATTTTACCACTTCCTATTTCACCGTACTTTTTTCAGGGAAACCGCCGCCAGAGCCACAAAAGCTACCTCGGCCGCAAGGTAAAAGAGAAGTATCCCGTTCGGAACTCCATCAATAAGAATGCTTAGTATGCGTCCAACGGCTAGTCCTGACATAAACAAAAATAGAACCCACAGCGCAGGGCGCTGTAATTCTGGTTTCGAAGCGGCCACCAACCAGAACAACGCGTTTGCCAGATAAAGACCCATAATCGCTCGGAACACGTGGGTTTGGTTCGTCCCTTCCACCGGAAATCCCAGCAAAACTGGGATCGAACTGCCCGGCATCAGGCCATATGATAACGCAATTGGCACGAGGCCGACCGCAGCAAGCAGAAGGACTAATCTAGCACTCATGGAGGACTCCGTCTCGTAGTGGTCGCGCTTTTTTTGCGAAATTCCTAGTCGGTTTTTTCGGGCATCCGATGATCCGAGCCGGATGCCCACGCTACGCTTTGAAAGGCGTATCCGACAGGCCAAGCCGAGTTTTCTGAAGAGCGAGCCAGTGCTGCGCAGCCGTTATCGGCTACGCAGCAGACTGCTCACAATGCGCCTTCGTCGCCAAGGAACTCGATACCAGCTGTCGCGCCATCACTGTAAGCAATGCAATT
>NZ_JBXWOM010000016.1:0-78275 GCF_059610905.1 Ruegeria sp. CDSC002
GGCTGTATGAGTCTCGTGCTTCTTATTCTCGGACCGTCCAGGAAAGGACATTCCAATGAATGATGAAGACCAGAGTCTGGAAAACCACACCGTCAAGCACATGGCCTCCGTCAAGGCCGCTTGGGACAAAGCGCCTGAAGGTCCAAAAAGGCGACGACATTGAAACAATATACCAAGGTATTAGTCTGGTAGCCAACAGGCGTAGCAAAGTTTGTACTCGCCCCAAGTATCACCGCAACAACAAAGGGCCGCAGGTCAATGCCGTACTATTCGGCAGGGCCGATTGCGAACGAGGTCACCACGACGGCAACAGCGTTATTGGTGACTGCTTCGGTCAGCACCAAGGACAATAGGTAGACCGCAGCAAGCGTTACAATTGGAGGCATTCCGTCTAGTGCCGGGGTTACGCTTTTGACGATCAGGCCAACGGCCCCAGAGTTTTGAAGACCTATCCCCACAATCAACATTGAGAAGATCAGGACAAGAACACCTGCGTCGATGGAACTCCAGGCCTCGTTGCTGTCGATGCACCGCAATACGAGGATGGTCGCAATGGCGATGAGAGCAAGCACACTGACCTCGGCTATCCTAGCGGCTGCAAGGACCACGACCACACACCGCGCCAGGAGAGCGAGCGGCGCTTTCTCGCGGCGGAAAGCGCGGCCTCCGGCATCCGTGATCGCTGCGAGATCGCCAGCCTCGGTCATCTGCGCAAAGCCTTCAAGTGTTCCCTCCAAAAGCAGCGTATCAGCCGGACGCAGGAGTGCCGTTGACAAGTCAGGTCCAATTGTTTCCCCGTGCCGGTGGGCGCCAATGACGCGCATGCCATAGCGAGCTGGGCAAATTCGCACACCACGACTTCGACGGGAAAGGGTAACGATAGCCTCAGCGACTATCAGGTCGGTGACGGTCTCGGGGACTGGTCCTTGACGCAAACTAACTTCGCTACTTTCGATCCTACGGAGGGTGAGGAGTTCCGATGTCGTCACCTTGGCAATGATCTTGTCACTTGGCTCGAGAACGTGCTCATTCAGGCGATCGCGCTTTACCCCGGATCGCGACCGGACACCAATGATCTCCATGCCTCGCCGGTTCAGGTCAAAAATTCCGCCCATGCGCTGACCCACGCCCAGATAATCCTCCCACGGACGAAGCTCTGTGAAGAAGGCTGTTTCATTGTCTGCGCCCAGTCGTGCAATATCCCCGCGATCGGGCAAAAGAAAAGGCCCGAGCATGAGTAATGCCAAACCGCCCGTGGCTGCCGCAACCAAACCGACCGGAATAATTTCGAAAATTGAAAGGGGCTCGATTCCCGATGCCTGCGGCACACCATCAACCAGCAAATTGGTTGTATTCCCGATAAGTGTGCAAGTTCCTCCAAGAACCGCCATGTATGATTGCGGGATCAGCAGGCGTGTTGCGGCAAAAAATGAGGCTTCGCGCCAATCGAATGGCCACCGGGATTAAGACAATGACGACCGGCGTGTTGTTCATCATCAAATCTGAGGCGATTAGGTACAAAGCCAATATTTGGGCAGCTATCAGAAAGACCGAAAGGAAATCGAGTATCAACATATTGGTTTTTCCTTTCACAATGCGCAGTGGCTGGTGCTTTGGACCCGATGCAAACACACTCCTTCAGGAAAGGAGGAGGACATGCCCGAAATCTGCGAGATCGACGCCCACAGATTGCACTGCGCCGGTGCTCGAACATGACAAGGCATTTAAAACCTGCACAGGTCGTACCAGCAGTTATTTTCTTCATCTCTATCAACTGTCGCCGATCTGCAAACCTTGTTTCAGCCCGCGGATTGGACGGATCAGGACCAAACGAATTTGGTGAGCAATTCAGTCGGGATCACGGGTGTTTGCTGGTGCGAAATCCTAAGCCAATTGTCCTCATCTTGCAAATATGTGGACGCGCAGAGTGCCTCATAGATCGGCACGCCGGCCTTCTCGGCCGAAACGCGATACGCGAGCATTGCAATGCTGCCGCGAAGCGTCGTATTGCGGTCGGTCATCACAACAGATCGCCAGCCTGTATTCCGTTGCAAGTGGTCCCAGACCTGTTCGCCTTGAAGGATGCCGGGCGGAAAGGGAAAGATCATGACGGCGTTCTGTGCAGTCGTCGCGCGCGCGCTATCTAGACCACTAGTCCAGAACCTCTCCTCAAGGCTCCAAAGGAACGCGTCTTCGATCGCCGACGTGACCTCAGGTCTCTCAATCGATCGCCGGTGGTCCACGGGCGCTTGATGGGCAGAGGTCATTCGTCTGATCCTGGCGAATTGATGAACAGCATTTGTATCAGGACGAAGACGATCGCGAGTATCGTCCAGATTGCACCGCTGGACACCAAGCGACCATTGGCAACTGTCGAGCTCACCCGCGTCAGAGGAGTTACTCGTGGGCTTTCCGGAAGCAACAGGCTCAATTCCTGCGCGACGGCATTGTGGTCCTGCTTTAGCTCGGGAACGTCCCTGAATTTCGAAAGGAGGATCTCAAGCCGCGCGCAGGCTTCTTCCCGCCGCAACTTCACGAGTTCGGCGGTTTCGTTCCAGGGATCGAGGCCAAGACGTGCAAGCGCCGAGAGAACCGTCACGACATATCCGTTCCGGTCTTCGCCGACAGGTGCATAGAGAAAGCGTTCGAATTCAGGTGGGCGAGTACCCAGTGCTTTGTTTTCAGCCATCTTTATTCTCCTCTTTTATTGACGGTCAGCTCTTGACCAGTACGCACCGGGCAAAACGAAGTTCTGGACGCACACAGGTGGAGCATTTTCAGATTTAACCAATTTTACGCGATCGCTCGTCGCGGTGCCCTTACACAGGTCAGTCCAGTTGGCGGTCCAGGGGCCTTCGGTAGATTGCATTCCGGTAGCCGAGACTAACATGCGTCAGCACCCGTCGAATGATCATGAGATACAAGGAGGGAGTTCGTTCGACCATGTAGCCCCTGGAATCTGGTGGTGAGTGACAATGGCGCGGGAAAGACCCGCAGACAGTCTGGAGGTCGGGGATGAGCACACGATCGTCGAGATCGATGGTGACTTTTGCCAATGCGTTTGTATTGCCGGGCTACTCGGACGAGCTGGCCGCAGGCGAATATGAAATCGTCGTCGAAGAAGAGCTTTTGCAAAGCCTCAGCTTTGAGGCCTTTCGCCGGACTGCGACCTACTTGGTCGTCCATGGGAAAGGGAGCCAGATTGGTCGCACCGAACAGCGTCCAATCACCGAGAAAGACCTAGAAACGGCGCTGTGCCGGGACCGGCGCATTGACCCAGACTAAAAAATGATAGCGAGGCGGCGCTTTCTCCGCTGGAGGATTCGAAATGAACACTCCTGAATGGCTGAAACCTAGCATCTATGGGGCCGTGATCGGTGCGGTCTTTGTCGGTGTGGTTGGATTTTCATGGGGCGGTTGGGTGACTGGCGGAACCGCAGATACCAGAGCGACGGCGATGGCTCGAAACCAAGTCATAGCGGCGATGGTGCCGGTCTGCCTCGATATGGCACGCGTGGATCCGGATCGGGTTGCACATATTGACACTATTCGAAAAGCCACAACCTACAAACGCCGCGATGCCGTCATGGAGACAGGCTGGGCAACCATTCCGGGCACGGATGTTCCGGACCGTGACATCGCTCAAGCTTGTCTTGCCGGCCTTGACGTCGACAAGCCGCCGGAACGCGCGGAAAACACGGTGGAAAAGGGATGAAACATGCCACACCAAAACCGTTGGCTGAAAAGGCGCTGCAGAAGCTGTCTTTTGTGATGACGATGGCCGTTCAATCAGCGGAACTGACGGGACACCCTATCCAAACTATCGAGAACGAAGACGTGCCACCACTACGAGACGAACGGCCTGAGTCGTGGCGCACCCAACACGACCTTAACAGGGCAACTGAAACCCAAGAATAAAAGCCGATGCCATTAGGTCAGAAGGGAGCCAGTTATGACACCTAGAAAATTGCCCAAAAAGAAACCGTCAGAACGGCTTTCGGTAAGAATGTACATTCTGGCTGGTATCTTCGCGTCATTCGCATTCCCTGTGTTCGCACAATCTGCAGACGCCCTCATGCCTGAGAATGCACACTCCAGGAGTTACGGGGACGGATGGGAATGCGACCGATCCTACCGGGTCGAAGACGACCTTTGCGTCGCCATTATAGTCCCTCAGAATGCTTACGCAACAAACAGGACCTATGGCAGGGGCTGGGATTGTTTGCATGGATTTCTAGAAGAAAATGGCCTGGCTTGTGTCGAAGTACCCGTACCCGAAGGCGGATATCTCGCCTCTTCAGGAAAAAGTTGGCGGTGCCTGCGCGGCTACGTGAAAATTGACGAGACTTGCCTGGAAGTTGCAGTACCTGACAACGGGTACCTGTCGGGCGAGTCTTATGGTGATGTTTGGGTTTGCAATCGGGGCTATCGGGCCGAAGGTGAGATATGTGCCCCAATCATGGTACCAGCCAATGCCTTTCTGAATGGATCGTCTTATGGGCAACCCTGGACATGCGAGCGCGGGTACTTCCAGCGAGTTGGCGCTTGTGAACCGGTTATTGTTCCCGAGAACGCTTACTTTGACGATGCCTCCCATGGACAAGGTTGGAAATGTGACCGCGGGTATGCGGAAACTGCCAGTGGATGCGTTTTCATAGACTTACCGGCCAACGCCCACTTGGACAGGGCCGGAAACCGCTGGGAGTGCCACCGAAATTTCCAGCGATCAAAGGGCGTTTGCGTTCTGAACAACTAACGCGAAGCCTGCTGATCCCAAATCAGGCGTCACTTCGTTGACCCTGGTGGCTTCATTGTCCCGGGTTTGGCTCGACATAGAAAGGAACAGACATGAAAACGGAAGATCATTTAGCGCAAATGAAGAGACCGGTCGCAAGAGCAGCACAGGCGCCGCCGATGGATCTCTCAATTTGTCCAGATAACCCTCCTAAGATAATCTCTTATGACGCTCCAACCGCCACCGTCTATTGTGAAGGGAATTTCGGCAAGACTGACGGCAAGACTGCAAACGGTCTAGTCCGGTTTTCGCAGGTCTTTCGTGTTCTGTCAGTAATTGACAGCACTCTAGAAGGGCGTGACAGCGGCGAGGTTCTCGATGGTATCGACAACGGCATTCCAGTGCATGGCGATCTTAGCGCGGCCATCGCTCACGAAGCGGTAGCCCCAGACACTCTGATCTATGGAATGGCACCGTCCAGTGGTACATTGTCCACGGCAGACAGAGGCGTTGTTCTGGACGCGATTTCGTCAGGCATGAATATCGTCAGTGGGCTACACGAATATCTCGGCGACGATCTCGAAATTGGCTCAGCCGCCCAGTTTGGATGTGTTACCATTCGGGACATTCGGAAGCCGCAACCTAGCAAGAACATGCGTCTGTTTGACGGCTGCGTTGCAGATGTTGAAGCGATCCGTATCGCTGTGTTGGGCACTGATTGCGCAATCGGAAAGCGGACCACGGCAACTTTGCTGGCGAATGCCCTGAATGAACGGGGGATCAAGACGGTTTTGGTCGGAACCGGTCAGACCGGCGTGATGCAGGGAGCCAAGTATGGTATTGCCTTGGATGCAGTGCCGCCTCAGTTCTGCTGTGGCGAGCTTGAGCGTGTCATTGTTGCGGCATCCGAAAAGGAACAACCAGATGTCATCCTAATTGAAGGCCAAGGCGCGCTCAGCCATCCGGCTTTCTGCACATCAGCATTCATTCTTCGCGGTAGCCAGCCACACGCCGTCATTCTGCAACACGCCCCCAAACGGACCCACCGTTGCGATTTTCCCAACATGCCGATGCCCGATCCGCGCGTCGAGATAAAACTTATCGAAGCTTTCGCCAAAACGAAAGTGATTGGTGTCACGCTCAATCATGAAGGAATGACGAACACCGAGGTGGAAACAGCCATCAGGGGCTTTTCACGCAACTTCTGTCTCCCAGTGACTGACGCTCTGCTCCGACCAGCGGCGCACTTGGCAGAGTTGGTTCTTTCTGCCTATCCCCAATTGCGGCCATTGCCGCGTGTGGTTGCCGAATGACGACGCCGCGGATCGAAATCGACTTGTGCAAGATCCGCCAGAATACGCGCTTTCTGGTGGACCGTCTTGCTTCGCACGGGATCAGTGTGACAGGCGTGACAAAGGCTGTTTGCGGTGACCCAGCCGTCGCCCATGCCATGCTAGAAAGCGGCGTTTCCCAGTTGGCCGATGCCCGGGTCGCGAACGTAAAGCGCATGCGTTGCGCCGGCATCATCTGCCCAATATCCATGATCCGCTCTCCTATGCTGAGCGAAATCGATCAAATCATCGAGACCTGTGAAACCAGTTACAATACAGAGATAGACGTTATCGCGGAACTTTCCGCAGTCGCGCTACGCAATGGCGAGGTGCATGGCGTTATCTTGATGATTGAGATGGGAGATATGCGCGATGGGATAATGCCAGAAGATCTTGAGCGTATCGCGACATTGGTGATGAAGATGCCTGGCGTAGCTCTCAAAGGTATTGGTGCCAACTTCGCCTGCCTGGGCAACATTGCTCCGAACGCTGATGCAATGGATGTCGTAACGACGCTCGCATACGAAATCGAGGGCGCTTGCGGCCCATTTCTTGAGACCGTATCAGGAGGCAGTTCCGCCAATTTACCTTGGGCTTTGGATCTACCGACAAAGGGGCGTATCAACGAACTGCGCCTGGGCGAGGCGATCCTGTTGGGCACCGATCCCGTTTCCGGCGAGCAGATAGATGGGCTTCATACAGATGCGTTCACTCTTGTGGTCGAGGTGATCGAAACAAAGTTCAAGACAAGGCCCTTTCCCTTGCGTCTGATTGATCCGGCTCTTTTGGCGTTGCGTCTTGTGCAGGATAGTTCCAGCAAGTCCCGTTCGGTTCTTGCTGTCGGGCTGCAGGACACGAATGTTGGCGGGCTGAGCTTTCCTACGGACATCACATTTGTCGGCGCGACGAGTGATCACACTGTCACTGAAACCTCCAAATGCGCTTTGCAGGTTGGGGCCGAAATCAGGTGTCAGTTGAACTACGGTGCGCTCATGAGGGCGATGAACGCGACCGATGTCGAAAAGGTCTTTGTCAGTGAAACAACTTGGAACGGAGCTGTGATAGAACCGGATCGTGTGCATCCAACGGTGATATAGGCCGATGAGCTCAAATTGAGGCAGCATCAAATCACGATAGAGGAACCGATCTCTTGGTAGCCCATAGTAAATCGGGTCTCCAACACCTATATGTGCACTAGCCACAAGTGAATTTTATGTTCCATCGCGAGTTCGAAATACTTGTTGGCAATCAAAGGAAAAAGCATGTCTTTCAAGGATCTGACGATCAGAGCGGCAGCGTTGCTGAATTCGAAGGCTGCTGAAGACTCAGAAGTCGAACCCAAACTCAAACCTGCCTTCATCGGCCCGGAACAGGTCAAGTCTGACCCCAAGAAATTATGAAAATCCGGTAGGTCTGAACGGTGTCGTCACGTTAACCGTCGTTCGGTTGCCGATGATATGATTTGGACGTAGGTGACATCGATGAATTCAACATCCATCAGCTACAAGCGTCACCGATTTCCCCCTCAGATCATTACCCACGCGGTGTGGCTTTATCCCAAGCTAACCTGCGTCAGTATTGCGGGGCGGAGAAGATGAGTACATGGCTTCGTGCCTGCCGAATCTCCGGCGGCACTCATTTCCGAGCAAAATAGAAGCGCGTGAAGCGTGCGGTTCTTGAAACGAGCCGCATTGCCCAGCGTTTCCTATTCTCGGAATGTCCAGGAAAGGACATTCTAATGACGCCTGAACAAACCAATGTCACCGAGAAGATGACCTCGGTCAAAGCAGCTTGTGACAAAGCACCTGCCGGTCCCAGAAAGGATCGGGCGCTGGAACACTACCAGGCTGCCGAGAAAGCGCACGAGGCGAATAACTACGACGAGACGGACAGGGAACTCAACGCGGCTGCAGAAGAGATTATCTGACTTATCTCGTCTTATTACTGACTTATCTCGTCTTAGAAGAAAATCAGGCCGCCCAAGTTTAGCGAAGGGCGGCCTCCTTCATTTCAAAAGTGGGCCGGTCTGATCCAGATACGCCGTATCGAAACCTGAAATGGCCACCAATCCGTCATAGTCGTCGAACGTCACGCGGCCGTCCTGAAAGGTCAGCAGCCGTTTTTCGCGAAGCTGCCTCAAAACACGGTTCACATGGATGGCGCTTAAGCCGAGTGCATCAGCAAGATGGTACTGCGTCAAAGGGCAAGCAAATCCTTTCTTGCTCCCCATTCCGACCAACCTCAGCCGTTCCGCCAGCTCCAAGAAGAAATGCGCCATGCGCGAATCTGCGGCGCGTCGGCCAACCCCAACGAGGTGTTCGACGACCATGGCTTCGTCCCGTGATGCTGCCCAGAGAACGGCTGCCGCCAGGCGAGGCGTTTTCTCGAATGCTTCCAGAAGGTCGCCCCCCAGAACCTCCACCGCCTGAATGTCCGTGACCGGTTCGAAACTGTGGTCGGAGGTGCGCAGAAGGACGCTGCGCAATCCAAGAAAATCCCCTGGTATCTGGAAGTCTACGATCTGTCGGGTTCCATCCGGCTGAAGCTTGTAGGAACACACCCAACCAGCGGCCAGAATGTAAGCGGCCTGATCCGACTGCCCCTGATGCACAAGATCACGCCCCGCGGTGAAGGAACGGCGGCGCAGATGCAAACGCTTCAAAACGTCCAATTCATCGTCAGACAAGGCGACGAAAACTTGCAGCTTCCGTGTCAGCGGGTTTTCAAAGATATCCGTCATCGGGGCCTCACAAGCCGGAAAAGCTCCAGGCGCAATCGTGCAGAGACTGCTTTCGGTTAGCCCAACATAGCCTTTTTTCTGCGAAGATGCTTGTGATAAGCGAGGCCGCCCGGTCGCGCGTTACTTTAACCGTTACCTGGAAGGAAGTCACAAAATGCGTAGCGAACAGGACTTCTCGGGAATGGCGGCCCTCGCAATCTGCGAGTCGATGCTGCTGGCGATGAACGATCACAAGCTTCTCGCAGAACGTGAGATCATGGGTATCCTTCGCGATGCTGCAAAGACGCATGAAACCGCGGCTGTAACTGATGGAGAGATAGAGGCGCATCGGTCCGTGGCGGTTCTCATCAACCGGATCATTGCTAGCGGGAACTCCGTTCGGAGGCCGCCGGGATGACACATAATTTCAGCGAGATAGATATCGCCCATGCCGTTTTCGTCCAACTCGAATAACGCACGGGGCCAACAGCCCGACCAGCAGGACATGCCGGGTAGCATGGGCCACCAAGACGGTAGCATCCAAACCGACATGCAGACTGCCGGATCTGCCTCGACCGCGCGGCAAGCGCGGGTCCAGCCAGGACCCTTGCCCGTCACGGGCGGGGCACCCAGCGCGGGATACCCCTCCGGTGTAACCGGTCCAAGACAGGAAGAGGCGCGGCTGACCGCATCAGACTGGACACGAACCCTGATGAAGTACCGGCAGCCAATCCCCTCTCGCAGTATTTTCGAACTGACGGTCACGCTCGCGCCTTTCGTGGCAATATGGGCGGTTGCCTGGTGGGTGCTCTCGATCAGCACCGCGTTGGCACTGGCTCTCGCGTTGGCGAATGCAGCCTTCCTGCTCCGGCTGTTCATAATCCAGCACGACTGCGGGCATGGTTCCCTGTTCCGCGACCGGCGTCTGTGCGATTGGATCGGTCGCGTGATCGGCGTTATCACGCTGACACCCTACGACGTCTGGCGCAAGACCCACGCGATCCACCACGCCACGAGCGGAAACCTGGACCGGCGGGGCATCGGAGACCTGCCGGTGCTGACAGTCAGGGAGTACCGCGGGAAGGGATGGCCGGGCCGTACGCTTTACCGCCTGTTACGCCATCCGGTTTTCCTGTTCGGGGTGGTGCCGTTCTACACGTTCTTCCTGCACAACCGGCTGCCAGTACACCTGATGCGGTCCGGCTGGCGCTACTGGTTGAGTGCGATGGCGACAAACGCTGCCATAGGCCTCACTCTGACAGTGATTGTCTTGCTGGGCGGTTGGGAGGTAATGCTGTTCGTCTTCCTGCCGACGATGCTTCTGGCCGCAATAGCCGGCATGTGGTTTTTCTACGTGCAGCATCAGTTTGAGGAAACCAGCTGGCGGCACGAGGAAGACTGGAACATCCGGGACGCGTCCCTTCACGGCAGTTCGCACTACGCTCTGCCCGGCATCCTGCGCTGGATCACCGGGAACATCGGAGTCCACCATGTGCATCACCTGGCCAGCCGCATCCCGTTTTACCGTTTACACGACGTAGTCAAGGATCACGACGTCCTGGCACAGACCAGACGCATTACGCTTTGGGAAAGCTTCCGCTGCGCGCGACTGCACCTTTGGGATGAGAAAAGCCGCAGATTGCTGTCGTTTGCAGAGGCCCGGGCACTTCCCACCTGAGCCTTGCGTAATATTGCCACTGGTCAGTGAATTGGTGCGTTGGATAGGAAACTGGGAGCACCTCATTAGGACATTTGTTGCTCCACGGACGGCCACATCTGTGCCAGTAGGGTTTCTTTCTGAGCCAGTATTGTCGGGACAATTGGGCTGATTATTCAGTTGTCGCTCTAGTCAGGAAGGTGGATGCTGTGACCGCCATATCGTCAGCAGCAAAGGTATGAATGAAGGAGGGCGGACTGATTGATCTCATCGCCGACTATGAACCCTATCTTGCGCTCGCAGTTGTCGTCCTTCTGTTCGCAGCATTTCTTTCCGAGCGCTTCGAACCGGACGTAACCGCTGCGGGGGCCGCCGCGCTGTTTGTCGTATTGGGGTTTGTCCCCACGAATGAAGTTCTGGCAGTGTTTTCGAACCCTGCACCCATAACGATCGCCGCGATGTTCGTAATCAGCGGCGCGCTGGTCCGAACCGGGTTTCTCGACGCACTTGCGAACAAGGTTGTCGCCGCAGGGAGCAAGCGCCCGGTCGCCGGTATAGCGGCGTTTCTCATCGCGACGCTAGTCGCCTCGGGTCTGATTAACAACACGCCGGTCGTCATCGTCCTCATACCGGTGGCCATTCGTTTGGCGCAGAGCCTGGGCTTTGCCGCGACACGCCTGTTGATTCCGCTTTCCTACATGTCCGTCCTGGGCGGGACGTGTACTCTAATCGGCACGTCGACCAACCTTCTGGTGGACGGCGTTTCCCAGGCGTCTGGCTTGGAACCGTTTTCAATTTTCGAGATCACACCGGTCGGTCTGGTGGCCGCGGCCACAGGCGGTGTGGCGCTCCTCCTGCTTGGACCTGTCCTACTGCCGGACCGAAAGGATATTGCGGAACAGGGCGGCGACGATAAAGCGACTTTTTTGACCGAGGTACGCCCGCAAGAGGACTACCCGAATATTGGTCGAACGATTCATGAAATCGCCGCCCTCAGCCGAAGAGGTGTTGAAATCGTCGGCATCCGTGCGCGGTCTGGAGTCAAGAGAGAGGGATTGAGTGAACACATACTCGAACCGGGCGACAGGATCATTGCCAAGGTTGCGACATCAGAACTGCTCACCCTCAGGAAACTTGAAGGGATCGAAGTCGGGTTGCGCCAGGGGCCAGAGGCCGAAAACACCTCGGAGCTGATCGTCGCCGAAGCTATCGTGACGCTTTCACGCCGAAGCCGCGGAGTGCGCATTGCCCAGCTTGCCATGGGGCACCGATACGGCATGCGTGTTCTTGGCGCCCACCGACATGGGGAAGTGCTTGGACCCGACCTGTCGACGGCGCTTTTGCGCCCCGCCGATACACTGCTTTTGGAAGGAACGCCTGAAGGCTTTGCCCGAATGACCGAGGCGGGCGATCTTGCCGCGATCACAGATGCCGGGGGGCGCGCCTTCCGCCGCGGGAAAGCGCCGCTAGCTCTGTTCGCGCTTTTCGCGGTTGTGGCGCTCGCCGCAGCCGGGTTCGCCGAGATCAGCGTGCTTGCCCTTGTCGCGGTCGCTGCCATCCTCGTGCTCCGGTGCATCGACAGCGGCGAAGCCTGGGCGTCCATCGACGCCAGCGTCCTTGTGCTGATCTTTTCCATGCTAATCGTCGGAAGCGGTATGCAGAATGCAGGAGCTGTCAACCTGATCGTGGAGACATTGGTGCCGACTCTCGTAGAGTTGCCCCTAATTGTTACGCTCGCTGCGATCTACATACTGTCTTCGGCGCTCACCGAGGCGGTTACCAACAACGCCGTTGCCGTCGTCGTTACACCTCTCGCGATCGGTGTTGCGGAACAACTCGGTGTCGACGCAAAGCCGTTCGTCGTCGCTGTGATGTTTGGCGCAAGTGCAAGTTTCGCCACTCCGGTCGGCTATCAGACCAACACATTGGTATATGGCGCAGGGAACTACAGGTTTTCCGACTTCCTCAGGATCGGCGTTCCGATGAATCTTATCGTCGGCGCAGCCGTGGTCGGGGTGATCCCGGTATTCTTCCCATTCTAGGGTATCCGGTCTTGATCTGCGGTACTTGTAGCGCATTTTGCGCGCGCTGCATGAATTGTCAGCAGGAGCAGCATGAGGATCCCGACCGTTGCGGCAATAGCTGATCCTGAGAGAATTCCAAGCTTTGCGGCATTCAGCGTCGCCGGATCGAAGGCCAAACCCGCTATGAACAGCGACATCGTGAAACCGATACCAGTTAGAAACGAGCCGGCCAGAATTAACGGCCCCGACAGGCCCGGCGCTAACACTGCCAGGCCCAATCGGACAGCTAGCCAGCTGAACCCGAAGACGCCGATCGGTTTTCCTAACACCAGGCCGACAATTATCGCTAAGGAGACCGGTTGTTCGAAATCGGCACCCTGAACCGTGATGCCGGCATTTGCCAGCGCGAAGATCGGCATGATTGCAAAGCCGACCCAAGGGTGCAGCATTGTCTCGAGCCGTTCGACTGGCGAGAGTGCCTCCGTGACCGCTCTGCTTGCTTGACGCAGGTTATGGCGGGTTGCGGTACCTCCCTGCTGCCGATAGCCGGCCGGAACGGCGCGTAGGCGCCCAAGGATTGCATGCAGCCGGGCATCGCTTACCCATATGCGCGTCGGCGTCATAAGGCCCAGAATGACCCCTGCGATGGTCGCGTGAACGCCGGAGGCGTCGATGCATAGCCAGACTGCCGCACCGAGCAGAAAATAAACCGGGACACTTCTGATCCCGACGCGCGAGGCGCCTGCGACGATACCAATTCCCAGCAGACCCAAACCGAGCGCCGACCAGTTCAACGCTTCCCCGTAACCGAAGGCGACTACGAGAATTGCGCCGATATCGTCAAAAATGGCCAGAGAAAGAAGGAACAGACGCAAGGTGGACGGGATCCGCCTTCCGAAAAGCGCCAGGCACCCAATCACGAACGCCGTATCGGTTGCCATCACGGTTCCCCAGCCGTGCGCCCCGGGCTGCCCGGACATCAACAAATGATAGAGCGCGACCGGCACCACCATGCCGCCCAGAGCGCCCGCGAACGGCAGGGCGGCCTGTCGCGGGTTTTGCAATTCGCCCAGTACGATCTCGCGCTTGAGCTCCAGAGAAAGCACGAAAAAGAAGAGGGTCATCAGCCCGTCGTTGATCCAGTGTCGCAGCGAGCGGGTGAAATCGAACGAACCGAATGTCAGGCCAATAGGGGTCTTCCAGAAGCCCAGGAAGCCTTCTTGCCAAGGCGAGTTTGCCAGCGCCAAAGCCAGCAGAACAGCCAGGAACAGGAGCCCACTCGCGGCCGCTTGGATCTCTAGGAAGCGTGCGAAGGGTTTTGTTATTCTATCGGCGGGCTCTTGGGGCAGGCTTTGATGATTGTCTATCATGGGACAACTACGCCAATTCGGGTGAAAAGAGACTACGCCATTGAAGCGTGGACGCAATGACCACGTGGATCAATGTCTGGCTATGCAGGAGCCATCCACGCAGGATATTCACCAGCAGGTTTTTCAGTTTCTGAGAAACAGACAATGCGGAAACGGTTGATTAGGCTTCACAAATTAAGGAACAGGTTAGCATCCGGCATTCATGAAGCCCCGGAGTTGGTTCTTTGTCATTTCCCCGCGAACGGCTCCGAACAATAGCTGGATCGTCACCAGAAGTCGTTTGTCAGACTTCGGTGCTTCGGCTCTTTCCTTGAGCCAGCTGTGACTTTCCAAAGTTCAGTCCGCTTCACTCAGAATTTTGAAACCAGCGGCCAATAGATGCGTGGACATTCGGCCGCGTCTGTCTGACGTCAGCGCCAATGGGACAGTTTAAGTCGATTTGATAAGGGAGGGTTTCTGGCTCATCGTAACCGCCAAGGAGTGGAGATGAGAAAGAAACCCGGAACCAAGCAGAGCTACGGTGAGAAAGTCGTAAAGGACATTCGCCGTGCGACCCGCAAACAGTATTCCGCGGAAGAGAAGATCAGGATTGTGCTGGACGGCCTTAAGGGCGAGGACAGCATTGCAGAGTTGTGCCGCCGTGAAGGCATTGCCCAGAGCCTCTACTACAGTTGGTCCAAGGAGTTCCTTGAAGCTGGTAAGAAACGCCTTGCCGGTGACACCGCGCGTGCCGCGACATCGACCGAGGTCAAAGATCTGCGCCGCGAGGCGCGCGATCT
Organism: Ruegeria sp. CDSC002; assembly: GCF_059610905.1. Lineage (NCBI taxonomy): Bacteria > Pseudomonadati > Pseudomonadota > Alphaproteobacteria > Rhodobacterales > Roseobacteraceae > Ruegeria > Ruegeria sp. CDSC002. Next base: position 14,616 of record NZ_JBXWOM010000016.1, read on the forward strand.
GAAGGAAGTGGTTGCCGAACAGGCTCTTGAACTGCGGTTGCTCAAAAAAAGCATGATCGCGGATGGGGACGACGACGAATGAGGTATCCTGCATCTGAAAAGCTGGAGATCATCCGCCTCGTCGAAGGTTCGCATCTCCCGACCAAGCGCACTTTGGAAAAGCTGGGCATCCCGAAGACCACCTTCTATCGCTGGTATGACCAGTATCTGTCGGGTGGTCCTGAAGCGCTTGAGGATCGTAGTCCCAAGCCAACACGGGTCTGGAACCGCATTCCCACGCCAGTGCGCGAGAAAATCAAGGATCTGGCCCTGAAGGAAAGTGAGCTTTCCCCGCGCGAACTGGCCGTGCAATTCACCGACACGGAAAAGTATTTTGTGTCAGAGGCTTCGGTCTATCGGATCCTCAAGTCTTACGACCTGATCACCAGCCCGGCCTATGTGGTTCTATCGGCGGCTGACGAGTTCCGGGATAAAACCACTCGGCCGAACCAACTCTGGCAGACCGACTTCACTTACCTGAAGGTCATCGGCTGGGGCTGGTTCTATCTGTCGACCATCCTCGATGATTACAGCCGCTATATCATCGCCTGGAAGCTCTGCACGACGATGAAGGCCAGTGATGTCACCGATACGCTGGACCTGGCTTTGCAGGCTTCGAGCTGTGCCCAGGCGACCGTCTTCCACAAGCCACGGCTGCTCAGCGACAACGGGTCCAGCTACATCTCTGGTGAACTTGCCGAATGGCTGGAAGATCAGGAAATCGATCATGTCCGAGGGGCACCATACCATCCGCAAACTCAGGGAAAGATCGAGCGCTGGCATCAGACCTTGAAGAACCGCATCTTGCTGGAAAACTACTACCTGCCCGGTGATCTCAGGCAGAAGATCGATGCCTTTGTCGATCACTACAACCACCGGCGCTATCACGAGAGCCTGCAAAACCTCACACCGGCCGATGTCTACTTCGGGCGCGGCCAGACCATTCTGAAACAACGAGAAAGGATCAAACAGAAGACAATCGAAACCCGGCGCTTGCTTCACCGCAAATCCGCCGCATAATCAAACCAATCAGATGCGCCAGATCCTCTCTTAGCTCAGGCTGCCATCTGTCCCAAAATCCCTGATTACGGACACTCGCCGCCCCATTGGCGCGGATCCGTCAACGGAACCCCTGAATGCCGCCGAAGTATTGTCCGTCGAAGATGCGGTACTCTCCTACACAATCAACGGCGCGAAACTCCTTGGGCTTGATGAGAAAATCGGCACTCTCGAAGTCGGGAAGCGTGCTGACTTGATCGTCTTGGATCAGAATATCTTTGAATTGGAGACTAACAAAATCCATAAGGCGAAAGTTGTTCTGACTCTCATGGATGGCGCAGTGAAATACGGTGAATTGGGAAACTGAAAAATAGAGTCAGACCAATAAGGTAAACATTACAAAAGCACGCCGCCATGGAGACAGTGCGCAGAGAAAACCCAATTGTGTCTGCCTTCATGATCCATGTCTGATTGTCGAAGCTGACCTGGTGAGCCAAATTCCTTTGGGTTTGTTACCCACGCAGCTTTCTCTCACACAGAAAACCTTTGCGCTTGCGCTTGCGATCATTCGGCGGGCGGCAGATTTTCCCAGGCCGGTCGTTTAATCCAGCGGACTTCGGCTAAATCCAAGCCAGTCTTCCGCCGCGATCTGGCCCTACAATCCAAGAGCAGATAACGCGGACCCTTGCCGAATGATCGGCAAAAGGTTTTCACCACAAGTATGTGGGCTTTGCCGATTTCTCAAACCCAGTTTGGCAAGAATTGCTTCTCGCAGGTTACTCCTGGCCAAGGTCGAGTCGGCCTGCGTTGAGCCAATCTGACAATTCTGTTCGTTCACTTGGGTCAGGTGGCCCGGCGGGTGTCGGGGGGGCAACTGGCAACGGATTGTCTGACCCTATAACTTCTCGAACGGTTACTGACTCCGCCGAAATGTTCCAGACGAGCATATCTTGAGCCAAGGTAAGCGGCCCATCATAGGTCATTCGAATTGCCGCAATTGTATCGGGGGCGATGTCGAAATCGGCAAATGTATGATAGGCAATCGCGTGCCGAGGCTCGATAGCCGAAAATAGCTTGCCGCACGCATCCGGTGGTGTGTGAACTACCGTTGCAACCAAACGAGCACGTTCGGGATCGTAGTTCTTTATATCGATAAATTGTTGTACCGTTAGGTAACATTCATGGATGACGAGATCAGCCTCTTTGGCGTTTTCTACGAACCACTTGTTTGGGTTGGTGTCACCCGAATAGACGAACTTAAGCCCGTTCCATTCCACGCTGTATGACACGGAACCGTCAATGCCGTGTATCGCGGGCCAGGAGCGTATGACCACACCATCGTTCTCATAAACCACCTGCGTCTTCGAATAGTCGAACTCAGTTACCTTTAGATGGGGTCACTGCATGAAAGTGACATTATAGTCCGGCTCGTGCGAACTAACGGGGAACTCATGCGGCTTCGCGAAGATCATTTTTTCGCAGTGGCCTGAGGCGATCTGGGCTGAATGGCGGGTTCATGTTCCATAGGTAGTCGCCAGTCAATCCGACGTGGGCCCATCCGAGCGGCGCGATATGTTTGATAATATCATTTGGGATGGCCACGCCGTTTTTCCTGAGATCAGTGATTGAGGCTTCCAGATACTTGGTGTTCCACAGGATGATGGCGGCGACCAGGAAGTTGAGGCCCGACGCTTTGTGGATCTGATGCTCATAGCTACGATCGCGCATTTCACCGAGTTGGTTGAAGAAGACCCCGCGTGCGAGGGCGTTTCGGGCTTCGCCTCGGGCCAGGCTCGCGCTGGTTCTCTTTCGCAATTCCAGGCTACGCATCCATTCCAGGGCAAAGAGGGTTCGCTCCAATCGCCCCAGTTCGCGCAAGGCAATTGCGAGTCCGTTTTGCCTGGGATATGCGGACAAGCTCTTGAGGATCGCTGATGCGGTGGAGGTTCCAGCCTTTATGGAGGTTGCCAGCCTGAGGATTTCGGGCCAGTTGTCGATAATGTGACCGACCTTGATTGCGCCGCCTATGAAGGGTGTCATGATGGCCGGGGGCTGCATGCCGGGCAAGAGATACAATTTGCGATCCTTGAAGTTTCGCAAGCGCGGCGCAAAGCGGAAGCCTAGGAGATAACAAAGGGCAAAGACGTGATCCGTCGCACCACCAGTGTCCACATGGTGCTCTTCGATTGCGACACCCGATTGGTGGCGGAGCAGACCGTCCAAAACGAAGGGCGCTTCGCTTTCGGTGGCGGTGATAACCGTCGAATGGAACGGGCTGAATTGATCGGAGATGTGGGTGTAGAACTTGAGACCAGGGGTGCGCCCATATTTTGCATTGATGTCTGCCGAAGCCTCACCGCGACCGCCGGCCCGGAAGAACTGTCCATCTGAGGATGACGTCACGCCGTCCCCCCATAGCTTGGCCAGCGGGAGTTCGCGGTGCATGTCGACCAAACGGGCCAAGGCGGCTGAATAGGTCTCTTCTCGCAAATGCCAATCATGCGCCCACGCAATTTGCCGGGCAGACAGATTGTGGGTTGCAGCTGCCATGCGGGACACGCTCAGATTGACTCCGTCGGCCAGAACGGCGGCGAACAGTGATTTTTGATCTTCCGCCGGTCTGCCCGAGCGATAGTGAGTGAAGCACTCCGCAAATCCGGTCCAGGCGTTCACCTCCGTCAGCAGGTCGGGGATCTTGATCTGTGGCAATTGCCCATAAACCAGACGGCTCATGGCCGTGGCGGCGTCAGGCGTTTCGTCTTTGATCGGGGTAATGCTCAAGTTCCCATCGCGAATGGCGACGTCCGGCAGTGTTTCCGCTTCGGCTCGGGCCGCGACAATGGTTATGGCCTCCTCAATCTGCTTTTGCCGCTCTGCGAGATAGGTTTCCGCGTCGGCCGCGGCGGCGATCGGCAACGATCCCTCGGTACGCAAGATCTCGAAGGTGGCCTTGGGAATGAGCCGATCATTGAAGTTGCGGCGCTGCCGGCTTCCTTCGACCCAGACATCCCCTGCCCGAAGCCGATCGCGCAATTCGAAGTAGACGCACAGCTCGTATGCACGCCGGTTGACCTCCCCTGGTGCAGAGAAGACAAATGGGCGCCAGACCTTCCGAATGAACCCGGTTGGCGGGTTGTCCGGCAGGCTGCGTTTGTTCGCCTCAAACATGATGCGCAACAGATCCACGGCCCGCAGAAGGCTGGCAGCGCTGGCCGCACCTTTGAAGCAGAACGTCTTTATTATCAGGGGCGCAAACTGACGTGCGGTCTGATATTTTCCGATGAGCTCCGCGTATTTGTCGGGCTTTCCGTCTCCCAGGGCAGTTTCAATTGCGGATGTGGCACTCTCGATCTCATCCCAATTGGCCGTGTCCAGCATCCCGTTGAGATCACCGGTTTGCTGGCGGGCCGTCAGTGCCTCACGGCAGAAGGCGTTGAGAGACTGCAAGGGGCGGAAGATGTCCATCAGGAGCTGGGACGCCTTGTCGGAACTTTGCTGTTCCGCCTTTCGAAAGCTTCGGCCCAACAATTTGTCGAACATATCCAGCGCAAGATCGGTAAGCTGTTCTTCCAGCCGCAGGCAGGCGGCCGACAAAACTGCCCACAACCGTGGCACGGCCATACGGCGCAGGTTTTGCACCGTGATCCGCAAACCTTCCCCGGCCAGACTGTCGAGCGCCGATGTCGAGATGTTCTGACGCAAACTGGTGGGCAAGCCGATCGCTCGAACCACCTTCAGGCGATCCAGAACAGCCTTGATGGACTTGGCCGAGGCTGATTTGGGTGCTGCCTTCAACCAACTCAGCGTCGATACCTCGCCCGATTCAGTGGGCACAATCAAAGTGCGCAGAGCATTGTGGTGGTCCGGATGCAAGTCCTGGGTCAGAGCAGAATTCCTGACATTTTCTGCTCGCCGGATCGCGTGCCTGACAATCAGTTCAACGGTACGGCGCGCCGGGACCAGGATACGCCGACGCCTCAGTTCTTCAATCAACGAGATCGCCAAAGGCTCTGCCCGCGGGTCTTCTCCCGCAGATGGTGTCAGCCAATGAACAAGTTCCCGTACGAGGGATCTTGTGAAGGCCTGATATCCGAAGCGAGCCATGATTTGACCGATATGTTCGCGTCGCGTCTGCGGGCGTCGATCATAGACCGCGAGATCGGAGGCGCTGGCATCAACCTGATCTGCAAGGAAGGCCAGCATAATGTCGTTGGGCTGTTCTCCAACCTCACGAACCCGCCCGGGATGGCGCAAATAAGCCAATGACACGGCATAGCCCAAACGTGCCGCAGCGGTTCGTTTTCTGGCAACAGCCTCGATCTCATCCGGGATGAGCGTACAATGCATCGCAACTTCCCGATCCTCCGAGGGCGGCGCCATCAATCGAGACCAAAAACTTGCCGTCAATATTTGTCGCCGTGCCATGAAATACCCTTCTCAAATGCATGTCCGTGAAACGCTCGTTTGGCGGAACTCCCGGTTCCGTCCGCCAATATGGCTTGACAACGGGAAGTCGGACAAGTTGATTTAAGGACGGGAAAACGGACAAGGCTGTCATCATGGCACGGATAGGATATGTGCGGGTTTCGTCAACAGACCAAAAACTGGAACCGCAGGTCGATGCGCTCAAAGCTGCGGGTTGCGAAACCGTATTTGAAGATGTTATCTCCGGTGCCAAAGCAGACCGCCCGGGCCTGCAGGAAGCATTGACCTTCCTGCGAAAAGGCGACACGCTCATGGTCTGGAAACTTGACCGCCTGGGCCGGTCCATGAAGCACCTTGTGGAAACCGTGACAGAACTCGGAGACCGCGGTGTTGGCTTCAGATCCCTGACCGAAGGCGTGGACACAACTACCACCGGCGGTACATTGGTGTTCCATCTATTCGGCGCACTTGCCCAGTTTGAGCGTGACCTCATCATCGAGCGCACTCAGGCCGGTCTAAAAGCCGCCGCAACGCGCGGCAGAAAGGGAGGCCGAAAACCTGTCGTCACGCCCAAAAAGCTGGAGCAGGCCAGGGCCCATATCGGTGATGGATTGACCGTCCGAGAGGCAGCTGCCCGCCTCAAAATCAGCAAAACCAGCCTCTACAATGCTCTCAAAGGTCAGAAATCCGACTGAAAACGCGGATGTTCCCGTAAAGTTCGCGCGAGCCGGACAATAATGTCACTTTTATGCAGTGACCCCAGTCAGGGCACACTCTATATGTTCAAATCCAAATACGGCGGCATGCACTGCATGGCAGGGTATCGCGAAGCGATGTCCCGAGAGTGGAAGTGTCGGATGCAACCAAGCTGAAGGCGCTGGAGGATGAGAACGCGAAGCTCAAACGCCAACTGGCGGATCAGATGCTGGACAACGTCGTTCTAAAGGATTTTCTGGTAAAGAGCTGACGACACCAACAGACCGACGGAATGCGGTGCTTTGGGCGGTGCGGGATCATGATATCTCACAACGTCGAGCGTGCAGGCTCGTTGGTGTCGATCCGAAGATCTGTTCGGCGCGATCGTCCACCGGAGCCAGCTATTGTCGCGCTATTGGATCGAGCGACAATGGCGGCCCTGACATCCGCAAGGAAATGAAGAGGATCGCTGCCAAACTGACGACGAAGAATATGAAAAACCCGCAACCTCCCGTTATGAATGAGGGAGTCTCGGGGAACAGGTTCCATCAGATGGAAGATTATCACCAACCCTCCACCACCAACCTGACAAAGCCAACGAAAGATTTGGGCCTAACTATTTTTGAATTCGAAGTTCCCTTGCCTTAATGTGCAAAAAACGGAGATTAGGATTTTTGGTTATGTTAAGAAGTTGTGGAATACTGGGGCTCTCTATCGCACTTGCAAGTCCCTCATTTGCAAATGATGTCGTTATTCTGAATGGCAGGGTGATAGATCCTGAAACCGGCCTAGATGCTGTCCGCAATGTCGCAATCGAAAATGGCAAAATCACAGCAATTAGCGAGTTCGCGTTGACAGGTGAAACCGTGATAGACGCTTCGGGCCATGTCGTCTCTGCGGGCTTCATCGATCTGCACGCTCATGGTCAAAACATTGGCGACTATAGGATGCAAGCGATGCAGGGCGTGACTACCGCGCTCGAATTGGAGTCCGGGGTGCTGCCGATCAAGGACTGGTATGCCACTCAAGAGGAAAAGGGGTTGCCGATCAACTTTGGCGCTTCGGCAGCCTGGACCTTTGGGCGCATTGCGACGTTTACCAACACCGATCCGCTGGCCACGCCGGGCTATTTTCAGGACGCGCAGGGGCGAGATGACTGGAAACTCGACATAGCAAGCGCTGAGCAAACCGACCGCATTCTTGCGCTCGTCGAAGAAGGGTTGCGCGAGGGCGCCTTGGGGATCGGGATCAATGCCGGATACGCCCCAGGATATGGCCAGAAGGAGTATTACGCGCTCGCAAAACTGGCGGGCGAATACGGTGCGGCGACCTTCACCCATGTGCGCTATGCCAGCAATCTTGAGCCGCAGAGCTCATTTGAGGCAGTGAAGGAGCTCATAGCAAACGCAGCGCTCACCGGCACCCACATGCACATCTGTCACATCAACAGCACGTCTCTGTCCGACATTCACGCAACTCTCGAACTGGTGGACGATGCCAAGGCGAAAGGTATCAATATTTCTGTGGGTGCCTACCCTTATGGAGCTGCAAACACAGTTGTGGGCGCGGCTATGTTCAGTGGCGAAAACTGGCGCGAAAGAATGTCGTCCACGGCAGAGAATTTTCAACTGGGTGCTGACCGCATGACCGAGGAAGAATTGGCAGATTATCAAGCCAACAAGCCCGGCACCTTCATCACATGGCATTTCCTTGATGAGGAAAACCCGACGGATCTCGCTCTGCTCGACGCGTCCATCACGCATCCCGAAATACTGATCGAATCCGATTCAGTTTTCTGGTCCTACTTTGACGAAAACGGTGGGATATCCAATTACGAAGGGGATGCATGGCCCTTGCCTGATAACGTGTTCAGCCACCCCAGATCGTCGGGCACCTTTGCAAAGATCTTGCGTGAATACGTGCGCGAACGCGGGTTGATGTCGCTGGAAGAAGCAATTCGCAAGATGTCCCTAATGCCCGCGCAGACGCTGGAGGATTTCGTCCCGCAAATGCGCAACAAGGGGCGCATCCAGATCGGGATGGATGCCGATATCGTTGTCTTTGATCCAGCAACCATTACTGACAACGCGACGTTTGAGAATGCCAACCAACCGGCAACGGGCGTGCAGACTGTTATAGTGAACGGCGGCGTTGTCGTACGCGACGGAGAATTAGTTCTCGATGCCCCTCATGGCCGCCCGATCCGCCGTCCTCTCGCGGACTAGGCATCACCAGAAGCATCCAAGAAATTGGTTTTATGGAGAAGATTATGAAGCAAAGCCCTGCTTTCGCCCTTGCATTGTCAGTTCTGGCACTGAGTGCATTTTCTGCCCAGTCGCAGGAGTTTGACATTGTCATCAGCAACGGTCGGGTGATGGACCCCGAAACCCTCTATGACGGCGTTGCGAATGTCGGCATCAAGGAGGGTCGGATTGCAAAGATCTCCAAGCAGCCGCTTTCCGGCACATCCGAGATCGACGCGACTGGTCATGTCGTGGCGCCTGGCTTCATCGATACGCATTTCCATTGGCAGGCGCCGCTCGGCTATGCGCTTGGCTTGCGCGATGGGCTGACCAGCAGCATGGACATTGAGGAAGGCTGTGCCGGCACTGTCATCGCCAAGTGGTACGAGATGCGCAAGGATGTCACCCAAGCCAACTATGGCTGTGCTTCAAGCCACGAACAGGCGCGTGCCATGGCCATTGACGGGTTCGACAATGAGGACGTCTTGGTGATGGGGCCAGCGGCCGCCTTAGAGACGCGAAAAGACTCGGGCTGGAGCCTTGGGAAGGCGGATTTCGACAGCGGAAACGAGATTTTGCGGATCATCGACAAGGGGCTGCAGGATGGTGCTCTCGGCATCGGCAGCACGGTTGGGTATATGCGGGATGGGGTCACCACCCGCGAAATGTTTGAAGTGCAAAAGGTTGGCGCGCGATACGGTCGACACACGGCCGTTCATACCCGTTTCACGCCAGACGATTCAGTCCACGAGAACCTGGGAGCGCAGGAGATCATCGCCAATGCGCTCGCTCTGGGTGCACCGGCCACAATTAACCACTACAACAATCCCGGTTGGCGTTTGGCCCATGAGATTATCCAACGACTTCAGGAACAGGGTCACAACATCTGGGGCGAGATCTATCCTTACGCCGCTGGCTCTACGGCATTGAACGCGGTATTCATTCAACCGGAAAACTGGGTCGAGCGTCTTGGTCACAAGTTCGAAGATACTTTGCAGGATCCAATCACTGGTAATTTCTACACCGAAGCGACCTACGAAGAAGGCGTTAAGAGTGAGCCAACAAAGGAAATTCTCCTTTGGAAAATGCCCGCAGAAGACACGATAAAATGGCTGACGCTAAAAGGTGCAACCATGGCAAGCGATGCCATGTTTGCAGAACCCCTCTTTGGACCGTGGAACACCCCGTTCGACGAACTCAGCAATACGCATCCGCGTGTCGCCGGAGCTCGGAGCATCTCTCTGCGTCTGGGTCGTGAGAATGACATCCCGCTTATGCAACTGCTATCCATCCTGAGTTACAATGCTGCAAAGCATCTTGGAGATACCGGGCTCAAAGCCATGCAGGAACGCGGACGCGTTCAAGAAGGTATGATCGCCGACATTGTGGTCTTTGATCCCGCAACAGTGACCGATAATGCCACGTATGAGCAGGGTACGATCCCGTCGACTGGCTTTAAAGCGGTGATCGTGAATGGAACTGTCACAGTGCAGGACGATGACTTACTGGAAGTATTTGCGGGACAGCCTATTCGCTTCGAGCCAGAATCCAAACCACGGTTTGAGCTGGTTTCAGAGGAAGCCTGGAATCTCAAGTTTTCCACCGGCATGCCAGATGTTGCGCCCGGCATTCCGCCTAAGGGTGGGAACTGAAATGTTTGGAAAAAACTGGATGCACAATCCCGTTGCTGCCTTTGCGGTTGTGATCATGAGTTCACAGGCCATGGCCGAATCGCAGGCCATCACTTTTTCAGAGCTGCGGGATCCTGCAGCTCTGATATACGAAGACCCGTTCCAGGACATGGGCCTCCAAATGCTTGAGGAGCTTCGGACCGTCGTCAGGCTTGAGGCCAGGTTTGAGCAAGGCGACATTCCGGAAGACGCGCAAGAACGCCTAATGACCAGCCTTGAAGATGCCCGAAAACGGCTTCAGGACAATGGACATGATATCGATGCTCTTTTGACGCAGCGTTGGACAGTTGCAGAAAACCGTAAGCGTGCCACCACCGCGACGAACCCCGAGCTTGAGAATTCGTACGTCAGAATGAATGGCTTTCTTATTCCGGCGGGATCAAATGACGCAGGGTTCCCGATTGCATATCTCGTTCCAGAAATTGGCATGTGCAGCCATAAACCCGCGCCTCCTCCGAACCAACTTGTCCGTGTCCAGCTTAAAGAACTGTCTCCAGTCAACACACCCTACGTTATGGTACAGGTTTCCGGGACTCTTCGGGTGCAACCCAGCGATGAGACCATCTTTATCTCAGATGGAGAAACCCGAATGCACAGTATGTGGCAACTCAATGCAAAGGATGTTGTTGCGGCCACTGGATCTGCCAACAGCGTTACTCTTAATGGATGGCAGGAACTTTTGCAGTCGAAAACACTCGCACGGACTCCACCAGGCGCAGACTGAAATCAGGAGAAGCAGCCGTTTTAATATGGGCGAGGTGTCAGACGGCAGCGTGAAACAGCGGTGCGCATAAACTAGCTCCCCGACATTAATCCGAGGAGCGTACTTGCGTGTGGCTTTCAGTAGGGGTCCTTTTTACCAGAAGCGATCTGTTCACGCCGTGGTAGGTTCCTTACCACGGCGTGAACAGAGACAAGATAACTGACGTTAAACGTCATTCTGACGCGCTAGAGTCAGCCACTCCCGGGCTGTCCGCGCCGGATTGGTCGACGGTGAAGGGTTTGATCGCGAAATTCTCCAACCACTCCTTAACAACAATAGGCTCAAATCGGCCGCGATCTTCTACCGGAAAACGGATGGGTTGGCCGGCCCATACTTTTCGGAATGCTCCATCCTTGACCACCAGTTGACCGTTGACGATGACGTAGGGAATACCTGTTGTCGGATTACCCTGTTCACCAGCTTTGTAAGTAGCATTGTCACGAACGCGCTCTGGATCGAATATGGTGATATCGGCCACCATCCCTTCCTGCATTCGACCACGCACCTTCATGTCTTGGAGACCTGTATCGCCTAGATGTTTCGCCGGCCAATACGACATTTGCGCAATAGTAAACATGAGTGGAACACCCTGTTCGCGCCCAAGCCGAAACACCGTTCCGCGGGTGCCAGCCGTTCTTGGGTGCCCCTGATACTCAGACGGATCAAGATCCCAACTGTCGAGACCTTTGCCAGAGTAGATCGAGTCAGAGGCGACAATCATGTGCGGCATCCGCAGCCAATAGGGCAGCCATATTTCGCGAGAGGGGCTGAAGACCACCACGAGGCGGCTGGGGTCAGAATCTCGCGTTGACTCATATTCCGCCTGCGTAAGGAACTTGTCGGCGATGGGATCATACATCGAGTCTTCGTACGGAACGCCGAATGTGGCGTAGACTTCGGGCTTGAAGAAGTCAGAGGAAATTGACGTCGAAGCCGCAGTGTATGGATAATACTCGGACCACACATTGTACCCTTGGGCTCTCGCGGCTTGCAGCTTTTCCTCGTTCTCCCACCACCCGTAGTCATTGTTGTGCAACAGGCTAACCGGTGCATCAAGCGCCATGGCGTTGGCCAGAATTTCATCAAAGCCCAGAGGCGCTTCAGGTGTCACAGGACTACCGTGGAAACGAACATGCGCCCCAAGGTAACGGCCGTAGTGTCCACCAATCTCTTGCGTCTTGAACATCTCGTAGGTTGTAAGGCCATTGGCCATATAGCCCACAGTGGAAGAAATATTGAGTGCGCCTTGACGAAGCTCTTCATCGATAAGAGACAAAACCTGATTCAACTGATCCAGATCGCTGCGCCCGTCCTGCCAACCGCAGAACCCGTCTGAGCAAGCCTCAGCCCGAAGCCCACCCAGTATAAGCGGCGCATCATACCAGCCATCGATCTCGACCTCTGGGTCGTGCACCCGCAATCGGGCACCCTCTTGGCTAACACCAGTGCCGTAGTTTAATGGCCACGCGCCTTCCTTGGCGCTGTACCATTCGGCGACGTTGATTGCACCGATCTCAAGGTCCATACCCGTCGTAACGCCGTCCAGCGCAGCCAACTTCAACGAAAGACCGTCAAGTGCGTGAAAGTGGAAATCGATGAATCCTGGCGACACGACATGCCCTTGCGCAAAGATCGTCTCGCTACCGGTGATCTCGTCCGCCGTGATCGTCTGGATGATACCATCCGTGATACCAACGTTAAGGACGGCGTCCAGCATCGTCTCAGGGTCCATCACGCGGCCATTGAGAATTACTAAGTCATAATCCTGCGCAAAAACCGGTTGGCCGAAAACCAATCCAGCCGATAGGGCCAACGCGGAACACGCCGTAAATTTGCCTCTTATTTTCTTGATGGGAAGTGACATCCAAAAACTCTCCTTTTTGCCTAACTTCATGGTTATTCCAGTGCAAGCGGGTCAAAGGATCCGCGTTTCGGCGTGTTCGAACTTGCAAAGCTTGGAGCATTGAAGCGGCTTTCAAAGCGCTGATGCGTGCCACAGAACACTTGAGCGATGCTGACACCATTGCGAATGGGAGCACCGCCTTTTCCCAGCGTCGCGCCAATCGTGCTAAGGTCCAGCGCAGCCGAGCGCACAAGATCATCAAAAGCAGTGGTGCCGGCCCCTGCGTTGATGTTCTCGGCCTCCGTTTCTGGGGAAGCGTCAGAAATCAGACCATTCAGATCGATTGCATCAATGGTCTGTGCGCTGGATAGCGTTGCAAACGCGGAATATATCGTCGCAGTCAGTATGTGCCGTAGCATAGTGTTTCCAGTACTTGTTCTAGTCAAAATCTTGACGGGTTCCGTGTCGCGCCAACTGCGGCACACCTCAAAAGTTCAAAACTTTGAAGCCGACTTCAAACGACCAGTCGAACGGAGCGTCCTTGCCAATTCCTATGCCGGGCTTGATAAAAACTTGGCTGTCCCCGCCAAAAAGCTGACCCGTCAACATTCCATAGGTGACCTGCAGGCTGCCAAACGTGTCGTTGCTTTCCCAGTTATGGACAATGGCGGGGTCAAAGGTCATGAACAGTTTCCGATTGGGCAGCTTGGGCACGTAGTAGAAATCCAGCGTAGTTATGTTGAGTTTTTGTCCAGCACTATTGCCGCCCTCCAGACCGAAGGTCTGCACCCAGGCCGGAGCAAAAATTGCGCCGTTATCGAGGAACATCGCATAAAATAGTGAAGTCTCGAGCACCATTTGACCATAACCGGCACCTTTGCTTGCCGTGTCGAAAAACAGCTCAGCAGAGTAGGCGGTACCTGCCTTTGGGGTCAGATGAAAGACATTGAGAAACGTCAGGCTGACGTCCCCGACAGCATTATCTTCAAACAGGTTGGAGTTTTGCCGCAGATTCGGGTTTTCCGCAAAAGGAATAGTTAACTTCAACGCCTTGGAGCCATCCCCGATCGGGTGTTGGTAGAAAAACTCCAGCAGTCCGTTGTTCAAGTTCGGATTTATTTTGTTATACGAATATTGCAGACCCATCTGTGTGGTCAACTTGGTGGGGTTGGTCCCATTCTCGGCATCTGTCGAGTCGCTAAGTTGTCGTTGAATATCATCAAGATTTGCACCTTCCTGAGCCGACGTGGGAACCGAAAACAACAGGGCGCCCGAAAATACTGTTGCTGCGACGAATGTAACCTTTTTGGGGAATGCTAAGAAACCGGTCAGTTGCCTCGCTTTTCCGGTCATTCTCTTGCTCCCAAAACTAATCAACTTCCGGACTCTGCACCGCTTCAAAAAGCGATGCGCGCACGCAGACCCAACAGCGCGATCGTGTCTTCGGTTGGATTGAACGCCGGATTATGGATAATCTGGAAGCTCGGCGTAAGCTCGATGCCCTCGGTCAGCTGCCACTTCTGAAAGACCTCAACCGTGATTTGGTCGTCCAGCCCCGACCCAAATGTGTCTTCGTTAGGGCGGCTCCAGTTAACACCAACACCAAGAATATTGCGGCTTGGATCCTGCGTGTAGCCAAATCCAGCACTCAATGCGGCCTCATAGAGGCTACCGCCCCCTTCGGACCAGCCGCCGCGCAGAAATGGGAACCAATGATCGCCCACGATCTGGCTGACACTGAACGCCACACCATGGCCCTTTGGCGTTCCGGCCTTTTTGCGTTCATCAATCTGCCAGAACGTCAGGTGCGCGTTGTTGACGAAGCGCGCTTTTTGGCCCGTAGTCCAGCCGATCTCGACTGACTTAAAGGTCTCACCCTCACCGAAAAGCGTGTCCCATCCAGCAAGCGGATCCGAAGCATCCGCATTGGCATCCGCGATGCCCGCCGACACATATACATTTTCGTTCAGAAAATAGCCGGCCGCCACACCAAGGGAACCGTCCGGCAACCCGCCAATAGTGCCAGATCCGGTCTGAAATGCGAGATTGGAGAACCCGCTCCATGGGCTCGCAAGGGCATAAACATCCACGTAGTCCGTCACGTCCAGCCAGCCGACATAAGCAACACCGCGGCCCTGGGCGAAATTCTGCTCCCAGTAAAGGTGGGTTGTGCGCCATCCCTGGTCACTGAAGACCGAACTCACCAGTCCCGCATAGCCCAGCTCCGCACCGAAGCCGGTCACGGGAACATCCCCGAACTTGTGCCGGTTCTCGAATTTGAACACGAGACTACCGCTGTTCGCTGAACCACGGCCCGCCAGCTCCCAAGAACCGAAAAGCCGGAATGCGCCACCGCCAGCCGAGTCTTCGCCAAGGCTGGCAGAAGCGGTATATCCCAGGGCGTTGTAGTCGAAGCCGAAATCTAGACCGGTCTTCTCTTTAATCGTCGCTTTTCTGTCCGACCAGGTTTTCTGAAGGTCGACATCCAGTACATCGTCCTTTTCCTGATCGTCGGAGGCAAGCAAAGATGGCGTCGAGTCCGGCCCAGCAAGGACATCGCCGGCCGACTGAGCATGGAGCGAAACCGGCAGGCCGCAAAACAAGACCGAGGCAAATAGCCCAATCTTTGCGCGGTTCGTATATGAAACCGCATAGTAAGCCGGCGCGGATTTCTGTATGCAGAGGCTATTCATAAAGTATCCTTAAAAATTTTGCCGCCCTTCATGATGAAGCCCAGCCCACTCTCTGGTTCAGCCAGAAGTGAAATGTCTTCGAGCGGATTTCCGTTGACCAAAAGGAGGTCGCCGTAAGCACCTTCCTTGATGACCCCAAGCGGTCCGTCCAAGTAGGGGTGGCGTCGCCCAGACCGTTCAAAAAGCTCCGCATTCAAAGAGGTTGCCTGACGGAGAATATCGACTGGCTCGTAATAGGCAGTACGCGCCACAAACTCCTGACTCTGGAACGGACCAAGGTCGATCGTTCCCAAAATATCGGTCCCAAAGGCCATTTTAAGACCAAGCGCCTTAGAGCGTTCGTATCCGTTGGTCGCTCCTGCCTGTGCCTCAAGGTATTTTGGAACGGAACTCCCAGTCATTCCCGCCTGTTCAGGCCCCACGCTGAAAGACAAAAACTGGGTCGAAAAAAAGATGTCGGCGTCTTTCATCATTTGCATCGTTTCTTCGGACGCAAAGAGGCCATGTTCGATTGATCGTACACCTGCTTTGATAGCGTTTTGTATCGCCATATCGGTATAGGCGTGGATCGTTGCATAGGTGCCCCAATTTTTGGCAGCCTGAACGATCGCAGAGAGCTCTTCCTGAGTGTATTCTGTGACGTCTAGAGGGTCGTGTGCACCAGTAATTGAGCCAGAGCCCATGATCTTTATCTGGGTCGCGCCATATCTAAGTATTTCCCGGGCTGCTTTCTGCACCTCGGGCACACCGTCGGCAACAATCGTCCAACCCCGCAAATATGCGGGGTCTATCTGGTTGGTGAAATGCGGCGACAGATAATTCATCCTTGGATCGAAGTCACCATGGCCAGATGTCTGAGAAATGAAGAACCCTGACGGAAGTATTCGGGGACCCGGTACAACGCCACTGTCAATTGCCTGTTTGAGCCCGAAGGACGGACCGCCCATGTCGCGCACGGTTGTGAAACCGCGCATCAACATGCGCTCTGCGCTTTGAGCGGCCATGGCCCCCGTGTATTCTTGCGGGGACGCGTAAATCAGATTTTCAATGGTATCGTTCCACATGATGTGGACATGTGCGTCGCTCATTCCGGGCGTTAGTGTTCGCCCGTCGGCATCGACCACGGTGGCATCAGCGTCCGACAATGCCTCGCCCACCTCAGCGATCATCCCATCGCGCACCAAAACGTCGAGCCCGGTCATCAACTCTTCTGATGTTCCGTCAAAGATTTTTGCACCGCGGATAAGCGTGGCTTTGGTTGAAGGGACCTGCGCGCGTCCGGCATTTGGAAACACAGATGCTGCGGCACCCCCGGCAACGAAGGCTCTGCGATTGAGTTTCAACATCAACCATCTCCTGAAAAAATTTGCATCAATTAAAAACGATAACCGGCAACCACGCATTTGGGGCCATATTTCGAGGTCCAAATCTTTCACCTCGCCATCCGATATGAAAACTTCATGTGTCGCACGTCTAAGTTACGCGAGTGCAATTCGCAGTGTCCGAGGGACTGAAAGGCCCATTGTGCCAAGTAGGTGCACCGACAAGGCGTTGCAGTGCGGACTTCGGCAATGCAACCAATATTGAACGCGGAGCTGGAACTCAGGTGAAACTCGTTTTGATGTCAATCCAGCAACAACATGACGTCTTGTCACTAAGCCGAATTTTGAGCACCAGCTGCTGAAACGACCAACCGCACAGAATAATCATCTGCGCCGTTTCGAAGCCGGCAGCGGCTCAATTACGGAGGTCAAGTAAGAGGATCATCTCCCCATCAAATCAACCTGCACGAGATTTTCACACGATTTTTTGTCGTGACAGACATCAAGGCATGCTCCATTGTTGGTAAACACAATTTTTTTCGCCATCTGCGCAACTATATTGCGCAGGTTCTTCGGCTTGTTGTTGATTTCTGTAAAGATTGGTTTTTGATCTGCTGTGATAAGTGATTTTGATACACAATCTGGTTTGTTTGCCCCTTCGGACCTCGGGAGGACATTGGGCCTGCGCGCAATTTCAACTATGCGCGAGCAAAACATCGGGCTGCCGGTTGTCGAAGGCGGTATCGTGTTTTTGGGTAATCGCCGCCCAACGATGCGCGCTTTCAAGATGGCAGGACGAAATTGCGTGATCACGCGCATGCATGTGCCACAAGCTTATACCGCCTACAATGTTCCGGATCCAAATTGGATCACCCTGCATATCCCTCTTACGTGGAGCGGGGACTATGTTTTTGATGGATACCAAGTCAGCGAGGGCGATGCCTTTCTCGCAGACTGTTTGAACGGCTACTCGACAGCGGGCGAGAACCGTGACGCCATCACTTTGGGAGCAACACGCGAAGCAATTGAATCAGCAATGCGATCCATGAATGGCGGGTGTGATAGCTCTTTCGAATTTGGCGCATCTATTATTCAGCCGAGCACTGTCCTGTTGCAAGCCGTTGCGGGGCAGATCCACGCCGCGATGGAGGTGGAGCGTTCACTAGGGGCTCGCCAAGAATTACATTTTATGCCTGAAGTTGCTGAGCGCGACTTCATAGATGTTTTGGCTATGGAATTCCGTTCGGCCGAAAGTGCGAACGCAGTAACAAGAGGACTAAGCCGTCGCGCCGTAGATGTGGTTGCCGAGGCACGCCAGCTTACACTCGCGCACTCTAGTTCCGTACCCAGTCTTTCAGAAATCTGCGCGATAACGCGTGTCGGTCAAACCCGTCTCTTTGAGTGTTTTCAAGAGGTTCACGGCTTGGCGCCGTACAAATGCCTTATGGCATTCAGGCTGAGCGCCGCACGCGAAAGATTAACCGACAAAGACAATCCGCCACACTCGGTGAAGCAAGTCGCTCTGGAAACGGGTTTCACCAAATCAGGGCGTTTTGCGGAGTGTTTTCTCAGACAGTTCGGTGAACTCCCATCTGAGGTTCTTAATCAAACCCAAAACGAGGCGTTGATGAACACATGACAAACGAGACAACAGTTATTTGCGAGGGCTTAGTTTGGCCTGAAAGCCCGCGCTGGCATGCTGGAGAGCTTTGGATAACGGAGGCCTTTGCGGAAAAGTCTGGAGTTAGGTCTGTCTCTCTAGATGGAACGCAAACACTACATATCCCGGTCTCTGGTGGACCCGCTGGAATGGATTTTCTGTCCGATGGTACGGCGGTGTTAGCTGCTGCGTTCGATCGAAAAATCCTCAAGCGCGGCCCTGATGACGAAGCGTTCTCAACCTTCCTTGATCTTGACGGCATTGCAGCTTACCCCAATGAATTGATTGTTGGGCCAGGCGACCGAATTTTCATCGCAGACAGCGGCTTTCAGGTCGGTGTCGATCCTTACCAGTCAGGGCGACTTATTGTTGTGGAAACAGACGGAACCGCAAGTGTTCTCTGCGACGAGCTGCCCTTTCCAAACGGCCTTGCTATCACGCCCGACGGGCGAACGCTGACCATGGCAGAGTCATTCGCAGGCCGCCTGTCGCAATTGAAATTTGGCTCTGATAACAGTCTCTTGGAACACTATGTACACGTCGCCTTTGATAACCTCGGCGTGATTGAAGACTTCGAAGCAACCTTCACACGCAAGTCCGCTCCAGACGGAATATGTCTAGACGAAGCTGGTAACATATGGGTTGCTAACCCGCTTGAGGCCAAAGTCCGATGTATCTCTCCTACGGGTAAGCAGGTTGATGAGGTTGTGATCTCTCAAGGTGGAATTGCATGTATGCTCGGTGGCCAAAATGGCACAACCCTCTTTGTTTGCACCGGTGATCCACTTGCGATGGCGCAACAAAACGGCCGAATAGAGATAGCAGAAGTCGATGTTCGCGGCGCGGGTTATCCACGATCCGTCATCCCCCAATAGCATGTTAAGTCATTGGTCTGGACCAGACTGCATGAGCCAACGAGAAATTTTCCCTTAATACGTAGATCGCTCACTTCTCAATTCGGCGTGGCCAAAATGAAAGAGGCTCATCGCCTCTGGCACTGCGAAGGAGGGATAGATCAATATCACTCAGTGTCTGATTCAGGCGAGTGTGCTGGCTTCAAAGCCTCTGTGCTTGCGGCCTTATCCTTTAAAACTCTCTCATTCTCAACATGGGTTAGAGCCCGAGCAAATTGTGTAAACAACAAAACGAAAACCCCCACTCCGACAAAGATGTAAACGACGGTAAAAATCTTCCCCAGATCAGTCTGCGGCGACAGATCGCCCAGACCTACCGTGGATACTGTGGTGGCGCTGAAATAGAGTGAGTCCGTCCAACTCCAGCCTTCTACGCTACGATAAAACACGGTGCCTGAAAAAAGAATCAATGATGCGAGCACAAATCCAGCTCGAAAATCGGGAATGCTCCAAGAGCGTCCAATTGCCTTAAGTAGGCGAAGTAAATTCAGGCCAAGCGACATCATGAACAAGGGTGCTCCCACCAAACCAAGTGTCCTACAAAACCAATTGATGCACGAGATTTCAGGTGTAGGCAATGACGGTATATTTTGGGAATGTCAGGGGCGGTCCGAACCTGTGGTACTTTCGACAGAACAGGAGACCGCGGAGCGCCGGGTCAAAGCCAAACTTTGGAAGGATCGAGCCGAAACACCGCAAAGCATTGAAAGATGGGCAGTGGACCTAGTGCACAACCAACTTGCCGGACGCCCAAATATACGTGTGCTGCCTAAAGTGAGGCAACCATTTCGGGCAGGTTTGCAGCGTTTCTATGGTGCATCCTGTTTATGCATCTGCCGATTTTTGTATCTCCGCTTGTGCGACGAACACAGACAACGCGCGCATCCAGCCGAAACATAACGTCGTTTTTGGGCTGGTGCAGCCCTATCCATGGACACCTGAACGGCGGCTTTTCCCAGGCCAGCGCCGTCCCGCAAAATAAACTTCCGCACGGCAAGCCGAATGGCCTGTGTGGATAGCTCCTGCATAGCAAGACATTTTTGACGTAATTTTGCACTGGTCAGAAGCAGACGTGTGTCCGGCCTGTTTGCGCGGCACTCGTAGCCTCTGGCCCTAATGATTTCCGCGGCCAAGTCCCAAACGGCTTATCGAACAACAATGTGTCCCGGACATTCGACGGGGTGTCTTGGTTGGCGGGCTGACTGTGCGCCATCATTTCAAAGGTCTTTCTGTCTCGGGTGTTACTTTTCTTAGGCTGCGTGAGGTCGATAATATTCGTTCTTGGTCAGCACCGCCCAGACAATGCGTGCGGTCTTGTTCGCCATCGCGACGGTCGCCAGTCGAGCGGGCTTGCGCTCGAGAAGACCGATCGCCCATGGATCGACGCGGTCAGGATTCACTTTCATTTGTCGCAATCGCGCGGTCATGCCGGTCACCAAAAGGCGCCGGATGTACCGGTCGCCCATCTTTGTAATGCGCCCTAATCTTTCCTTTCCGCCGCTCGAAAAGTTCAAGGGCGTCAGACCAAACCATGCCGCAAATTGTCGACCATTCTTGAACTGTTTAGCATCGCCGACTGTCGCAACAATGGCTGAAGCAGTGACAGGCCCAACGCCTGGGATCGTCCGCAGAAGCATAACCCATTTGTCCAGTTTTGAGTGAAGCCGCATGCGCATCACGTACCGACGGAACCGGAGGTGCATCGCAACCAGTTGGTGGCTGAGTTGTCTGAGAACATCGATTGCGATCTGCGGTAGGGCCGGGTTCTCTCCTTCGAGAACACCTTAGGCGTATTTGACCGCGGCTCCGGTTCCTTGTGGTATGATGACACCAAACTCGGCGAGCAGGCTGCGAGGGACTGTTGCGTTAATCTTCCGAGGTCGGATTGATGCGGTCGAATGCCTTCGGATCAAGCGGTCTCAAACAGCCGCGCGATGAACTGGATCTCCGCGATGACGCCTGGTTGCTTGTAATAGATGTGGCCGCGTTTGATGGTTCGTATTGTTTCTCTGCCGCTCAGGGTCGCCTTTGCTGATCGCAAGGATTGAAAGCTTTGGCGGTATTCGAGCAACCGTTTCAGTGCCGCATGATCGCTCTCAATCAGATTGTTTCGCCACTTTCGGTCAATGTGCCGAATGCTGTCGAAGCGCGGATCATAACGACGATTAATTTCGTGAATCACACGCCGATAGGCGGGGGCTTTATCAGTCACGATGGTCACGGGCCTGTGCAAGCGGACGCGTTCAATGGCCCTGTTCAGAAAGGCCTTGGCGGCTTTTGCATCTCGCCGGGCTGTGAGCCAGAAGTCAACCATCTGGCCGTTGGCGTCGACAGCGCGCCAAAGGTAGCGCCACTTGCCACCGACGCGGATGTAGGTTTTATCTACGTGCCAGTCGACGCTAGCACGGCGCAGGTGTTTCTCAGTTCGTTTGGCCAGGTCAGGGCCGAACTTCTGAACCCACCGAAAGACTGTCGACCTGTCAACGTCTACGCCCCGTTCGGCCAGCAGATCGACAACGTCTTGGTAGGACAGTGGAAACCGAAGATACCAACGAACAGCGCACAGAATAATCTTACGCGGGAAGCGGAGGTGTTTGAATGGCGATTTACGGGACATTAGCAACCCCAACACACTGAAAGTCACCAAAGTTGCCGATTAATGCAACAGTCCCGTTTACAATGGCCGCTCTAGTGACCTCGGCTGCAGTGCAAAGATGGCCGTGCTGCAAGTGCGAGCAAATGCTGCGTCAGTAATATCCGCGAAAGCAAACGGCAACTCCGTCCGCGTTGCGGTCGCACACGTCAACGGCAGCGAAGGGTCGTTTTCCAAAAATCCTGTACGGAAGATTCCATCCCGCCCTGTTTTGCGCCGAGCCTGAATTTAGCCCTGTTGCATCAATAAATACCTTCTGCTCGGCAATTACAGACTGTGTCCATCATACTCATGGACGTGGGTAGCCTGTTCGCGGGTATGGGCAATCTCTTGCACCACGGCGGCAATCTTGCTGGATGAAACCTGGTGCAGCTCACCGACAACGGTCTCGGCGCGCTCGTAGCTGTCCGGAACGCCTTGGCTGTTGAAGTGGGCAGCAGCGGTGGAAATGTCCGCGCCTTTCCAAGTCGCCGTTGTGCCGACTGAAACGCTGTCATGATCGTTGTAGCGAGCCAGGAACTTGTTTCCATCGAGTCCGAAGCTGTTGGCGGTTGCAACAATGTCGTCACGCACTGCCAGCCATTTTTCGGCGTCGGACGGGTCCAGGTTGTCCAACTCGGCCGCATTCATGGATGTGGTGTAACTGTCATCAGTAACAGCGTACGCCTGCAGGTCAGTGTCGTATGGGCGCAATTCTGCAACATCGCCCTTTAGCTCGCCGATCTGCACGTCCATGGCGGCACGTAAGTGCGGATCTTCGACCTCTCGTGCAAGAGCTTCCATATTCTCGATAGAGTTCACAATATCCTTGGTCTGCTGTTCGTAGTTCTCAAAACCGGCCTGCCCCAGAGCGGATTGCATATACTGAACATAGCGATCACCGGGAGACTGGTATTCGTCGGAATCCTGAAAACCTTTGTCGCCGGACAGATCCGCAAGGGACGAATAGTAGGGGTGAAACAGGTCGTATTCCTGAGCATCGTTCATGTGCTGAGAAACCAAAGCCTGCATATCGCTCAGATCAACGGGCTCCCCTGACCGCTCCGCAGGCTCTAACTCGATTTTCAGTTCTTCGACCAGATCTTGTTGCGCCGTATGTTCATCTACACGACGGCTCGCCTGGTCCTCGATGTCGAAGCTGTTTGAAGCGATGGCGGCACGATCATAGCCCATCGCCCGCTGTTCTTTCTTGATAATGTTGATCTGCTCTGAAACGCGATCCTCGCGCGGGGCGGATTGATCAAATTGGGAATAGGGTGCGAAGTGTTCGACTTCGTTCAAAAGATAGTCTGTACGCGAAACCATAGTTGTTCCTTGGCGAGCTGATGGAAAACTCTGTGAGGGTTCTGCCTGGGGCGTTGGCGCGCTCATCAGGCAGACCGGGTGAAGTGTTATAAACTGTGTCCGTCATCGTCACCGCGCCCTTGCAACAGCGGGTGTGTTGCGTGGGCGTGAACCTCTGAGAGTTCTTCTGAGATTGCGATGATCTTGGAAGAAGCAAGCTGGTGCAGCTCGTCAACAACGGCCTCCGCGCGGTCGTGGCTGTCCGACAATCCTTGAGCCTGGAAGTGGGCTGCGGCGGTCGAAATATCGTCGCTGCGCCATCCCATTGTTGTGCCCAAAGTGACGTTCTGATGGTCGCCAAAACGGGCAACGAACGCCTCACCATCGAGGCCGTAGCTGCTGGCCGTGTCGCTGACTTCGTTGCGGATCGCCGCCCACTTGTCGGCCTCTGGGTAATCCAAGACATCCATTTCGGCGGTGCCCGTTCCCATCATCGTTGAATAGCTACGGTCCTCGATGATGAAGGCTTGAAGGTCCGGATCGTTGGTGCGCAGATCCGCCACGTCGCCCTTCAGCTCGCCAATCTGAATATCCATAGCGACACGCAAATGAGGGTCGTCAACCTCACGGGCCAGCCCTTCCATCTTGTCGATGGATTGCAACAAATCTTTGGTCTGAGTCTGGAAGTCCTCATAGGCCCCCTCACCCAAGGTGTCCTGCATATAGACCTCGTAGCGGCGTGCTGCCGGGGCATAATCAGCGGACGCCTGGAACGCCTTGTCATCGACAATATCAGCAAGGGCAGACAGATACGGATGGCTCTGTTCGTTGTCCCGAACGTCGCTGATATGGGCAACAACCTTAGCCTTCAGCTCGGGTGCTATTGTTAACTCAGAACCGCCTAATTCGATGTGTCGCCGCAAGTTGCTCATGACTTCGGGCGACACGTAAGACGGGTCTCCTGGCTCGCCGTAATCATCAAAATGATGGGCCTGATCCAGCAGATGTTCCATTCTCGATACCATAGGTTCCTCTCCTTCAACGAGCATGATGGCGTACTCTTCGATCCGGTCTTTGACGGCGTTGGCGCGCTCATCAAACAGATCCGACATTCTTGCGATGGATAGAGTCATCACATCGGCGGCCATGTCGCGGGCCATAACTTCGACTTCCGGAGTGCTTTCAACAACCGACATTCCGGCCTGAACTTTCCAAGTGTCGGTCTCAACTTCCTGCCGCACACCGCGTTCAACGCGGGTCGTCGCGGTCAGCTCAATTCCGTATTCCTCAGCGACCTCGACCTGGATAGAGCGCTGAACGTCGATGTTCATTTCGCTGCTCATTCCCATAGCCAACCACTGCCCACGTTCGACGCCTCGGTTGTTCACAACGATGTGGACATGGGGGTTGTCAGTGTCGTTGTGGAACACCGTCAGGTAGTCCCAGGTATCGCCAAAATCACCGCTTCCAAACAGACGATCTGCAAACTCAAGACCCGCCTCATGAGCCGCATCCGGATAAGTCCCTTCCGGGAAGGATACGATCATATGGCGGGTATATCCGTAGTTGGTTTTCCCGTTGAAATCCTCTGCCCAAGTCTCGATCAAATCACTGACCTGATCGGCATCGAGCGGGGTAACGCCATTGTCTCGGATGTCCAACACACCCTCTGCCCTGACGGTCAGATAGTTGATCTGGCGGCGCAGCTCATGCGCGTTGTTCACCCCGCCTTTGCGGACGTGTTTCACAACCGCCTCGGGCTTTCCGAGCACGGCACCAAGCCGCGCCTTGATGGACGACGCCCGCGAAACCATGAACTTCATACGCTTGGCTGTCTGCAGTTGCTGATTGATCCGCTTGGAACGATCGACACCCTTCTGAGCCTCACGGAAGGCAAGTTCCAGGAAGTCTCCGGCTGTCAGACCGTGGGCTGCGGCGTTCATTTTTCTGGTGTCCAATCGTCGTCGCGCAAGATCCGGCGAATGGCGGATTCTGGCTCTCGGTTTCGGCGGGCCGCTGTGATCATCGCCTTCAAATCTTGCCGGTGCTGGATGATCGCGCGATGGAGATCTTCGACATCGCGGCGGTCGTCATCCGTCCAGATCACCGTGCCGCGCTTAGCCGATTTCGCAAGCTGATTGAGGTTGGTGTATCCACCCTGAACCTGCCGCAAGTGCTTCTGCCAGAGATCCACAACAGCAGGGTCGGGATCGAGATAACCGATCAACCGATAGATCAGACGCTGGATGATCTGATTGCGGCTCTTGGCTCCCAGCACACTTACAGCTGCCTCCAAACGCTCCAGCGCATCCACTGGCAAGCGTACGGAAAAGACAGTGGTATCGGCGGGCTTGCTCAATGCATACCTCTGGTTGTATTTTCAGTTTGTAACACAACTACCTTATCCTGTCATACTCTCCAAGAGGAAACCGGGGGTGATTTTAGAAATCCGCATTTTCTAAAATTGCCCTCGGAACAGTTTTGCTCTTGGAGGCAATCTCCACGCCGGGAAAAGGGTCCCGCCCCTTTTCCAGCCAGCAGGCGTGGGTGCCGGTGGACTGGCGCAGGGCAATCACGCAAAGCGTGGGCTGCCCCGAACAGCGCCCGTCACATACCGGCACGTTCAAGGTCAGTATGGCATTATTCGCGCGCCTCAGCGCGCTCTGTTTCCCGCCGCATGCGCGGCGGGTGTGGCAGGGTTGAGAGCTGCCGCACCGCGGAAGGTCACCGCCCCTGCCCGGTCCTTGGACCGCGCGCCACACGTGGCGCATCTGTGGTCCGGGTTTTGGCCGGAGCAGAAGAAAGGGCGGCTTGTGCCGCCCTGCCCTTATGTCATTCGGTGACGGGATCGTCATCGGTGCGCTTCGGGAAGGCCACCATCTCGACGCCGGGGAACATGCTGTGCTTGACCTGGATCGAGGTGATGTTGCCAGTCTCATCGGTGTTGACGAAGAGAACCCCGCAACGATCCCAGAAGTTTTTGCCTTCTTTTTCACCGGTCTTGACGTTCAGTTTCAGAGTTTGAGTTGCCATTGTTTGATCCTCGCTATGACGTGTTTCGGTGAACATGGGAAAAGCGGGCATCAAGGGGACGTCAGCAGGGAATTTGGTCCGCGCGGAATGCGCCGCAGGCGCAGGGGAAATCCCCTGTTGAAGCGCGATGCCCGGACCGGGCACCGCGCGTCTTCCCCGACTGCCCGCTTATGTTCATCCCTTCAGAAACACGGCAGCCTAGGATTTTCTGAGGCAACGAGTTTGAAACTGTCAGGCCAAGTGAAAAGGCAAAAATTTCTGGGATCGTTGCACGCGGGTCATTTGAACGTAGCGATGTAGTTTATGGCAGCAACATTGCTTCGGTCCGACGCAGGCGCGGCGCACAGTTTCGAGTGCGGAGTGCGGGGTGTCCTTTCTCAACCGGTATGACACTCGTCCTAAAGAATGGAGGGCCGCTAGCGGTGCAAGTCGCCCTGTTGAATTGGCGGAGGCCAAAGACCGGACGGTCCGGCCCTAGTCCGCGCTTGCGCGGATCAGGTGATCAGCCGGACTCAATTTGGCGGGGTGGAATCTGACCAAATAACTTCCGCCACCACTCAGACTTGAGCTTCGCTGCCAGAAGCAGAATTGCCTGGTCCAGGCTCATCGGGCGAACTGGAGCACGAAGCTTTCAAGGAAAGGGTACCTGTTCATCCGAAAGTCTTGAACGCACTTGAGCAATATCAATGGCCGGCTAACTGGACGCACTGGTTGTCACCCATCCACACTCAAATTCATTCCGGATTGCGAATGCCCGCTCCCATCAAAACCGGCATCGTCCGCGCATCAGAATTGATTTCGAATACTTGTTCGACCCGAATGGAGCCTAGTCGTGCCGCCTCCAGCGCGGCCTTCATTTGATTCAGCGTCAATCCAAAGCCGTCATCATCTGACGCTTGCCAATCCCACTGCACAAAATGCCCACCCTTGTTGAGCAAACCCGCCAGTACTGCCACGGCGCCACTGTAATCTGGAAGAAAGGCGCAAACGGAAGACGCGCAGATCAAATCGAATTCTGAAAACTCATTCCCTAATTCCGGAACATCTCCAGCCAGCATATCTCCGTGAACGGCCCTGACATTGTGCAGCTGTTTGTTCTGAAGGACGTCAATCATATTCTCCGAAGTATCAACCGCGAAAACTTCCGCCACATGCGGTGCAATTTTCTCCGCCAGCAATCCGGTACCACATCCAAAGTCGAGCACGCGTTTTGATCGCCAATCCTTCCCACGAAGATTCAAGTGGTCGTCGAGCGAGGCAAAAGCGTGGTTTGCGTAGCGTCTAACGTCGCTGTTGTCGTCCCAGCCATCCGCATAGTCGTTCCAGTCATCGGTCATGTTGCTTACGCTTCCTTGTGGGATTTCATCGGCTCCAACACATCTACGCTGAGGCAGACGCATCGATACGAACGCGCGACATTGGCTAGGTTGGCGACAACAGTCAACATGGGTTTGGAACGGCATATGGAAGGAATAGAGGCGACTTCGGCAAGCCTCTGCCGACAATCTTTCCCGCAAGAAAGAGGCCCACCGAAGCGGGCCACAAGTTTAACCGAAGGAAAGTCTCGAGGTATTGAAACCAGGCTAACGCTTGCGCGCGCGATCGACAACACCGTCGGCTGATATCGTAGCGATCCTATCCTCGGTGCGGCGGGTCATTTCCACCCCGTCACCCGTCATATGCGCCTCGGCAAACTCGGTGAACTTGAAGATACTGCCATCGGCTTCAACATGGGTTTCATCTTCCGCCGAGCGGCGTATGACCGACCCGTCATGTCGGATTTCGATGATCGTGTTGTCGGCCATGCGGACCGTCACAGAATGCTCATCCACGGCGACACCCTGCCACCACATTTCCGCATCGCGGCGCACAACAATACGGTTCGGATGCAGCTTGATCTGCACGTCCTGTGCCGCCTCTGGATCAGCCGCTTTCACAACAACGATGGCCTCTTGCGCGCTGGGGTCACCATGGATCGACGCGCTCCCGTTTTTCGGCGGCCAGAGCTTTGGCTGTTCGCGCGGTTTGCCCTTCTGATCCGTATGAAACCCGACAAACATCTGCGCGGATTTCCAGACACGGCGAGCGGCTTTTTCGAGCTTGTTCGAAGTGGTGTCCATGGGTCTATCCAAATCCGTTTTGATCAAGTGATCGCTTTTGAGAATGAGCCGGGTGACCGACCTCTGTTAGCTATGCGCGACGGGGTGTTCACGCAATGCCACTTTGAGTTTTCCTCATTGAGGATGACACAGCCAGAGATTGATAGGCAGGGCGCTGTGCGCCCTGCCCCATTGGGTTCAGAAGCAATCCGGCACCCAAGCGTCGATGTTCGCTTTCTGTGCCTCTGACACACCCAATGCCACCTGATGTTCTGCATCGTTGAACAGCTTGTGCATCGCCTCGTTCTTCGCGCCTTTCTTGGATTTCGCAAAGGCTTTGAACATATCCGTGTCGCCATGCAGGTCCAGCAGGTCCTTGTAGAGATCATCCAGTTGCCAGCCTTTCAGCCGTTTGAAGCAGTTCTCAGCAGAGGGGGTCCAGATCGCGCGCATGCCGGCACCAATCTCAGCCTCGATCTCGCCCATGAACTCCGGGCGTTGGGTCAGGAACCGCCGGGCCAGAAAAGCTGTGATCTCTCCATTGCGGGTCTTCTTGCCCAGATCGCGAAACGCTTTGAACGCCTCTACGTTGCCTTGTGCGGCCATTTCGTGGAACTGATCATAGGCTGCCTCTGCTGCCGCATCCCGCTCCCCGCCAAGACGCGGGTCGAGGATGAACTGGTCGTCGATTTCCGGCGTATTCCGTTCAGCGCCGCCAAAGCCAAACAAGGTGCTGGTCAGACCGGAGGCCGGGGTGGTGAAGAACGCAAACAGGCTCAGCACATAGTCAGGCTTGTCCAGCAAAGCCGTTTGAACCGCCGCCAGCCGGATCGCCACCATGTCGTCGATGAACTTCTGCGAATAGGCAGGTTTTGGTTTCTCTTTGGCCTCGGACTCTTTGACCGGGGCCAGAATACCGGCCTCAATGGCGGCCTGGAGATGTTCCGCCGCGACATAGGCCGAGGATGTTTTGATCTCGCCAGTGTTGCCGACATAGACAAACACACCGGACAGCATGCGCTGATCGTCGGAGTAAAACGGCGCGGCATAGTCTTCGAGCGCTGCAAGCTCCTTTTCGCCATCTTCATCCAGAGCCTCAGCCTCATAGAGTTCGGCCAGTTCGTCATACCGCTCGGCCTGTTCTTCGGTGAAGTCCCGGCTCACCATCTCCAGACGGTGCATGCCTTCACTTCCCGAGAACCGATAGGGAATGTAGCTTTCGTCATGGGTGTCCACCCAGTCCCAGCCTTCCGCTTCGCGCAGCTTTTCTGCTTCTGTCGCCAGTTTCTCAGCAAAGAGACGGTCCAGTAGCTCACCTTCATTGAACAGGGTCTCATCGGCAAAGAGATCGGTGGTGACCGTGCCGCCGGCTTCAACATAAGCCTCCTGCCCGACAAACACAGCCTTGCGGTTGGTGCTGCTGACAGCCTCAGAGGTCAGGGCCTGTTTGACATCATGCTCACTAAACCACCGACACTCTTTGGCCTGTTCCAGCACCTCCAGAATTTTCTCTTCCTCGGTGCTGACTGTCATGGCCTTGGCCAGCCCCATGCTGATCTCATCGGCTTTGAGCGCGTCCAATACGGCGGCAGGCAGACCGGCCAATGCGAGGCGGCGGCGCACATGGGCTTCGGTCACGCCGAACGCGTTGCTGATCTTGGCAACAGACAGGGATTTCTCCGCCATCTTGCCATAGGCGCGGACCTCGTCCACCGGGTCCAGTTCTTCGCGGGCAGTATTCTCTGCATTGGCCCATTGCTCGGCCACAAACGGATTGTCTGTGATCTTCACGGGAACCTGTGCCAGATCGGCCCGCTCGGTCACAGCGATGGTCAAAGCCCGCAGGCGGCGACCACCAGCGACGATGGCAACTTTGCCATCTGCGTCGCGCAGACCGCTGAGGTTCTGGATCAGGCCGCACATGACAAGACTGTCGGCCAACAAGGCAATGCCTTCTTCGGCAACCTCCTGTCGCGGGTTGATGTCCGACAGGTACAGATCAGACAGAGCGACGGTTTCGATGGTTTCCGGTGCGGTGAATGTTTCGAGTTTGCTCATGGGGCAAATCCTTGTTTGAGTGTTTTGCTTTGTGTTAAGGGTGCCCTACCCCTCGTGGGGGTAGAGCGAGGCCGCTTAAACGGCTGCGTTTTGGATCAGGAAGCGGCGTCCGATGTCGAAGTCATCGCCCTTCCTGATTAGCGCCCACGCTTCTGCGATACGCTGCTGCAAGATTTCATTGCTCATGGTGTTCACCTCCTTTCTGGTTTGGGATTGGGATCAGTATTCGCTGGGGCACATGATGGTCAGGACGCGACGCGTCACTGCGGGGTCAAACGGGCGGTCGGAGCCGTATGTGTAATCCGCGTCGTAAAGATCGATTTTCCAGAACAGCTTTTGGCCGCTGACGATCACCGTCCCGAATGTGTGATCACCATAAGGGTCATTGCCTTCATCGAACTGGTCATCCGACGCCACCGCCTTCAAAGCTGCGGTCTGGAACTCCATCCCTTCGCCTGACACGCCGGGTGTGACGAGAACTTGACCCTGAATGCCGTTGGAGTGCATCTCAATCGCTGTAGTCGGATCGATCAGGGCTTTCCGAAACAGGTCATTCTGGACCGCAATCTCTGCCGCCTGAAGGCTGGTGTCATTTTCGATGTCATTTGTCGTCTCAAGGTTCAAAACCGTCTCTCCTCTCATGGTGTGACCTCCGGGGCTGATCCCCTTTGGTGCTGGTTTTGAGCCGAGCCCTGAAAGGGCGTCGTCTCTAAAACCTGCCCCGTGGCGAACGCGGAGAGGGGCGAGACAGGACAAATCGACAAGAGTGGTGCGGCCCGCAGCGCAACGCGCGAGGACACGGTCTTGTCTATTTGTCTTGTCCGAGGGGGGAGGCCGCGCCTTCCCCCTGACGTCGGGGGGGCGTTTGGCTTGCCCAAATCCCGCCTGACCAACAAAAAAGAAGCCAAAGGATCTTTGATCCTGCGGGAGCGCAAAAGGGATCGTCACCCGAACGGGCAGATCACCACGGC
Source organism: Ruegeria sp. CDSC002 (assembly GCF_059610905.1). Lineage (NCBI taxonomy): Bacteria > Pseudomonadati > Pseudomonadota > Alphaproteobacteria > Rhodobacterales > Roseobacteraceae > Ruegeria > Ruegeria sp. CDSC002. Next base: position 46,002 of record NZ_JBXWOM010000016.1, read on the forward strand.
ATGGACCGACCATGACCCAAAGCCCCTGCCCGGCTCGCAAGAGACGGTTCAGGGGCTACTGGGACAGGGAGATCATTCTGGGGTGTTCTGGGTGGAAGCCGGCATGCCGACTGAAACCTAGAGCCCGGTCACGAGCCAGCTGGCTCGGGATTTGCCAAGGGACAAAGGCCGCAGCCCGAAATCACTCACCGACCGGAACATACCCTCGTCGGAGCTTTTGCTTTTCAAGGTTATGAAGCGCTTCACTAGCTTGGGCTGCGTCTTCGTACGTCACCAACATGGCTTGCCCGTTTGTGCCGATACGTCCCCAGGTACGAAGAACAGAAACTTCGCCAAACAACGTCGGCTGCAACTCTATTCCATAGAACCGCGCCATGTTAACGTCGGGGTCCACATGGATCAGGTGGACAGGTGTCGTTGCTGTCAGTTCCATGACGCGATTGTCGGTCAATTCAGCCCTTCTGTCCAATGACATTGCGAAATCAATTCCCGGGAAAGGACCCTGATCCTGAACGGAAAATGACATCGAATGCATCCGCTACTACTATAGCTGACCAATATGTAGGTAATAGGATCTGCCATGTTTCGTTTTCTACTATTTGCTTTCGTGATGGGTCTTGCCGCCAACGCGGGTGCGGCGCAGACACCGCCTTCGGCTGATGAGGTCGCGCAATACGACGGTCTCTTCGCAGCCGCTCACACCGGCAACGAAGAAATGATCCGGCAACTCGTTGCGGCAGGGGCAAACGTCAACGCGCGGGACTCGTGGGGTCGCACACCAGCCCATGTGGCCGCGTTTGCTTCAGAGGACGAGGCATTGAGTGCACTGGCTGAGGCTGGCGCCGACATGAATGCACTTGAAGATCAGGCCTACGACGTGGTCACGATTGCGGCCGTTGCAAATGATCCGGAACTGATGACGCTCGCCATTGAGCTCGGCAACGATCCCGGCCTCACGACCAGCCCTTATGACGGAACCGCTCTTATCGCGGCCGCGCATCTCGGTCATGTCGAGATTGTCAGACGGCTGATCGCCGCCGGCGCGCCTCTGGACCATGTGAACAATCTTCATTGGACAGCCGTTATCGAAGCCGTTGTGCTTGGCGACGGCGGCCCGGATCATCTTGCGGTTCTGGATGCCTTATTGGCTGCGGGTGCTGACAGATCGCTTGCCGATCGTAACGGAATTACCCCACTCGAACACGCCGAACTTCGCGGATTTTCCGAGATGGCAGAGCGGCTGAGAACAGAGGATTGAGGCCTGTCCGGCAGGCGGAAGCGGTGAGTTTCACCGGACAGGCACCGATGGCAGCTTGGATATGACCGACCTCGGGTCAAGGTCTCGGCGTGGTAGAGTGGCGACAAAGATGAAGACATCCCAAGGACAACGGCAAAATGAACAAGATCGGAAAAAGTAAACAGGTCGGCTACAGCGCGCTTGTTTGCGCGAGGCGCAGCTTTCTTGCTGCATCAGGCTTTGGCGCGCTGACGGTCGGCTTGAGTGGCTCTGTCCTGGGCCAAACTTCTTCGGGTGCGGACGACGCTATACCTCAGCCAAGTGATCCCAAAGATGCCTCATTCATGGAGCGCGCCTTCGAGATGCGTCAGTATGCGATTGACCATGGAGATCAAGGGTATGGCGCAGTTGTGGTGCGCGACAATGTCATTATTGGCCAGTCATGGAGCAGGGTCATCTTGGATCAAGACCCCACGGCCCACGCTGAAATGGCCGCGATCAGGGATGCCGCGCGACGCCTTAATCACCGAGATTTGACCGGATCGGTCATGTACTCATCCTCCCGACCATGTCCCATGTGTGAAGCCGCGGCATACTGGGCTGGAGTCCGCCTGATGTTCTACGGCCGGAAAATCACGAGCGCAAGTTCCCCGAAGCTTTGCAGTTAGTATGGTTCTCAGCCATCAGCAACGTTTCATTTTGCATTCGCCTCCCACGGTGGGAAGTCCGGCCCATATCAGTCGTTCAAGAACCCTGTGCCGAACGGCCGGTTTGGCCCGAAATATTCGATCTTGTACTCTTTCGGCATTGCCCGCAGTCAAAGAAACCAACCCACAGAAAAGCTATCCACAACAGCCGTCCCCTAACTGGATAGGAGGACACGGAACGGTAGCGTAGGAGCAAAAAACACAGCAATCGCCTTCTAAAGGCTTCAAGACTGCCCTGCACGACTTGCAATCATAATACCACTGGCACGCTTCGGTTGGCATTTTCTCGGTTTCAATGTGCCCGCACTCAGGGCAAGTCAAAGTGCTATCCAGCACCACAGTTTGTTTTGTCATTGTCTCACATCTGCATGATTAGATAATCGTTGATTTGAGCCTCATTGAACACGATGACCCATGCCAGCGCGGTGATCGCTGAGCTTCCAACAAGCCACCATTTCAGATTTGCCATCGTCCCGTTTCGATGCGCTACGATCCATGAAACCGCGACCAGCGCTGTTGAGATGGCGAGAACATAGTAGCTTGCCGCCGCTATTCTTCCGAATACCGCCAACCAACTGCCACCCAAGCCTAACAACATCATGGCCATTGGAAGAACACAGCATGCCGCCACCCCCAGAGCGGAAACCGATCCCAGGTAGCTGAATGTCACATACTTCTTCATCTCTCGCTCCTTGGGTAGGCGATTTGATTGTGTTGAGGCACCGGCATTCAGAGCGTATAACTCCTGTAGTTACTACAGGATCAAGAGGGGACACTTCACATGATTGCGATAGGTGAGGCTTCCCGGCAATCCGGGGTCGGAGTAGAAACCATCCGCTATTACGAACGCGAAGGTATCGTACCAAGACCCGCACGAGCTCTGAACAATCGTCGCCTCTATTCCGCAAACGATGTGGGTAGACTTCGGTTTTTGAAGAAATGCCGCGACCTGGGGTTTCCTCTATCTGACGCAAAGGCGCTTTTGGAGCTGTCAGAAGGAAGTGCGGAAGACTGCCGGTCAGTGAAAGAATTGGCCGAGGCACACATTGCCAGCGTTCGAAGCAAGATTGATGAGCTCAGACGCCTGGAGCACGCCTTGAGTGAGCTTACGGCCAATTGTGATAGCGGAAACGTTCAATGCCCGATGCTGCAAAGACTGAGAACGATGGACAATATCTGACTCTGGCCGCTGGGCGGAATCAAAGGGTCTGAGATTTAGCCAGATCGCGTCAGACCAAGGTCTGTGGTGCGGTAACAGATTGTAGTTCATAGTCGATTTCACGATGAGAGCGAAAGTAGCTGACCTGATGATTGGCAATTGGTCGTTGTCGCGAGTCTTCCTTGCGACCAGCATCGTTGTGATGGGCACCGCGACCGCAATAGTCGGGGTCTGGGTGTCAAATCGAATTCAGAACGCCGTCGTGCAAAACTCCGCCAATTCCGCAGCGCTGTATATGGAAAGCGTAGTATCCCCGCTCAGCCAGGAATTGGCACATGGCGACCATCTTTCTGAGCAGGCAAGCCGAGCGCTGGACGAGATTTTCATGACCCAGCCAATGCGTGACCGCATCGTCTCCTACAAATTCTGGAAGCAAGGCGGTGTGATTGCGCATGCCTCGGATACAGACATCATTGGAAACCGTTTCAATCCAACTGATGACTTAAGGCGGGCGTGGAGCGGTGATATCTCCGGCTCTTTCGAAGAGCTCGATCATGCCGAGAGCGCCGCCGAGGCGGCATTGGGGATACCACTACTTGAAGTTTACAGCCCCATCCGCGAACTCTGGTCCGGCGAAATCATCGCAGTTGCGGAGTTCTACGAAAGAGCTGATCAGCTTGAGTTAGACTTAGCCAAGGCCAGGCGAACAAGTTGGTTGGTCGTCGGTTCCGCATTTCTCGCAAGTACTATTGTTCTGTATTCCATCGTCGCAATTGGTGACAAAACAATTCGACGACAAGGGGCTCTTCTTAAACAGCGCCTGACAGAAAGTGAGAGGATGGCCGAGCAGAATGCCCGGCTGCGCTCGCGTGTCGTCGAGGCGTCAGAAAGATATGCCACGCAAACAGATCGGTTCCTCAAGAAGCTTGGTGCTGAGCTACATGATGGTCCTGCGCAATACCTGTCCCTCGCCGCTCTTAGACTGGAGGCGGCGTTTTCCAAAGAGTCCGAAAGGCCTAAAGAGGCAGAGGAAATTCAGCAGTCTTTGCAAAAATCTCTGGCTGAAATTCGTGCAATTTCGCGAGGGCTGTCCGCGCCGGATATCGACAACCTGGCGCTCGTCGATGTCGTGAAGAGAGCCGTAGAGGATCACGCTGAACACAGCCCGTTGCGACCGGATATATCATTCCTGGGTAGTCAGGCCCCAGAGTTGTCATTGTCCGACAAGCTGTGCGTTTTTCGGTTCCTTCAGGAGACGCTTTCCAATGCCGCGAGATATGCTCCAGCTTCCAAGTGCACTGTTATCTCTGAGGCGCAGAGCGACTGCATAGTTGTGAAGGTCACAGACGACGGACCTGGATTTGACAGGTCAGAAGAAACCGCTTTGCGAGATGATGGTGGCCAGGGACTTATGGGCTTGCGAGATCGGGTCGAGAGTATTGGTGGCAGGTTCGAAGTCGCATCGAGACCGGGTGAAGGCACCACCATTGCTATGACACTGTTTTCCAGAAAAATGAGTGCATCATGACAACATCTGTCATCATAGCCGATGATCATCCGATTTTCAGGGATGGATTGCAACGCACGTTGGATGAAACTGATGGTTTTGAAGTTTTAGCTGCTGGGTCCAGCGCTGAAGAAGCAGTATCGCTGGTCGGCACGCATCAGCCGGACATAGCTATTCTTGACCTCTCTATGCCCGGTGGCGGGATAAGCGCGACACGTGAAATTGCGGCAATGGAAAATCCACCCGTCATTGCAATCTTGACGGTCTCAGAGAACAGCAGCGATGTCGCGGACGCCTTGGAGGCGGGCGCGATTGGGTACATTGTGAAGGGAGTAACCGCGAGCGAACTAACCGCTTCCTTACGCAGCATCGCCGCAGGTGAAGGGTTCGTTTCTCCTGGCTTGGCCTCGCGAGTATTGCTGCAAATCAATGCTGACAGTGGCATGTCTATTAACAGCAGCATTCTCGATGACCTTACGCATCGTGAGGAAGAAATACTGAGACGTGTGGCCAAAGGACTGAGTAACCGTGAAATCGCTGACGAGTTAGACCTTCAGGAAAAAACCGTGAAGCACTACATGACGGCAATCCTGTCCAAGCTTCATGCGCGCAATCGGGTAGAGGCCGCGCTTATCGCACATGATGTTTGGAACAAGGGAGATTAACCGCGGTCTCTTTGACGACGATGGCGGCTCCTCACTAAGAGAAGCCGCCAACGGATCATCGACTAGAGTTCCTGTTCAGTTGGCAACCGACTGTAACCTCCGGCGATCAGAGGCCGTTGCGTTTCTTTCAACAACAGTCCGGTTGTACGGGTCTTTCAGCTCGTAGCGCCCAAACTCGATCTCCTCTTTCCAACCATTGGCATAGTTCACTTCGATATTGTTGCCCTGGCGTTCGATTTTCGTGGGTCGACTTCCAGCAGTGCCGCCTTGCCCAGAAGAGCGCACGTTGTCGATTGAGATACCATTCGACAAAGACCGAAGCCTTGAAACGTCAGCACCAGTCGCGGGGCGCTCCTCAACAGTTCGATTCTGAGCATTTTTCCTCTCATACCGCCCGTTTTCGATCTCCTCCTTGGTTCCGTCGGCGTAACGCACCTCAATGCCGCTGGCGTTTGTCTCGACCTTTGTTATCCCAGCCGAACCCGACGGCTTGCCCCCTGCTTGAGACCGGTCCTTCTTTCCGCTGCCTCTATTGGAGCGTTTCGAGTCATCATCGTCATCGTCACCGTCATCATCGTCGCGACCACTTTTGCCTGATCCCGAATTGTCGTCACGATCATCATCTCGGTCGTCGTCGCGATCATCGTCTCTATCGTCATCACGATCATCGTCCCGGTCACCACCACGGCCGCTATTGCCCGACCCCGAGTTGTCGTCGCGGTCATCATCTCTGTCGTCGTCACGATCATCATCCCGATCATCGTCGCGACCATCCCCGTCTTTTCCCTTGCCGCTCTTGGCAAAGGCATAGGACGGTTCAAAATGTAGGCGACCATCGGCATCGAACACTGGCACATAAGGTGTCGCCGCGATCAACGAAGCCAACGCCGCAGTACTAAGAAGTTGGCCCAGTTTTCTTTGAATTTTCATTTTCGCCTCCATTTCTGAGCGTCACGCTTCGTGACGTTGGAGACAGGTTACTTCTGGTTCGGCTTTTCCACATCGGGCTTAGGTCTGACGAATTTCAAGCCGAACGTCTTAGTCAGATCAGTCAAACCAATAGAGTTTTTGTTGAGCCATGTGACCAGTTTAGTGGGAACTGACCCCGTCACCCTTCAACTCGTCATCGGGTTCGAGGTGAATGACAAAGACGGAACCCGGATACAAACGATCCAATTCTTCCTCGATGTCATTGCATATATCATGCGCCGCGCTGACTGGCATTGTGCCGTCCACAACAAGGTGAAACTCCACGAAGATGACATTTGCGGACCTGCGCCCTTTGAGGTCGTGGTATTCTAAGGCTGCGCCGAGGTTTGCTTCGATTGCTTTAGAAACGGTCTGCAAGTCATGCTCCGACAGTGTCACATCCATCAGACCATCGACTGAAGCCCGAATAACTTTCCATCCCTCCCACAAGATGTTCAGAGCAACAAGAATTGCCAGGATCGGGTCGAGGATCAACCAGCCGGTGACAAGCGCCAGTATCAGACCTGCGATGACACCAACTGAGGTCATGACATCTGTGAAAATGTGCCGGGAGCTTGCCTCCAATGCAGGCGAACCCTCGCGCCTGCCGATTTTGAGCAATAGGTAAGCCCATGCGCCATTCACACCAGTTGCAATGACATTGACGACGATTCCAAGAAGTGGCGCATCCTCAAGATGCGGGTTCGGGAGTGCCAGCACAGCTTCTCTGATGATCAAGAACGCCGCCAGCACAATCAGTACGCCCTCGGCGACAGCGGAAAGATACTCGGCTTTTTTGTGACCAAAGGGGTGGTTTTCGTCAGGGGGTATATTGGCAATCCGAACCGCAAAATACGCCAGCAGCGCCGCAACGACATTTACAGTTGATTCCATTGCGTCCGACAACAACGCCACCGAGCCCGTCAGCCACCAGGCCAGCAGTTTCAGGGCCAGTACCGCAATGGATATTGGAATGGACCAAAGAGCGATTTTTTGTGTCATTTGGCCACAACCCTCAATCAATCATGAACAGAAACTCGGGTTAATGCTGAGTTCCGACGTTCAAAACGTAAAACAGGTGGTTGGTGAAAAGGGAATAGGCCCTGTGGCTTCCTACCGGCGACCTACGACAGCATCTGGCCCCCTTGCATGGCGCCAAACGACTGTTACTCTGATGCAAGCACGGCCGACGAAACAGGAACCGCCTTGAGATATGCTGCAATCGCCAAACGGTCCTCATCCGTAAGGCGAGACGTGTTCTCGATGACCTCCACCATCTCACCACCTGCACTGTCATAGTCTGGCGTGAAACCAGATTTCAGGTATTCGCCAATGTCTGCCTCAGACCATTCAAGCTGGTCTGAGGTCAGGCCGGGGATACGACCTTTCCCGTTTGGATTTGGTGCACCTGTCAGCCAAAGGTCTCGTTTCAAACCACCTAGACTATTTCGCGGGGTATGGCATTCAGCGCAGTGACCCAGCGCCTCGACCAAATACCTGCCAAGTCTTTGTTGGTCGGTCAGATCACCTTCGACCACCCATTCTGGCGTCATGAACAATAGCTTCCATCCGCCCAGTCCGCGTCGAACGTTGAAAGGGAAACCAACCTCATGCGCTTTGCTTTCTGCCGTGACCGCAGGAAGGGTGCTCAGGAAGGCATGGAGCGATACAACGTCATCGGTCGTCATGTGGGCGTAAGACGTATAAGGAAACGCAGGAAAATAGTGTTGCCCTTCGGGCCCGGTTCCATGGATTAGGGCATTGGCCAGATCCAATACAGACCAGGACCCGATGCCAACCTCGGGGTCACTGGATATGTTCGGGGCAATGAACGTGCCGAAATCCGTCTCGAACCTACGACCACCGGAGAGCATGAGCTTGTCCTCTCCAATCGCGCCCTGCGCTGAATGACAGGATGCGCATCCTGCGGCGTGGAACACGATTTCACCTCTGGCGAGATCTGGGTTCAGATCGTCGAGTTGAGACTGATCCATTCTTTGTGGTCGGGTCAGCACCAAACCAGCCAACCCAACTAAAAGTGCAACGAAAGCGGCGAAAAGGAAAAACCGCTTCACAACTATCTACCAATTAGTCTTTCGGTGCTCTGTACGCTTTGTGACATGCCGAACAGCTTCCACCCAGATCGCCCATCGCAGCTTTCAGGGCATCAACATCTTGTCCGGCTGCAGCCTGCATCGCAACAGCTGCCTCTGCCATGGCTTGCCCTTTCGCACCAACGTCAGGGAAGTTTTCCCAGATCGCAGGCAGCGCTCGGGTGGACGGATCGGATACATTGTCGGATCCCGCGGGCCACATCGCGGATTGGTCGATCTGCGTTAGTACAACAAGGTTGTTTGCAGCCCGTGTTGCGGCCTCGGCATCATAATCCACCTCACCTTTGGCCATGCCGCCAAGTGTACCAAGATTGAAGGCATAGAGTTGCATGATTGAGGTTCGAGCTTTCACAGCCGGGTTTTCGCTTTCGTGGGCGATGGCTGTGCCAATTGCAGCCACCGATAATATACCGGCCGCAAAGATCGAAATTTTCTGCATCATGGTGTGTCTCCCTGTTCAATACTCCGAATGTTACCTTGAACGAATTTACTTGTAATTGTTTGTTATTGGTCGTCACCTGTTAATTTATGAACAATGAAAACTGGGATGATATTCGGTACGCGTTAGCAGTAAGCAAATACGGTTCGTTGAACGCGGCGGCGGCGGCTCTGGGCGTTACGCATGCCACAGTCTTGCGCAGAGTGGCCGCATTCGAAGAGCGCCATGGTTGCCGGATTTTTCAGAAAAACCCGTCAGGATATTCCGTTCTCCCCGAAGCCAGTGCGGTCTTTTCGGCCATGGAAAGCGTTGAAGAAGCGGTGCTGTCGGTTGAGCGGGCAGTTGTCGGAGCAAATCGGTCTCCTATGGGTCAGGTACGCATTACATCTACCGACAGTCTTTGCCGGATTGTTCTACCTCCAATACTATATGAGATCTCACAGCTTTACCCCGGCCTGAAGCTGACTTTGCTAAGCGGAAATAGTCACCATGATCTATCCCGGTTGAGCGCAGACATCGCCGTGCGGCCATCGATAAAGCTCGGGGAGGGGCTGATTGGGCAGCGTGCCGGAACACTGTCGTTCGGCGTCTTTGACGACGGCTCTCCCAATAGCAAATGGATGAGGCTTGATGGGGCGTTAAGCCGTTCACTTCCTGCCAAATGGCTGGAAACGAATGTCAGTGCTGACGAAATGACCAACGGGGCAGACAGTTTTTTGGTGCTACAGGAGATGGCCGCTGCAGGAGTCGGAAAAACGTTTTTACCCACGTTTTTGGGCGACGCGGATTCCCGGCTTCGAAAGTCGCACGACGTGACCCCAGAAATTGAGGTTCCGCTCTGGGTCGCGACGCTGGAGGAAATAGCGAACACTCCCAGATTTGCTATCGTTCAACGAGCGTTGGTTGAACGCTTAGCCATTGTTCTTGCTGGATGACGTTGTTTTAGAAAACAGTCGCGAGCACTCGGGTTGCGCTCTCAGCAGATACACGACATAGCGGCTTTTATACCCACATCCAAACGAACGAGCTTTCAGCACGAATGCCGATTTGGGCAGTGGAGCAGTCACTACGAGGACCGAGGTTTCTGGCGCTTATCGCGCGGAGCAGACCTTGGCGTATACCGCAGCGAATGACCGCTTCCCGCCCTCTGTGCAGAATCTAGCGATCTAACAGCAAAGTAGGTTCGGTTGCTTGCCCGCCCCTACCCTGCCCGCCTGATGCCACCAATTTAAACTCCTGGTTTCAGTAATCCGCACCCTGCCTGGTATCCCAGAGACGAAGAATCTCTATCTGAGTAGGCATTACACGATAGATTAGCGTGAATGGGGTTCGGGGTACTGAAAGCTCCCGTATGTCTTGCCGTGTGTCACTTGGGTGACCAGCATAAGGGTTGGCTGCAAGAGTAAGCTGAATGGCTTTGAGCTGAGCTCGTGCCCTTTCGCTGCCTTCAGGAAAAACTGACGTGTAGTAGTAACGGAACCACTGAATGTCCCTGGCCGTATCTTCGAGAAATACAATCTTCATTGGCTGTTGGATTGCCCGCTTGCTACCGGAGCCGAAAGTTCATTCTCGGTATCCCAGCTGTCTATCCAGGCATTCATTTCGTCTGCCGTGATGAACTTGCCTTGGTCTGCTTTTTCAACAGCCGCATCAATGGCTGCACGTTTAGCGGCTTTGGATTCTAACATCATTCTAATTGCCCGTACGGCGAGTTGTGCAGGCGGTCGGTCTTCGATCGCAGCTTCCCGTTCCAGGGTCTTTCTCAGGTCTTCATCGAGACGGATTGAATATGGGCTGGTACTCATCGCAATCACCTGTTTCCGTGTTGTAGTACAATGTAATACATCTGAATGAAATTCACAATAGACCGATGGCATGTACCGCACCTGTTGTTCTGAACTCATGAGCGTGAGGAGAAATCATGGGTGCGGCCTTCACTTCTGCGGTTATTTTGAATTTTGCGTCAACAATGCGGTTGGTTGTATGTCTCCTTGATCGATTTTTGAAATCAGTGAGATCAAATAGGCTTGATGGGATTTTATGTTCTCCGCTCGTTGGAAAATATATCCGAGCACTAAGAAACGGAGAGCTGGGCCATATGTCGATTTCATAGCATACCAGGTCTGACCAAATCTTAGGTACTCGGCGATATCGTCCATAAGTCGGTCACAATGTGCCTGATCCCGGGCAAAGCGAAGTTCCGAGCACAAACGTGGAAAGCTGCGCTCCATTTGATCTGGAGAAACTTGAATCTGAGAATATTCTTCTTTCTTAACTATTGGATTCAAAGAGTCCTCTTTGTGCCCCTCAATTTCATTGTCACTGTCCCTCAAATTATCTGAATCTGTCCGTTTTATCTCAGAGATTTCCACAGAGATTTCAGCCAGCAGTTCGCTGAGTACATTTGCATCTGGTTTGCGACGCAGAGCATTGCGTGCGGTGACCATCAAATCTGAGATTGTGGCGTCGTTTGCCACGAGCTCTCTGAGACGCGCCAGAGCTGTAGAAACCTTGTCGCGGAGCACCGTGAACTCCAGAACTCGATCAGCATGCCTCTGGGCTTCCTCGATGAACTCAGCGTGCCGTTCAGACAAAGGCATCAGGGACAGTCCAGTTGCTGCGACCACCCTGCCCTGTCGATCCCGGCGTGCCCAACGTTTTCCGTTGGCGCTCATGACGCGGCGGATAAGCCCAAGCTCAACCAGCGCCGAGATATGGCGTTCAACGGTCTGTACACTGACGTGAGTTCGTTTGGCGATCGCAGCGTTGGAGGCAAAACAAACATGGTGATCATCCTGGTCTGGTGAAATCTGATCTCCAATCACAAAGGAAATCATCGCTCTCAGGACGTTGAGGGAAGTGGATTTAAGCCCAAGCGGTTCTCTGGCTTCCTCGACGGCTCGAAGAAGCAACCATTTTTTAGGCGTACTACCCCCCTGCCCTGCCGTTCCCAACAAGGTTGCTCCGTTTGGAGCCAATGCTGTTACTGTTTTCATAATTTTATGTCAGCAGACAAAGAAAACCTATTCACCCAGAGGCGTTTTTTGTTGTCTCGTGATTCGCGGGCTGTTAGGGTTTAGGTGTCAAATCTATAACCACTAGTTGGTTTTCAGCCCTCGGAGCCTTAGGTTTCGGGGGTTTCTTCTTTGCTTTCCTCCTCTTTGCTCGTTGCCTCATGTAGAGTTAACAATTGTTAACTCGCTTACTCCTCGGCGTTTTCTTTGAAGCGCTCGTAGGATTCCTGAATTAACTGAGCAAGGTTTTCCGTAAGCCAACGTGAGTAGGCTTCATTCTCCCCTGCTCTTTTGATCGTCATATTCACCGCTGAATTGCTGGTCTTGATAACAACGTCGGGTGCCGGTCGGTTTTCTTGTGCTTCTTTTTTTCGAGCCAGGCTGCCTAAAAGCCCATTTAACCGATCGTCTGAACTACCTGGGTTGAGTGTCTCCAAGAGCTTCATAGCCTTGTCCGCTGTTATCACCTTTTTTCGTAACGCATCGGCGAGTGCCGTCCATTTGGGCCGTCCGGATTTCGGTGCTGGGCCAATCATATCGCCAAGATCTTCGGGAATATCGTTTGTAATTCGCTCCAATTGCGACAGCGTGTTTTTAGAAATTGCCAGCGCCGTGATCGCTTCCGAACGGTCATATCCTTGGTTCAGAATCTCTCGAGCAAACCGGGCTCTCTCGTAGTAGCTGAGGTCAACACGAGAAGAGTTCTCTAAACCTTTTGCCTGAAGCGCCTCTTTGTCATCGAGAGTCCGTACAAGCGCGCGTACAGGCTGATTTAGATGCTGACAGGCCAGGATACGGCGGCGGCCGTAAATAACTTCGAAGTGGCCGTCCACTTCCTCAGACGGACGCAAGAGGACAGGAACCTGTTGGCCTCCTGCGTCTTTGATGCTTTCGGCCAGCTCCAGAACAGCTGCATCGACGTTGGGCTCGGCTTTTGAGTTAACAGGTGTTAACTCCACTCCAAGCCTGTCCTTCGGACCCCAAGGCAATATGAGCGAGGTATCAATTTCTTGGATTCCGCCGGCGCCAACACGGACGGAGGCTATGGTGCCTCGTGGAAGCGCGGCATTGGCACGCTCGGTTTTCGTAGGCGGAATGGGAGGGTTTCCGGCTGCCGCCGCTATTGCTGCAGCCATGCTGGTTTTGTTTTGTTTAAGTGCCATTTCAACGGCCCCACGCGGTTTGAATCATGTTTGAGACTTCGTGCCCGACGGCATCCATGCTCGATCGGGCGCGGTCATAGGTAGACCGTGTCATTTCTGATCGAACAACTTCGTACATTGTCATTTTCAGCATCGCGGCATCGGCAATCGCCGTGCTTCGCAGCGCAGTTGCTCCGATTACTCGATCCTGAAACAGCGCCCGCATAAGGCTTACAATTTGCTGTGATGGGGTATCCGAGGGGTCGTCCCGTGTTATGAGGAACCGGAAATTGTCATGGACAATCGGAATCCCGGAGTTCTCAAACTCTTCCAGGTATGCCGAAGTCATCTCAAGAAACTGCTGGGTGGAGGCCACGTCCAACATGCTCGGTGTCAGCGGTACGATCACAGATGTTGCGGCAAACAATCCTGCCAGCGTCAAGAAACCCAAAGAAGGCGGGCTATCGATAATGATTACATCATAGTTTGCTTCGACTTCTTCGATTGCGCTGGCAAGACGATTATAGAAGGGAACGCCTTTGCGGGCGTAGACAGCGGTTTCCGTTTCAAACTCTGACAGGATCAACTGGGCGGGGGAAAGATCCAAGCCAGGGAAGTAAGTGGTCCGGACGCACTCTGACATCGGGACCGAGTCCTCGTAGCGCAGAGCATCATAGATCGAATTCCCCTCAAACTCGATTTCTGGCTGAATTCCACAGAATCCGGTCAAGCTGCCTTGTGGGTCAAGGTCGATAGCCAGAACGCGATAACCTTGAAGTGCAAGATAGTGGCAAAGGTGAATGGCTGAGGTGGATTTCGCACTACCACCCTTGAAGTTCATGAGTTGAACAACCTGAAGCTGGTCGGCATCGCGACGACCGGGAAGGTACTTTCCGGGCTTTCTGGAACTTCCTTCAAGGATCTGGCGCATTGCTTTGATTTCGGCTCCGGAATAAAAGCGACGTCCGTTCTTGTTGAACTCCGGCTCTGGAAGAGAGCCCTCAGCATGGCCCTTTCGCAAGAACTGTCCGGTTGTGCCAAACAGGTCGGCAACCTCTGTCGCGCTGAAGAGTCGGAGGGTCTTTGACAACTCAGGAGAATACGCCTGAGTTAAGTGGGTCGTCAGTGCAACTTGTAGACGATCAGAGATTTCACGTGTAACGTGAGACTGCGTCGTCGCAGCAATTGGTGTGGTTTGTAACATAGTTGCAGATTTCCTGCTCTTTTTTGTTTGGTTGCGCAACTTGAGTACATTTAGGCACTCGTATTCCGATTCATGTCAAGAGAAAAATCAATAACTTGTGGGTCGTTGCGAAGCCTGCACAAGCGTCCCGAAGTTAACAGCTGTTAACTCACGTCTCCATTGGGTGCTTAAGAGGCGCTTTGAGGTTGCATGCTTGCGGCAAAAGTTCGCCTTCGGAATTCGAGATTAGAGGGTTGCCAGACGCCGGCCACTTTGTCTTTTCAGCCAAGCGAAATCCTGCCAGAAATACTGCAATGCGCTCACGTTTTGCTCAAGTTGCAGATGATTAAATCAGATTAGTATTGAGCCCCACTCCACTAAAAAGCCCAATTGGTGGTTATTCTTGAAAAGTGCTGACAAGCTCATTGTTTTGCCAGGGCAGGGCGGTGTTCTAGTAGCTGACTTTCTGTGTCCGCTAATTTGATGGTGTAGTTAATACTCTTCCAGTGCTGGTCTTTGGAGCAACTGCCCTGTGAACCAAGGTATACTGAAGTTGCTTATCAATTGGACCGATGTTGGTTTCATTCCAATAGATCGGTTGCCGGATTGTCGGCGATATCGTCGTCGTCACCGCATTTCTGGGCCAGTGCGATAGGTGCAAGTCGGTCTTGATCGGTGTGCCTCCTGCGGGGCTTGAGTAAGGAAACCCGAACGCAGCCCCTACGGTGAGGCATAATCCTACGGTAGTCCTGTTAGCTTCAGTCAGTGTTTGTCGATCTGGTCGATGGCGTCCGGGTTGAGGCGGCGTTTCCGTATCCGGCCAGATTTCGAGACCGAGTGAAACATGGGGCTGTCCTCGGCGTGACCCACTTCGATCCAACACGCCAGCGGCCTCGCTGCGCGACCCTTGCGCACTAACCGTGGAGCCTCGCGTTTTGGGGTGGTCTCAACTACCTGCGGCGACACCTAAGTTAGGTCATTCTCGTTGAATTTCTTCAGCGACACTCCCGCCTCCAAAATAAGGCGCGCCGAACACCGAACGCTGCCATCTAACTGAGTTCAGTCCGGTAATAGGATCGTCCGGTCAGGGGAGTCCCGGCGCGAACCTTGGCTGGTGACCATCTGATGTTCGAGAATATCAAGGGTGATCAGATAGGCGTTCGGGGCAATGAGGTCGGCCCAGTGTTTGGAATGTGCGAAAGTGGAGGGGTGATGGTTTACCCAGCCACGACAGTGGGCACTCAACTGCTCCGTTAGGCCGGCAATAAGAACAGCTTGACTAATTTGCCGCGTGTGGAATTCCCAACTGTTGAACCAACCTCCTCTTTGGCATATATTGCCAATCAGGAGGCTTATGCCATGGTAACCCGCAATGTGGTACTTACAGAATCGCAGGATCAACTAGTGCAGAATCTGGTTGCGTCCGGTCGTTATCAGAACGCCAGTGAAGCGCTGCGTGCCGGGCTTCGGCTTCTAGAACGGGAAGAAGCGGGACTGGTGTCTCTCAAACAAGGCCTGCAGGAGGGTGTGACGCAGGCTCAGACTGGAGATCTGGCAGAAGGCAGCGGTTCGGATGCGATCCGTCGTGCCTTTGCAAGGGCACGTTCCAAAGCGTGACCAGACCCTTTCGACTGACACGCCGTGCTGAATCCAGCCTGGTGGAAATTGCCCGATGGACAATTGACAAGTTCGGACCGCATCAGGCCGATCTTTATGAACAAGAATTGATAGCGCGATGTCAGGCCATCACGGAGGGCAGGGTGGCCAGCCGTAGCTGTTCATTATTGGTCGAGGAGGCGGCTGATCTCAGATACGTACAGGCAGGAGAGCATTTCCTCGTCTACCTGGACCAGCCGGATAGTGTGATCATAGTCGATATCTTGCATTCCCGTTGTAATTTGCCACGACATGTTTCCGGGCTGGTCACTTTGATGGATGCGGCAGGGAAAAAGACATAGGCACTGCAGTCAGAGTTTCCCTCAGGCTGAGATTTCTTTGAATAATCAGTAAGTGATCACCCCAACAGGTCGGTTGCCGGGTTTTCTGCGACGTCCACATCATCATAATATTTCTGCGCCTGCGCCATGGAGCGGTGCAGGGACAGGCGCATGGCGGCCTGGATCGGGGCACCGTCCAAAGCGGCCTGGGTCAAGAAACCCGAGCGCAACCCGTGGGGCGAGGCAAAATCCTCCGGCAGTCCCGCCAGTGCCAGCCGGTGTTTGACGATCTGGTAGATCGAATCCGGGCTGAGACGACGCTTCAACACATTGTCAGCCTTGGAGACAGGGCGGAACAGCGGCCCGTTCGTGACTTGTCCGACCTCGATCCAATGCACCAATGCTTGCGCGGCGCGACCCTTCAGCACCAGCCGTGGGGTTTCACCTTTCCGGGTGGTCTTGGTCTCCAGCAGTGAGAGCCAGACCACGCCGGTCTTGTCGAATTCCTTGAGAGAGACATCCTCACGCATCAGCCCGGTGATCTCCGACCGCCTGCGCCCACCGCTGGCCCAGCCGAGCATCAGGATTGCCCGGTCGCGGCAATCGCGCCGCGACCCCCGGCAGGTGGCCAACAGTTGCTCCAGAACCTCACGGGTGATCGGGTGCTGCGACTTCGGGGCAGGGGGACGGGCGGCGGCGCGGCGGGCCTTGGCGCGGGCCTGTTTCACCTGTGGTGCGCTAAAGGGGCTGGCGAGGTTCTTCATCCGGTGAAAGGCCAGCCAGGAGGCGATGCGCCGGTCCAGCGTCGAAGGGGCCGGGCAGGCCAGCGATTTGCGCAGGCCTTGCGCAATGAGCGCTTCTGCGGTTTCGCGCGCCACATCCGTTTCTGGTGCATCATTCAGATCACGGGCGTGATCAAGGATGAAGGCGAGGGCGGTAGGCTCGCTCTCCGGCCAGTCCAACACCGCGCCAAAGCGCGCTGTTTTCCAGGCGGTGATGTAGAGCAGGTCGCGCTCATAAGCCCGCAGCGTATTGGCCGGCGTGCCGCGGACATAGAGATCCGTGAGCGCGTCCTGATCTTCCTTTGAAAGGGCAGGGGGAGCGTCGGGCAGGTATGGGGCAGGGGCTGTCATGGGGCGCATTTTGCATCGCTTCGCGGCAAATTTCAATCATACGTAATAAGGGGAACTTATCAGTTGTAATGGTAAGTTTAGAAAGTAACAAATGTAACGAGCAAAAGGGTGAAATATTGCGCGCAATACAGATGGAAGCTCTGCTTGGCAACAGAAATCGCGGGCTCTGAAGGTGTAGACGCCCCCGCTGGCCTCGATGTGCCATTGTCGGTTTGCAAACAACATGATTGGAGGCGTCTATGGAAGAGATTAGCATGATTGGCCTGGATTTGGCGAAGAGCGTTTTCCAGGTGCACGGAGCAGATCACTCGGGTCACCCTATTCTGCGGAAGAAACTGCGCAGAGGTCAGGTCCTTGAGTTTTTTGCCATGCTACCGAGATGCGTGGTTGCGATGGAGGCTTGCTCTAGCGCGCATTACTGGGGCCGCGAGATTGGTCGCCTGGGTCACGATGTCAGGCTCATCCCACCTGCGTATGTGAAACCGTTTGTGAAGCGACAGAAAAACGATGCCGCTGATGCAGAGGCCATCTGTGAGGCTTCGATCCGTCCCACCATGCGTTTTATCTCGGACAACAACGGCAGGCAGCCCTAAAAACAAACAAGGGATCTATCACGACCGGCCGCCAGAGCGGCGACCTTGACTGACGCCTTCCGGCACGGCCGCGCGCCAAGCAGAGGTGGCCTTGCAGCGGGAACAGATGCGTTCGCCAAAACCTTCGCTCCAGAAAGAGGATTTGCAGCGCAAGCAGAACCGTTCCTTGGGCGCATCTGCAAGCGCACGCTTTGGCGGGTCCGAGACGATGAATTCCTTCTTCTTTTGCATCAGTTCCTTGCTTTCCATTGACTCAGGCATTCGCTTCTTCCACTTCATTCAGGTACAAGCGAAGTGGCCTGTTGGCATGGCATCCCTTCATTTTCGGCGTTCTGAATTTCAGAGCTGTCCTGCGAAAAAACTTGCGGGATATCGTCTTTGGGACTTTGGTCAACGAGATCGATATTCTCCCGCGTTGTCCGCGATCCCGAGTAAAGATGCCGCAATTGGGCCTCGGATACCCCGTCGGCCTGCATCACAAGCTGCACCATTGGGTCTGCCAGCATTTCTTCCAGAAAAACATCAGACAGCTCTCTTCCTGAAAGCTTGTCCTTCGCGCGGGCATTGTCGAGATCAATTAATGAAACGGTTAGGCTCCGGGTTAATCCCGGATGGGAAATGCGTGGATGCAGGTGGACAACAACCGAGGCCTTCCAAGCTTCAGGGTCTTGGTGATCCGGAGGCGAGGCGAGTTCGGTCTCGATTTCATACTCGCCGGCGGGGAGCGTTTCTGCAAAACCGGGCACTGTGAATGGCCAGTCGAAAACTGCGATGGTCTTGCTGAATTGGTCATCCATTGCGGTGGTCCTTTCGATTAAGGGCCAGGTAGGGCTCGCCAGCCCGTTCCGGCGCGACTCTCGGGGTTTTTCGAGATTGGCTGAACCGGCCTTTGCCGCCCTGATTGTCGGTTTCCTTATTCGACGGTTCAGCAGGACGGCAGACCTAATAGCCAGGTCATTGAAAGACATGATCCCAATCGATTTCGGATTTTCCACTGAGACCTCGGTGCGTCGGTCAGACCCGAAAATTCGCACGTAGCCTATCAGTATATGGGGTTTGAAGGGCCGATTTACTACGGCGCGTTGCCAAGCAAATCAGCACATGACGCTCGGTATCGGACCGCTATTTGAGAAGTTACAACAACTTCAAATTTAGGCAGGCTTCGCTATCCCCGTTAGTTTTGGCAAGTTTTCCTTGCATAGTCGAATTCTCGCGACATCCGGCGCGTTTATTGCCCCCAATAAGAGCGTTGTAGTTCATGCCTATTTTCATTTCGCGCCTGACGGGCCCGGTGAGTTTGGCTGAGCCGGTGTGATCGCTTGTTGCGCCGCGGTAGATTGTACTTGAGGGAAATTTCAGACTGCTTGCATCGGCATCCCACTTTCTAACACCAAGGGTCGAACAGGTTCCTTGGTCGCCTTCCAGTTGCAATCCAAACATCCCACTTACCGTAGCAAACCAGTGTGAATTGACAAGGGCGGCCTTGACGCAATCATATTAAGATGCATCAAGGTTCAGCCCTTCTATGCACGCTTTGGCGAGATCGCGGTTCGGAGAATCGGAACCAGGCATGGTTGCCCAACCCGCATCCATCACGGCGTCGCGTCGCTTGTACGACGTGGCAGCCTGGATCGTTGCGAGCTTTGCTAAACGCTGATTATCCGTGCGGGACATGTCGTGGCAAATTGGCACGAGCGCCGCGATCACCTGGTCCCGCGCCATTTCGCTTGCCAACTTGTTCGCGCTTCCGCCAGTCATCCAACCGCCCCAAGAAAATCCAACGACGCCGACAAACACCGCGCCGAGCAGCGCGCCATACATACCAGGTTTCAGCCATTCAGGATTGGTCATATCAAGTCCTCCAGCGGAGAAAGCGCCGCTTCGCTATGTTGAATTGTTTCACAGTGGGCCTAGTCGCAGGCAATGGCATGCTCCAGATCCTTTTGTGTTGTCATGTGCATCGTTGTTTGACCGACATGACTCCCTCGACCCCTGACCATCAGGTAGGTCGCGGTGCGTCGGTAAGCCTCAAAGCTGACGCCTTGCAGCAACTCCTCCTCGAAGAGAATTTCATACGCGCCAGCCGGAAACACGATGTCGCTGTTTCCCAACCTGAAGGCATTGGTGAACGTCACCTTTGACCTGATCGAACGCGTGAGCATCCCATACCTCCGTTGAATTGATCGCTGGATTTCCGGTACCGACCATGGTCGACCGCATCAGTCCAGATGCCCCGTCAAGTCACAGCACTTAGGGCTATATTATTCCCAACCCACGGGCTTTATGCTGATCGAAGTTAGTACCCATCAGGTTCTTTACTGTCAGGATGTGTGCAACAGCCTCACTCCCGACAATCGGGGCTAGAAGGTGGCGCATCCAGGCGGATGCAAGTCTTTGCGCCTTGCAGCAATCAAGCAATATTGAATGCGGTATCCAACGCGTTGGTCGGTATCTTTGTCCCAACGATTTTTGTCGAGCGCCGCTCCCCCAGTCCGAAAGGAAAAATCATGTCTGTATCAGATGTTCTTCGCCCGGATGGCTCCGACTACGACCCTTTCCTGCTTGCAGAAGTGGGTGAAGACAAAACCGGTGCAACAGTCACGGTTTTGTCAGCCCTTGCGCGTCTCGGGCTCGAGCCTTGGACCGAGGCTCGTGAGCTTACACTTCTGGGCCGAGATGCAGCGCATGCCCGGCTGAAAGCGCATCTTTCAACAGTCAGAGATGTACCCACGCTTAATCATGCGAGCGGCAGTGTGGCGACAAAGTTGGTGGCCTTGTTACCTAAGCGCGTGTCGCATCGCGTTTCGAAACTGCCAGAGACAATAAAGTATACCGGCCCCCGGATCCCGATCTATTGGATGCTGATTTCACTCATGGGCGCTCTGATACTTGCGCGGATCTTTTATCTGGCTCAAGCGGGCTAACCTGCGTCAGTACGAAGGCGCTCTGAAACCCGTTAGGTGACATGTGTCCGCTGTGTATTTGGTTGGCATTTTTTTTGAGTACCTGAGGGGCGCGGGGAACATGGAGCTCCCCAATAGGGCTGTATGAGTCTCGTGCTTCTTATTCTCGGACCGTCCAGGAAAGGACATTCCAATGAATGATGAAGACCAGAGTCAGGAAAACCACACCGTCAAGCACATGGCCTCCGTCAAGGCCGCCTGGGACAAAGCGCCTGAAGGCCCCAAAAAGGCGACGGCATTGAAACACTATCAGGCCGCTGAAAGTGCCCACGAAGCAGAAAATGACGAAGAGGCTCACAAGGAACTCAAGGAAGCCAGTCGGGCGCTGATGTAACGTCACGCGTTGGAGATGTAAGCAGGATCGTCCCAAACCAGATTGTGGGCCCAATCAGGCCAGAAGCGGCCGCTTCTGATCCAGATACGCTGGATCGAAATCCGCCAGTTTAACCAGACCCTCATAGTTATTGAACGTCACAAACCCATCCCTAAATGTAACCAACTCGTCCTCCCTGAGTTTGCGCAGGACGCGGTTGACGTGAATGGCGCTCAATCCCAGTGCATCGGCAAGATGGTACTGTGTGAGCGGGCAGGCATAGCCTTTCTTGCTGCCCATCCCCACAAGCGACAGCCTGACTCCAAGTTCCAGTAGGAAATGTGCCATGCGCGCATCCGCATCACGCCGCCCAAGCCCGACAAGATGTTCGACAACCATCGCTTCGTCGCGTGACACGGCCCATAAAATTGCAGTGGCAAGCCGAGGTGTCTCTGCGAAGGCTTGCAAAAGATCACTCACCAGAACCTCGGCGGCTTCGATTTCAACAATCGGCTCAATGCCATGGTCTGACGTGTGCAGCAAAACGCTGCGTAGCCCAAGGAAATCCCCTGGAATCTGGAAATCGACGATTTGGCGTGATCCGTCAGGCTGAATCTTATATGAAACAACCCAGCCTGCGGCGAGGATATAGGCAGCCTGTTCCGATTGTCCCTGATGAACAAGATCACGGCCAGCCTCAAAGGTTCTCCTCCGCTGGTGCAATTGTTCCAAAACGGCCAGTTCCGCCTCTGCCAAGGCAACAAATGCCGAGAGTTTCTGTGTTAGCGGGCTGGTGTTGGTGTTCATCGTTGGATTTCCCCGAGCCTGCAAAGACTCTACGAAGAATTTGGTATTGAGGCTACTTTCGATCAGTCCAAAATACCAAAACTCATGTGACAATAGAAAAACTATCACCACCTCGCCTGGTCACGAATCCAATGACTTTAAAAGGAATGACCCCAAGGTCAGACCACCAAGATCCCGCAGGCATGGCTGCACTCTCGATCTGCGAGGCTCTTCTACTTGCCTTAAACGATCTCAATCTTCTTCAGGAACGTGAGATCGTCGGGGTTTTGCGCGATGCTGCCGTGACCCACGAGTGTGCCAATGGTTCGGATTTAGAGCTAGAAACCCATTCGGCAGTCGCCAAATTAATCAACGAGATTATTGTCAGCGGTAACTTCTCGCGCCGATCTTAGATCACGCGGCCTGGTACTTGTACGTCCTGTTGTTCGTGTTTCTGCCGACCATGCTCCTCGCTGCAATTGCTGGCATGTGGTTCTTTTACCTGCAGCACCAGTTCGAGGATACCAGTTGGCAGCGGGAAAATGATTGGAGCATTCAGGATGCGGCGCTTGAAGGCAGTTCACACTATGCACTGCCCGGAATGCTGAGCTGGATCGCCCGGAAAGTCGGAGTTCACCATGTTCATCATCTGGCCAGCCGCATCCCGTTCTATCGTCTTCCGGAAGTCCTTCGAGGTCATGACGTCCTTGCCAACACCCGGCGCATCACTCTCCGCGATAGCTTGCGCTTCACAAGCCTCGCGCTCTGGGACGAAACCGAACGCATCGTTATAGTGAGTTATGAATCAATCCGGGTATAGATCAGAAACTTCGGAAACCAAATTGCGAATCCTGCACGCTCCGCCTTGGTTGCAATCTTCGTCCTGCGACTAAGAAAATTACTTTTTCTTACTCCCTATCTTGACCGGCTTCTGACCCTTTGAGAAGTCGGCCGTCGCCACGATTTTTTCCTTTGCTTTCTTTGGCTTTTTAACTTCGCGGTTGCCGCGCCTCTTGTCACCTTTCGACATCTGAGTTCCTTTCAGGTTGGTTTCTCTCAATACGTTTGCATGTTACAGATCGACCGACTGCATTGAGGTGGTCCCGTCGTTGGGTCAAAAGACCTGCGTCACGCCCTCAAGGGTCCCAAATCTGATGCAGTTCCAGACCTGTTGGGTTTTTGTGCGACCATCGCCTCGGTTGTGATCAGAAGGCTTGCAATCGACGCCGCATCTTCCAGAGCAACCCGGACAACTTTGGTGGGGTCAATGATCCCCGCTGTCAGCATGTCGACATAAGTTTCCGTTTGAGCGTCGAACCCGAAGGATGGGTTTTCGCTTTCGATGATCTTTGCCGCGACGACCGATCCGTCCACGCCGGCATTTTCGACAATCTGGCGCAGCGGTGCCTGGATTGATCGCCGGACGATCCTGATGCCGGCATCCTGGTCGGAGTTGGCACCTTTAAGGGTCGCAAGCGCTTTGTCTGAATGGAGCAGCGCAACACCACCGCCTGGAACAACACCTTCCTGAACCGCCGCGCGAGTGGCGTTCAACGCGTCGTCAACCCGGTCTTTGCGTTCCGTTACCTCAATCTCCGTGGCCCCTCCGACCCGGATGATGGCGACCCCGCCTGCCAGTTTAGCAAGACGATTCTGCAGCTTTTCCCGTTCGTAGTCGGATGTCGTATCTTCGATCTGCGAGCGAATCTGGGCGACCCGTGAAGTGATTGCTGATTTGTCGCCCGCGCCATCAATGACGGTCGTATCGTCCTTGGAGATGACGACTTTCTGTGCGGCACCGAGCATGTCCAGCGTGACGGTTTCAAGCTTGGTCCCCAAATCGGTCGAGATCACTTGGCCGCCCGTCAGTATCGCGAGATCCTCCAGCATCTCCTTGCGGCTATCCCCAAACCCAGGCGCCTTTACTGCGGCAACCTTCAGCCCGCCACGAAGCTTGTTGACCACAAGCATGGCCAGCGCATCGCCCTCCACTTCCTCGGCAACAACCAGAAGCTGCTTTTCGGCTTCCATGACTGCTTCGAGCAACGGCACCATGTCGGCAAGAGACGACAACTTGCTCTCGTGGAACAGGATAACGCAGTCTTCCAGCTCTACGCTCATCTTGACCACATTTGTTATGAAATATGGGCTAAGGTAACCGCGATCGAAATTCATACCTTCGACCACTTCGGTTTCGGTCTCCAATCCCTTGCTCTCTTCAACCGTGATTACGCCTTCAGTGCCGACCGCAGCCATCGCATGGGCGATCTGACGGCCAATCGCTATATCTCCGTTGGCGGAGATGGCCCCTACCTTCGCAATTTCGACACTGTCGCCAACCGGTCGGGACAGGTCCTTGATCTTTGCGGCGACGACCCGGACGGCTTGTTCAATACCTCGCTTCAGATCCATCGGATTCATGCCAGCGGCAACGGCCTTCATCCCTTCCTTGACGATCGCCTGAGCCAGTACGGTAGCAGTGGTTGTGCCGTCGCCAGCCTCTTCGTTGGTGCGGGACGCGACTTCCTTCACCATCTGGGCTCCCATGTTTTCAAAGTGATCCGGAAGCTCGAATTCTTTGGCAACAGTAACGCCGTCCTTGGTGATACGCGGGGCACCGTGGGATCTGTCCAAAATGACGTTTCGACCTTTTGGACCAAGAGTGATCCTGACGGTGTTCGCCAGCATGTTGATCCCTGTTAGCATTCGGCTGCGCGCATCAGCACTGAATTTGACGTCTTTGGCGGACATGTCGGGAACTCCCTGAGACAAGGATTGGATGATGGTCTGCTGCGTCGGAAAAGACCGTCTGGTCCATGGTCTTTTCGTCTTCGTCGAAAAGGCGACGCTAAGTGAACGGCTTCGAAGCACTCCTTTTTAAGGTTTGCCGAGCAGAACAGCACTGGACGGAGGCGTGCTGATCGGGCGAGTTTCATTCGGGCGGGAGCGGTGGCGGATTCTTTTTCGGGTCCACTTCAAAGGTCGGGAGTCAAACCACTACCGCGCGGTGTCACAAACATCGAACCGTGTTTTTGGTGACTATGATCGCGTTAATCAAGTCAGCAACGGCCTGATGGCATTTTGTTTCCAATCCTATTGTTGGAGCGTTTTCGTGAGCCGTCACCGCGGCGCGTAATTCCCTCGCGGCTTGGCGTTCCGGAAGCAATTTTTGATTATTCAAGGAGAGCGATGGTGCCTCATAGATCGAGAGTGCCGCTATTCCTGCAAACTCTGTTGGGTCAGACATCATGGGCCGTTCCTGTCGCGTTAACTCATCAGGACCAGAAGTGGGCTCGATGAATTCAACCATCGTTGCAGAATTTTCTGCATGTTGGACTGATTGAAAGCAGCTTCGCGTCGAATTTTCTCGTGAAATTTTCGCCGCACTTGGATGACCCAATAAAAACAATCGAAAACAGACCTCTCACTCGAAAACTATCTGCAATCGTCGCTCTTTCGGGTGCTGAACGGTTGTGTTGCAAACTTTTAGAACGGCCAGAGTTAACGACATGCTGGACACATTTATCCAGCGATCACACCAAACAACCGAAAGCCCAAAGTTGTAGCGCTAGAGAGCTGCTTCATTCGGATCATATAGACGACTTCAATGCCATCCAAGTTAGCGGACGCAGATGCGAAAGATTTGAACCCACACATGCGCCGAACACGCTGTATTTTGAACTGATGTTCTTGCTCGATCAGTCTATTCAGGAGTTTCGACCTTATTGTCTGTACTTTAACCGGGCAACCAAATCGCCTCAAGTTCCTGTTCACTTCTTGAAATACCTGCTGCGTTGGCTCCGCTCTTATCGATTACGGTTTTGCCAGTGCTTCCGATTGACTACAACGCTTTGGCAAAGAACTTGGTTGCTGCGAGACCGTTCCATCGCTCAGGCAGCACGAAATCATGGGTGTTCCCTGTCACCTGCTTTATCGACAGTTCGATAAAGGCGCATCCAATTGCCGCGAACACGCAGTTAAATCCGGTCCATGCGCCAGGAATTCAGCACAGGGTGCCTTTTCGATTGTGCTCGCGCGGCGATCATCGGCGAGTATTTGGGAACCTACCTATTCAATGTGGCGTTATCTACGCGCACGACCGACCGCTCTGCGGACACTAAGCGGACATAACTTGCTCCTTCAACTTGTGCGATTGCCATGGAGTGTAGTCTAATCGTGGAAGCATTGGAGGACGTCACATTGTGGGTGTCATTGCTTGACCGCCTTTTGACCAAGATCATCCAAGAAGGTGAGCTTGCGGTGACTTGGCCGGATGGGCGTTGCAGCACCTATGGCCGCGGA
Organism: Ruegeria sp. CDSC002; assembly: GCF_059610905.1. Classification (NCBI taxonomy): domain Bacteria; kingdom Pseudomonadati; phylum Pseudomonadota; class Alphaproteobacteria; order Rhodobacterales; family Roseobacteraceae; genus Ruegeria; species Ruegeria sp. CDSC002. The sequence continues at coordinate 72,165 of NZ_JBXWOM010000016.1, forward strand.
AAAGGGCCCAGTTCAGCCATAACCCTCCACGACAAAGCGCTTCCGCGCAAATTGGTAATGAACGGCGATCTCGCCTTGGGCGAAGCCTATATGGATGAGACTCTCACAATTTCGCAAAACGATTTACGCGGCTTTGTTTCGCTAATTGTGCGCAATGCGAACAACTATGGTGGTGGGCGTTACGGCACGTCGGTCACAGGGCTGCGCAAGTCACTTAGACGTATCGCACAGTATAATCCCGTTCATATCGCGCGCAGAAATGTCGAACATCATTATGACCTTTCCGCTGATCTCTATGAACTTTTTCTTGACCAAGACCTTCAATATACCTGCGCCTATTTCTCAGATCCGGTGCAAAGCATCGAAGAGGCCCAGGTAGCAAAGAAGGCGCACATAGCCAAGAAGCTCTTAATCGAACCAGGAATGACAGTGATGGATATCGGCTGTGGTTGGGGCGGCATGTCAATTACCATGGCGCGAGACTATGGAGCGAAGGTGGTTGGTGTGACCTTGTCCAAAGTGCAGTTGGAATATGCAAAAAGCAGAGCCGAAGCGGCCGGTGTCGGGAATATGGTCGAATTTCGCCTGATCGACTATCGAGAGGTCGACGAAGAATTTGATCGTATCGTTGTGGTCGGAATGATGGAGCATGTTGGTCGGCCCCAATATCCAACATTTTTTCGCAAACTGCGTGAGAATCTGAAACCGGATGGCGTCGCATTGGTGCATACAATCGGTCGATCCACCGCACCCGGTCGAACGTCGCCATGGATTCACAAATACATTTTTCCCGGCGGATATGCACCATCAATGTCCGAAGCCATGAAGGAGATTGAAAAGCAGGACTTGGTGACCACAGATGTTGAAGTCTGGCGCGGCCACTACGCGCGAACGCTTCAATGTTGGCAGGAAAAGTTCGAGGCCAATCTGGAATCGATCCGCGACCTCTACGATGATCGGTTTCTGCGAATGTGGCGATACTATCTGATCGTATCCGAGATGGCCTTTTCGGAACAGGGCTTGGTTGTATTTCAGTTTCAGCTAAGCCGAGGTCAGATGGTTGTTCCTGTAACCAGAGATTATCTGTGCAAAACGTCTAATCAATCGGGCTGAACTCACGATTTGCGGGCCAATCCGCTATTCGCGGGACAGTCGGTCAAATTCCGCCACAAGGCGCAACGTTTTTCTTTATTGGCCCAACCGACCCGAGCGTGCATATTTGGGCGTCATGAAAAACAAATAGTGAACATGTAAACCAGTTGCCATTCGTTGTGCCCTATGCGTACCGATAAGACGCGAGGTGATTTCAACGGACAAACTGGACTTTTGCGTTTGCGGCGGATGCACGTGCCGAAAACCCAAAACTTTGAACCTATTAAACGCGGATGGTGTGGATGACGTTTGCTCCCAAACACCGCGTTTGCGGCATCGGGTGTCGGTCGCAATCTGGCGTTCGGCGCTTCGCGTTTCGTCCAAATCCACCGGTTCTTCCGTCATCTCTTTGTCCTCCGATTCATCAGCGTTCGGCCGCAGCCGTCAGGCCGGGAGGGGGAGGAGATGTACTTCCAGACGGCTCTCCGGCCTCCATTCCTCTCAGAAACCTGAAAAGTTCGCTGTCCGTTGTCAGGACCAGCGTCGTTCCGCCTGAAATCATGTCCTTGTAGGCCTGCATTGTCCGGGTAAACGCATAGAATTCGGCTGCTTGGGCGTCGATGTTGTAGGCTTTTGCGTAGATCGCAGCCGCCGAGGCGTCAGCCACGCCGCGGATTTCCTCGACGGCGCGATACGCTTCGGATTGTATCTTGTTCAGATCGCGAACCCGGTTGCCGCGAATTCGCGCGGCTTCGCCATTGCCTTCGGAAAGAAAACGTTCAGCGATCTGGCGACGCTCGGAGATCATGCGGTCATAGATCTTCGGACGCACACTCTCATTGTAATTGATCCGCTTGAAACGGATATCGAGAAGCTCGATCCCAAATACACGAACCTTCTCTGAGGCGGCTGCGAAAATCTCCTGTTCCACAAGTGCGCGGCCTTTCTGGATAGGAACCAGAGAACCTATGTCCTGCGCACGCTCCTCATCGGTTAGAAGCGTGTCCCGCAGCGGGATCCGGCCTTTCGTAGTCCGGATAATCTCTATCAACTCGTGTTTTGCGACGGCATTGCGGGTTTCGCTGCCGAGAATATCGTCCAGACGGGATTGCGCGCTGCGCTCATCGCGCAGCCGCAGGAAATATTGCAACGGGTCGGTGATTTTCCAGCGGGCGAACAGATCGACGGAAATGTAGAGCTTGTCCTTAGTGGGCATGTCGGACGGATTGCCATCCCACTCAAGAACCCGGCGGTCGATCCGGTTGACTTCCTGAACGATGGGCAGCTTTAGCTTTAAACCGGCCGTTATAACTGGTTCTCCCACGGGTTTGCCGAATTGGGTGATAATGGCCTGTTCGACTTCGCCAACTGTGTAGAGGGAACCGGAGGCAATCACGCCAACTGCAGCCGCAATCCCTGCAATGAGACCCAGTCTGATGCTCATGACGGATCCTCCTGAAGCCTGTCGAGGTTCAAAAGCGGCAGGATGCTCGCAGTCGATCCTTCAACAATGATTTTTGACAGGATTGTGGGCAGAACATCCTGCAGTGTCTCTATGTATATCCGCCGCCTCGTGACCTCTGGTGCCTTGACGTATTCGGCCAAAAGCGCGGTGAACCGCGCGGCGTCGCCTTCCGCCTCGTTGATCCGTTTCAGGCGATAGCCGTCGGCCTCGCGGATCCGCTGATCTTTCTCGCCCTCGGCCAGCGGAATGACTTTGTTATATTCGCGGCGCGCCTCATTGATCAGGCGTTCCTTTTCCTGCTGGGCCTGGTTGACCTCATTAAACGACGCCTGAACGGGTCCCGGCGGGTTGATGTTTTTCAGCTGCACCTGGTCGATGCTGATGCCCATGGCGTATTTCGTGGACAGAGCCTGCATCTTAAAAAGTGCCTCGCTCTCGATCTCTTGCCGGCCGATGGTGATGACCTCGTCAACCGTGCGGTCTCCAACGACCTCGCGCATCACCGACTCAGAGACGTAACGCAAAGTCGCGCTTGGCTCGCGTACCTCGAACAGGAACTTCAGGGGGTCCGAGATCCGGTACTGCACCACCCATTCCACAAGCGCGGCGTTCAGATCTCCCGTAACCATTTCGGTTTCACGTCGGCCGTCTGACGGGCTTTGGAAGGGATCACTCCTGCCCGGCGTGGTGAATCCGAATTCCTGCTTCAGTTGCCGTTTCACGGGCACCAGTGTGGCAACGTCGATGCCAAACGGGAATTTGAAATGCAGGCCAGGCGGAACCTCAGCAATGTATTTGCCGAAACGCTGGACAACGGCGACCGAGTCGCTCGGGACTGTGTAATAAGAAGACCAGGCTGCAACCGCCGCCAAGACTATCGCTCCTGCAACCAGTACCCCTCTCAGAGGCGGCCGCCCTTCAGGGAGTAATCCGCTCAGGCGGTCGCGGCCTTGACGAAGAAGATCGTCAATCTCGGGAGGATTGCTCTTCTGTTTGCTTTGCCATGGCCCACGGTCTTCCGGGCCGCCGTTCTGGTCGGGCATATCGTTTTCTCCCTTGCTCGTGCGAACCGGCACTCGGCGCAGACCTTGGCGGTCGGCGGGGTGGATCCACGTGTCTTATTCCCTCTGTGTCGGCATTCCTTCGTTCTCAGCAGCCTGTATTTGTGAGTTTTCTTGTGGCGATGTACCTGTTGTATCCGCATCCCATGTCTCTTTGTCCGCCTGAGATGCGCGCCCGCCCGCGTAGAGATGCCGAAGCTGCATCTCGGAAACACCGTCGGCCTCCATCACCAGCCGAACCATCGGGTCTGCCAGCATTTCTTCGAGGAAAATTTCGGCCAGATCTTTTCCGGTCAGCTTGTCCTTTGCCAGGGCGTCATCGAGGTCGGCCAGTGAAACGGTCAAGGTTCTCGCCAGGCCGGGGTGGGATGCCCGAGAATGCAGCCTCACCGCTACAGATGCTTTCCAGACTTCCGGGTGCAGCTGGTCGGGCGGTGAACACAGTTCCGTTTCAATGTCATACTCTCCTGCCGGAAGCCTCTCGTCGAAGTCAGGCACACTGAAAGGCCGGGCGAAAACCGCAATTGACTTTCTGACTAGCTCGTTCATAGGAGAAGTCCTCTCATCAAAGCGACAAGCGCGCCAAAGCTGCGGCTGCCAGAGCAATGCCCTTGTCGTGGTAGTCCCCGTGGAATACGCCATCCACCTTGACCTCCCAGATCCCATTCCTCTCTCTGACACGGACACGATCAGCTTGCGCGGTTGGATAATAGGGGTGTGCCGATGTTTGTCTCTGTTCCGGTTGGTGCAATGGCTTAACGAGTACGCTGGAGCTTGCCGCCTTTGGCAATTGCGTTTCTCCAAGGGCCATCACGGCGCGAATAAACTCCTCCGCGTAGTCATCCGCGTTCCGGTGGTCATGCTCGTGCCGCACCATGGCCATCGGCTCAACAAAACGCTTCTTCAGGTGTTCAAGAAAACGCGGTTCCGTGTGGGACATGTAAGCAATGAGCGACTGGAGAACCCGTTCATGGGCTAGAACGCGCCGATCAAGATCGGTTGTTTCAGGCAGAGGTGGTGACATGGCGCTGCTCATCCTTCATTGATCGTGTTTTCCGGACGCTCCGGTGACTTGTTTACGTCAAGGGCTGCAAGGCAGGCTTGCGCGATGTCCCGGTTCGGGGTCTCTGTGCCTGGTACCGTCGCCCAGCCAGCCGTCATGAGGGCCTCTCGCTGCCGGAAGGTAGAGGCTGCCCGGATCGCCGCCATCTTGGCAGCCCGTTCCGGATCGGATCGGGCCATGTCCAGACAGACAGGCACCAATGCGGTGGCAACATGTTCACGGGCCATAGCCACGGACCTGTCGTTCGAGGTTCGGCCGGTTACCCAGCCGCCCCAAGAAAATCCAGCTACACTAACAAGTACCGCGCCGATGACGGCGCCGTAGAGGCCGGATTTAAGCCATTCGGGAGTGTTCATTGTAGTTCCTCCAGCGGCAAAGCGCCGCCTCGCTATCTTCAGATGTCATATTGAATGCCGCGGCCAAGTGCCGTTTCCAGGTCGGTCCAGGAAATTGGTCGCATTTCTGTTCGGCCCAGCGAACATCCCTTGCCGTTTATAGTCAGGAAAATCGCTGTTCTGCGGTAAGCCGGGAAACTCAGCGTCTCGATAAGTTCTTCCTCAACCAATACTTCGTATTCACCGGCAGGCAGCTCGTCCGAATATCCGGATAGGGTAAACGGGCGCGGGAAGGTCACGGTGGATCTGATTGAACGCAGCGCCATCTCCGGTCTCCGCGATGTATACGTGCCTTCCGCGCTGCAAAGGCTGCCGTATCCTGATTGCAGAGAGGTAGCCTGCATTTGCGGTCATCATACATTATCCCAGAACCGGGCGATGCGCGCTGACCCATGTTAGCGCCGCTGGGCCCTGGGCAGTGCTGGCGAACCTTGGAGCTGCCCCGATGCTTGACTTCAGAGGTTTGGACACCGGCTGATCTGCGTCAGCGCGTGCTCCAGGCGATGCGGGTATGATCGAAACAATCCGAAACATTTTGATCTTGCCAGAGGAGGCCCCGGTCAGTCGGCACGTTCGCTCCCAAGGTCCGAAAGCACTGAAAAGGAGGAAATGGTGATGCCCGCAGGTGGCATTCTTTACCCGCATAGCCCTGAGTTCGATCGGTTTTTGCTAGCTTTCGTTGGTGAGGATCGGAAGGGCAATGCTGTTACGGTACTTTCGGCCCTTGCAAGGCTAGAACTCGAACCTTGGGAAGAGGCAGATCCCGATTTATTGGATGCTGATTGCACTCATGGGCGCTCTGATGCTTGCGCGGATCTTTTATCTGGCTCAAGCGGGCTAACCTGCGTCAGTACGAAGGCGCTCTGAAATCCGTTAGGTGACATGTGTCCGCTGTGTATTTGGTTGGCATTTTTTTTGAGTACCTGAGGGGCGCGGGGAACATGGAGCTCCCCAAAAGGGCTGTATGAGTCTCGTGCTTCTTATTCTCGGACCGTCCAGGAAAGGACATTCCAATGAATGATGAAGACCAGAGTC
>NZ_JBXWOM010000017.1:0-66832 GCF_059610905.1 Ruegeria sp. CDSC002
TCCGGCAATTGTGCCGCTTGGTTGCGCGGCTATTGCCCGGCCTGTGGGGGCACCACCCCGGCTGACAGAACCACCACGTCCGTGAAAAAACGCGGCACTAAATCCCTGCGACGCAAGTGCTGTAACGATCCGGCGCTGCGCACGGTCCAGTTCCCAGGTCGAACAGAAATATCCGCCATCTTTGCCGCTGTCGGAGTATCCCAACATCACCTCGATCACATTGCCACCTGACTTAAGGCTGCGGCGGGCAAGCGGAACATCCAGAACATCCAGCAGAATTGCTGAGGCGTTGCGCAGATCACCGATCGTCTCGAACAGCGGCACCACAGAAATATCAAGTGTCTCTGATCCGAACCCGGCATAGCGGGCGAGAAGATAGACACCCAGGATGTCGTCTGCCGAGCGTGTCATCGACAAGATGAATGGTCCGACAGCTTTGGGATCCGGCCCTGTTCGAACAGCGTGCATAAGGGCTAGTAAGGCTAGCAATTCCTGCGCCTGATCACTCAACCCGTCACGCTGAGGATACTGCAGGTTCTGGTCTGCCAACTCGGTGCGCAGACGGGTCGACCATTTGGGTGTTCCGTATTTGGGCGCAGGTTCGAATGCAGACCAGATTTCTGCCAGAACGCTAGTCGTCACAGTCGAATTCTGCCGTATGTCCAAGGTTGTGGTACGCAACCCGAATACGGTTGCCGCCCGGCGAAGAGGTCGGATATGCCGCCTTGTTAGAATATCGGCGTTTACTGCACAAAGCGCCTCATCAAGCGCGTCGAGATCACACTCGAACTGCGAGATATGCTGATAACCGGCACTTGTCAGTCTTTGGCGGACGGCATTCAGGGCCTGCCGAAACGGTTCGTTCGGGTTGCGGTCATTCTTGGGTGCGCGGTTGATAATTGCCTGCAACCGTTCACCGTGAGGTTCGGGCAGTGGTAGGATCAGGGCGCTAATGCTCAGTTTTTGCGCGGCTTTATCAAGAGCCTGACAGTAGAGATCAATCGCTGTCTCGCGCCCACGTTGCAGAGCCAGTTTGGTCATCTCAGAGGTTACATTCGGGTTGCCGTCCCGGTCACCGCCAATCCAGCTATGAAATCGGACGTTGGGCGTCACATTTAAAGTCTTACCCAAAACCTGCATACAGGCGTGATCGAACCGGTCGATGACCTGTGGTACAGCATCGAATATTGCGTCGCGGAAAAATTGCAAACCCCATTCGATCTCGTCACGTAAACTGGGACGTGACAAGCGTAATTCTCCGGTCATCCATAGTAGGTCGATCTCGCCTTCCAGATCATTCAACAATGTTGAACGTTCAATTGGCGTCCAGCGCTGAGATTCGAGGCTGACCAGGATACGATAAATCCGGCGGTGAATTTCAAGAACGGTGACGCGTTTGGCTTCGGTCGGATGAGCCGTTAGCGTGGGGCCAGTCATTAAACTACCTGCCAACTTTTCGGTTTCCGCAACACTCAGATTAAGGTCCGACAACACTTCGGCAAATCCACCTTCAACCGCTTGGGCACCTTTTTGGGTTTCGATTTGTCGACGATCCCGCACATCTGCGTTTTCGTCGATGATGCGCAAAAGCTGAAACCAGATCGACAGGGCCTGCAAATACGGGATTGCGGCCTGGCCAGTTGGAATGGGGGGCAGCGGCTTGGCTTCGGCCCAAGAAGCGACATGTGGCGCCCTTTTCAAAAGGATGTTTCGCCATAGCGTGCGCAATTCAGTCCGAAGACCGTCCGCGTACGCGGACGGTGGAAGGGACGGCTGGGTATCCTGAGCCAACGCTTGCATCAGATCACTTTGTCTCTTGGATTTTTGCCATTGAAGAAATCATTGAGGTTTTCAATGACGCGGAACCCCATAGCTTCGCGTGCTTCTTTAGTCGCGCTTCCGAGATGTGGCAGCATGACGAGGTTGTCACATTGCAGCAGGTCCGAGCTAATGCGGGGCTCGCCGTCAAAAACATCCAGCGCCGCGCCGCCAATTGTGTCGAACATCAGGGCTTGGATCAGGGCGTGCTCGTCGATGACCTCGCCGCGCGCGGTGTTGATCAGGAAGGCGTCGGGTTTCATCAAGTCGAGTCGTCGACCGTTGATCAGGTGCCGGTTTGCGGCCCCTCCGGGGCAGTGCAGCGAGACGAAGTCGCATTGCGGCAACAGCTCATCGACAGTATCCACCTGAGTGGCATTGCACTTGGCCAAAACGTCGGGCGCCACCTGGCTGCGATTGAAAATAACGACGTCCATACCAAAGCCGTGATGGGCGCGGCGGGCCATTTCCTGCCCGATGCGGCCATAGCCGATGATGCCCAGGGTCTTACCGCTGACCTTGGTGCCGACCAGATGCGTGGGCCGCCAACCGGTCCAGTTTCCGGCGCGCAGCTCGCGTTCGCCTTCGCCAGCGCGGCGCGCTACCATCAGCAGCAATGTCATCGCGATATCGGCGGTACATTCAGACAGAACGTCAGGCGTGTTTGTCACGGTCATGCCAAGCTCGCGGGCTGAGGGCTCGCAAATGTGGCTGTATCCGACTCCGTAATTGGCCAGAATTTTGGTCTGTGCTGCGGGGACGTCCAGCGCCTCGGCGCTGAGCGTATCGGTAACGGTGGGCAGCACCGCATCATAGTGTTTCAGGGCGTCGCGGATTTCAGCCGGGGACATCGGAGTATCCCCGGTATTGAGTACAGTGTTGTAGTCTTCGGCCAGTCGCGCCTCGACGGCGGCGGGCCAGCGACGGGTGACAAGGACTGAAGGTTTGGTCATCACGCAGCCTTTCCCATGACGCGGGCAATGGTCTTTCCAATCACAGCCGGGTTTTCAGCAACGGTCACCCCCGCCGCCGACAAGATTTCGACCTTCTCCGAGGCACTTTCGCCAAAGGCCGAGATGATCGCACCAGCATGACCCATAGTCCGACCTTTGGGCGCGGTCAGACCTGCAACATAGGCGACGACGGGCTTGGTTATGTTGTCGCGGATGTATTCTGCGGCCTCGGCTTCCTGCGGGCCGCCGATCTCGCCGATCATGGCAATGACTTCAGTGTCCCTGTCCTGTTCGAACCGCTCAAGGATATCGCGGAACGAAGACCCGTTGATCGGGTCGCCGCCGATCCCGACGCTAGTTGAAACGCCGATGCCGTGTTCTTTCAGTTGGGCTGCGGCCTCATAGCCGAGCGTGCCGGATCGACCGATGATGCCGACATTTCCGGGCAGATAGATGTGGCCTGGCATGATCCCCAGCAGAGCCTTGCCGGGGCTGATGGTGCCCGCGCAGTTGGGCCCGGTCAGCACCATGCGCTTGTCTTTGGGATAGCGGTACATGTACCGCTTGACCCGGATCATGTCCTGCGCCGGGATACCGTCGGTGATACAGACGCAATAGCGGATACCCGAATCTGCGGCCTCCATAATGGAATCGGCGGCAAATGGTGGCGGCACGAAAACAAGGCTGGCATCGGCACCGGTGGCCTCGACAGCTTGTTTTACGGTGTCAAAGACCGGCACGCCCTCGACGGTCTCGCCGCCCTTGCCGGGGACAACTCCGCCGACGACATTAGTGCCATAGTCCAGCATGTCCTTGGTATGGAACCGTGCCATCCGTCCGGTAATGCCCTGAACGATAACACGACTGTCGCGGTCCAGAAGAATGCTCATTAGACAGCCCTCATCTTGGTGTTTTGGGTCAGATCGTTTTGCCACGCGCCAACAGCGCGTTCGGCGGCTTCCATCAGGGTGGTGGCGCGGATGATCGGCAATCCGGATTTGGCCAGAATTTTCTGACCTTCCGCGACATTGGTGCCGGCCAGCCGCACGATGACAGGGATTTCAAGCTCAAGTTCGCGTAGCGCCTGAACGACGCCCTCTGCGACCCAGTCACAGCGATTGATCCCGGCGAATATGTTGACCAGCACCGCCTGCACGTTCTTGTCTGACAGGACCAGACGAAAGGCCTTGGCCACACGTTCGGGTGAGGCGCCACCGCCGATGTCCAGAAAGTTCGCAGGTTCGCCCCCCGCCAACTTGATCGTATCCATCGTGGCCATGGCCAGACCGGCGCCGTTCACGATACAGCCGATATTGCCGTCAAGACCGACATAAGACAGGCCGCGATCCGCAGCGCGACTTTCGCGTGGGTCTTCCTGGCTTTTGTCGCGTAACTCTGAGATCTGCGGATGCCGGAACAATGCGTTGTCGTCAAAGCTCATCTTGGCATCCAACGCCAGAACCCGATCGTCACCGGTGATGACCAGCGGGTTGATCTCGACCATGGTGGCGTCCAGATTGCTGAAGGCGGCGTAGCAGCCCTGTAGCGTGCGCACCATTTGCTGCACCAATTTCGCCTCAAAACCCAGTTGAAATGCGATTTCGCGCGCCTGGAATTCCTGCAGGCCCACGGCCGGTTCGACGATCGATCGCACGATGCTGTCGGGGCGTTCGGCCGAGATATCTTCGATCTCCATGCCGCCTTCCGACGAGGCCACGATCATCACCCGCTGGCTGGAGCGATCCAGCACGAAGCCCAGATAAATCTCGCGATCAATCGGCACGGCGGATTCAACGTAGACACGGTAGATGCCCTTGCCTTCGGGACCGGTTTGATGCGTAACCAACCTACGTCCGAACATCTCGTCACAGGCTTCATGGATTTCGTTCTCGGTGTTGCACAGTTTGACACCTCCGGCTTTTCCTCGGCCTCCGGCATGGACTTGAGCCTTCACGATCCAACGATCGCCCCCTAGCTCGCGCGCCCGATATGCCGCTTGTTCGGGACTGTAGGCCAGCGCACCCGAAGGTACGGCGACACCAAAATTCGAAAGAACCTCTTTCGCCTGATATTCGTGAATATCCATCTGCAATCTTCCTCCCGTTCATGCAGTGCGGTCAGGCCGCGATCGACGTGCCGTAGCGGCTTTCCAGCAGCGCTTCGATGGCTTCAAAATCCACTGTGCCACCCAGCTCGCGGATCGCCTCGCCAAACAGTTTTACGATGCGGCTGATCGATTGGTGGTTCAGTTGGTTCAGGATGCCGATGCGCACCTGTACCGGGGCGCTGAGTGTCGGCCAGATGCCAAAGCCACGCGCGCGGCAGTTCTGTACCAATTCCATTTCGCGGCCAGCCAGTTCTGTGGGCAGGTTCAGCACTACGAGGCTTGGCATGTCCGAAGTGACATCGCAGCCCATCGCGGTGACGGCGTCACGCAGGACGGCCTCATGCGTTTTGTAGGAATGCGCGCGTTTAGCCAGTCCTTCCTGCAAGGTCAGACGCAGAGATTCATGGAACGCGGCGACGGCATAGCCCGAATGGGTCCGGTGATAGGTGCCTTTCTCAACATCCTGACCGTCGACAATGCCCCAATGGCGGGCCTCGAAAATCGGATTGTGGACGTAAGAGTAAGCACCGGTTGTCTTCAGCGCCTCGATAAAGGCGTTGGTGAAGCTGACCGGCGCATAGGTCAGGGGCAGGCAGCACAGGCCTTTTTGAGGGCACGAAGCCCAGCCTGCGATGCCGGGGAAATCGTCGATACGAAAGTCTGCAACACCCAGCGAAGACACAGCATCAATCAGACCCATGGTGCCATGATTTTTACACGCATCCGAGAATCCCTGTACATCGTTGACACGGCCGGAACCGGTTTCCCAATGTGCCATGAAAGCCCATTTCGGCTTGTGTTCGGCCAATGCGACGTCGACCATCTCACCGGTCACGGGCTGGCCATGCGGAATTTCGATCACGGTGACGCTGGCCGCAATGGGATCAAGTGGATTGGCGGCATGTTCTTCAAGTGTGGCTGCCTTAATCCGTAGGGTCAGCGCGTCAATGCCGGAAAAGGTACCATTGGTGAACGCAACCACCTTGTCGCCAGGCATAACGGCCGAGAACATAGTGTCCAGCGCGCTCCAACCGGTGCCAGCAACCGCGAAGGTATAGGTATTGTCGGTGCCCCAGATTTTGCGCAGCATGTGCTTGCATTCGATCATGCCGCGCAGGACGTCACCCTGCATGTGATCCGCAACACCCGCATTTGCAAAGGCATGCAGAACGCGGGCATCGGTATTGCCTGGTCCGGGTCCCGCAGCCAGTGTTTCCGGAATTTCGAGCGTCGGGTAGATTTGAAACGTCATTGGCGATCCTCCTCGGCGACGGGGTCCGTAATGCGCCCCGTCTGTCGCGTTACCGAAAAGAAAAGCCGATCCTTGCGTCAGGGCGCAACGTAACTTACTACTGCTTTAGGGTAGCTATTTGGGTGGGAAAAAACCTACCCATTCTGGCAAACATACCGGTGTATACCGGAAACTTACCTACCCAACATGGTAGTTATTGGGTAAATTAGGTGGAAAATCAATGCTCGACACAACGCCCCCTCCGATCGACATCATGCTCGCCAACAACAATTCTCTCGTCCTCTCGGCGATGTCCGAAATCTTTGAGAGAGACAAACGATTCTCGTTGGTGGCGACATCTGCAACTGCCGAAGGTTTCCTTGGGGCAGTCATGCGTGTGCCGGTAAAGGTCTGCGTAGTGTCCTGGGAACTGCCAGCTTTGGGTGCAGCCAAACTGATCGAAGTGCTGCGCGAACAGGAAAATGCACCGCGTTTTGTGGTCTATGGTGATGAGGCAGGTGATGTCCCTCGGCTGGCCATGCAAGCAGGCGCCGCAGGGTTTGCACCTCGTTCCGGTGAGGTTGAAGGCCTGCTGGAGACATGCGTTGATGTTGCCAAAGGTAAGATGGTTTTCCCATTTATCGATGTACGCACGGTGCAACATAGCCCTCTTCAGACCTTGTCGCGCAAAGAGCGGGCTATCCTTGAGGCACTGTCGAAGGGAATGTCCAACCGGGAACTGTCGAAAGAGTTACAGATTTCCACCAATACCGTGAAATTCCACCTCTCGAATATCTATGAAAAACTGTCAGTTAGAAACCGGGCGCAAGCCATCGCTTATTACTATTCAGCCAAATCTTCTTCAGATTAGGCTCGTAGGTGATGTGTCGAGACAAAATAGAAAAACCTGCTCATTGCAGCAAGGATGAACACCCGCTCCACTTGTACTTAAATGTACAAACCGGATTGGACTGGACGTTCAGCTATCTCATGAAACGCCCAAGGTAGCTTTGGCCAGAAGCGCGTAGGCGACCCAAAATGAGGTCGACCAAGTACCGTGTTACAAGAGGGTGCCCTTGCGCAACATCATGAATGCGTCGTCGGTCAATATCAGCGCTCAGATGAAGTCTGTCACATCATTTCTTCGATCTTGTGATGATCAAATGCTCTGCAATTGCCCGGCAAGACGTTGCCATACTTGCTCACTGAATTCTGACTGCACTGCAGCCAATCGGACCATTCTGATTGTAAGTTCTTGTGCAGGCAGAGCATCGTCAACGCGTACAAGCTGCCCCTCTGCAAGCGGACTGGCGGCCAAAGAATAGGGCAACCACGCAACGCCGATTCCATCCAGGGCATATTGTAGCATCGCGAGCGTCAGTGCGGTCTCTGCTCTGGAGGTGATTGTAATATGCTCAGGCAATCGCGGCGCGACCAATCGGGAAAACACTTGCCCAAGGAAGACATCAGGCGGGTAGACTATCGCGGGAACGGTCTCGCCAACCAATTCCTCACGCATTGCAGGCGCGCAAACCGGGATAAGAATATCTCTGCCAATCGTCTTGGCCTCAAACGCATTTTCGAGATCTCGCGCACTGCCATCCGAAATAGTGTACATGATCGCGAAATCGACCTCTTTTGAGATCAGCTGCAACAGACATTCGTCCTGATTTCCCGATCGGACTCGAACCGAGATAGCGTCATTTTCGGTCAAGGTGCGGACTACTTTTGGCGAAACGGTTGTCGTGAGAGCATGTTGGCACACAAGAGACAGAGACTTGTTGGCCCTATCACTCGCTGTTTTCAAAGTATGACGTAGTTTGTGCAGCCGCGTACTCAGCTCACGCAGCTCAGGCTCCAAAGCCTGTACACCCGGCATCAGAGATACGGGTTTGCGACGGCGATCAAATAGGGTCGCACCGATACTGTCTTCGATAAGCCGTACCCGACGGGTAAAGGCAGATTGGGTCAGCAACCGCTTGTCCGCAGCGCGGGCCAGAGATCCGCTGTCCAACACGGCCAATATGTCATCGATCCATTCCAAACGCATGTGAACCAGTTACTGCAATGCTCAGTAATATGCAAACTTTGCAACATAGAAGCCACATTTCGAAGTAGCGGAGCCGTATCTCACATAGTAAATTGACGGAAACCAATATTAGGAGCCATGTTATGCATCTCGCCCGCTTCCCCCGCCTTCACCTGGCTCATCTTCCGACACCGCTTGAACCGATGAAACGGTTGTCGAAAGAACTGGGTGTCGAGATATGGATCAAGCGCGACGATTGCACCGGCATGTCAACAGGCGGCAACAAGACCCGCAAGCTGGAATTCCTAATGGCCGAGGCGGAAGCGCAGGGCGCGGATATGGTTATGACGCAAGGAGCCACGCAAACTAACCACGGTCGTCAAACCGCAGCCTTTGCCGCCAAGCTGGGACTTGATTGCCATATCCTTCTGGAAGATCGCACCGGATATCAGGACGGAAACTACAACACGAACGGGAACGTGCTGTTGGATCATTTGCACGGCGCAACAACCGAAAAATTTCCCGGTGGTCACGACATGGCGGGCGAAATGGAAAAGGCCGCCGAGAAAAAACGGACAGAGGGCCGTAATGTCTATGTTATTCCCGGCGGTGGATCTAACCCGACCGGGGCACTTGGCTATGTGAACGCAGCCTTTGAACTTTTGGGGCAAGCCAATGACAGTGGTTTGCGAATTGATCGGCTGGTACACGCAACAGGTTCGTCGGGAACGCAGGCTGGGTTGGTGACAGGAATGTGCGCCATGAATGCGCAGGTACCGGTGCTGGGTATCGGTACAAGAGCGCCTCAACCAAAGCAGGAACAGATGGTTTATGACCTCGCCTGCAAAACAGCCGAAAAGCTGGGTTGCTCAGGCGTGGTAAAGCGCGAGGACGTGATGGCCAATACCAACTATGTGGGCGAGGGCTATGGCCTTCCGACCGAAAGCGGCATCGAGGCGATTGAGATGTTTGCCGAGCTTGAGGGCATTCTTCTGGACCCCTGCTACTCTGCCAAGGGCGCAGCGGGCTTAATCGACCTGGCCCGCAAGGGCGAATTCAATGACCAGCGGATCGTTTTCCTGCACACTGGAGGTGCTGCGGCCCTTGGTGGTTATGATTTTGCATTCGACCACAAAAACCGATGGGTGAATGTCTGAGCAATGACATTGCGCCCAATTGGCATTCTAGGTGGCATGGGTCCCGAGGCCACCATCCTCCTCCAGCGTAAGCTGGTGGAGGCCGTGCCGGTAAGTGATGACCGCGATCACATCCCGCTTCTGATTGATATGAACCCGCAGGTGCCGTCGCGGATTGATCATCTGATTGAGGGGAAGGGCGAAGACCCAGGACCGACGCTTGCCGCAATGGCACGCCGTCTTCAGGGCGCTGGCGCCGCTGCGCTGGCAATGCCCTGCAACACGGCGCATCACTACGCCGACGCGATCACGGATGCAGTGACCGTTCCTTTGTTGAATATGGTGAAACTGGCTGCGGATCATGCTGTCAGTGAACTGGGGGCCGGTGGATGCGTTGGCGTGCTCGCCTCACCCGCAGTGCGCCGTACCCGCCTTTTCGAAACGGCATTGCAAGCCCGCGGGCTATCGATTGTCTGGCCAACGGATAGTGATAGGCTGCTGACGGCGATCCGCAGAATTAAGGTCGACGGTCCAAGTGATGACGCGCGTGAAACACTGCGAACGGCCTCAATTGCATTGGCCAAAGCGGGGGCAGATCTGCAACTTGTCGCCTGCTCAGAATTCTCGCTTATTGCCGATGGCGTCGCGGATGAGGTCAAAGCAGCGGACACGATTGATTTGCTGGTCCACGCGATCATTGAGTTTGCTCAAATAGGCTATCTTAGCGACGCAGACTAGAGAACTGCGCCGCGCACAGTAGCAGCTCGCTTTGGAAGATTGACGTCACAAACGTTCCCAAAGCTGGAGCGCGATTTGATCAAAGCCGGATGGATTGGAAAAGGCTGAAATTGTCAACGTCGCGCTCCACGCATCATCACCGACTGGCACTAGCAAGCCTTGATCAAGTTCTGCTGTAATTGCCGTTTCGGGCATCCAGGCAACGCCGCTTCCTGTCATCAATCGCCGCTTAATGGTCTCGACAAGGCTGTCGACATAGATCGTCTCGGTATTCAGGGTTTTCCGATCAATGGTGTTTTCTACGACCATTCCCAGAAACGAAGACCGGTCATAGGCAAGATAGGGGATCGGCGGGCCGTCCTGTCGTGCAAGATCCCATCCCATAGTGCGCGCTGGTTCAACAGCCGCCACCGGCACCAGACGATCCTTTACCAGATCCTTACGTTCAAATGCGGCCTCATCAATCATTGGCGAGACTGAATGATGATAATAACAAAGCAGGATATCCACCGCGCCTTCGATCAAAAGATCACAACATGTGCTTAAGGAATCAGACAAGACACGTGTGCGTAATTCGGGGATTTGCCTCTGCAACTCGTCTATCCGGGTTGCCAGAAAATTAACGGCTATGGTGTGAAGAACCGAAAATCTGATGAACCGGCTATCGCCGCGATCGGCATCCCGTAACGATTGGCGCGATTCCGATAACTGAGACATGGCCGCCAGAGCAACAGGCAGGAACTGTTGACCGGCCTCTGTCAGCTGAACAGGGTATGTCGCTCGGTTGACCAAGGGCAATCCAACCCAACTTTCCAAAGCTTTGATTCTACGGCTGAATGCGGATTGCGTGATGTTTCTCTCGTCGGATGCGCGGGTGAAATTCAAGGTCCGGGCGAGACATTCAAAGTCACGTAGCCAATTCAGGTCCAATGTGTGCTCCAACATGTCAACAGACGTGCTAGGCCAGCATAACGCAAACTATGCAAAAAATGAATAGTTTGATGAAATGTTTGAATTGGCTCTGAGAAAAGCTCTTGATCTAGACTTCAGGACAGGGTCTGGCGGTTGGTCTTCTTTTTTTCCTTCCGTCCGATGTTGCAGCCAAAGGGATATTGGCTCGACCCTATTGCGCAATAGGAAAGTCGAACGACGGAAAAAACGACGCCGAAACACGGCGCATTTCAACAGAGGAGAAAACCATGAGAACCAATCTGAAAACGCTGGGAATCGCAGCCGCGGTCAGCATTTATGCGATACCGGCCTTCGCAGCCGAAGAGGTCAAAATCGGTGTGCCATCCTGGACCGGCGCGCAGGCCATTGCACACGTGCTGGGTGCGGTGGTGGAAATGCGTATCGGCGGCAAAGTTGAATATGTGCCCGGCAACAACGCCACGATTTTTCAGGCGATGGATCAGGGTAAGGGCGATATCGACGTGCACCCCGATGTTTGGCTGCCCAACCAAGAAAGCTTTACCAAGAAATATGTAGACGAAGCGGGCACAGTAACTCTGTCGTCGAACCCCTATGAAGGCAATCAGGGTTTCTGCGTTAGCAAGGATTTTGGTGAAGCCAACAACATAACCGATATTGCGGATTTAGGCCGCCCCGATGTTGCCGCACTGATGGACAGTGATGGCAACGGAAAGGGTGAAATGTGGATCGGAGCGCCGGGTTGGGCTTCGGCCAATGTGAACGAAGTCAAAACCCGCGACTACGGTCTGCTTGATTTCATCGAACCGGTCCGCGCTGAGGAAAGCGTGAAGACCGCGCGGATCAAGGATAGCATCGCCAAAGGCGAAGGCTATGCCTTCTACTGCTACAAGCCACATGCGGTCTGGTACATGTTCGACGTGCAAATGCTGAGCGAGCCGACTTTCGACCCGGAAAAATACGTGATGGTTCAGCCCTCGGACGATCCGGATTGGTACAGCAAATCCAGCGTTGCGACCAAAGACGCGCTAAAGAACGTTCAGATCGCGTGGTCCAACACATTGCCGGACCGTTCTCCGGCAGTTGCTGACTTTTTTGCGAATTTCGCCCTGACGGCGGACGATGTTAGCGGTTTTGCCTATGAAATCAGCGGTAAAGGTCGTGATCCGGCAGAAGTTGCCCGCGAATGGGTCGAGGCGAACCCGGATCGCGTGGACGCCTGGCTGGGTCTCTGATCCCACTTCCAGAAAAAAGGGTGGCGCCAATTGTTGGCGCCACCCAAGCACAGTTCTCTGGGGGACACATGAGCGACGATACCGTTATTGAAATCTCGAATGTCTGGAAGATATTCGGGGGCAGGCCCGAGGTGGCGCTGCAGGCGATCCGCGACCGTGGGTTGGACAAGTCCCAAGTGCTGGCCGAATACAACTGTGTTGTCGGCGTCGCTGATGTCAGCCTTTCGGTAAACCGGGGTGAGATTTTTTGCATCATGGGTCTGTCAGGTAGCGGGAAATCCACTCTGGTCCGCCATTTCAACCGACTGCTGGAGCCCACTGCAGGTAAGATCGAAATCGAAGGCACCGATGTCATGGCCTTGGGGCCAAAAGAGCTTCAGCAGTTTCGCAACAACAAAATCGGTATGGTGTTTCAGAACTTTGCACTGATGCCGCATCGGTCGGTGTTGGATAACGTGGCAATGCCACTGGAAATCCGGCAGGTCAGCAAGAATGAACGCATGCGTCAGGCTGCCGCTATTCTCGATATTGTCGAACTGGGTGCCTGGGGATCAAAGTTCGCACACGAGCTGTCCGGTGGCATGCAACAACGTGTGGGCCTGGCTCGCGCGCTGGCAGCCAACCCGGATGTTCTTTTGATGGACGAGCCGTTCTCGGCCCTCGATCCTTTGATCCGGCGGCAATTGCAGGATGAATTTATCCGCCTGAGCAAGATCCTGAAAAAGACCACGATCTTCATTACACACGACCTGGATGAGGCGGTCCGCATCGGCAATCGGATCGCGATCATGCGCGATGGAAAGGTGGTGCAGATCGGAACAGCCGAAGATATCGTCGTGAACCCCGCTGATGACTATGTGGCTGATTTCGTTGCGGGTATTTCACGCCTCAAAGTGGTGCGCGCCCATGCGGTCATGCGGCCAATTCCAGAACATATTGCGGCCCATGGGCCGCTATCGGCGGATGCACCCCGTGTGAATGAAGGTGAAAATCTGAGCACGCTGATCAATCTGGCGATCGACAACAGCAGCGCAATCCTTGTGGAGGACGGCGGCGTGGATGTTGGCGTCATAACGCGTGCCGATCTGTTGCGCACCGTGATCGAAGGGACCGAAGTGTCATGAGCCATTCTGATGTGAACCCGTTGGAAGATACCGAAAGCGAAGCAGCCCTGGCCTATGCCGAAGAGCGGCGTGAAAACATTCGCACCTTTGTGCGCACCAGCCCTAAATACTACATCCGCAATTTCGACAAGATTGGTGCGTCGTCCCGCTTTACGCCAACTTTCAATCTGATGGCCGGATTGTTTGGTCCGGTCTGGTTCGGCGCGCGGGGTCTGTGGTCATGGGCGTTACCATTTCTGATCCTCGAAACAATAGCATTTGTGCAGATTGCGCGAGGACTGTTCGGCGATCTGGCAGCTGAGGCAATGGAGCGTATTGCATCGATTGAAGGGACGCTTGAACTGCGTCGTCAGCAATTGGCGGCGGCTATCGAAAACAACTCGGACAAGATCGATGTCTATCAGCGAACGGTGGACTCGCTTGAAGAAAACATAGGGGGTATCCGTGCCGAGGCCGAGGCGATGGCCGCTGAAGGTCCTTACATCATTCTGACCGGCCTGATCATACTGATCATCGTCAAACTGATACAGTCTCAGGTGGCGAACTGGGCGCTTGAGGCACGTTTCTCGGAATGGTTATCAGACCGTTCGATACGCTCGGCCATGCCGGTATCGCAGATTGTGTTCAGCGCGATCTTCATGGCGCTGATCGTCGCCGCAGCGATGATGCACTACAGTTTCCCCGGGCGCTTTTCGCTGCTTAGCCATTTCCCGACAGACCCAAACATCCGCCTGACCAGTATCACGTGGGTGGAAGATTTCATCGCCTGGTGCGTACGCAACAGCGAGGCTTTTTTTGACGGGCTGACATTCGGAATCCGCACTTTGCTGGATGCGTTAGAAGTCATACTGGTCCAGACGCCATGGATCGTGATCGCGAGCCTGATCATTCTGCTGACCTGGCTGACCGCTGGCATTAGCACGGCGATCTATTCAGGCGCATTTCTGGCCTATATGGGCCTCTTGGGTTTCTGGGAAGGTGCCATGACCACGCTGGCCTTGTTGGGGACAGCGGCGTGTTTGTCTATTGTCATTGGTATTCCGCTGGGCATGTTTGCTGCACGTCGCCCGCGGTTCTATGCGTTCATCCAGCCGATCATGGATTTCATGCAAACCATGCCGGCCTTTGTCTTCATGGTCCCCGTGATCGCGTTCTTTGGTGTCGGCAAGCCGGCGGCGGTCGTGGTCACCATGATCTTCGGCGGCACGCCAGTGGTGCGCCTGACCGTTCTGGGCTTGCGCGGTGTGCCCGAAAGCGTGCGCGAAGCGGCGATCAGCTTTGGCGCCAATAAGTGGTATCTGCTGACCAAAGTTGACCTACCGCTGGCAAGCCCGTCTATTCGGGCCGGTATCAACCAGACAATCATGCTGTCACTGGCAATGGTTGTCGTGGCTTCGTTGATCGGTGCTAAAGGGTTGGGCGAGGACGTTCTGGAAGCGTTGCAGTACGCGAATGTTGGCCAAGGTATCCTTGCAGGGTTCTCAATCCTGTTCTGTGCCATGATCCTGGATCGCATCGTGCAGGGCGGCCGGAAATGACACCCGTTGTATTTGTCCATGGGTTCCTGGGCGGCAGTCGGCAATGGCAAGGGCAGGTCGATGCGTTGGCAGGTTACGATGTCGTCACGCTGGACTTGCCAGGGTTTGGTGAAAATGCGCAGCTTGATGCCCTCAGCAGCATCTTGGGTTTTGCTGATTGGGCGCTGAATGAGTTGAAGATGCGTGGCATCGAGAAATTTCACCTGGTTGGGCACTCGATGGGCGGAATGGTCGTACAGGAAATGATTGCCCGCGCACCCGAGCGTGTGGACCGTTTGGTTCTTTATGGCACGGGTTCTGTGGGTGTGCTGCCTGGGCGGTTTGAAACCATTGATACCTCAAAAACGCGCGCCTGCGCTGATGGACCGCAAGCGACGGCCCGACGGATTGCTGCAACCTGGTTTCTCGAGCGGGAACGGGCTGTGACCTATGAAGATTGTGCCGCGATAGCGGAGCAAAGCAGCCTGAAAGCCATACTCACGGGTTTGGATGCGATGCATTCCTGGAGCGGTGCTGAAAGCTTGTCGGCGATCCAGGCCAAAACGCTGGTTCTTTGGGGGGATCGTGATCGTACCTACCCATGGAGCCAGACTGAAAAACTGTGGCAGTCCATTCCAAACGCCAATCTTGCGGTGATACCAGAATCTGCACATGCGACACATCTGGAAAAAGCCGGACTATTCAACGGAGTATTAAGTGATTTTTTTGGTGCCTGCTGACCTATCGTGACCAAAGTAACCAAGCAATAAATGAAATTCTGCCGAAGATTTGGTAATACACGAGATTAATCGTCACCGGGGCAGCTGTGCAGTGAAACAATGTCTACTCTGAAAAATTGCATAGATCTGTTTTGGTCAACGTGAGTTTCGGGTATCTTCGTGGGCCAGAAGTTGATGTAACAACACTACTTCCCAGGCAAGCAAGTGTTCCGAAGCGACGCTTGAGTGTGAAATTCTCATGAATTGTTACAGACTTTCATTTCACAAACGCGCATTGCGTCGCGTTCGTTTAAGCGGCGTCCTCCTCCGGTGGTTCTTTGGCTCCGGTCATGAAAGCCACGGCGTCGGACATCGTGTAGTCCTTGGGATCAATCGTGCAGAGCCTTTTGCCCAGCCGGTGCACATGGATGCGATCAGCGACTTCGAAGACGTGCGGCATGTTGTGGCTGATTAGTATGATCGGAATGCCACGTGCCCGCACATCCTGAATAAGTTCGAGAACTTTCCGGCTCTCCTTCACCCCCAACGCAGCCGTCGGTTCATCCATGATAATGAACTTGGTCGCAAAGGCTGCGGCGCGGGCGACGGCCACGCCTTGGCGCTGTCCACCAGACAGAGTCTCGACCGTCTGATTGATGGATTGAACGGTCATCAGGCCAAGTTCGGTCAGTTTTTCACGGGCGAACTTTTCCATCGCGGGGCGGTCAAGCTGACGTAGATACTTGCCCATGAACCCCGATTTCCGGATCTCACGCCCCATGAACATGTTGTCCGCAATCGACAGGGCAGGAGACATGGCAAGTTGCTGATAAACGATCTCAATCCCCATGTTCCGGGCGTCGATCGGTGAGGTGAAGTTCACCTTCTTCCCTTCGATCAGAATATCGCCCTCATCCGGGATCGTGGCGCCGCAGATGGCTTTGACGATGGATGATTTGCCTGCACCGTTGTCACCGATAACCGCGAGTATTTCACCCTGACGCAGTTCAAAATCGGAATGGTCTATGGCGGTCACATGTCCATAGCGTTTGACGATCCCACGGCCCTGGACGACTGGGGTAGTGTCTGACATTAGCCCGATACCTTTCTGATCCACTGGTCGACCGCGACCGCTGCGATGATGAGAAGTCCGATAAGAAGGAAGGTCCACTGCGCATCCGCGCCCAACAGCCTCAGACCTAAGGTGAACACGCCGACGATCAGTGCGCCAAACAGCGACCCCAGAATGGATCCGCGCCCGCCGAAAAGGGAGATGCCGCCGATCACGACCGCTGTGATGCTTTCGATATTGGCCAATTGGCCAGATGTTGGTGAGACTGACCCGATGCGGCCGATCAAAGCCCAGCCGGCAAAGGCACAGATCAAACCGGATAGCATGTAAACAGACATGAGTGTTCTGTGGACGTTAACGCCGGATAGCTCGGCTGCTTCCGGATCGTCGCCCACAGCATAGACGTGTCGCCCCCAGGCTGTGTGTTTAAGCGCGTAGGCCAATACAAAGATCAGGACGAGCATGAATAGGACGCCAACAGTGAATGTTGCACCGCCGATGCTGAATTTGGTGCCGAAAAATTGCAGAAATGGGGCGTTTGCCTCGATATCCTGGCTGCGTATCGTCTCGTTTGCGGAATACAGGAAATTTGTTGCGAGAATGATCTGCCACATTCCAAGCGTGACGATGAATGGGGGAAGTTTGACGCGGCTGACAAGCCAGCCGTTGAGAGCACCGATCAGGGTTCCGACGCCAAGTCCGCACATGACTGCGATAGGCACCGGTATGCCGTATCGGAACGAGAATTGTCCCATGATAACAGAAGAAAAAACCATGATCGCGCCCACACTCAAATCAATGCCTGCGGTCAGAATGACGAGGCTCTGTGCGGCGGCCACGATACCGACGATCTGAACTTGTTGCAGGATCAGGGTCATTGCGAAGGGTGAAAAGAATTTTGACCCCAAAAGCAGGCCAAAGATCAAAATCGCTCCGACCAGAACGATCAGAGGTACGAGGGACGGGTTGACGTGAAGCAGATGCTGAAGCTTGCCCAGCACACCACGCCGAGGATCGTCAAACTCTGCCACAGTGTCGGTTCGACTGGTGGCAGTTTCAAATTCTTGGGCGCTTTGGTTCGCTTCGGACATATCTCCCCCTTTTCGTGGCTGGCTTCGTGACCACGAAATCAGCTTACAGGAAGTTTCAGTTTGCTGGTGAAAGGAATGGTAAGGCGCCCTTGCGCGCCTCACCTGATAGGTCTGCGTTTAACCCCAGCAGAGCTCCAAACCTTCTGCGACCGAAATTGACTCCACGCCGTCAACGGGTTGATCGGTGATTAGAGCAACACCGGTGTCGTAGAAGTCTTTTCCGGGTGTATTTTCCGGCTTCGTCCCTTCGTCGGCCCATTTTTTGACGGCCTCAACCCCCAATGACGCCATCAAAAGCGGGTATTGCTGGCTTGTGGCCCCGATGACTCCGGCCTGTACGTTCTGTACGCCGGGGCAGCCGCCGTCGACCGAAACGATCAGCACGTCATTTTCACGTCCGATGGATTTCAAAGCCTCGTACGCGCCCGCCGCTGCGGGTTCATTGATCGTGTGAACTACGTTGATCGCTGAATCCTTGGCCAGAAGGTTCTCCATGGCACGGCGCCCACCTTCCTCGTTGCCGTCGGTCACGTCACTGCCGACCAGACGTGCATCCGTTTCGTCGCCAATAACATTGGGATCCGCCAGCTCCACGCCAAAGCCCTCAAGGAATCCTTGGTTGCGCAAAACGTCCACAGTTGGTTGGCTGACATTCAAGTCTAGCGTCGCGATCTTTGCGTCCGCGGCAGCATCGCCCATCTTGGCCTTTGCCCATTGTCCGATAAGCAACCCGGCCTTGTAGTTGTCCGTCGCAAATGTGGCGTCGGCTGAATCAATCGGGCTAAGGGGTGTGTCCAGCGCGATTACCAACACACCGGCGTCTCGCGCTTGTTTAACGGCGGGTACGATTGAACTTGTGTCGGATGCCGTAAGCAGAATTCCTTTTGCACCGTCGAGGATGCAGGTTTCAATGGCCTGAACCTGGGTCTCGTGGTCACCATCGATTTTACCGGCAAAAGCTTTAAGCGTCATGCCAAGCTCTTCGGCCTTGGCTGTCGCACCTTCTTTCATTTTCACAAAGAAGGGGTTGGTATCGGTCTTAGTGATCAGGCAGACGGTTTCCCCGGCAGCGTGAGCAGATGCAGCACCAAACGTGAGAACGGTCGCAGATGCGGCTAGCTTGAGTAGACTTCTCATATTCTCCTCCCAGAAAATTGTTGTGGCCCCGCGCGGCGCGCCGGCAAGACTCGCCTCCATCCCTTAATGAAGGTCCTGTTCAAGAAACTGTGATTCTGGCCTGCCTGTCAATAAATAAATAAAGTTTATTTATTAATTTGCCCGAGCGCCTTTTCATAAGAAAACAAGGTGGTTATGTTCAGGGTTATGGAGAAAGAGGCGCTAAAAATACTGACCGGCGGGGTAAGCCAAAGCGGTGTTCGCGATCATAATGAACGTCTGATTTTGACGGTTTTACAACGACATGGACCGACAGCAGGTGCAGATGTCGCACGGCTGACGGGCCTGTCCCCACAGACCGTGTCAATCATTTTGCGCAAGCTCGAAAAGGACGAGATTCTCAAGCGTGGAACTCCTCTGCGTGGAAGGGTTGGTAAACCGTCGGTTCCCATGGAGCTCAACCCGGAAGGCATCCTGTCAGTCGGGATGAAGATCGGTCGGCGCAGCGCCGATCTGCTCTTGATCGACTTCACCGGCAAGCCCCGCCAACAGATTTCAACGACCTACGATTATCCGCTGCCCGAGGCCGTGTTCGGGTTTTTGGAAACAGGTTTGGAAACGCTTCTGGCCCATGAACCCCAAAAACTTCGCGATCGCGTGTGCGGGATTGGTATTGGAACTCCATTCGAGCTTTGGAAATGGCATGATTTGTCGGGGCTGGCAGCCAAGAAATTCAGCTCTTGGAAAAACGTGAACTTCTTCTCCGAGGTTGCCAAGTTCAGCGACCTACCGGTATTTGTCGTCAATGACGCAACAGCCGCTTGCCACGCCGAGCACCTCTATGGCCGCGGGGCTGAATATCGCGATTATTTCTACTTCTTCATCGGTTCGATGATCGGCGGCGGGGTTGCATTGAATGGCACTGTGTTCGAAGGCAATCAGGGCAATGCTGGCGCGTTGGGTGCGATGCGCACCACAGGGCCATTGGGCGAAAGCCAGCAATTGATCGATAGCGCTTCGCTGTTTTTGCTTGAGGACAGGCTGATCGAAGCGGGTGTTGATCCGGGTATTCTTTGGAAATCGCCACAGGATTGGAGCAGCATTTCCAAGTATGTCGAACCATGGATTGGCACGACTGCACAGGAATTGGCCAAGGCCGCGCTTTCAATTTGTGCCGTCATCGACTTTGAGGCCATTTTCATAGACGGCGCGTTTCCGACGAATGTGCGGGAAGAACTGGTCTCACGCGTGCGCCGCTATCTGGTTAATCAAGACAAACGCGGATTGATCCCACCAGTTGTCGAAGCCGCTGCGGTTGGAAAAAACGCCCGCGGTATTGGGGCGGCCAGCAGCCCGATTTTCCGCCAGTTTTTATTGAACACGAATGCAGGGCTTTCTGGGATGTAACCGAAGTCCACGTGCTTGTTTCGCGCACGGTCAAGGACTTGGGTGCCAAGTCTGGGATACATTATTGGTCAGGACTCGCGGCCGAAATACAGGACCAAAACTAAGCGAAGACTTTGGCCACGTCATCGCTAGTTTCTTTTTCACGCGCCAGCATAAGAGCGATGCTTGTCAGTTCGAAAACAATAAATGGCAGCATCAGCAGATTTTCAAGCCTTGGGTATACGGCGTCAATTTCTGACAAACGTTCGAACAGATGTGTGTGAAAGACCAATGCCCGAGTGGTGAGCTTTATGATGAAGATCGCTGTTACAACGACAAAGAACTGCAGAACAATATTCCAAGTTCTGACGGGTTTCCCAAAATCTGCCACGCTAAGCCGCGATGAACCAAGTACAACTGCAAAAAACCACATGACGATGGAACATTTTACCGTAATCGGTGTTGTCGGGCTATTTAGAACAAAGATTGACCCCAAGATTATTCCACTGGTGGTAAATGCAAAAACAGAAGCGAGTGCGCGGGCAGAAAAATGAACTTTGCGCAGCGCGGTTAAATCGTCGGATACATCTTCATCAGGCATCGGCCAGAGCGCATGAAGGCTGCCCATAATGCCCAGACAGATGTACAAAGCTCCACATCCCAATGCGAGAACCGCTGCCATGTGGGCTGGAGCCAGCCAAGCCACCAAGGGTGCGTTAAATGCGACCACCCCTGTCAAAGTGATCATGACACCGCCGAACAGGCATACTGCAACCTGAATTAAGATATGTCGGGCCTTATAGGGCGCGACGATCTTTTCGTTCAATCCGGGTACGCTCAACAATGCGAGGATGGCGACAAGGCCGGCAACCGTGAAGTATGGAACAATGCCCAGATCGGATCTGGTATTCCAATCAAGCTGTTGCACCAGATACGACACTGACAGTGCGACTGTCAAAGTGGTGATCGCGATGACAATTCTCAGCAATAAACGATGAGCTATTAGTATAAACCAATTCATAGGTGGGGCTTACTCGGGAAACTTGGCTAAACTACGACGTGTTTGTTTCTTTGCGGCGCGACCTGAGTAACCAATCAATTTCTCAAGACCATTCCCAAAATCATGTTTGTTGAACGTTTCTTCCCAGGTTGGCATTGAGGCACCTGTCGTGGACGGTGCGCCGCGATCTGCGGTTTTCCTGGTTCCAGATTGGTGCGTAAGCAGTACTTAGTTTGACCCAGAAGGTCCTATAGGCAAACACTGACTCACGTCGCGGTTTTAGCGGTGTACGATGAAGGCATATGCCTCACCTTAAAGCTGCATTGAAACGCTACACGCTGACACAGAGATCTTGTGCCAAAACCAAGCGAGATCAGTTAACAACTTAAGATTGCGTGCCGGCTGGCATTCTACTATCGATATGCACATGAGCCGTTATTTGCGATTGATTTACTTAACCAGCATTTTCTTTGTGCCGCATTTGACAGCCGCCCTAGAGGCTACCGAAAACCCCGTTGAGATCGGCGAAAGTGGCGAAGCCTTTCTGAAGGCGATAAGATTAAGCCGTGTCGATGCAGATGTGGCCTACTTCGACCCGGCAAGCCCTCCGCCCCCAATGCAGACAACGCAAGAGCCGCGACCACCCTCTAGTTCAAACCAATGGTCGGTGGGCGGCGATGTGAATTTCGCGACACTGCTTATTTCCGCCGCGATCCTGATGATGATCGCTTTTGTCTTTGTCCGCTACGGCAGCGGCTTTGCCGTCACAATCGGGCGCGAGCGAGAGAATACGGAAAGCGGGCGTGACGGACGGGTGCCGCGTGCGGGGTTAGGAACGCCGCCCACTCCGGGCAGCTTGAATGCGATCCTGCGCATAGCGGACCGGCGCGAAGCTTTGATCCGGTTGGCGCAGGCTGCCCTGGGCGCGGCGATCAAAGCCAATGGGGTGCTGCTGCAGCGCAGCTGGACCGCGCGCGACGCGTTGCGCCACTTGCCAGAGGACCAACGGTGTCTTGGCGCCCTACGCAATTTGGTTCTGGCAAGCGAACGGGTGCATTTTGGGGGGCGGGACGTAAGCGAGGATGACTTTCAGGCCCATGTCGCGGATATCCGCCCGCTTTTGACTGAGGTCCCCAAATGAACTCCTCAGCGACCGAAGAAACAAGGCGCGGCCCCAGAAGTGAAACCCTGATTATTCTAGGTTTCGTGGCGTTGCTGCTGTTCACGATCTTTTACTTTATATCGCAACGCCAGCAGGTGCTGAGAAGTTCTCCGTCGGGGTTTGACGGTCTGCGGATCTGGCTAAACACGAATGAGGTAAGTGCGCAGAGCTTTCTGGGGGGCTGGCAGGTCGATCAGGATACCATTGGCCTGTTGGTGCTGCCGTTATTTGACACTGTGCTGGATGAGGATAGGGTTCATCCGCGCACAAAAGAAGAACTGCTGTTACAGCAGGATGAATACGATCTGCGGCTTGATGCGGTGCTGGAAAAGGCCAGTCGGGTACAGACCTTGGTGATCTTGCCCAAATGGCGCAGCGGGATGCGGCTAACCGGTCGGGCGCATCCGGTCTTGATAAGTCAGCAACAACAGATCGAAACACTGCTGCAACAGCTGACCGGTCAAAGGGGTGCTCGGATCGAATATGCGCGCACGCCTTTTACGGATTTCGACTATTTTGATGGCGAAGACGTTCGGCAATCGGCTCAGATCTATGCGGCACAACTGTTCACCGGGGCTGATTGCTCTCCGCTGATTGGTAACTCGGATGCGATGCTTCTGGCGGAATGCCCGCTGGCGGATGATGCAGGGGACGCGCGGGTTTTGGTTTTGTCGGACCCCGATTTGTTGAACAACCATGGGCTGCGCTTGGGCGATAATGCCATTGTCGCCCGCAATCTTCTGAGCGCACTCGCCGACGACCGCAACGTGATGATCGACTACAGCCGCGAAGTCTGGCTCTCTGACCCCGAAGAAACCGTGCGCTACGAACGTAGCTGGGCCGATCTGAAGCGATTTTTTGGCCCGCCTTTTCTGACGCTCTGGCTGGGCGGGGTATTGGTGTTGGCTCTGTTTATCTGGCGCTCATGGCAGCGTTATGGCCCGGTGCAGGCTGAGGACGGTGTCAACACAGGCGCAAAATCGCTGGCTGTGCGAGCACGGGCACGTCTGATGCGGCTTTCGGATCAAGACGGGGCTCTGGCCGGCGAATACGCTAAGGCCCGTCTGGCGGCATCGGCGTCGGCTTTGTTTGGTCCGGCACTTGCCCATCACTATGCCGAACCCAAGGTCTTTTTGGGCTATGTGGCGCGGCACAATCCGGATCTCTCTCGCGACCTGGAAACAGTGTTGAGGGATATCCGGAACCTTCCACATCGGATCCCACCGGCAGAGGCAATGCACCATGTGGACGAACTTGAAGCGCTATTGGAGCAGATAACGAATGACACTTGAAACATTGCGCGCGCGCTCGGACGCGCTGCGTGCCGAGATCGGGAAGACGGTGCTGGGGCAGGAGGATGTGGTAGAGCTGCTTTTGGTCTCGCTTTTTGCGCGCGGCCATGTCTTGCTTGAGGGGCCGCCGGGCACCGCCAAGACCCTGTTGGCGCGCAGTTTTGCCGCTGCACTGGATCTGGAATTCGGGCGTATCCAGTTCACCCCCGATCTGATGCCAGGAGACGTACTGGGCACCTCGATCTTCAATTTTCAGACCAATGACTTCGTCCTGACGCGCGGCCCGGTCTTTACCCAGGTGCTTCTGGCGGATGAGATTAACCGAGCTCCTCCCAAAACGCAGGCTGCGCTCTTGCAGGCGATGAACGAACGGATGGTCAGCATTGATGGCAATGATCACTCCTTGGGCCGTGAATTCATTGTAGTCGCTACCCAAAACCCGATCGAGCAACAAGGTACGTACCCCTTACCAGAGGCGCAGTTGGACCGGTTTCTCTTTAAGCTTGAAATCGACTTCCCGCCCGAGGCAATCGAAATGGCGATCCTGCGCCAGCATGCCAATGCCCCGATCGAAAGCGGTATGGAAACGGATGTACTGTCGAAGACTCTGGATGCGGCCGCCCTGGCGGAATGCCGGGCACTGATCGACGGGATTATCCTCGATGACGATATTCTTGCCTACATCCTGCGGCTGGTCCGGGCGACACGGGAAAGCGCCGAGATTGCTTTTGGTGCCTCTACCCGCGCGGCAGATGCACTGGCAGCGGCTACGCGGGCACAGGCGGGGTTAAACGGGCGGGATTTCGCAATCCCGGACGACGTAAAACGGCTTTTCGTACCTGCGTTACGCCATCGAGTAGTTCTGGGTGCCTCGGCCGAGATCGAGGGCCGAAACTCTGCTATGGTTCTCGAAAACATCCTCAACCAGATCGAGGCTCCCCGCTGATACGCCCATCCACCAGATTGCTGAGCGCCGCCTGCGTCGCCCTTGTGTTGTCGATTCTGGGACTTGCATTTTTCGGCGGGTTGCGTGAATTGGCGCTGGCGCCGTGGGTCCTGTTGGCGCTTTTGTCAGCGGCGGATCTGCTGATGTCCTTCAGCCGTCGAAAGCAATTGGTTTTCGACATGCGGCCCGAGATTTTTGTGGGCGAAATACAGGCGCTAAAATTGCAGGTTCCGGACGCTCCGAAAGACTTGCAGGCGCGGCTAGAATGGCCAAAAGGATTGAGCGGGGCGACAGAGCCCGAGTTCAAGATCGGACCGGATGGGACTGGATCAGCCGAGATTGGCTGTCGCGGCGTGCGGCGCGGCATCTGGGCTTTCGAACATCTCTGGCTTCACTGGTCGTCACGCCTGAAGCTTTTTGATTTCGTGCCACGATTGGATTTCGCGCTGGAAGTTCGGGTGGTGCCCAATATCCGGATGATTCAGTCGGGTGAGATTGCGACGACGGTGCAGTCCACGCTTTATGGCGTGAAGGAAAACCGTGCCATCGGCGAAGGGTCCGAATTTCACCAGCTTCGTGATTTCGTACAGGGTATGGACGTTAAATCGATCGACTGGAAACGCTCGGCCAAACGGCGGGGGCTTGTAGCCAAAGAGTTAAGGGCCGAGCGCAATCACCACGTTATCGTAGCGCTGGATAACGGCTATCTGATGCGCGAAGAGATCGCCGGTTTGCCCAAGATTGACCATGCCGTTACTGCCGCGCTGGCCGTGGCCTGGGCGGCGGCAATTGGCGGTGATCTGGTGGGGTACTACGCCTATGACGTGCGTCCGCGATCTTTTGTGGCACCACGGGCGGGGCGACAGACCTTCGCGCGCCTGCGCAGCTGGACCAGCGAGCTGGCCTATGTAGGCCACGAGACCAACCATACCCTGGCCCTGACTGAATTGAATGCCCGCACCCCAAAACGCAGTCTGATCATCATTTTCACGGATTTCATCGACACGACTTCGGCCGAACTTCTGATCGAGAACATCGCCATTCTGTCAAAGCGTCATCTGCTAATCTTCGTCACCATCCGCGACCCAGAGGTCGAGGCGCTAGTGGAATCCGCACCCAAGGATCTGGATGGGGTCGCCACGCTGGTGGCCGCGAACCAGACGATCAGCGAACGTCGTCTGGTGTTGGAAAGGTTAGCACGTTTGGGGGTTACGGTGCTGGATGCGCGTCCCGATACGGTGACTGCCAAGCTGATCTCGACCTATCTGGAAATCAAGGCGCGGGAGTTGATCTGATGGCAGAAAGCGACCTCATCCGCTCGGCCCGGTTCCGGAAAGAGCGAGAAGCCGACTGGCGTCGTCTGGAAACTTTGGTCACCCAGGCCGAGCGTGTCGGACTACAGCGAATGGATTTCGCGGCCGCTCGCGATTTGGCCGCGCTTTACCGAAATGCGACCACATCCCTGGCCATTGCCCGCGAAATTTCGTTGGACAAGGCGCTGCTGGACTATCTCGAAGCGCTGACCGCACGCGCCTATCTGTCAGTCTATGCCCCTCAGGAGCGTCTGGGCGGGCTTGTACGCAAGTTTTTTACAAGCGGCGCGCCGAGTGCGATACGTCGGTCCTGGCTGTTTATTCTGATTGGTTTTCTATGTATGGGGCTGGGCGTTTTGGCGGGATATCAGCTGTTTCTGGAAAACCCGGCTTGGTACCATGTTTTCATGCCGCCGGAACTGGCCGGAGGGCGCGGGCCAACATCTACTACCGAAGAGCTGCGGCAAGTGATTTATGATCAGGATCCCAGCACCTCGGGACTTGGGGCCTTTGCCACTTTCCTGTTCTCGCACAACACGCGCATCGCGATTTTTGTGTTTGGCCTTGGTGTATTCCTGTGTGCGCCGGCGGTCTTGCTGACCTTCTATAACGGCCTGTCGCTGGGCGCATTTTATGCGCTGCACGTGGAACGCGGTCTGGGCAGTGATCTTGGGGGGTGGTTGTCTATCCACGGGGTGACCGAGCTGTCGGCAATCTGCATTGCATGCGGCGGTGGGGTGCAACTGGGGGCAGCTATCCTTTTTCCGGGGAAAAGAAGCCGCCGCGCTGCCTTGCGCCACGCGGGCCGGGATGCCGTAAAGCTTGCACTGGTGGCGGCTTTTATGCTGGTGGTCGCTGCCCTCGTGGAAGGGTTCGGACGCCAGCTTATCCAGGACAAAGCCATAAGGTACGTGATTGGCTGGGGGCTAGGACTATGCTGGCTGGCCTGGTTTGCCTTGGGCGGTAGGATGCGGCGATGAAGCTGTGGCGACGCAAAGAAAAGACGGCAGCCCCATCGCTGGGTGAGCTGATCCCGCCCGAAGGGGTACCCATCCACCTTGAGGTGGCCGGGCTAGGTGTGCGCCTTGCCGCGCAGCTTACAGATGTGGGCATTACGCTGATCGCAGCCGTCGCAGTCCTGATATTGATCATGTCCCTGGGTATTGGCACACCTACGACGCTGCTTGCTATCGGCAGTCTTCTGTTCTTCGTGATCCGGGTGCCCTACTACGTCATCGCCGAACTGGCGTGGAACGGTCAGACATTGGGAAAGCGGTTGATGAAGATCAAGGTCGTCTCACATGATGGCCGATCGCTTAGCACGCATGCGTTGGTGCTCAGGAACCTTATGAAAGAGGCTGAGATTTTTCTGCCTGCAACCCTGCTGCTGACACTTGATACCTCATCACCCGTGGCCTCGGGGCTGGCACTGGCCTGGATACTGGGGGGGCTATTTGTGCCGCTGTTCAATCGTCACAGGCAAAGGCTGGGCGATCTGATGGCCGGTACACATGTGATCCACCTACCGGTGCCGGTGCTGTTGAAGGATTTGGCTCAGGCTCCGGTCGGCGAGACCGCCGCAAAAACGCGTTTTACCTTTCTGGCGCATCAGCTTGATCACTACGGCGCATTCGAATTGCAGACCCTTGAAACGCTTTTGCGGGCGCAAGAGAAAAGGCGCGCGTCGGGTCCCTCTCAGAATGACAGGGCCACCATTGAAAGCGTGGTCGAAAAGATCCGCCAAAAGATCGGCTACGCGAACAAAGTTCCCGAGGCCGATCGGCTAAAATTCCTCCGGGCGTTCTACAATGCGCAGCGTGAACATCTTGAGAAACGTCAGTTGTTCGGCGAACGCCGCAGGGACAAGCACTATGCGGTCGACGATAGTTCTTCGTAATCCATGTCGATAGCTGCCCCTTTTTTGCCCAAAAATCGGCTTGGAAAGGCCGCTCTCAAACTCAATTACCGGTGTCATAAAGATACTGAAGACAACCTTAGATGACCATCATACACTAGCCGAAACACAGAGTAGTATTGAGGATAAAACAGTGGCCAGCACAACAGAACACACGGGCAGCGAGGCGCTCGGCGTCGGGAGTATCGTGGGCGAGAGTTTCTCGATCCTGTTCAAAAATTTTATCACCGTCATCCTGCTTGCGCTGGTGCCGACGTTATTGAGCTCGGTGATTGCGGGTATGATGGTCGGGGCCGATGTGGCGTTGGGTGCGGCAGACCCCGATTTCAGCACGTCTTCCGGCGTCACCACCTGGGTCCTGACGATTTTGCTGCAGGTCGTGTTCTATGCCCTGACAACCGCTCTGCTGGTGCAACTGGCATATGACGCCAAACTCGGACGCCGCCTGCAGGTGGGTCGCTATTTTGCGCCAGCTCTGCAGGCTGCTATCCCGGTTGCGGTGCTGACGACCGTCGCAGGAATTCTGACCGGGTTTGCATCGCTTGCTTTGATCATACCCGGTCTTTGGGTTTATGCGGTTTTTTCGATGGTTGCGCCTGCCGTGGTGATCGAGAAAGCAGGATTTGGCGGGCTTGGGCGCAGCGCGGCTCTGACCATAGGATACCGCTGGCCAATTTTTGGCGCTTTGCTTCTGATCGGTATCTGCGCCGGGATCGGTGGTTTCCTCGCCAGTTTCGCCGCCGGTTTGCTTGAAGGTGTCGGAAGCTGGGCAATGACGGCAGGTTTTTCAGTTGTTGCAGCTTTTGGTGCGGGGTTGAGCGGCATTTCAGTCGCTCTGATCTATGCCCGTCTGCGCGAGATCAAAGAAGGCGTGAGCGTCGATCAGATCGCATCTGTTTTCGATTAATCAAGTGAGGTTACAAAGGGTGTGATCACCCCTTGGAGGCCGAAGGCGCTGGCTTGCGCCTTCGGCCTTCTGATACGCTTGGCTGCATTGAACAGGTAGCGTGGATTCGCGCAATCCGCGCTTCATTTTGTAACCGAGGTTTTTGGGCTGGACAGTTTTTGACAATCTTGCTTGGCTGCGTTGCACCACTCTCATTTTTTAGGAGATTTCAATGCCCCAAGCATCCGACACCAACCGTCGCATAGTTCTTGCGGAACGCCCCACTGGTCGCCCGGACAAAAACACTTTGCGGCTTGAAATCACAGACATTCCAACACCCGGCAACGGAGAGATGCTGGTGCGCACGGTGTACCTGTCTCTGGACCCTTACATGCGGGGTCGTATGAATGACGCGAAATCCTACGCTGAACCGGTTCCGATCGGTGGGGTCATGACGGCTCAGGTTGTGGGGCAGGTAGTGGAATCGAACCTCGAAGGGTACGAAGCCGGAGACTACGTTTTAAACACGAGTGGCTGGCAGGATTATGCGATCTCAACTGGTGAGCAGGTCGTCAATCTTGGCAAGACGCCGGACAATCCGTCCTGGGCTTTGGGTATCCTGGGAATGCCCGGCTACACGGCTTATGCGGGGCTGCTGAAGATAGGCGAACCAAAACCTGGTGAAACCGTTGTCGTGGCGGCTGCGGCTGGACCAGTGGGCGCAACCGTGGGTCAGATCGCAAAGCTAAAAGGGTGCCGCGTGGTGGGTATCGCGGGTGGCCCGGAAAAATGCGAACACGTGGTAAAGAACCTTGGGTTCGACGCTTGTGTGGATCACCGCGCGGCGGATCTTTCGGAACAATTGCGCGACGCGTGCCCTGACGGCATTGATGTCTACTTCGAGAATGTCGGTGGCAAGGTGCTGTATGCGGTCTTACCGCTTTTGAATCCGTTTGCGCGTGTTCCGGTCTGCGGCGTCGTGGCCTGGTACAACTTGCCGGGTTTGCCGGACGGACCGGATATGGGCCCGGTGATCATGGGTACCTTGTTGCGGATGAAGGTCAAAATGCAGGGTTTCATAATTTTCGACAATTTCGGCCCTGAGGTTTACGCCGAGTTTGTCCGGGACATGACAGGATGGCTGAAGGACGGCTCAATTACGTATAAAGAGCATGTGGTTGAAGGTCTTGAAAATGCTCCGGTTGCATTTAACCAACTGCTGGCCGGAGAAAACTTTGGGAAAATGGTTGTAAAGGTGGATTGAGCCAGGGCAGTGAAAGTTGGTCCTTCCAACTCAGACCCTAATTCGTTCGCAAAACGCATGAGTGTCAAATTTCAAAACTATGTAGAAACCTGGCTCAGGACTCTCTGATCTTCGTCTGGGTGCATGATTCCTGATTGAAAAAATTCGAGCGGTGAATTTGCCAGACTTTTTCCGGCGGAGTGACGAGCGGTAGGCTCCGTCCGGAACCTTTCTGTCCCAAGTTTCAAAGTAAAGCTCGCGCCGATGACTGCTGGGTCCTGAGTGGCCACGATCAAAGAAGCCCACGCGATCATTGAATCTGGCCGCATGATCGGCAAACTCGTTGTTGCATTTTAATCAGAAAGACCAATGCTCCATGACAAGCGTCCGGAAACTTGATGGGGATTACGACTATATCATAGTCGGCGCGGGCACGGCCGGGTGCGTTCTGGCCAACCGCCTGACAGAAAACCCCAAAACGCGGGTGCTGTTGCTTGAGGCCGGCGGCTCAGACAACTACCACTGGGTGCATATACCGGTGGGGTATCTTTATTGCATTGGCAACCCGCGCACGGACTGGATGATGAAAACTGCCCCCGAGCCGGGCTTGAACGGACGTTCGCTGGTTTATCCGCGTGGCAAGGTGCTGGGGGGATGCACCTCGGTCAACGGCATGATCTATATGCGCGGACAGGCAGCGGACTACGATCATTGGCGGCAGCTGGGCAATGCCGGATGGGGTTGGGATGACGTGTTGCCCTATTTCCTAAAATCCGAGGATCACCATGCCGGGCCCGCAGACATGCATGGGCACGGAGGGGAATGGAAGGTCTCGAAACAGCGCTTGGAATGGGACATTCTGAAAGCCGTGCAGGAGGGCGCTAAGGAATTTGGCATCCAACCGCGCGCAGACTTCAACGATGGCAGCAACGAAGGGACCGGATTTTTCGAGGTCAATCAACGCAACGGTGTGCGTTGGAACACGGCCAAAGGCTTTTTGCGCCCGGCGATGAAACGGCCCAACTTGCGCGTTCTGACCCATGCTGAAACCGAGACGCTGTTGTTCGATGGCAAGCAGGTGACGGGCGTACGCTACCTGCACAAGGGCGTTCAATATGACGCCTATGCCGGGTCCGAGGTCTTGTTGGCGGCGGGCGCGATCAACACGCCTAAAATTTTAGAATTGTCAGGCGTGGGCCGGGGCGATGTGCTGTCTGAACATGGCATCGTCTTGCAACACGAAAGTCAGGGCGTGGGTGAGAACCTGCAGGACCATTTGCAAATCCGCACTGTGTTCAAGGTCCAGAACGCAAAAACCCTGAACACGATGGCGAATTCGCTGCTTGGGAAAGCAAAGATTGCATTGCAATACGGCCTGACGCAATCAGGGCCAATGTCGATGGCCCCCAGCCAATTTGGGATGTTCACAAAATCCAATCCCGATCTGGCCACACCCGACCTGGAATACCATGTGCAGCCGCTGTCCACCGACAAGTTGGGTGATCCGCTTCACCCTTTCCCTGCGATTACTGTCTCGGTCTGCAACTTGCGACCTGAAAGCGTGGGCACCTGCCATATTCAGTCGAAAGACATCGAAGAACAGCCTGATATTCGCCTGAACTACCTTTCGACTGAAAACGACAAACGCGTTGCAGCGAAATCCGTGCGACAGGCGCGGAAAATTATGACGGCGAACGCTCTGAAACACTATCAGCCTGAAGAAATCCTGCCCGGCCCGGCGATGGAGTCAGAGGAAGACCTTGTGAAAGGTGTAGGTGATATCGCCACAACTATTTTTCACCCTGTCGGCACCTGCAAAATGGGCTCGGATGCAGCTGCTGTGGTCGGCGCGGATCTCAGGGTGCACGGACTGTCGGGATTACGGGTGGTTGACGCATCTATCATGCCAAAAATCGTATCCGGCAATACGGCCTCCCCGGTTGTGATGATTGCGGAGAAAGCGGCAGATATGATCCGCGAAGGAACTTGATAAGTGACGTATATTGCGCATTGCGGATGTAAGCCACGAAACCGTGCGGCATCTCCTTCTCTGCTCACCCCACTGAATGTTCCGAAAAGCCTCTGTTTCTCAGTGCGTTGCGCAAAGATCCATCCAGCAGAAGAACGGCTGGAATGACGAAGGCCATCATGCCCAGCCCAATCAAGACAAACCGGACTAGATCGTGGGCTTCCGAAAACAGATTTAGCCTGTCTGCGAAGAAAATGGGAATGCAAGCCAACGCAAGCGCCGGTAGCACTGCCCAAGACCTGCAGAGGATGATATGCCAGTGAATACCGGCGTAACGCTTCATGATGATTGCGTTGATCGAAAAGACAATGAGTGAAGCCACCACTTCGGACAACGCAATTGCGGTTATGCCGAAAGACGCCGCCGACAGGATCGCGGCAATCGTGATCCCTGAATACAACGCCATAATCCAAGGTAATTTCTGAACTTGACCAGCCAGCGTTAAAATCGCGGCGCTGGCATTGCCGCTGCAACGGATCAGCGCAGCAACAGCAAGGATACGTAGAACCGGTGTTGCGGGCTCCCAACCGGGTCCCAAAATCCCGGCCGTCAGCGTATCCGCCATGAGGAACACACCGATAAACAAGGGAACCGCCCCATAAAACAGAATGGGAAAGAAGCGCAGCGAAAGTGCCCCAAATCTAGACGTATCGCCATAAGCATCACGGCTGCGGCGGAAGAGATTCCATGACAGAATACGGGTCGGTTCGCTGACAATTTCTTCAAATGCCGCGACAATGCGCTGCGCCGCACGATAATATCCGGCTGAGGTTGCGCCCAAAAATCCACCAATAATCAGGGTTGCGAAATAGATACGAACATTTACCACCAGACGGGTCATTATGATCTTTTTGGAAAAGGCCACTGTATCCGTAAGCGTTTCACGCCCCATGATCTCGGGTGTGGTTTTACTTACAATCAGACCACTGACGCTCCAGATTACGGCGCCGCAAAGCCGTCCCCATGCCAGCGCCATAACGCCAAACCCTTGATACAAAGCCCAAATCGCGACGGCCAGGTTCGCAAGGTCCGCAATCGGCGTGATCAGCGCTGCGGTCGTCAACCGGTCCTGCCGGACCAAAACGCCATTGTATGCAGCACCCATCGAAGTGAAAAACACACCGACTGACAAAACCTGAAGAAGCGGCTTGGCAACGGGGTCAGAAACTATGCCCCCGATAGCGCTTCCGCTCAAAACACCCATCGCAGCGATCGTAAAACCGCATAGAATGGCCACAAAAAGAGTTTCGCGAATACGGTCCTCGGGCCCATGCCATTGCATGATGTACTCTGACCAGCCTGCCATTGAAACTTGTGTCAGGATAACGACCATTGCCGCAGCCAACGCAAAAACGCCAAACTCAGCAGGAGTCATCATACGTACGGCCACCAAGAAGATCGCAAACTGCGTCAACTGGGTAAAAATCTTGGATACCGTGGTCCAAACCCCGCCACGCAACACAGTATCTTTTTTTTGGGCAGGCTGTGTCATTGGCTCAACCTGTCCGACGCACCGGCTCTGGCGTCAGTGTTGGGCCATTGTTGCCCGCCGCCATTCTCAGCAGGACAAGCAGACGACAAACCCAACCAACTCAGGCGACACTGCGCGTCAAATTTATCGCAACGGGTGTTTTCCAAAACGTCCCTCCACTACGTAGCCACAGGGGCACGCAAACGTTCCGTCCCCCGAGTTGTGCTTGGGCTTTGCAGGATATCGCGGTAAAGAGACAACAAGGCGTCGCACCAAGCTTGCGAAGACAATGAGATGTGGCGCGCGCCCGTTTTGGCATTCGAAGCCATTTGCGCGACCCAATCATCGTCAGCAGACAGGCCGGCCAATGCTGCAACCAGCGCATCCCGATCTCCGGCAGCAAAGCTCTCGCCCATCTTTTGAGCGCAAATGTCCCGACTAATTAGCAGGCTATCCGATGCCAGAACCGGAACGCCACATAACAAGGCTTCGACCGGTGCCAAACCAAATGGTTCCGGACCCAATGTCGGCGCTACCAGCATCCTGGCTTTGGCCATGGCACGCTCCAACCCGGTTCGATCTTGCCAACCATCGAACCGGTGTTCGGGAAAGTCGGCCTTTAGTTTCGCCAGATCCAGACCACTGCCCACAAACCGCATTTTGACGCCGGCACACCGTGCGGCCTCGGCCAATAGGAAGACCCCTTTGTACTCGTGCAGATCGCCAACGTACAGAAACTCACTGTTCTGATGGCATGGCACCGGATCTGGAAAAAGAGGTTCTGACGGATTGGCTAAAGCGACTACCGGGCCGGGCGTGCCGTCCGGAAACAATCGGTGTTCCATACCCGGGTGGATTAGTAAGGTCGTGACGTCCGGCAATAACTTGCGTCGCGCTCGGTTTTGTAGTGCTTGCCGCGACACCCGCCAGATTTTCTGCCCGTAGCTACGCTTGTCACAGTTATGCAGTATGCATGACGCGGACATCGCAACGCGTGGACACGTGTTTTGCTGGCGAAAATCAAAAAACGCGCCATTGGGACAACTCAGAAAGTAGTCGTGGGCGTGCATGACTGCGCGGCTTCTCACCGGCTTAAGAGGGCACAAAAGCGACGGCGACAAAGTCTGATGATACCCATGAACATGGTAGATGGTGCCCGGGCAGTCATTTTTTTTGATCCAAGTGGCTAGCCGCTTCTTAACCCTATGATTCCAGAGCCCCGACGCGGCTGCGGACAGTCCACCCTGATCCAACAAGCTTTGACCACCCATAGATATCAGCTCGACCCCAGTCGGCATCTCCCCCCCATCGTCGCCACAAAAAAATGTAACAGGGATGCCCTGTCTCGCAAGCAACCGGGCCTGAAGAACCGCAAGCTTGGAAGCCCCTCCGCGAATTTTTGCGAAGTCACTAAGTACCACCACGCGACTTGGAGCTGAGTTCGTCATTCGAACCGCGCCACTTTCTCAGGGTTAATCCTGCCGCGCGCCAAGTCGCCAAAGGCATGCAGGTTTCCTTTCAAGCGCCCCAACCGATCAATTTCAGGCTCGGAATTGAAAGACCTGACAAAGTTGCTCGCCAAGTTTCTACACATGATGTTCAGAGCGCGATTAAACGCCATCGTCCCTTTTCTATGCAGATAAAGCGGGTTGGCAATTTGCGAGTACCCAACACGCAAGCCGCTTGATCGCCCAACCTTGGTTCCTAAATGGACACCTCGCAAATTGCTCGATCGAACGATGCGACCATACGCAGCCATCTGGCGTGAGAAATCTACATCCTCAAGCCAAGCGTAAAGCTTGAGCCGCGTATCAAAGAGTATTTTGTCCAACAAAGCTGGTGCAGCGCGCAGCGCCATGTTGCAGCCATAGCAATTGTAGACGTCAGTAATTTCAGGAGTAATGGTGGGCGCTGTTCGCGAGACCATTTCCAAACCTCGCAAGTGGCTGATTCCCGGACCATGTATTCCATCTGCCAAAACTGTCCCAGTCGCCATGACGACGTCGGTCCGAGACTTGAACAGATGTTCTAGATTGGCCAGATAATCCGGCGCCATTAGAAAATCGTCATCCAAATATAGTAGGACATCTTCTTCCTGCAGCATGCTCAAGGCTGTGTTTCGTTGAATACAAGAGCCGCGTTCGCTTTGAACGATGCAAACTGGGAATGGCAAATTGGCAATTTTATGCGCGTCAATATCGTCGGCCCGCGCAGCAACTACGATCACGAGGTCTGGAAATCTTTTTTGGCGCGCTATGTCCAAAACTGTGGGAACCACAATATCCGGGCGATTTGTAGTCGGAATGGAAACAATTAAACGCATAACGCTAACACACTTTAGACATAATATTGCCGATAAACCGCCGCCACAGCCTGCCTTATTGACAGGTATTCGTACTCAGCGTAGCCGTGGTGGTAATGATGAAAAAGAAAAGTCGAGCATAGCAAATGGCCCTCGTTCACGAGAATAAAACGTTGCGTTTCAACATCATCGAAATGATCGAATCCGCGTCACCTAAGTTACTACGCAGGCTGGTGATTGGCGGTTGTCTCCTCTTCTGGTTAGTCGTGGTTTTGTTCGTTTTCTTCTGACCGCAACCCAAGATTTCGCTACCGAGCACCATCGCTCATGATCATCACTTTTATCGTCTTGAGAATGATTTTGAGGTCGCGTCCAAATGACCGGTTGTTCACGTAATAGACATCCATCTGTACTCTTTCGGCATAGGTCGTGTTGCTCCGCCCACTGACCTGCCAATACCCGGTAATCCCTGGTTTGACCGAAAGATAGTCACTGAAATGCTCGCCATAGTGCGACGCTTCTGCAGCAACGACCGGGCGAGGTCCGACAATCGCCATATCGCCCACTAAAACGTTCCAGAATTGCGGCAGTTCGTCCAAGCT
The DNA here is from genome assembly GCF_059610905.1 of Ruegeria sp. CDSC002. Classification (NCBI taxonomy): domain Bacteria; kingdom Pseudomonadati; phylum Pseudomonadota; class Alphaproteobacteria; order Rhodobacterales; family Roseobacteraceae; genus Ruegeria; species Ruegeria sp. CDSC002. The sequence continues at coordinate 36,364 of NZ_JBXWOM010000017.1, forward strand.
CGTCTTACGGAAAAACTCGCCGACCGTCGTAATCCGCGGGTCATCATCCAGTTTCTGTTGAGCTTCCCACTGGGCGCGCGCTTCGGCGTCAGATTCCAAGATCTTCGCCAAACGCTCTTCGGCATTCCGTGCCATCGTTCTAAACTTGAGGCAGTTGAATTCTTTGCCATCTCGGCCGATGCGTTTGTGCCCAAAAAAAATCGGCCCACCGTCCGTTATCAAAATAACAAGTGAGATCAGAATGAGAAAAGGAGAGAAAAAGATCAGCGCAAAAAATGCAAACAAACGGTCAAACAACGATTTGAGAATAGTGTCTGAACCACCGTTGTACTTCTTTAATCGACCAGAAGATGAGCCACCGAGCAATGAAGACTCCACCTCAGCCCCACGATTAAAATTCGTTCTCATTACACAGCCAATCGTTAATACAATACACAACACGCGCGACCCGAAAAACATTGGCCCGCATTACAATTCCCCACCATTCAAAGTATAAGTAAATCCCTGCCCAAGCCGCAACTTTTTTGTAAAATCGAGGAAGGGCAGCAGGCGTCCTGTGGATAACCTACTTCTTCAAGTCAGTTTGTCGCCATAAGATCAACAGTACTCAAGTTTACCTCCGGACTGTTCCTGACAAAAAAATCCACCAAAGCTATACACGATTCGAAAACCCTTCGGCAGATGCTGCCAAGGTCTCAGTCGTGTAGCCTTCGAAAACCTGTTCTCGGGCAACAACGCACAGCCCCGAAACCGCCATAAGAAGCAGAGTTGGATCCGGTGTCGTTGCTGAAACTAACATGGCCGTCAATAATGTCAGCGCGCAAACGCGACCAGCGCTAAACAACCGTAGCGTGCCGCGATCGGCTCCTGTAGCTGGCAAACCAATTGCGCTGAAAATGAACATCAAAAAAGCAATCGTTCCGGGAAAGCCCACACTTCCTAAAAGAACGGATGCAATGCCATTCCCCCGCACTGAGCCGACTCCGGCCCCAAGCCCCCAGGTTTGGAAGAAAGTATCAAACCCAGCCGCAGCCCACGCGCCGCGTTCCCGTCCTGATAGGGAATCTTGTTTGGAAAAAACCAAACGGTCTAGAATATCTGAAACGCTATCCATCACGAATGGCACCAGAAGTAACGCACTGATCGCAATGGCGAAAAACGAAACACCTATGACCATGAGATGCCCAAACCCACGAGACATACTGAAGCCCAGAAAAACTCTGAAATGCAGAGTCACGAAGAATACCCCTGCGGCAAGAGCGGCTATGCCTGTGCTGGACATGGCAAGCACGGCGCCAACAAAATTGGCTGCTGCCAAGATGCCGTGGCTTTGCGTTCTGACAACCAAGTAAGACATAAAAAAGTAAGTAAAGAACGCAGCCGAAGCGGCCCCATAAGCGGACGCTTCGGCATATCCTCCGATCACCCTACTGAACGGCCCCACCAGATGTTCGTTTAGAAGGGTATAGTCGGCAGTTCTGACTAGGCTCAAAACCGCATCGGCACCCAGAAAGTCTAAGAGTCCAAGAACCACGTTAAGCGAGGCGGCCCAAACCAGTCCTTTTTCAATGAACTCTGCCCCGCGCCGTCTGGCGACAAAAACTGTCGCTAGAAAGAATGCAAAGGACAGCAGGATATAGACCGATTGCGCTATGTTGGAGTTTGTAGGCCGTAGTGGCAGCATTACAGAGCTGAAGAAGTTACTAACCTGTGGCCCTCTGTTTGTCACCGTCATCGGGAAAACAAGAAACTGCCCCTCGAACAGGCGCACAAGGACGATTCCGGAGAAAACAGAGTACATCGCAAAAACAAGAAGATAGACACCCGACGGGGGCAAACGGAATTCTGCCGACCCAGGCGCATGCGTAATCCGCCGTAAGATCAATAGAAAGATCGAAAGAATAGCCAATAAATTGGCAATGATCATTGAGAGACCACCGGCAACCAACGCTGCGAACATCCCAAATGGGATGACCGCTATGGCCATCAAAATCCCATTGTCAGCATTTCGTGCGCTGAGCCAAAGCCACAATAGCAAGAATGCGGCTGCAGCAGGATAAACAGCCATTTTCGTCCTCGCTTACAACCTCGGAGCGTGAACCCCGAACGGAACATCTATTAAATTGGTCAAATTCACTGTTTCGTCTGTTACTTCGACAGGCATCGTTGCCCGAATCGGTTATCGGCAAGCGGCATATCGAAAATCATTCTCTGTCAAAGTAACTGAGCATATTCAGATCGCGAACCGAAAGCACTAACACTCCAAAATTCGAGCAGCAATTGCCAACTATCCCTCATAATGTTTCCGAAATGTTAACAGTAACGAGCGCATTTTGCCTTTGGGTTTTCCCGAATCCGGTTTGAAAGTAGTTTGGCGGAGTATTTTCTTCGGGCTCAGAATTCATACTGGCGGTTTTTCTCGCTTTTTGTGCGGTGGTAAAATTTTGTTTAGATCACGAGAAACCCTAAAATTTAGCTTAAGTCTTTTGAAACGTGGGATTGGGCTCCCGGTTTCAGCAGCTTGGGCTCGGCTAATGACGACCGGCATTCGCCCCCCGGCCATGGTTGGCGCTTATCCAAACTATGCAACGGCCGCAGGTAAAGCCCACGGCAACGGGTATAATGATAAGGACGTGGCACAGGTGAACACCGACCTGATGCGCAAAACCGTTGTTTGGGATTATCCGGTCATTCATTGGATTAACGAAGTTTTTAGCGAAGGAATGCACCTGCTGGATGCAGGGGGGCATTTCGGGTCGAAATACATCGCCTTTCGGGATTTGTGTCCAATCGACAGGTTGCAGTGGACAGTTTACGATTTGCCCATAACTGTCGATCTGGCCCGCGCCGCACAGGAGAGTCAGGAGTTACCTGCTGAAATTGTGTTTCAAGACGACCTTGCGAAAGTTGGTCAGATAGACGTGTTGCTAGGGTCGGGCCTGATGCAATACTTGGATATTTCTCTGGCTGAATTGATCGGCAAGCTCGACGCCCCACCCAAATACATCTTGCTAAACAAAGTCGCGACTCGCTGTGGCCCGACCGTTGTAACTCTGGAAAAGATCGGGCCTGGCCGGGTGCCTTATCAAATCAGAAACAGAAATGACTTTGAAAAAAACCTAACCGAAATGGGCTATGTAATACGCGATCAATGGGACATCCCATCTCTTGGTCGTATCATTTCAACGCATCCCGGTTTGGGCCCAAGTGTCAGCCGAGGCTATTTTCTGGAACGACGTGAGTAGGCTCGGACGATCGGATCACCGGATCGCCACCGAAGCTCGACAGGGCCGCCTGTATCGCGCAGGGCCAACGCGCCGATCCAACCCGGCGCAGGTTCGAAATGAGTTAAAGTCCAACGTAAAGGGTCGTCGTCTTCAATCCGCGTCAATCGAGGAGGGACGTCGGGCGAGAGGGTCACGTCGAAAGAATCAAGGGGCATGTACAACCCATGCCCCAGTGATTTCAGAACAGCCTCTTTTCTGGTCCAGCAGCGAAAAAACCCTTGCAACCAATCCGACGGTTGCAAGCACGACAACTCGGCGTATTCCGCTGGAGAGAAATGATGTTTAGCCACCGCATCTTCGATAGGTCGCACCAACTCGATATCGAGACCCGGATGGGCATACGAGCACACTGCCAATGCAGCCCGACCACCAGAGTGACTGAGGTTAAACCCAGGGCCATTTTGCAAATACGGCTTGCCATGCGGCCCGTACTCAAACTCGACCGCCTTGGCGTCAAGACCAATGTAATCCGCCAAGATTCTCCGCAATCCGGCGCGACCTACAATGTACATGCTCCGATCACTGGATTTGACAAAACGATCGGCCCTTCGCAGTTCGTCAACCGACAGTTCCTTACTAAAATGATCAAGGTGTTCGTCTGCTTCTTCCAGAGACCACAGCCAAAGATCCACACTGAGCACGCAAAAAATCCTTCCTTCTAATACCGAAACTACTCGTGGCGAACCTAGCAAGTCGATAGGGTGTTTAAATGAAACGCAAGGTTGTTCTTGTTATCTGTTCCGTGATTGCAATTGGTTGTTTAGTCCTGATGGGCAAAACCCTTTTGGACAAAAACCGAAATCAAATCGCGTGGTGGGTACAAGCTGGTGCACCGGATTTAGCGGATGTTATGGTGACGGTGCCTGACGGCGTGCGCCTGGCGACGGATGTCTACCTTCCGGCTGAATCCGGCCCGCGCCCAACGGTTTTGATGCGCCTTCCCTACGGCAAACGAACCTACGGCGAAGTGAGGTTTTGGGTTGGAGAGCTGACGCGCCGGGGGTTCGCTGTGGTCGCTCAGGACATGCGCGGACGGTACGGATCAGAAGGGACATTCGCCCCATACCCCAACGAGGGTCCGGACGGCGCGGCCACGCTAGATTGGATCATTAATCAACCGTGGTCAAATGGACGGGTTGGAACACTGGGTTGTTCAGCTTTGGGTGAATCCCAACTCATGTTGGCGGCTCAAGGACATCCAGCCCTGCATGCCATAGTTCCAATCGCAGCAGGCGGCGCAATCGGGTCAGTCGAAGGGAAGAACGCTTATTTCAGTGCCTTTGAAGGCGGAGTCTTCAACCTGGCAGCCAGCGTCGGCTGGTTTGGTACAGAAGGCGGCAAAACCGCACCCAAGTCTGGTTATCATCCAATTGATCCGGGCGATGTTCTCGATGGACTTCCTGTCGACGGCCTAGTCGCACAATTGCGCTCGGACGAGACTGATTATGAAGCGTTTTTGCAGAACTTCGATAACCCTCAATACTGGCGGGACGCCGGCTATATCACCGGCAACGAGGCGTTCTCGGTACCTGCACTATTCATTGATACCTGGCATGATCCCGGAATAGATTCGAGCCTAACACTGGCTGAAACTCTGCAAAATGCGGGCGCATCCGTAAATACTATCATCGGCGCAGGAACACATTGCAACTACCTCGGTACGGACGGTGACACGGTCGTTGGGGATCTACCAGTCTCACCGGATCGCCGCATCGGCTATGTTGATCTCATTAGCCGGTTTCTGGCTTGGCACCTGGGGGACGGACCCGCCATTGATTTACCCGAATACACCTATTTTACACTCGTGGATAACCAGTGGCGCGAAGCCAACAAATGGCCGCCTGCCGACGCAATTCAAAAGCAGCTATATTTGAGCGCAGGTCAGTCATTGCTCTGGAAAAAAAGCGCAATTTCAGACTTAAAGAGTAGCTTTTTGTCCGACCCCGAAAACCCTGTTCCCTCTATCGGTGGCCCGCTTTGCTGCACTGGAAATCCCGAGGATCGAGAAGGGCCCGTGTTGCAGAACTCGATCGAGAAACGAGACGATGTGCTGTTGTTCTCATCCGCACCGCTGGAACAGCCAATAACAGTCGCGGGCCCAATCCAAGCAAAGCTATGGGTCACCATTTCAACTCCGGATTCCGACCTAGTCTTGCGCATTTCGGATGTAGATACACAAGGAAATTCGCTATTGGTGCAAGAGGGCGCATTAAGGTTGCGATACAGGGGTGGATTTGAAACACCCGAGCTGATGACGCCAGGACAGATCTACGAAGTAACAGTCGACATGCGCCAAATCGCCTATAAGTTCGAAGCTGGTCATCAAATTCGGTTACACGTGGCCGGAACCAACTTTCCGCGCCTTTCAAGAAACACCAATACAGGCGGGCCAATCTATTCTGAAACAGAGGTCCGATCGACAGAGATCACTGTGCTCAGTGACACTAACGAACCCTCCGCGCTGATCCTGCAAACCCTGCCGAATTGAAATAGGTCAAAAACAGCGAAGCGCTTAGACGGCCCAATCACTAAGGACAGCGTCAACGACGTTGGAGAACTCACGTCGAAACCGTTCTGCACCGAACCCGCTTGCGTGTTCGCTAATGTCGCCGGAATTAAAATGCGCGCGTTCAAACCGATGAATAGTCTCCACAATAGAACTGCTTGATTGATCGTCGAAGAACAGGCCTGTACGGCCCTCAATAACACTGTCGCGCACACCGCCTTGGCCGTAGGCCAACACAGGTGTCCCGCAGGCCATGGCTTCGACCGGGACAATACCAAAGTCTTCTTCGGCTGGGAATATCAACGCTTTCGCAGTCTGATACAGACCCGGCAAGTCTGCACTGGGGACCCGACCTAGCAACCGAACATTTGGAGGAAGATTCTGCTCTAACTCGGACCGCTGGCTACCATCACCTACGACAACCAGTTGCCGGTCGAGATCACGAAAGGCCTCGATGACCAAGTCCGCTTTTTTGTACGGAACCAGTTCAGAGACAAACAAGTAGTGGCTGCGTCTATTGGTCTCGTCAGGTAGGTGGTAGGCATCAAGATCGACCGGCGGATGCACAACTTGTGCGTCACGATGATAGTAACGCCGTATTCTCTGTGCCACAAAATTGGAATTGGCCACAAACTTGTCGACTCGGGCCGCAGTGCTGACATCCCAAATTCTAAGCCTGTGCGCGAGATGCGAAAAGTACATCTTTTCAATCCGTGACAACCGCTTGCTGTAGGCACCGTACTGATCCCAGATGTATCGCATCGGTGAATGTGCATAGCAAATATGAGGCGTACCCGGTGGTGCGATGATACCTTTGGCCGGCCCGCTTTCGGATGAAATGATCAGGTCATAACCCGACAGATCCAGTTCTTCGAGTGCCCGAGGCATAAAAGCCAGGTACTTTTGATAGTGGCGTCGCGCGCCCGGAAGCCTGGCGATGAATGTTTCATGGATGGGACGGCTTTTTAGCCGAGGCGACAGTTTGTCTGGATCGGCAACATGCGTGAACAGGTCAGCTTGAGGAAATAGGTTGACCAATTGTTCCAACACGTGCTCGCCACCGCGCATACCAGTCAACCAATAATGAACAAGGGCAACTTTCATAACATCACTGTCTTACAAACACTCAAATCAATAGTTGTACTTGTACGAATAGCTCCCAAGATCACGCGCTGCTGCATCCTGGCGACGTACCATTGTCATCACCGTTCCAAACACCGGTTGCCCATTCTCCTCCAACCTCGCAATCGAGCTAAACACCACCTTGGCCGGTGTCTTGCCACTACGCACGGCGACCAGGGTTGTGTCGGCATGTTTGGTCAGCAGAATTGCATCTGACAAATACAGCACAGGCGGCGCGTTTACGATGATGACGTCGTAGCGAGCACTTACTCGGCTTAACAAGCCAGCAAACAGATTAGACGACAGCAAATCCGCAGCGCTCGCGGTTTCAGACGATGGTGAAATGACATCAACGCCAGCCAGATCGGATCGGATGGGTAAGTCCTTAATCTTTGCATTTCCATTAAGGTATTCCACCAAACACGGCCCGTCGGACGGTAGGTCCAATGTTTTTCGTACATCCGGATGCCGAAGGTCAGCATCCAACAACAAAACGGATGTTTTCGAAGTGCTGATTGCCCGCGCCAAAGCACAACATAATGACGATTTTCCTTCTGCCGGAACAGAAGACGTAATCATTATTACTTTGGGCTGACGGGATTTCCCCAGCCCGAACAGGCTCGTGCGAATGGTGCGCACGTTCTCCATGAACTGTGATTTTTCCACGCCTGACAGTTCTTGTCGCAGCCATCTGTATTTGCTTCCAAAATGCCGGACGTATGGGATCAAAGCCAGATTGCGGCGCTGTGTCAGTGCTTCCAATTCATCCGCTGTGTTCACCGGCGACCGCGCCAGATTTCGCAAGAATACGAAAGCAGTGGCTGCAGAAAGGCCGAAAACAAAGGCCGCGATCATGTGCAGGGTCTTGCGCGGACCAGAGGGGACAGACGGAACCTCGGCCTGACCAATAATACGCGCTTCTGGAAGCTGGAAATCCGCCTGTGCGCTGGTTTCCTTGAAGCGCGAAAGAAAGTTTTCGTAGACTAGACGGTTGGCATTCGCCGCCCGTTCCAGTTGCCCTAAACGTACCGAGGCCTTGGCCAGTGAATCCGCCCTCTCAGATACAACGGCGATCTGGCTCCTCAAAGCGTTCTCTCGATTGGTGGTCACGATAACGTCACCCCGCATTTCTTCGATCCTACGCCTCAATTCGGTATCAATCGATTGGTCAATATTCGCGATTTGCGCGTTAATTCGAACCATATCCGGATGCCGACGCCCGAGGGTGCTAGCCAATTGAGCCTGATTTGTCGCCAATTCTGTTCTTTGCTGGGTCAATGTTTCCAATAGCGGTGAGGTCACAACGTCTGATACTGCGCGTAAGCCGCCAAGATTTTGTAGCGCTTTAACCTGAGAGAGGCGCACTTCAGCATCCGCGCGCTCGGTTGAGCTGCCGACCAATTTAGTATTCAATTCGGCCAATAGCTGGCTGATGCTTTCTTCATTGCCATCCGCGATTTCGATCATCTCTGCCTTGAAATCAACCACCGCTGCGTCTGCAGCTTCAAGTTGAACGCTCAATTCAGCCAACCTGTCAGATAGCCAAGAATTGGCGCGCAATGTGGCATCCATTTTCGAGTCAAGCTGACTGTTAATGTACCGGTTTGCGATGGCGTTGGTTATGTCTGCAGCAAGCACCGGATCGGTGCTCTGGAAACTCACTCCAATCACATAGGACACCCCAATCTGCGTCACAGACAGATTGTCTCGCACCGCACTGATAATCCATGAACGTAGCGTTTCTTCGGGCAATCGCGCAGCGACCACATGTGGCGGATCGTCTCCGCGCAATAGACGTTTGGCCCGGCCGAATAGGCCTTCGCTGCGCTGTTGGCGGGGGTCGTATCGGGGATGCTCCAACAAACCCAATTCGTCAACAACCTGGCCAATCAGCACGTTCGACCGCATCGTCACGACCTCACCGGCCAGGACCGAGCTGTTCAGATTAAGGTCAGAAACCACTTCCTCGACAGGCGATACACTTTCTTCGCGCGTGTCGAGAATGATCTGCGAATAAGCGGTGTAAGTCGGAGGAACAAAGAGCAGATAAATGAACATCGCTACGGCGCACCCGATGGCCGCTGCGGAAATCAATCGTGCATTAACCCGTAAAATCGAGAACAGATACATCACGTCGATAGATTGGTAAGCTAGGAAACCGGCATTCGATTTGGCAGCGCGACCCACTTCGCGCGGGTTGGACGACTCCGGGTTTCTACGCACATTCATTGTAGTTCACCCAACGTTTCGGGTGGTTTCACCACGATAACCAGTAAGTCGCCCGGCGAAAGCTCGTCCCCGGGTCGCAACAGTAGCTTGCGAACCCCGTTGTCTTCGCGTCGGCGCACTTGGAATTCGAGCAGCATTTCGCTCTCCAAACCAGAGGCCGCGTTCATCCACTGGTCCAAAAGCCCCAATCTGTCTTCGATAGAATTTCTGTTTGAAATCAGCTTCTTGATCTCGTTCCAGATCCGCTGGGATTCGTTGAGCCGCTTCTGCTCCAGATCCGAAGCGAACTGGGACAATCGTCCCTTGAGAGTTGCAAGTTGCACCAATGCCTCGGACTGTCGCTCGCGTTGATCCAACAGACTGCTTTCTGCCTGGGAAGTCTTAAGCTCAAAGTCTCGGACATCAAATTTTGGGATCAAACCTCGGGCCGCCAGATCAATCATTCTCTCCAGTTCTGTCTGAGAAACATCCACAATCCTTTGCTGCACGACTTCGCGCTGCCGCAGGATGGCGATCTGGCTTTCAGCTTCGGACACGGCCTGCGTCAGAAGCTCATGTTGGGTTATCGCATTCCGCGTCTCCAACGTGATGACCTGATCTTCACTTGCTTTATGTTCGTCAAACAACTCTCGGTTCACTGCCGGGCGCAGGTCTGGCGGCAGGTTAGACCAATTCAAACTGTCCTCGCCTTTCAACAATGCCTGAGCCCGTGCATATTGGGCGGCCGACAATGCAAGATCGTATTCAAGGCTGTTCAACGTGCCTTTCAGATTTCTACGCTCTAGAACACGGGCTTCTTCGTTGTTTGCAGAAATCGCTGGACCCCCAGCCAAACCGACGGCTTGTTCTGCAGTCATGAAAGGCTGGTAGTCGAAGTTTCCCGGATTCTTAACATCCCCCAAAACCGAAATCGGCCGGAAACTTGCAACCGAAAGCTCGATCAAGGGGTCCACAAAAATTTCATTTTTTACGTAGGTGCGATGAATTAAATCCCTCGCATCGCCAACCGCAATAGAAGATACCTGTAGACCGCCGATGTAAGGTAACTGCACCTCACCATCGAGGCCTACAGTAAATCGCTGCGGTGGTTCATTATCATCGAGAATATCCAGCTCGAGCTCGTCACCCACGTTTATCAGATATCCATCAAAGGTTGTGGCTCGGCCAATACCGCCGACCATCACTGCGCTTACAAAAACGGAAACAGCGCACAGGCTACGCACGAGATTTCGCGCGGAAGCTAAATCAGAACCCTTAAGCCAAATCATCGAATCGCTTACAACTAAATAACAACTGTCACATGATAGCGAATAATTGTGCCCTGTCAGGAGCATTTCACCCCGTGAGTTGCGAAGTGCGGGCTTAAACTTATGATTGTTGTACGGCGCCTGTAGTATTTAGCGAGTTTTATTTGACTCGCGCGACTGCGGCAGAGAAACTTGGATTGTGTAATTAGTACCCGCATTTTGCCCTGTTCGCCGCATGCCGGGAGTTTTTTGGCTCGAAATAGCTTGCGAAACGTTTTTCCGCGTCCAGGGTGATTGGGTTTAGCGGAGCGATTTTATGAAGGCATTGAAGCAGCAGCAGATAGTCGGAACCTTTCCCACTTCTGTTACCCAAAAACGGTGCTGGTTTATGGAGCAGATTCACCCCGGTAATAAGGGACTGAATCTAGCCATACGGTGGGAATTGCGAGGACCGGTAACCAGCGACATGGTTCAAACTGCGTTCCAGAAGATCATCGACCGGCATGAGATTTTTCGAACACGTTTCGTAGAACAAAACGGGGAGCCTGTGCAGGAAGTCTTCGCACATGTTGAATTCAAACTCGATCTCGTTGATATCCTTAATGTCCCCAAAGCCGATCGCGCAGAGCGAATTAACTCGATTGCCATTGCACATTCAGAACAGCCATTCGACCTGTCTGAACCCTGTCTCTTTCGCGTTGCGATGGTTCCAATGGAAACTGAACGCGCAGCTCTATTGATTTCGGTACATAACAGCGTGTTCGACGGATACTCCATCGGTGTCCTGGGTCATGAACTGGGCGTACATCTCGAAGCGCTGCAGACTGGTACCGATCCTGATCTGCCAGAATTAACACTGCAGTACGGTGACTTTTCTATGTGGCTTTCTGATTACGAACAGAGCGGTGCCATGGATGAAGAGGAAGAGTACTGGAAGCAAACCCTCGGTGGCATGAAATATTTCGAACTGCCGCTTGATCGACCGCGTGCGGCCTCAGAGCCCGAGCCGAAGTCATTTGCCAGGGAACTTCCGCAGGACTTCGAAACCAACCTTTCTGAAACCGCAAAAGAGCTGGATACCTCAGTCTTTGCCCTGGGCGTTTCCGCTTTCAGCACGGCGCTAGAACGGTTTTCGTGCCGCAATGACGTAAGCTTTGCCATCCAGGTTGCAGGCCGAACAGAAATAGATTTGGAACCACTGATCGGGATTTTCACTAATCCCATCGTCATGCGCCTCGACATTGACGCAAGCAGATCAGTAATCGATCAAGGTCGCGCTGCTCGTGAGGTCGTAAATGGCGCCCTGGCACACCAGACATTGCCCTTCGATAAGCTGGTTCAGGTACTAAACCCACCGCGAGACCCGTTACGTATCCCGTTGGTTTCGATCATGTTTAACCTTCAGCGCGTTTTCTTAAACGAAAGGAAATATGGCGATATAGAACTGGTTTCGGTTCAATCACACTCACCTGGTACGCTTTACGATCTCAATGTAAACATTATAGGTCGAAATTCAGGATGGCGTCTGGCGATAGACTACAATGCCAATCTGTTTGACGAGTCCACTATTCAGGCGTTTTCGGACCTTTTGCTCGAGGTGTTCCAAGCCTTGATGCGACGCGACCCCGCTCCGACCTCAGCGATAGCAGCAAATCGACCCACTAAGGTAAAAAACCCTCCGCTAAACCTGAATGGTTTTACGTCACTTGCAAAGCCAACACCGTCCCCGAACAACGTTAAACCTCGACTGGCCTCCTTGTGGTCCGACATTCTTGCGCTGCCTGTTGATCACGTCAACGGAGATTTCTTTGATCTGGGCGGTTATTCCGTACTGGCTTTGCAAATGTTGTCGCGCGTAGGAGAGACTTTCGAGACCAGACCAAGTCTGCACGCGTTTTTGAATGATCCGACTCTGGACGGGCTGGCCAATCTACTGGGACAGACCGAACCTGTTGCAACAAAGCATCCAACGCCTCGAGACGAAACAACGCCCGATTCAATCTGGTCTCTGGCCGAACTCAAATCCGCGCCAGAAACCGCGCCCATCTTGCTGACGGTTAATCAACCATTCCTTTATCAATCACTGGGCAAAGAGATCGGAGCAATTTGTGCTGTTGGCAATATCGGTATTGCTGATCGGGCGCAGCTCAATGCACTATCTCAAGCCGGATTCGACCCGGCGATTGACGAAGCGGCATCAATTGTTCAAGACCGATATTCAGGGCGCGACATACTTTTGTGCGGGCTTTGCGTCGATGGTCGTGTCGCGTTTCGGCTAGCTAAGCAACTAACTGCTTTAGGCGAGCGGGTGCGTTGTGTTGGTATGATTGACACTTGGGCCCCCGGCGCAATTGGCAAGTTTACACGGTCTCAACGCATACGCGATAAATGGACCATTAGAATGCGCAGGCTTCGGTATTACCTAAGCCTACGGTGGCGTGGAAAGATCAGTACAACAGATCTCCTCGGTCAGAACGATTTTGCACAGCGTATTCTCCAAGCAACAGGGCTCGCACCACCGGCGTCTCCAACCGATACGCTGGTCGACGACACCGTGGATGCTTTAGTAAGTCAAACGCGGGCCTACAGCTTTGAACCATATGACGGCGAAGTTGTTCTCTTTATCACAAGATCTCAGGCCATGGTTCCTGACGATGGCGTATTGGGATGGTCGGAGCTGCTTTCGGCGGACACAGCTGTCTATCCGGTGAATGGCTGGCATGGTGACTCCCTCATGCGATCGGGCTTTGGCCGAATATCCGAAGTCTTCGATGCGAAGGCACGCCGATTGGAGAGCGACAGTGCAAAATGAAAAGCTTAAAGTCGCACTGGTAACACCACCGGGACTGCTAGGCCTGCAGGATTGGCAAGCGATATTGATCGACCGATTGCGAAATGATCCCCGGTTTGAAGTTACGGGTCAGATTGTTGGCGGAATTGATCGGCGGGACCGTTCAGGAACACTTTTGATGCGCTTGTTAATGCGGGCCGAACAGGTTCTGGCCGCGCGACGTATTCTGCCTTATGATACTCAGCCGGCCGCAGATTTCCTTAGCACTCTACCGGTCACCCAAGATCAGGCCGACCTTGCGCTTGCGCTTGGCCCCGCTTCGCTGACAAAGTATCAGTTGGCCCAGCTCCGTTTCGGAGAATGGGCAGTTGCATTTGGCGGTATGAGCGACCCATTCAAGGCTGCCATGACAACTGGAGCGGGCCGCGCCCCCCATGTCCAGGTCGAAATCCATTCGAGATCCTACGAAGACCCAACTCAACGGGTTTTTCGGCAAACCAGCTACAACCGCAAACCTGGCAGTGTTTTGACCGGAGCCTTTGTAGCTGAAAAGTCGATCCTCTTTCTGTACCATGCAATGAATGAATTGGCAGAGCGTCGCATTGTGCCTGAAACCAAGCAGCTTCCCGAGGCTACCAAGGCAAAACCTGACTTTGAATCCTCTCTCGTCTATGCATTCAACCTTATAAGTGACGTGTCAGAAAAACTGAAATCTGAACGTCTTGCACGAGCCGGACAAATCAGAGAGTCTTGGCAACTTGGTAGCTCATCCGGTCCGGTCTCAGGGTTTCATCCACGAAAGGCAAAAGGCCTGCCGCGATCGTCTTGCATAATGGCCGATCCCTTCCTTTTCGAGCATCAAGGGCAACAGTGGGTTTTTTTCGAAGCCATGAATGCCGAAGATATCAATGGTCGCATAGAGGTGGCGCGTCTGGAAGGAGACTGTCTGACCGAACCCGTTACCGCGTTGAAGTGTACTTATCATCTTTCCTTTCCTTTCGTGTTTCGGGCCGGAGACTCGATCTTTATGATGCCCGAAACCCAGGCAGCTAAACGCCTTGAGATATGGCGTTGCACCAAATTTCCAGATGAATGGGAATTGCATGCCAGAGCATTCGAGGGTCAGTACTTAGCAGATTCCAGCATGTATCTTGGGGATGATGGGCGGTGGTGGCTGATTACCAACTTATCTGATCATTTTGCTTTTCAGGATCATTCCAGCGAACTGTATCTGTTTGAGGTCGATGGCCCGGATCTGAAAACGATCAAACCTCATCCAAAAAATCCTGTCGTGTTTGGGTCAGACTGCGCCAGAAACGCAGGGGCGATCATCCGGCAAGGGGATCGGCTATTCCGGCCGTCGCAAAACAACAGCCATGGCGTGTACGGTTTTGGCCTGAACCTCATGGAAATTATCAAGCTTGACGAAACAGAGTACGAAGAGCGGTTTATCCGGCAGTTCACGCCCAAGGATCGACCTGGTGTCAAAGGCATGCATCATCTGAGTGTTGCCGGTGGCCAGATCGTGATGGACTGGAGCAGCGCAGAATGAAGTGGAAACTCGCGATCTCAGTTGTGTTTCTGGCGGGATCAGCTATCGCCGACGAAGATGGGTTCAACCTTGGCGTACAAACGCATCTGGAACAGGGATGGAGCAGAGCCGCCCTCGATCTGGCGCAAGATCTGGGTGCGACGCACCTTCGTGATGAGATTGGGTGGGCCACGGCGGAACAACGACCAGGCGTTTACAATTTTGCGGTCGCGGACAAGTACATGTTGCCGCTGATTGAAAAAGGTATGGTACCGCTTATCGTCATCACCGACAGGAATCCTTTGTACGACAACGGTGATACGCCGCACAGTAAGGAGGGTCGCGAAGGTTTCGCCGCCTGGGTAAGCGCCATTATCAGCCACTATGGAGTCGATAATTTAAAGATCGAAATCGGGAACGAATTCAACTCGAGCGATTTTGTCAGAGGTCCATTTACCCAGAACCCACCGGCATATCTGGCTGCACTGGTTCGAACGGTACACACGCGCCTGGAGCAGGATCATCCCGATGCCAAGATCATCTGCAGCGGCTTAAACACAATTGCGATCGGGTTCTATCGTGAATTTTTTCGTCAGGGCGGCCTGCAAGCCTGCGATGCGATTTCCGTGCATCCTTATCGCGACAACCCCAATACCGTCCTGCCAGAACTGAATCGTCTGAAGGCCTTGATGCAGGAATACGGTGGAGAACGCCCAATCTACGTAACCGAGTTCGGCAATTGGTTTGAAGATCAGAATGATGCACCTGATTACATGATCTTGATGGTGACACAAATGGCGGCATCCGGGATAAACGACGCGTATTGGTATGCGTTGCTGGATGAGCCTTGGTGGCCCAATATGGGCTTGCGTACGCAAAACGCTGAAAAACGAAAACCCGCAGCGGACTCATTTGAGTTTCTACAGCGTGAGCTCCTGCCATTCGGCCGTCCTGTCGCAAGCGAAACGATTGAACCAGCGCGGATCTACGAATTTGGAAAAAACGGTGAAGCTTTCGTCGCGTGGGGCAGCGGCGTACTCGAAGTGAAAGGAGTGGCTGAGTTTTTTGACGCTCGCGGCCGCCCCATTGATCCTGTGAACACTCTGACAGATTCGCCAATTCTGATCATTGGACAGAATCTGAGTGTCGAGTTGTCAGTACAAACAGTACACGCGGACACGCGATACCAGTTCAATCAGCCACCATGGAGCTACTTTGCCAGACGCCCCAGCATCGGTCTGGTTCCGCTGGAAATCATCGATTGGTATTGGCCGAGCTACCGCGGCGCACCTGATCTTTCGCCTCTTCGCATCACTGACGACGGCGTGACGACCGCGCGGTTCAATGGCAAACCTTACACCGCCATAGAACGATTTACTGCACAAATGGATGGTCGATTTATAGTGAATGGGCAGTGGAAAGCCTCCTCAGAGACCGAACCATCGCGCCTGTTTATCTTGCACAACGGAACACCTGTTCACGAGGTCGAGGTTACAAATGATGGCTATTCTTTGCCCGAGATTGGATTGGAATTGCAATCTGGTGACACGGTGGATTTCGAAATCGTACCTACTGGCCCAAATGGCGATGGATCCGTAAAACGCCGGATCAAGATATCAGGGCCACCCGTTTCGCATCCGGGTGATTCTGAAAATCGCTTATAGTCCCCGGCGGGCACCACGACGATAGGATTTCAGCGAAGGTTTGCGCGGTGCGCTGTCCTCCTCTGCCCGATTGTCAGCAAATGCGGCAAGGCGCGCAATTGAGGGGTATTCCAATAGGTGTCTCGCCTCAACGTTCAAATCAGCATCGATCATGCGCGCGGCAATACGGAATACTGTTAAGGAATCTGCGCCCAACGCAAAAAGGGTTTGCGACGTTGAAATTTGATCGATACCCAGAGCGTCTTCCCAGATTTTTGCCATTTTCTTTTCCGTCGGCGTACTGGGCTCAGTGTACAATGCGGTGACTGTCGCAACAACGTCCGGATCAGGCAGAGCTTTGCGATTCAATTTTTCGTTGCCGGTTTTGGGCAAATTACTGAGGAATACCCAAGCAGTCGGCACCATGTAGTGCGGCAGCCGTTCGGCCAAAGCCGTAGTCAGGCTTTCCGGTTTGGGATCATGTCCTGGCTCGGCAACGACATATCCGACCAGCTGCTTGTCTCCACGCGGCGAAGGACGCAAAGTCGCGGCGGCCGCCTGAACGCCGCGCACCGCGCGCATTGCCGTTTCAATCTCTCCAAGCTCGATGCGGAAACCGCGCAATTTGATCTGCCCATCATTGCGACCCAACACTTGGATTGTGCCGTCGACCAAACGGCGGGCAACATCGCCGGTCTTATACAAAAGACGTGGGTGCCCGTTCAGGGACACTTCACGAAATGCTGCTTGTGTTAGATCGTCGCGTCGGAAGTACCCCTTCGCCAACCCTGTACCACCAATGTTCAGTTCGCCATCAGCCCCGATTGGCAACGGCTGGTCGTCAGGACCAAGCACATGCAATTCGGTATTGGCTATGGGATGACCAATCGTAATCAATTCGCCCGAATGAACCTTTGAAACAGCAGACCAGATCGTGGTCTCGGTCGGGCCATACATGTTCCACAGATCCGCGCCGCTTTCCATCAACCTCTCTGCGAGATCGGCTGGCAAGGGTTCACCGCCCGCCAACATGGTCAAACCTTTGTCAGGCCGTAACCCAGCTTCAAGAAGCATGCTCCACAGCGTAGGCGTGGCCTGAATATGCGTGACATCGCCACGCTTCAAGCGTTCGACCAATCGGAACCCGTCCAGAACGTCTTCTTGTGCCGCGATAACCACTCGACCACCCTGCAGCAACGGCAGGAACAGTTCCAGAACCGAGATATCGAACATCGTTGTAGTCACTGACAACATTACCGATTGCGGGTCGAAACCGGGTTCGTACGCCATAGACGTCAGGAAGTTGATTACCGAGCGATGGCCGATCTCAACCCCTTTTGGCGTGCCGGTAGAACCCGAGGTGAACATCACATACGCCGTTGGATCAACTCTATCTGCGATGATCAAAGGAATGCCACCCGCTCTTACTTGACTCATCTGAAGCTCAGGCAGATCAAGACCTTCAGCGCAGTCGGGTAGATTGGCCTGATCGTGCAGGACGGCAGAAACATCTGCCGTCTCAAGTATCATGCGCAGCCGCGATGCGGGTTGAGCGGGATCAATCGGCACGTAGGCGTTGCCGCTTTTCAGAACGCCGAGCAAAGCTGCCAGGCATTGTGATGACCGAGACATGGCCACGGCAATCCGGCCGCCGGACCCGCGGACAAGGGCCTGGATGTCAGCGGCGACCGCATCACTTAGCCGGTCAAGTTCCGTGTAGCTGAGCTGTCCCAGATTATCCTCAACTGCGATCGCGTTTGGATAAGTTTTGGCAGTTTCCGAAATTAGCCTGTCGAGCGTTGTCGCCTGTGGCAAAGCCTCGCTCGTTCGATTCACAGTCTCCAGCATCCACTCGAGCTCGTCGGCGGGCTGAACGTTAACCTTAGACAGAGGGCGCGCGGAATCCTCTGCCAGTTCGGAAAGAACTGTCTCAAAGTACTTCAACCAACGCATCACCGTGTCTTCGTTATAGACGTCAGTGTTGTAGTCGACATCCACTCGCAGACCGTCGCGACGTTCGATCACGTTAAAGAACAGGTCGAAATTCACAGCTGTTTTAGGGTTGGGTGCCGACGTCATGCTAAGCGGGCCCATATCTACGGCCTCGCCCAGTCGTTCCAGATTGAACTGCACTTCTGTGAGCGGCAACCGGTTCAACGTGCGCTCGATATTCAGATCGCGAACGAGTGTTCCGTAGGTATAATCCTGGTGGTCAAATGCATTCATAACCTGATCACGAACCTGCGTAAGAAAGTCAGCAACCGAAGCATTCCGGTCTTGAACGGCGCGGATCGGCAGAAAATTGACGCAGTGACCAACCATTTCGTTGTTGTCCAGCAAGGCCTGCCCGCCGGTTGGCACCCCAATGACCAGATCATGAGACCCGGTTAGCCGTCCTAATACAATCTGCAACGCGGCAAACAGCGTTGCAAACAGCGTGCAACCTTGCGCGGCACCGGCCTTACGTGCCGCTGACGCGACATCTCCCGATATGCGCGTCGTGCAAGTCGCACCGGAGAATGTTTTGATTGCAGGTCTAGAATGATCTGTTGGTATATCCGGCAATTCAGTAGGTTCTGAATATTGTTCTTCCCAATAGGCGCGCGTCGCCGGTCGCACATTTTTACCGGACTGAGTGGCGGCATAGGCAGCGAAAGACGGGGCCGGCGGAAGGTTCGCCGGCGTACCCGAAACCTCTGCTTTGTAAAATGCCACCAGGTCCGAAGCCAGTACGTTGTATGACCAGCCGTCGCATACGATATGGTGTGCATTGATGATCAGAACATGTTCTTCCGCCGACATCCGTGCAACGAAAGATCGTATGGGAGGTCCCGAAATCAAGTCGATTTCAATCGAAGAGTCTTCATGCACGAGGCCGGCCAACGCAGCCTCTGAATCTTCTTTTTCACTCAGATCATGAAGCGTAAGCTGCAGCTCGAATGGATCGATAATGTTGAACGTCTCACCGTTTTTGGCAAAGACCTGACGCAATCCATCATGCCGCTCAATTACACGGTTAAGCGCCCGTTGTAATGCGTCTTGGTTCAATGAACCCGTTAGACGGAACGAGGCGCTTTCATTGAAACTGCACGACGCTTTCTCTCCTAGTTGACTGGTCATCCAAACTTCGCGCTGTGCTTCGGTCAGGGGGATACCTTCGGTTGGCGGTTTGGCTACCGGCGTTGTAGCGACGGGTTTGGCTTTCCCGTCGCCGACAAGGATACCAACGCTTCTGAGCGCATCGACGGATTGTTCAAACGCGTTCACAACCGCATCGAAGTCCTGTTCAGTATGGGCAGTCGTAAAGAAGCAGGCATACCCGACCTGAACATGGATACCGGCCATCTTCATGAGCGGGTAAAACAGGGCGGCATTGGGATCAAAGTCCATTAGTTTTGGAACAAACCAGCTTGAATAGCTTTCGACCAATTGCGGCAACCCGCGCGCTACAAGAATGGCATTCATCCTGCCGACTGCATCAGCCGTCCAGGCGGCCGTGCGCTGCCAAAGATCGGACCCATTGGTGCCCATATGTTCTAGCGTTGCGTCCACCGCGGCAACAATCAACGGATGACGAACGAACGTTCCTGCAAAGAAGGTTGGAGAAACTTCCGGGACCGAGTCATCACCGAACTGCCACATGCCTCCGTCGAGTGCATCCATAAACCGGGCTGAACCCGCCAGCATGCCAATTGGCATACCGCCTCCGATTACTTTGCCGTAGGTTGCCATGTCGGCCTGGATATCCCACTCGCCCTGCATTCCCCGGGCACCAACCCGGAAACCGGTCACAATTTCATCCATGACCAAGGCCGCACCGCTTTCGTGTGTGATATGGCGCAGTTCACGCACAAATTCCTTAGGGCGCAGGTTTGGGTTCCGGCTCTGTACTGGTTCGACAACAACAGCAGCGACTGAGCCAATATTTTCGCGAATCCAATCGATGCTTTCTGGCGCGCCATACGGCAACACAACCATGTTGGACAGGCTCGAGCGCGGAATTCCCGGTGCAATCGGCAGAGCCGCAGGGTCGCCACCACGTGACTTGCCTTTAACCAATACTTCGTCGAACTGGCCATGGTAGTCACTGCCAAAAACTACGATCTGGTCGCGACCTGTTACCGTTCGTGCAATGCGCATTGCTGCCATCACAGCCTCGGACCCTGTGTTACAGAACGTAGCGCGCTCATGACCTACGAATTT
This sequence comes from Ruegeria sp. CDSC002, assembly GCF_059610905.1. NCBI lineage: Bacteria > Pseudomonadati > Pseudomonadota > Alphaproteobacteria > Rhodobacterales > Roseobacteraceae > Ruegeria > Ruegeria sp. CDSC002. Next base: position 56,923 of record NZ_JBXWOM010000017.1, read on the forward strand.
AGCAAAGCGTTCCAGAACTGGGCCGGCGAGGTCACATTGCGGTCCAATTGCAAAGCCGCGTTCCATCTGTCGTGATACAGCATCAATGACAAAATCCGGCGAATGGCCAAAAGCTATAGGCCCGAAACCACTGACCAGATCTATGAATTCATTACCATCGATATCCCACAGGCGCGCACCTTTAGAACGATCGGAAACAACCGGGAACACCAACTCCTTCCATTCAGCGCGAAACCCAGCTGCCGTGCGCGGGTCGGCCATCACAGATCGGTAGGTCTGTACATACTCTTTGGATTTGGCGTGCCGCTGGCTGTAACTTGTTGCCAAGTCCCGCGCGAAGGCCAGTTGCTCGGACGTGAGGTCGCCGCCGGCTGCATTGGTTGCACGTCCAATCGAAAAGGCGCCTTTGCTCGCCGCATTTTTGGGCAGCGCAGGAACTGCAGGTTTAATCTCTGCCTCGACTTTTGGTGTACTGGCCACAGCAGTAGGTGCCGCTGTCTGAGCTCCAGACAAAGCCTGAAGCTGTTGTGCAAAAAGTGACTGCATAGCAGCGACCTGCGCCTGCATGACAGCAGCGACTGACCCGTCACCAATCGGCGCGGCGGGCACAACTGAAGGTGGCAATACCGCAGGAGCCACGGGTTCCGTAGCGCTTTGCGTGACCGTTTGTGTGGCCTCCGGTTCAACCGAGGGAACAGCCGTTTCGGGGAGTAGGCTTTCATCCAGGTAATCAACGAGCGCCTCAGCGGACGGATAGTCGGACATCAATTGCCGGAATGTCAGATCGATCCCGTAATCAGCATTCAATTTTTGGGTGACCTGTCCGAGGAACAAGGAGTCAAACCCAAGTTCCAAAAACGTTGCCGGTGCATCTTCTGGCCCCAGATCTTCACCAGAAACTTCGCTCAAAATGGCTAGAATCTCACTGATCAGGCGCGGCTTGCGCTCAATCTGTTCTTGTGAATTGGATGTTGGCATAGAAAAGAACTCATTTAAACTTGAAACAGGATTTACGGTTGCCGTGGTCGGTGCGGATGACGAGGAAGTTGCTGCTCCGATGGAAGGCGCTGGCGCATCGACCCAATGCAGTTTGCGTTGGAATGGATAAGTTGGCAGAGGTACGCGCCGGTTTCCGCGCGGACCCAGCTTGTTCCAGTCTACATCGACGCCGCATCCCCACAGGCAACCCATTGCAGCGGCCATCGCGACTTCATCCGTTTCTGGACGGGTGTGATCCGGCAAAGACTGTATGACCGCAACCGAGGCATCCCGCGGCAATGTTTGGATGCTGAACGCAGATAACGTGTTCCCAGCGCCAACCTCGAGCAACGCGACTGGATCTTCGGTCACGAGTGTCGAAACCGCGTCCGCAAAATTCACCGCTGCTCGCGCCTGGGTCGCCCAATATGACGGGTCTGTGCATTCATTCTCGGAAATCCAATCGCCCGTTACACAGCTGACATATGGAATTTTCGTTGGTTGCAGCGTTTTTTGAGTGGCCGCTTCCAACAGGCCTTCACACACCGGATCCATCATGCGTGAATGAAACGCATGAGAAGTGTGAAGACGTGTACACGGGATACCGGCCTCTTTCAGTCGATCTTCAATCGATGCAATTGCATCAAAGTCTCCGGCCAATACGTTTAAACGAGGCGCATTGCGCGCGGCGACATCGACGGTATCATCCAGATAATCCTCCAGAGCCTCAAGCGGCGCTCTAACGGACAACATCGCACCGTCTGGCTGATCCTGCATCAGTTGGCCTCGTTTCGCGATGATCGACAACCCGGTTTCAAAATCCATGACGCCACCCAACGTGGCGGCGGTGAACTCGCCAACCGAATGGCCAATCATTGACGCTGGGCTTATGCCACGAGCCATCCACAGCTTTGCACAGGCGTATTGAGTCAGGAACAAAGCAGGCTGAGTCAGGCGGGTTTCGCGCAACGCACGCGCGAGGTCCTGGTCACTGGCGTCTGCGAAACACAGCATTGTCTTTACGTCTAAGCCAAGAACCGGGCGTAATATTTCCGCACCTTTATCAATCCACTGCGCAAATTCAGGTTCGGTTTGGTACAGACCGCTGCCCATGCCCGGGTACTGAGATCCCTGACCCGGGAACATGAATGTTACAGTTGGGTTGCCCTGCATCGCGGGCTTACGGATAGCGGGTGCAGCGCGTAAGGTTTTGGCGACCTCTTCAGGATCCGAGCCCGCGACAGCCTGACGATACTCAAAAGCGGCTCGTCCCTCTTGCAAGGTATAGGCCGCATCCGCCAGTCTCGGCGCGTCGGGTTTCTCCAAAGCATCCGCTAAGTCACCCTTCATCTCGGCCAAGGCTTCCGGCGTCTTCGCCGAAATGACAACCGTTTGAACGGAAGCAGTCTCAGCGTCCTGCACTATTTGCGGTGCCTCTTCCAGCACCAAGTGGACATTGGTCCCTCCCACCCCGAAAGAACTGACACCGGCGCGCAATGGTCCATCCGACACCCAGTCCGAGAGGGAACTCGGAACCCGGAACGGAGTACCTTCCAGTTCTATTCTAGGGTTCAGATCGGAGAAGTTTGCCACAGGGGGAATCTTGCGATGGTTCAGCATCAGCGCTGTTTTGATTACGCTGGTTACGCCGGCAGCCGCATCCAGATGACCGATATTGCCTTTGACGGACCCGAGCGCACAGCCCCCTTCGACAGCTGCTTCGCCGAACGCCTGACGCAGCCCACTAATTTCAATTGGGTCCCCGAGAGGTGTCGCGGTTCCGTGGCATTCGACGTAAGTCACACTTTTAGGTTCGATTACAGCATCTTTGTGCGCTCGGCGAATTGCATCCGCCTGACCGCGTACCGTTGGTGCCGTGTAAGATATTTTTTCGGCACCATCGTTATTGATACCGCAGCCCAAAATAACGGCATGGATGTGATCACCGTCTGCAACGGCATCTTTAAGTCTGCGCAATACAACAACCCCGGCACCGTGCCCGAAAACCGTTCCGCTGGCTTCAGCGTCAAATGGTCGGCACGTGCCGTCATCTGACGACAACCCACCTTCTTGCGCGATGTATCCACGCTTTTGCGGAAAGGTGATCGAAACGCCTCCTGCCAAAGCCATGTCGCATTGGCACGCACGCAATGCCAACAATGCCTGCGAAATCGCGGTCAGCGACGTCGAACACGCCGTCTGTACCGTCATCGCAGGACCGTGCAGGTCCAGCTTGTACGACACCCGAGTTGCTAGGCAGTCCCCAATATTGCCGGTCAGTTCAGAAATCTTACCGGTCTGATAATTCGACATATACGCCTCGGCTGCCTGACGGTCGGCCAATATGTTTTGAATCAGATATGTGGTCGACGACGACCCAGCGTATACGCCCACCGGCATGCGTGTCCGCCACGGGTCGTGACCGCTGTTTTCCAAGGCATGATAGCAAATCTCAAGGAACACTCGGGCTTGCGGGTCCATAGTTGCCGCCTCACGGGCGTGCATCGTAAAAAACTTGGCATCGAACATCCCTGCATCCGAAAGGATGGGGCGGGCCGCTACAAAACTGTCCGATGCACGTTGTTCAGGCGTGAAGCTATCTTCAAGTTCGCCCGACGAGAATGGCCTGATCAGATTATCGCCGTTCTGAATGTGCTCCCAGAACTCATCAAGAGACTGTGAACCGGGCAGTTTAGCGGCCATGCCCACAATTGCGATTGCATTCTCAGGCAAGTTCAGGTCAGCCCGTTCCTCAACTCCTTGTTCTGGCTCCTGAGACGACAGCGACTCGTTTCCACTCACTTCGATCGCGGCTATCGCCTCGGACAAAGGGCCCAGACGCGGGATTTCGAACATGAGTGTAATGTCGAACCGTACGTTTAAACGTTTCATCACTTCTGCATGGACACCAATTAATTGCAGAGATGTTCCCCCAGCTTCGAAGAATGTTGCGCCTGCATCCAACTCTCCGCAACCCAATGTCTCATCATAAATCTTCGCAATAGTTCGTGCGATCTCGGCAGCGTCTAGCGGTTTACGGATTGATTGGAATATTGGAGTTCGGGTTGACTGGAAAATTGGCCCAGTGTTGCCGTTGCTTTCCAAGTCCTTCGATTCGACGCTGTCGACCAACGCTTTTCGGTCAATCTTGTTGCTTGGGGTTAATGGAAAGTCTGCCACAACCCGGTTCGTCCGAGGCAGGGCGCCCTCCGGCAAGGCCCTACCGAGTTCGGCCATAACCTCGCGGACGAAGGCGCGTTTATCAGCAGGCATATCGCCTGACGGTTTCAAAAAGGCTGTTATGCGTTTTTCACCAGTATCTGCCTTGGTCAAAGTAACCGCAGCATCCAAAATCATCGGCAATTCACGTAGGTGATGTTCAATTCCGTCCAGTTCAATGCGACGACCACCAATTTTCACCTGTCGATCGACACGCCCTAGAAATTCATAGACACCATCGTCGCGCTGCCGGACCAGATCTCCTGTCAAGTACACTTGTCCGGTGTGAGTCGGGCGCGGATCTGAAATAAAAGACTCGGCCGTCCGTTCGGGTTTGTTGAGATAGCCAAGTGCCACACTCGGTCCCGCGGCAACTAGCTGCCCGACCTCTCCAGCCCGCAGTTCGTTATGGTTTTCGTTCACGACGAAACAGTCGCAGTGACCAGTCGGCACGCCTATCGGAATTGTACCACCAACAAGGTCCGCTTCGGTGACGACGTGCATCGTGGTTAGGGCGGAGTTTTCTGTGGGACCGTAACCGTTTATGACTTCGATTCCGGGATGCGCATCTTTGAGACTACGAACATGTGAAGGGGACAGCACATCACCCGCCGCACCAAAACGGCGCAAACTGCTTAGCGCATCAAGGTGATGTTCGATCAGCAGATGTGACATTCCGGTGTAAAAGAACGCGACACTTACACCATGACGGGAAATAGTTGCGGCAAGCTTGTCCAATGCCGGCCTGGGCTCGGCCACAACTGCGACCGACCCTCCGTTCAAAAGCGCAGGCCATGTTTCCCAAGTGAAACCGTCACATGCAATGGTCGAACTCGCCAACGTTATGTCGTTGGGAAGGACTTGTCCGATTGGTTGATCAAAGCCGAGCCGAACGATGGACCGATGAGGTAACACAACACCTTTTGGCTGTCCGGTCGATCCAGACGTATACATTATGTAACACGCATCCAGACCAGTTCTGTTCGGAAAGTCGCGCTTCTCATCGGGATCAGAATTCAATAGGTCGAGCGCATTCAGACTTGCAACCCGGTTCGAATTCAGTTCATCGGCAATGGGCTTGTGGTGCTCCTCCCACAGGATCGCGGATGGTTTGGAATCCGCAATAACGTACCCTGCTTGCTTTATGTCATAGGCTGGGTCCAATGGCACAAAGGTCCCGCCCGCACGCATGATACCGCACATGGTTAGGATTGCTTCGGGCGTGCGATCCATGATCATCGCCACGTTGTCACCCGGAGAAACACCCTTTGACATCAAATGCAGGGCAATTCTATCGGCGGCATCTGCAATTTCCGCGTACGTGTACCCCCGATCGTCACCGATCAGCGCGACCTTGTTTGGTACGATAGCGCACACGCGAAGCATGCTTTGATAGAGGTCCAGCGCAGGATCAAAATTCAAAGAACGCAAAGACCTGACGGCAGAACCATTTAACATATCAACCCCTAAAACCGACCAAAGGGGGTTATCGTAGCAAACAGTGCAAAATAGGTTGCGTCTTTGACAATTGCCCTACGAAATTTGCGCTACGGCCCCTCAGGTTAAATATATCGGCAAAACAAACGAATTCGATGTAGACAAGCGTATTGTATGCCTTTCTGGCTGTCGACTGCAGGCTGCCCATGGCAGCATCAAAGAGTCGCTGTTGGTCGAATGAACTGGCAATCTGACCTGCATGACTTTGAAAAATAGATAAAAATTTGCAGGAGGATGCAACAAGGTCCGTTTGAGCACGTTTTTGGACGACTCGCGTTTAAGTTCCCAAAACCCACCAATCTTCTTTCCATCCGACTATTTATTCCCACCCCGACACAATCAGATCAGTCTGAACCCTCAATGCGGGAATTTGCGCTTTTTTGCCCAGAGTCGATTCTGAGCCGTAAAGCGAAAAAGAGAAACTTGGCAAAGGGTTCTACGCTGAACTTTTTCGGACATTTTGAGACGATGCTGTATTGTTAGGGTCGCCTTACGGCACGAAAGCCCTACCCTCTGCCTCATGACCGAGCCCCTTTCCTGCACACAATACTCGTCTTTGATTGTTGTGCTTGGTGATCAACTCTCAATGAATATCTCTGCGCTGCGCGCGGGTGATCGGGACCGTGACACAATCTTGATGGCCGAAGTCATGGAGGAAGCTCGTTATGTGCGACATCACAAAAAGAAGATTGCTTTCGTTCTTTCCGCCATGCGCCATTTCGCGGCGGAACTTAAGTCGGACGGGTGGACCGTGCGCTACGTTCAATTGGATGAGCCGGACAACACGCAAAGTCTGATCAGCGAAATCGCGCGAGCGAAGCACGATCTAAGAATTAAGCGCACGATCGTGACCGAGCCCGGAGAATACCGTCTGGTCCAAGAGTTCGCGCAGTGCGAAGGGTTGGAAACGGTAGCCGATGATCGGTTCCTTGCCAGCCATCATGACTTTCAAACCTGGGCCGCAGGTCGCAAACAGCTTCGGATGGAATACTTCTATCGTGAGATGCGCCGCAAAACCGGTCTGTTGATGTCGGACGGTGAACCTGAAGGTGGCCGCTGGAACTTTGACGCCGACAATCGCAAGCCCGCCAAAACTGACTTTTTCTTACCTCGCCCGTTGGAAGTGGAGCCGGATGAGATCACGCGGGACGTTTTGGCGTTGATAGAAGCACGCTTCCCTGACCATTTCGGAAAGCTGGAACCGTTCTGGTTTGCCGTCACGAAAAAGGGCGCCTTGGCGGCATTGGATCATTTTGTCGAACATGCCCTGCCAAAATTTGGAGACTACCAGGATGCGATATTAAAAGGCGCGCCGTTTCTGTACCACTCGGTCCTAGCACAATACCTAAACGTAGGTCTTCTTTCCCCGCTCGAGATTTGTCAGCGCGTTGAACGGGCTTACTACGACGGCCACGCTCCTTTGAACGCCGTTGAGGGGTACATTCGCCAGATAATAGGTTGGCGCGAATTTGTACGAGGAATCTATTGGTTGCGAATGCCTGGCTACACACGGTCAAACTACCTGTCCGCACACCGCTCTTTGCCTTCGTTTTTTTGGACAGCGGATACTGATATGGCGTGCATGGCAGCCGCAATCGTACAGACTCGGGACGAAGCATATGCGCACCACATTCAGAGGTTAATGGTGACCGGAAATTTTGCCCTGTTGGCTGGAATTGATCCGTTTGATGTGCACGAATGGTATCTGGCTGTTTACTCCGACGCCTATGAATGGGTCGAGGCTCCAAACGTGATCGGCATGAGCCAGTTCGCCGACGGGGGTCTGTTGGGGTCAAAACCATACGCCGCAAGCGGGAATTACATCAATAAGATGTCCGATCACTGCGTCTCGTGCAGGTACGATGTTAAACAGAAAACCGGCGATGGCGCATGCCCGTTCAACCCACTTTATTGGGATTTTCTGGCGCGAAATGCCAACCTACTGCGCGGCAATTCCAGACTGGGCCATGCGTACAGAACTTGGGATCGAATGACCCAAGAAAAACAACAAGAGTATCTAAACAGTGCCAAAAGGATATTGGAGCGACTGTGAACCGAACGAAAGGAAGACCCATGCCAACTGCCAAATTCAGACTGACGTGTTAAGCGCCTCGCTGCGATGACGTCTGATCCGATAATGTACACTAAGGTTAAACGCATCCAAGTAGCGACGTACTCCGAATTACAGTCGGCCCCTGCACTTCGACCACTCGGCGTGGCATAGTCCATTCGAGACCAATACTTAGAAGGCGCATACCTGTCCGAATTTACTGTAAACCTGATCGGAGCGAGCCGGGTTGGGCAGACATTGCTGACCCTGTTTAATGTGTTGGATTATTGCCGGGTACAGGATGTTTATAGCGCCAGTCAAAGCTCGGCAGAAAAAGCCGTTCGGCGGGCGGGCGCGGGTCGTGTCGCAACTGATTTATCAGAAATGCGAGCTGCCAATCTTTGGATTATCACAGTCCCCGCACACAAATTTCTGTCGTTGCATCTGACCTCATTACAGCGCGTTTGGCAAAGGACCGCTCAGCCGAACGATCCATAGCCTTTCACTGCAGCGGATTTCTCTGCGCTGATGAGATGGCCTTATTGCGAAAGCTGAACTGGCGTTTGGCCAGTGTGCATCCGGTCCTATCATTCGTTGACCCCGATACGGCAAAAAAACAGTTCCGAGGCACTCTTTGCGGTTTGGAAGGGGACGCCGATGCTTTGTCGATCCTGCAACCTCTGCTGGAACGGCTCGGGGCGGAATGTTTTTTAATCCGCTCCGAAGGAAAGAGCCTATATCACGCGGGAGCGGAGATCTCGAACAACTTTGCCGTAGTACTGCAAGCCATTGCGCGTGAAGCCTGGGCTGAAGCGGGTATTGCGGACCATATCGTGCCACAGTTGAACTCTAAATTACTGGAAGGCACAGCGGAAAATGTCGTTGCTCATGGACCGCGACACGCATTGACGGGCCCAGCGGCGCGTGGGGATGAACGGGTAGTGGCCTCTCAAGCCCGCGATGTGGCAGATTGGCATCCACAGGCCGGAGTCGTCTACCGAGCCTTAAGTGACATGGCCGGGTTATTGAAAGTAACTGGTGTAACTAACGCCTCGGTTAAGTCTTCAAAGAAATATGTGCTATTTCCCCCGGGCTTCGGCCCGCGTGATCCAATCGGCGCCGGCATAGGTGATCGTCAAAACGTGGACTTCCCGCAAGTCTTCGTCGATCGTAAAAACAATAACCGCACGCTTCGCCGCTGGAATAGCGCGTATACTTGGTAAAACATGATCCCTTCGCGACCCCTTGTGCGGCAACGTTTTTAAACCCTGGGCCACACGCGCAATCTCATCCAGTTTGCGCCTTGCCACCCGGGGTCCAGCGTAGTCTGTTATCATCTCTACAATCCGGTTTAGGTCTTCCGAGACTGCAGGATGGTAACGCAGGCGATAGGTCACTCAGCGGAATCCAGTCTACGTAGCGCTGTCGCGAAAGCAGTCTCGTGATTAACAAATTCCTGGCGCGGAGTTGCGGCACGACGGCGGATTTCTTCGGCCATCGCCTCAAGCGCAGTATCACGAGCCTGCTCATCCTCGATCATCCGTTCGACAGCAGCTGCCACGGCAGCAGAGGCCGACGCATACACCCCCTCACCCACTTTTTCCTTGAGAAATTGGTGGTGCCTATCTGTAAAGCTGAGTGTGGTTTTGACGGTCATCGCAGCGTCCTTTCACGGTAATACTTAGTCATACCGGCTTGCGAGTCAAGCCAGCGAAGATGCGATTCAACATACCCTTTTTCAGGTCAGATATCCGGTCACGTCTTGCGATTTTGCCTAGGCAAATGTGTGCCTGGGCCGCCGTGGCGTGTTATTTCGATCAACTAGTAAAGCTCATTTCACTCTCCAGAAATGCTTCAGGGCTATCCACTTCCTCAAGTTTGCGACCAATGATCCACCAGAACCGGTTGCCAACGTTTCTCAGAAAACTCCGGTCGTGGCTGACCAGCAAACAGGACGCGCCGTGGGTGACCAATTCGGCCTCCATTGCCTCTTGACCTTCGATATCCAGATGGTTCGTCGGCTCGTCCAGCAGATAAAAGTTCGGGTTCCTAAGCCGCAGGACCAACATCGCCAACCGCGCTTTTTGTCCGCCGGACAGCGCCTCGATCCGGGTGTTCTGCATTTGGAAATTGATAGCCGCGCAGCCCAGTGGCACAATTGCAAGG
>NZ_JBXWOM010000018.1:0-55143 GCF_059610905.1 Ruegeria sp. CDSC002
GAAGCCGAAGCCGAAGCCGAAGCCGAAGCCGAAGCCGAAGCCGAAGCCGAAGCCGAAGCCGAAGCCGAAGCCGAAGCGGCTGTGGAACTGACTCAGGAAGAGAACTCCGCGCCGCCGGAAAAATCGCATCGTGAAGAGTCGCAGCAGGAAGAAAAACGCAGTGGATTCGTCCCCGCTTTGCTCGGCGGTGTGATCGCTGCGGGAATCGGGTTTGCAGCGGGCAGCGCGGGCTTGTTCGGATCTGGCGATACAGATGCGCTTACGACGCTTGAGGCGAAGCTCAACGATCAGTCCACTCAGATCGAGGCACTGACAAAATCCCTGTCCGACACATCTGGCGTCGACAGCAAGATTGCAGCGCTGACCGATCAGGTGACACCGATCACAACCGATCTGGATACGCTCAAATCCAGTGTCGATGAACTGGCGGGCAAGATTGATCCTTTGGCCAGTCGCCTAAGTAAAATTGAAAGCGACGCGCTGACTCAAGGCGCGTCCCCCGAAGCGTCGGCAGCCTTTGAGGCCGAACTGAAAAAATTACAGGACTCACTGGCGGCGCAGCGGGCCGAAGTAGAAAAAATGGTGTCGGACGCACAAACGCTTGAGGCGAAAGCCTCGGCAGAGGCTCTGGCAGCGACCAACGCGGCGATCCTGTCGCGCCTGCATGGTCAACTGGATGCTGGTCAGCCTTACGCAGACCTTGTCGCCGAACTGAAGGTAGGCGGCGTTGATGTGCCTGAGGCGCTATCCGGCCCCGCCGATAAGGGTGTTGCAAGCGTGTCGACCTTGCGGGCATCGTTCTCACCCGCTGCGCGAACCGCGTTGGCGGAAGCACGGGATGCGGACAAAGCCACTGGTCTGGTGGCGTTCCTGCAGCGACAGACCGGGGCGCGTTCGGTCACCCCACAAGATGGCGATGGTCCGGATGCGATCCTGTCTCGTGCCGAGTCGGCTCTGTCCAGTGGCGACGTCTCAACGGCCCTGACCGAACTTAAATCCCTGCCCGAAGCGGCGCAGGCAGCTATGGCTGATTGGGAGCAGGCAGCCCAGGCGCGGGTTTCCGCGGTGGATGCCGCCAATGCGCTTCAGCCTAGCGTGAACTCGAACTGAAGGACCTGCCATGCTGTGGTCACTGTTTAAGATTCTAGTTTTTGTTGCGATTATCGGTCTTCTGGCCGTGGGTGCGGGTTCCCTCATGGAAACCAGCGGTGGTATACAGATCACAGCCGGCGGGACGGAGTACACTTTGGGGCCGTTGCAATCGGTCATCGCACTGGGCGTTCTGGTTTTTGCAGTTTGGCTTTTGTTCAAGCTGCTGACCCTGTTGATCGCCACGCTGAAGTTCCTCAACGGAGACGAAACCGCACTCTCGCGCTATTTCGATCGTAGTCGCGAGCAGCGTGGGTATCAAGCGTTGTCCGATGGTCTGATGGCGCTGGCATCGGGCGAAGGGCGCGTGGCTTTGAACAAGGCCACCAAGGCAGAGCGGCTTTTGAACAAACCCGAGCTGACCAACCTGCTGGTGGCTCAGGCTGCCGAGATGAACGGTGACACCCAAAAGGCGGCTGACACCTACAAAAAGCTGGTGACGGACAATGCAACCCGCTTTGTCGGTGTGCGCGGTATCATGAAACAGAAACTGGCCGAAGGGGATGACGAAACCGCCCGCAAACTGGCCGAAAAAGCGTTGGCCATGAAGCCGCGCCATCTGGAAACACAGGACATTTTGTTAGGTCTTCAGACCAAGGCGCAAGATTGGGCAGGCGCGCGGTCGACATTGACTGCCAAGTTGAAATCCGGTCACCTGCCGCGTGACGTGTTCAAGCGACGTGATGCTGTGCTGGCCCTATCCGAGGCCAAAGAGATACTGGACGAGAACGCCACGGTCGAACAGCAAGAGCGCGCGATTGAGGCGAACCGCCTGTCTCCTGATCTGGTTCCTGCGGCCGCAATGGCAGCGCGCGCTTACATTGAAAAAGGCAAACCGCGCAATGCGACCAAAATAGTGAAAAAAGCGTGGGAGGTGCAGCCGCACCCCGACCTCGCCCATGTCTTTGCAGAGATTGCGCCGGATGAAACGCCACATGAACGGATCAAACGCTTTACTGCGCTGACCCGCATTCACCCTGAGAATATGGAAACCCGTCTGATTTTGGCGGAGCTGAACATCGTGGCCGAAGACTTCCCCGAGGCGCGTCGCGCACTGGGCGATGTGGTCGAAAAGCAGGCGGATGCGCGCGGTTACACGTTGATGGCCGCTATTGAACGGGGCGAGGGGTCCTCGGACGCGGTAGTACAGGGTTGGCTGGCCAAGGCGCTGACTGCACCGCGCGGGCCACAATGGGTCTGCGACAATTGTCATGACATCCAGCCCGAGTGGGCTCCGGTCTGTCAGAACTGCAGCAGCTTTGACACGCTCAGCTGGCAAACACCGCAAACGCCGGAAATCGCAAGCGCGACGGGTGTCCATATGCTGCCTCTGATTGTTGGTGCGTTGGAAGACAGCAGCGAGCCGGAAGCTGAGGTCGAGGTTGAAGTGGAAGACGTCGAGGAACCGGTTGATCCCGAGATCATCGAATTGGATGTGGAACCAGTCCGCCCCGACGTCGAACCCGTGGTCGAGAAACAGGCCTGACGCGCTATTCCTCAGGCGAGTTCCTGACATAAGTCCAGCGGTACGTCGGAGGTGTGGGGCCTTTGTTGCGGCCACCTTGCTGCATTTGCTCCCACGCATGTGCCAGTATGCCGACTGACCGGGAGAGGCAAAACAAACCACGCGCAAGCGGTGGTTCGAACCCAAGCTCTGCGTAGATGACAGCCGTGGCCCCGTCGATGTTCATCGGGACGGATATGCCTTTGCGGCGTGCAAGCTCTGCCTCGATATCCAACGCGATTTTCCGGAAACGTCCGTCACACGCGCCGCGTTCTACGGCCTCAGCGACCAGAGCCATCAGTCGCGGTGCGCGTGGATCGGTCGGTGTGTGAAACCGGTGGCCGAAACCCGGCAGTATCTTTCCGTGGTCGTCGATCCAGTCGTCAATCGCTGCACCGATCCCGCCCGAGTGGGACCCGACAAAGTGATACAGCTCAACCGCCTGCTCACCGGCGCCGCCGTGGATGTCGCCCAGCATGTTCACCGCGCTGGCCATTGCGTTGTTCAAAGGCAAACCGCAGGTCACTGCCATCCGGGCCGTCGCAATAGAAGGTGCCTGTGGTCCATGATCCACCGCGGCAACCAGGGCCGCTTCGAACAGATTTGCCTGCGCGGGTAACGGGCGGCTGCCGCGAACCAGAAACCAGATCATTTCAGCGAAACTGAGGTTGCCGATCAGGTCCTCGATGGGTTCACCGCGCAGGGCGATGCGCCCGGGTTCCATGTCAATGATGGATGTGCTCCACCAGTCGGAAACATCGCTCATATCACACCATCCTTGGCCAACTCCTTGATCTCATCCGGTGACAAGCCAAGTTCGGACCAGATTGAATCGTTGTCCGCGCCCAATTCCGGCGGTGAGACTTTCGGCATTTTTCGCTGCCCGTCCATCACCACGGGGCTGCCTGCCAGCTGCATGTCCTCACTGTGCACCGGTAGCGTGCCGATCAGTCCCCGGCTGGCCAACTGCTCATCGGCCAAAGCCTCAGGCACCGTCAGAACCTGCCCGGTGGGTACGCCCAAGCCATTCAGTTCGCTGACCCACTCGCTCGCGGGACGCAATTTTAGGGATTTCTCCAGCTCATCCCGCAAAGCGTGGCGGTTTCGTTTGCGATCTTCGCGTGTTGTATAGTCAGGGTCATCCAGCAAGTCCTCGCGGCCAAGATGCCGGGCGAGGGCTTGCCATTGTTCATCGCGATTGGCGGCGATGTTGATCGGGCTGTCGGATGTGGCGAAGGTACCGGACGGTGCCGAGGTTGTGTTTTCATTGCCATGCGCGCCGGGCATCACACCGCCGACAAGGTAGTTGGACACAACCCATCCCATGGTCGAGATCACGGCCTCGGACATGGCAATATCCAGAAACGCGCCACGGGGATTTGCGTTCAATGCGGCACTCACCGCAAAGGCGGCCGTCAGCCCCCCGACCGTATCAGCCAGCGGATAGCCAACGCGGTAGGGTGCCGTGTCCGCCGCGCCGGTGATCGACATGACCCCGCTGATGCCCTGAACGATCTGGTCATAGGCCGGGTCGTCGCGGCGCGGACCGTCCTGCCCGAACCCGCTTATTGCGCAATAGATTAAGGCAGGGTTTTCGGTACGCAGAACGTCATACCCCAGACCCAACCGATCCATCACGCCGGGCCGGAAATTTTCAACCAGAACATCCGCCGTTTTCACAAGCTGCTTTAGCAGAGCCTTGCCTCGACTGGATTTCATATCCAGCGTGACCGATTTCTTCTGCGCGTTCTGCGCCAGAAAACTGACCCCCATACCGGCGTTGTTCCGGTCAGGATCAGCCCCCAATACACGGGCCAGATCACCGCTTTTGGGGCGTTCGACCTTGATCACCTCGGCCCCCATGAGGGCCAGTTGGTAACAACAATACGGGCCGGCCAGCACGTTTGTCAGATCAAGGACCCGAACACCCCTAAGCGGTTCAGTCCCCATCAGCCACACCAGCGGCCCGCGCCCGTGCACGACGTGCGCGGTAGCTGGGCAGCAGAACCAGCAGGACGGCAATGGCAAGCAGTCCCAAGGTCATCGGACGTTCCCAGATAAACGCGATGCCATCATACAGCTGCATCGAGCGCGAAAAGTTATCCTCCATCATGCCGCCAAGGATGAACCCGATCAGCAGGGGTGCCAGCGGATAGTCAGCGAACTTCAAGGCCGTTGCGCATACGCCGAAACCCACCAGGATCAGCAATTCGGTGGCATTGTTCTGCCCGATATAGGCCCCCATCAGTGTGAAGAACAAAATGAACGGGATCAAATAGTTGCGCGGAACGGCCAGCACTTTGGCGATGTAGGGGATCAGCGGCAGGTTCAGGATCAGCAGGACGAGGTTGCCAATGAACATCGACATGATCACCGCCCAGAAGATCTGAGGCTCATCCAGCATAAGACGCGGGCCCGGGGTGACGTTCAGGGCAATCAAGGCACCCAGCAGGATCGCGGTCGTCCCGGATCCGGGAATACCCAGTGTCAGCAGCGGCACGAAAGATCCGGTGCAAGCCGCATTATTCGCCGATTCAGGCGCGGCCAGGCCTTTGATCGAACCTTTGCCGAATTCCTCCTGCTCATCCTTGGGGGCAATGTTCCGTTCCACCGCATAGCCGAGGAAACTTGCAATTGTCGCGCCCGCGCCGGGCAGGACGCCGATAAAGAAGCCCTGCACCGATTGGCGACCGATGACCGGGGTGATGGCCTTCGCCTCGGCCTTGGTAATGCGCAGATCCTTGATCTTGCCGTCATCACCTTTCAGGTCCTTGGGTTTAAGCACCAGGAACAACGCTTCGGGCAGGGCGAACATCGCCATGGCCAGGGTGATGAAGCCAAACCCGGATTGCAGGTCCATGATGCCCATTGTGAAACGCGGAAGATTGAACAGCGCCCCCTCTCCGACGGTGGCCATGATCAATCCCATGGTCGTCATGATGATGGCCTTGGCCACTTGCCCCGAACCGGCAAAGGCTGCGATGGCCGAAAGACCTACCACCATCAGCGCGAAGTATTCGGCGGAATGGAACAGCAGAGCGACCGAAGACAGTGCCGGAGCAAAGACCATCAGCAAAATGGCACCGATCGTGCCGCCTGCGAAACTGGCGATTGCTGCGATGGTCAGGGCCTTGCCCGCCTTGCCCTGCCGGGCCATTGGGTAACCGTCAAAGCTTGAGGCCACGGTGCCCGCGACCCCCGGCGCGTTCAGCAGAATGGACGAGGTCGAACCGCCGAAGATCGCGCCATAGTAAACGCCTGCCAACAGGATCAGTGCGGCGGATGGATCGCCCATCGAAATAGCAACCGGGATCATGATTGCGATGATCGACATTGGGCCCAGACCCGGAAGCATGCCGATAAACGTGCCGATCAGACAGCCCGCGACAACCATCAGCAGGTTTTGAATTGAGAATGCCGTTTGCAGGCCGATCAGAAGTCCTTCAAGCATGTCAGCCTCCGAACACGCCCGGCAGGGGGCGCATATAAATTCCAAGAACTTCCTGAACCAGATACCAGACGGATCCGGTTGCCACGAACGCGACAGGCAGCATGATGTGCCACTTGCGTTCACCCAGAATGAAAGACCCGAGGATCAGGAAGCTGGATGTCGCGATCAGAAAACCGACCGGGCGCAGGCACAGGGCATAGACAACCATGAGCACCAGAAGAGAAATTGCCTGACCCAGATGATATTCCCCAAGTCTGCGGTAATCGATATCGGCCTCTTTGACCTCGCTCTTTTCAAAGCCAAGCAGGATGATCGAACACGCGACCACGCCTAGAATAGACAGCACCTTTGGAAATGTGCTGGGCCAGATCGGATTTCTCTGCATGAAAGGAGGAAGACTTCCGTCCATCGTGAACCAGGCGGTGTACCCATACGTTAGGCAAACACCCAATAAAATAAGCGCGATCCAGCGATCCAGCGCCATAACGTCCCCTCCCCTGTATCTTGGTTTTTTGGGACGGCAGAGCGACCAAACGCTCTGCCGTAGATTGCCTCAGAGGAAGCCCAGCTTCTTCATCAGGTCGCTGATCTGCTGTTCCTGACCTTCCAGAAACGCTTCGAAATCGGCACCCGAGTTGTGGATGTTGACCCAACCGTTACGGGCACGAACCTCTTCCCATTCGGGCGTGTCGTACATCTTGGCGATGGCTTGCTGATAGGCAGCCAGCTTGTCCTCGGGCAGGCCGGGGGCAGCAAAGAATCCACGCCAGTTCACGAAAGTGGTGTCGATGCCCTGTTCCTTCATGGTCTGTGCGTCAGGTGCTGCATCGACCCGCTCTTCTGCGGTTACGCCAATGATTTTAACCTCTCCCGCGTTGGCCAGATCGACAGCTTCGGAGAAACCGGTCGACAGTGCGGCGATCTCACCCGACAACAGGGCAGCCATAGCTTTTCCGCCCGCATCATAAGGGATGTATTTTACGCCCAGCGCGTCCTTGCCTGCAGCTTCCATGACCATTGCGGCGACCAGATGGTCCATACCGCCAGGTACCGAGCCGCCACCAATCGCGGTTGCGCCCGGGTCAGCGTCATAGGCGGCCAGCAGGTCCGCCATCGAGTTGATCGGGCTATCTTTGCCTACAACAATCGCTGCGTAGTCGCCGATTGTGCCCGAGACCAGTGTCAGGTCACGGAAGTTATGCGGGAACACACCGGTCAGCGAGCGGATCACGATGGGCGTCGAGTTGACCATCAGCGTGCCGTGGTTGCTGTCCGCGTTTTCAATCAGGAAGCCGATGGCTTTACCGCCGCCGCCGCCCGACATGTTCTCATAAGATGCCGTGCCGACCAGACCAGCATTGGTCAGGGCCTCGCCAGTTCCGCGGGCGGTACCGTCCCAGCCACCGCCGGCGCCGCCGGGGATCAGAAAGTGGATGCTGTCGACGACTTCTTCGGATGCGGCAGGTCCAACCAGACCAATTGCTGCAACAGCTGCGATCAGGGCCCGACGGCCCAGGTTAAATGTTGTCATTATGTCCTCCCATTTGACAACTGGCCGCTCAGCGGCACAGATTATCCTGCACCTAAACACGCCAACCTGACATCAACCTGTCATGCAAAAAGAAACTGATTTTCGCCCATGAAATTTCTGCTTGTCGAAGACAATCTCGACCTCGCGAACGCGATCAGTTCCCGCATGCAGCTGGATGGTCATGTTGTTGATCACGCAGCAAATTTAGAGGATGCGCGCGCCTTTGTTGCGACCGAAGAATACGACCTTATCCTGCTGGATATCATGTTACCCGATGGGGATGGCCGCGAGTTCCTAAGGCAGCACCGCGCAAGCCGTTTGGACACGCCGGTGATCGTTCTGACTGCGCGCAGTCAGGTTTCGGATCGAATCGGTTCGCTTGATCTGGGGGCGGATGACTACGTCACCAAGCCTTTCGATCATGCGGAACTTGAGGCCCGCTGCCGTGCTGTTCTGCGTCGGAAGTCCGGAAGCTCAAAGTCGACGATTGAAGTTGGCGGAATTATCTTTGATCCGGTTGCTGGTCATTTGACCGTCGATGGTGTCACGCTCTCCCTACGCAATCGCGAGTTGAGAATGATCGAGCTGTTCATAAACGCGCCGGGTCAGGTGTTTTCCAAGCAGAAGCTGGCGGACAGGTTGTTTTCTTATGATGACAACGTGTCGGACAACGCGATTGAGGTCTATGTCGGACGCCTGCGCAAGCATCTTGAAAAATCCGGCATGAAAATCACTACGTTGCGCGGGCTGGGATACAGGTTGGATCATGACGACTAGCCCAACTGTTTCGGGATCACTAAGAAATAGGCTGGTGTTGACGCTGATCGGCGGAGCGGCGGTCCTGGCGATCCTATTGTTCCTGACGGTGCGCAGTTATGCCGCAAAAGTCGCCCAACAGGGACAGGACGATATATTGGGGGCGTCCGTCTCGTCGATCCTTGATGCCGCAGCGCTTAGGGATGGTCACCTAGAGGTGGACATCCCCTATGCCGCGTTTTCCATGCTCAGCACGCCGTCGGATGACCGGGTGTTCTATGCCATTTATCAGGATGGAGAATTCTTGTCCGGATATGAGGATCTGAGCCTCGCAGACGGCCCGATTGAAGGCAGGTGGGCCTTTCAAACCGGTCAGGTCCGCGGCGAGCGTGTCCGACAGGTCAGCGCCAGCCGAACGCTGGTCGGTTTGGGCCGCCAGACCGAGATTGAGGTCGCGTTGGGGCAAACGCAGGACGCGTTATCCGACACGCTGGATCAGATTTCACGCAATGCAGCGTATTTGGGGATCGGGTTCTTTCTGCTGACCGCCGCGCTGTCATTCTGGGTGACATCATCAACGATCGGCCAGTTGAACAAACTGACGACCTCGGTCACACGCAGAGGTCCGCAGGATCTAAGCCCGTTCAAGAAACCCGTGCCAAAAGAGATGGCGCCGCTGGTGACGTCGCTGAATTCGCTCATGGGTCGTCTGGACCAATCGCTTAGCCAATCCGAGGACTTTATCGCCGAAGCCGCGCACCGGGTGCGAACGCCGCTTGCCACCGTCAGGTCTTATGCCGAGGCGACCCTTCACCGCGTGGAACGGGAAGACAACCGCGAAGCCTTGAAGGCCATGGTACGTGCCATCGACGAAAGCTCGCGCGCGGCAGGGCAGTTGCTGGATCACGCGATGATCACCTTCCGAGCGGATCATCTGGAACGGGAAGAGATTGATTTGGTCGTACTGATCCGCGATCTGGTGCAGCGCCTGATCCCGATTGCCGAAATGAAGGAGCTGACGCTTTCATTGTCGGGTGAGCCCTCGGTTCCTTACTCGGGCGACTCGATCCTGATCCAAAATGCTGTGCGAAATATGGTCGATAACGCGATGAAATACGCACCATCTGACAGCGCTGTTGAGATCACGATCATTGCACATCCCGAACCCCAGATTCAGGTGCGCGACTCGGGTCCAGGCTTTCCGCCTGATGAAATCGACACGCTGACGCGACGGTTCGAACGCGGACAGAACGCGGTTGGGACCATCGGGTCCGGTCTGGGGTTGACGATCGCACAGGATGTGGCAACGGCGCATGGGGGCGCATTGATCCTAAAGAACCGGTCAAAGGGGGGCGCATGCGTTATCTTATCGCTCTAGTTTTGTTGGTGGCTCCCTGCCTCGGATGGGCCGACGATTGGGAAGACCGTCTGGTCTTTAATGAAAGCGCCGAAGGTCCGCGCCTTCGGGTGATTTCCAGCACCGATACTGTTTTGTTCGCGCCGGTGATCGAGGGGTTTGTTGCGGAGAACCCCCGGATTAGTGTCGAATACCTCGTTTCCGGAACCGCCGACATCAACCGTCGAGTCCGCGCAACGCCCGATGCCTTCGATGTGATCATCTCGAGCGCGATGGACCTGCAGTTGAAACTGGCAAATGACGGCTTTGCCCTGTCTATCGACGATGTGCCCGTCCCGCACTGGGCGCAATGGCACCACAGCCTTTTCGCATTCACCTCGGAACCCGCGACAATCGTGATAAACCGAACCGCGTTTGAAGGGCAGCCCATCCCCCAGACCCGGCAAAGCCTGATCGAGGCATTGCGGAAACGACCCGAAGAATTTCGGGGCAAAGTTGGCACCTATGACGTTCGCCAATCTGGTCTGGGATATCTGTTTGCAACCCAGGATGCGCGCGCGTCTGAGACGTATTGGCGCTTGATGGAGGTTATGGGCGGCCTGGATGTCCGGCTTTATTGCTGCTCGGGCGAAATGATCAATGACCTAGCGGATGGCTCGATCCTGGTTGCTTACAATGTTCTGGGCAGTTACGCCGCCGTCCGAGCCGAGGGCAAAGACGCCCTTGAGGTCGTGTTACCGTCTGATTTTCAAACAATTATGATGCGCACAGCGATGGTTTCGAAAGCCACGCCAGAACCCAAAGCAGCTGAGTTGCTGCTGCGATACCTCGTAACTGAGCGGCCAGCAGTGGCTGAAGAGGCCAGCCCGCTTCCTCTTTTGCAGCCGAGTGATGGTTCTGACGGGCGCGAGACAATCGGACTTGATCCCGCGTTACTGACCTTTCTTGACGGGTTGAAACGAACAAAGTTTCTTTCTGCATGGGAAGATGCCGTTATTCAGTAATAAGACCGTCACCTAAGCCTGGTGGGTCGGTAAAAACCGAAACCAGCGCCGATGCTGTTGTAATTCCTTTTCAACATCAATTGTCGCAATCAATTCCGTTTGCTAACGTCACCCACGCGTCGGGGAGGGCGTGTAAATCCAAATGTTGGACTATTCTCATAACGCTTGGCTTGTGGCGGCGTCTCTCGCTGTTGCGATGATGGCAGGATTCACCGGCCTTTATCTAACGCATGGGGCCTCAAAACTGGACGATCAGAAACGCAAACTGGTCGTGGCGTTGGCTGCGATCATTCTGGGCGGTGGTATCTGGTCGATGCATTTCGTGGCCATGCTGGGCCTGCAACTGCCGATCCTGTTTTACTACGATGCTTTGATCACCCTGATCTCAGCGCTGGTCGCGATCCTGATGGTTGGTCTGGCGCTGCTGATCCTACATTTCCGCCCCCGCACGATGGGTACAATTGTCGGTGCAGGCGTGATCGTGGGTTTGGGGATTGTTGTTATGCACTACGTCGGCATGGCCGGGATGGAGCTGTGCCGCCCCGTTTACAATCTTTGGGACGTGGTGATTTCGACCCTAGCCTCGGTCGTTCTGTCGGTGCTGGCAATCTGGGTTGCCTATGATAACCGAACGCAACGCAACATTCTGCTGGGAACGGTGTGTTTCGGGTTGGCGGTCTTCACCATGCATTTTGTCGCCACCGGCCTGACTGATTTTGTCGCAAGCGATACCGCCGGTCGCGCCGGGCCGGCGCTAAACAATCAGGTGCTGGCGATGGGGGTCACTGTTTCCGTGTTCCTGATCTGTGGTGCATTCCTGCTAACGGGCATCACCTTCATCGAACCTGCGGCAGCAGACATATCGCCCAGCGCGCCGGAACCTGCCCGGGAGCCAGAGCCCACATTGCGGGCCGGGGTTCCATTTGAGCGGGAAGGACAAACCTTTTTCGCCCAGCCGTCCAATATCGCAGCCATCCGGGCCGAAGGGCACTACACCGTTCTCTATATGAACGCCGAGAAACTGTTTTGCCCGTGGTCCATTACCGAAGCTGAATCGCGCTTGGCGCCTGACGGGTTTTTGCGGGCTCATCGCAGTTATCTGGTGAATCCCAAACAGGTCTCGCGGTTCGAGAGGCACAAGGACAACGGCACCTGCTATTTCGATAGTGTCGATGCGCTAGCCAAGGTGCCGGTCAGCCGATCCCGCCTAACGGACATTCGCGAGGCGCTGGGCCTTTGATCGCAGCTCGTGCAGCGCATTCGCATTTCGTGAAATAAGCTGCGCTCTCCGTTTCCACTGGCTGGAGCGGATGGCTTCAGCGTCCTTTCCTTACCGCAGGTCCCCCAAGGCATACCGCTTGGACCCAGGGAGGAAAAACATGATACCAGCCGGATTTGAGTATCACCGGCCAGGCGATATCGCCTCGGCCATTGGCATTTTGCAGGAACACGGAGATGAAGCGCGCGTGATCGCGGGCGGGCACAGCCTGATCCCGATGATGAAGCTGCGCATGGCCGAAATGGGCCACCTAGTCGATCTGCAAGCTATCGAGGAGCTGAAGGGCATCGAGGTTGGTGCCGACACGGTTTCGCTTGGCGCAATGGTGACCCAGCATGAGCTGATCACTCATGACGGCTTGGCTACAGCCATTCCGTTGATCCGAGAGGCCGCGCTGCAGATCGCGGATCCTCAGGTGCGATATGTGGGAACTGTTGGTGGGAACGTCGCCAATGGTGATCCAGGCAATGATATGCCGGGGTTGATGCAATGCCTGAACGCGACGTTCGAACTGTCTGGCCCCGATGGTCGCCGCAGTGTCGCTGCGCGTGAGTTTTATGAGGCCGCTTACTTCACTGCGCGTGACGATGAGGAAATCCTGACCCGGATTTCGATCCCGGTGCCGGGCGCGGGTGTGGGTCAGGCCTATGAAAAGCAGAAACGCAAGATCGGTGATTATGCGACAGCGGCAGCTGCCGTGATGGTTGGCAATGGTCAGGCCTCGGTCGCGATGACCAATCTGGCGGACACACCCGTCTGGTCTGAAAGCGCAAGCAATGCGCTGGCGGATGGGGATGTCAGCGGTAGTGTCGCCGCGATGCTCGAAGCCATCGACCCGGTGGCCGACAATCGTGGTCCCGTCGAATTCAAGAAACACGTGGCCGCTGTGATGCTGCGCCGCGCCATCGAACGCGCGCAAAGTCGCGCGGATTGAGGGGAGGAACAACGATGTCAAAAATGCACGTAAAACTCACCGTGAACGGCAAGCAGGTCGAAGGTCTGGCCGAGCCGCGCACGCTGTTGATCCATTTCCTGCGGGAAGATTTGAAAATCACAGGCCCGCATATCGGATGCGAAACCAGCCATTGCGGGGCCTGTACCGTGGATATCGACGGCAAGTCCGTCAAGTCCTGTACGACCTTTGTGGCACAGGTGAACGGGGCCGATATCACTACTGTCGAAGGGCTGACCAATGACGACGGCAGCCTCGGGGTTCTGCAAGAGATGTTCCGCGAACATCACGGGCTGCAATGCGGCTTTTGCACGCCGGGCATGATCACCCGCGCGCATCGTCTTCTGCAAGAAAACCCGAACCCGACCGAGGAAGACATCCGCTTTGGCATGTCCGGCAACCTGTGCCGCTGCACCGGATATCAGAACATCGTCAAGGCGATCGCGGCATCTGCCGACATGCTGAACGCTCAGAAGGAGGCTGCGGAATGAACGACCAGACTCTGACCCCCGAAGAACGCGTCGCCAACCTCAAAGGGATGGGCAGTTCGCGCAAGCGCGTCGAAGATGTGCGCTTTACCCAAGGCAAGGGCAACTACGTCGATGACATCAAGATGGACGGGATGCTGTTTGGCGCCTTTGTCCGCTCTCCCTATGCCCATGCCCGCGTCGTCAGCGTGAACAAAGAGGCTGCGCTGGCGATACCTGGCGTTGTTGCTGTTTTGACTGCCGAAGACCTTGCGCCATTGGGGTTGCATTGGATGCCGACGTTGGCGGGCGACAAGCAAATGGTGCTGGCCGATGGCAAGGTTCTGTTCCAGGGTCAGGAAGTTGCTTATGTCATCGCTGAAAATCGGTATATCGCTGCGGATGCGGCCGAGTTGGTCGAGGTTGACTATGAAGAGCTGCCCGTTCTGACCGACCCGTTCGAAGCGCTAAAATCAGATGTCGTCCTGCGCGAAGACCTTGCGGGTCAGACAGAGGGTGCCCACGGTCCGCGTAAACATCACAATCACATCTTCACGTGGGAACAGGGCGACAAGGACGCGACCGAGGCTGTTCTGGGTGAGGCAGATGTCGTGGCCGAAGAGATGGTTTATTACCATCGGACCCACCCATGCCCGCTGGAGACATGCGGCTGTGTTGCCTCGATGGATAAGGTGACCGGCAAGCTGACGCTCTATGGCACTTTCCAGGCCCCGCACGCGATCCGCACCGTTGTATCGCTGATCTCGGGTCTGGCAGAGCACAATATCCGGGTTATCAGCCCCGATATTGGCGGTGGCTTTGGCAATAAAGTCGGCGCCTATGCAGGCTATGTCTGCTCGGTCGTCGCCTCGATTGTCACCGGCCAACCGGTGAAATGGGTTGAGAACCGGATGGAAAACCTGATGTCCACCGCGTTTGCCCGCGACTACTGGATGCAAGGCAAGATAGCTGCCACGAAAGACGGCAAGATCACCGGCTTGTGGTGTCATACCACAGCGGATCATGGTGGATTTGACGCCTGTGCCGACCCGACCAAATTTCCGGCTGGTTTCATGAACATCTGCACTGGGTCATATGACATCCCAACTGCTTATCTGGCTGTGGATGGGGTTTACACCAACAAGGCACCGGGCGGTGTTGCCTATCGTTGTTCGTTCCGGGTGACCGAGGCTGCGTATTTCATAGAACGGATGATCGAGGTACTGGCCATCAAGCTGAACATGGACGCGGCCGAGTTGCGCCGGATCAACTTCATCAAGGCCGATCAGTTCCCGTATCAGTCCGCGCTGGGCTGGGAGTATGACTCGGGCGATTACCACACCGCTTGGGACAAAGCGCTGAAGGCCGTGGACTATGAAGGTCTGCGGGCGGAACAGGCGCAACGGATCGAGGATTTTAAGGCTGGTAAGACTCGCAAACTGCTGGGCATCGGCCTGACGCATTTCACCGAAATCGTCGGGGCCGGACCGGTGAAGAACTGTGACATCCTCGGGCTGGGCATGTTCGACTCGTGCGAAATCCGGATTCACCCGACGGGTTCCGCCATCGCGCGGCTGGGGACAATCAGCCAGGGTCAGGGCCACGCCACGACCTTTGCCCAGATCATCGCCAGTGAGATCGGCCTGCCAGCCGATGACATCACGCTGGAGGAAGGCGACACCGACACCGCGCCTTATGGCCTTGGGACCTACGGGTCTCGGTCCACACCGGTTGCCGGTGCTGCGACAGCCATGGCCGCGCGCAAAATCCGCGCCAAGGCGCAGATGATCGCGGCCTATCTGCTCGAGGTGCATGACAATGATGTCGAATGGGATGTCGATCGGTTTGCCGTCAAAGGCGCGCCTGAGCGGTTCAAGACCATGAAAGAGATCGCTTTTGCCGCTTACAACCAGGCTATTCCGGGGCTGGAACCCGGTCTGGAGGCCGTCAGCTACTATGACCCCCCAAATATGACTTACCCTTTCGGGGCCTATATCTGTGTCATGGAGATCGACGTGGATACTGGGGAATGGGATGTTCGGCAGTTCTATGCGCTGGACGATTGCGGCACGCGGATCAACCCGATGATCATCGAAGGGCAGGTCCATGGCGGTGTGACCGAAGCGCTGGCCATCGCGATGGGGCAGGAGATTGCCTATGATGAGATGGGCAACGTCAAGACCGCAACGCTGATGGACTTCTTCCTGCCAACGGCTTGGGAGACGCCGAACTACACCACCGATCACACGGTCACGCCATCTCCGCACCACCCGATCGGTGCCAAGGGCGTGGGCGAGAGCCCAAATGTCGGCGGCGTGCCTGCGTTCTCGAACGCGGTACATGATGCGTTCCGGCCCTTTGGGTTGGTGCAAAGCCATATGCCGCATGATCATTGGCGGATCTGGAAGATCGCCAACGGGTTGGGGATGCACGGGTAAACGGTTTCGAACCGGCTGTTGCCGGTCCGACCGAACGGAGGGGGTTCTACCCCCTCCGAACCTCGCCCGGAATTTTTGGCCAGATGAAGATTGGATCCTGGTTTTGACTTTGAGTGACGTTCAGAACGGATTGGCCGCGCAGGGCTATGTTTCCGATGACCGGTTGGCGATGGCGCTGCATTTGGCACAGCAACTTGGGCGGCCATTGTTGTTGGAAGGTCCTGCTGGCGTTGGAAAGACCGAAGTGGCAAAGGCCCTGGCCGCGTGGCAGGACGCCCGGTTGATCCGGCTGCAATGTTATGAAGGGCTCGATGCCAGTCATGCCATTTATGAATGGAACTATCAGCGCCAGCTTCTGGCGATCCGAGCGAGCGAGGCGCAGGGTGGAACGAGTGAAACACAGCTTTTCTCAGATGAATATCTGCTGAAACGACCCTTATTAGAGGCTATTTCACAAGATGCCCCTCCGGTTCTGCTAATTGATGAAATTGACCGGGCCGACGAAGAATTCGAAGCGTATCTGTTGGAAATCCTCTCGGATTTTCAAATCACAATTCCCGAACTGGGTACAATCCCGGCGCGTTCAAAGCCCATCGTTATTTTGACGGCGAATGGCACGCGGGACTTGTCCGATGCATTGCGCCGCCGGTGTCTGTACAGTTTCCTCGACTACCCATCGCGTGAAACCGAAATGGCGATCCTGAAAGCCCGCATGCCTCAAGTTGAAGGGCAGTTGGCGCGCCAGATTGTTGGCGTTGTGCAGGCTTTGCGCAAAGAAGACTTGGAGAAGACTCCGGGCATTGCCGAGATGCTGGACTGGGCGGCAGCCCTTTCAGGATTGGGTGTCAACGACATGGCGCAGTCCCGCGAAGAGGTTCAGGCGACTCTTGTCTGTCTTCTGAAAACCGCAGCCGATTATGACGCGGCCCCGCCTGAAGTGATGGATCGCCTGATTGGAAAGGTGGCGTGATGCAGGTCACCCGGTTCCCTTCTCGTGCCTCTGGTCTGGCGGATCGCATGTCTGGCTTCATTGCACATTTGCGGATGAACGGGATGCGCGTCGGACCGGCTGAGACCGGGGATGCATTGGCGGTGCTGGCGGAAGTAGAGGCGACGGATTTGCCGCAGGCCAGACAGGCGCTGTGTGTCTTGTTGGCGGGTGACGCAGAGGACTGGCGACGGTTTGATGATCTTTTCGATGCATATTGGCTAAATGCAGGGAAACAACGGACCGGAGTGGCGCAAACCGCGCATGTTCGGGTGCAATCCGCCAAGCCGATGATCTGGCAGCAAGAAAGCCATGACATTCAGGAGTCCAGTTCCGATTCGGATCAGGACGCAACCCCTGATGCCGGCGACGGGGAGGCCGTGGGGAGAGACGGTAAGCTGATTGCGACCCGAACGGCCAACCTGTCGCGTCGGGATTTGCGTGAACTGATGGATGAAGACGCACTGAAGCAGGCCGAACAAGCGGCGACAGCGCTGGCGCGCGCCATCCGCGACCGCCGCTCGCGCCGGCGGAAAAAAGCGCTAAAGGGGCCTGCTCTGGACATGCGCCGAATACAGCGCGCTAGCCTTGCACGGGGCGGTGAGCCGATGGAACTGTATCGTCGCGCCCGCCCACCGCGTCCGATGCGGATCGTTGCACTGTGCGATGTAAGCGGATCAATGACTGTATACTCGCGCGTCTTTCTGGCTTTCCTGAAAGGCTTGATTGGCACAGGAACCGAAGCGGACGCATATTTGTTCCATACGCGCTTGATGCGCGTCACGGATGCGTTGCGCGACCACGATTCACTGCGCGCAGCAGGGCGGTTGTCGCTGATGGCCGAAGGGTTTGGCGGGGGCACGGATATCTCGGGCAGTCTTGAGCATTTTCTGAATGGGTATGGCGCGCGCGCACTGAACGGTCGGACCATCGTACTGATCCTGTCTGACGGGTATTGCAGCTCGGACCCGCAAGCGCTGGGCGTTGTATTGGCCCGGATTCGACGCAAGGCCCGGCGGATCGTCTGGCTGAACCCGCTGAAGGGCTGGCACGAATACCAGCCCATTGCCGCCGCAATGCAGGCAGCTGAGCCGTATCTGGACGCGCACCTGCCCGCAAATACGCTTGAGGCGCTGGCGGCGCTGGAACCGCAATTCCGTAAGCTGTGAAAGGAGCCCACATGGCAAGCTTCGACATATTCGACACGATTGAGCAGCTGCGCAAAACTGATGAAGCCTTTTGCGTGGCCACGGTGTTGCGGACTGCGGATGCAACTTCGGCGAAAGCCGGGGGCAAGGCTGCGATTACAAAAGATGGACGGATCCTGGGCAATTTGGGCGGGGGCTGCGTTCAACGTGCGGTTCGATCCTCGGCCCAGCAGGCGTTGGCCAGTGGTTCGCCGCAAATGATCCGGGTCAAACCTTCGGAAAAGGTGGTGAACATGGCCGATCCTGATGGCATTCAGACGTTCAAAAGCGGTTGCCCGTCCGGCGGCACTGTCGATCTGCTTGTCGAGCCGTATCAGCACGCACCGCGATTGGTGATTTTTGGCGAGTCGCTGATTGCAGAGGCACTGGCAGTCCATGGGGCACTGGCTGGGTTTCGCGTGTGTCTCAGTGACGCGTCAGAGACAGAAGGTGACTTTCAACGGTTCACTCTGGATTCCGTCCAAAACCTAGGGGTTGAGCCGCGGGACTTCGTTGTCGTGGCTTCGCAAGGACAGGGCGATGCCGCCGCCCTGGCCGCCGCTCTGCAAACGGACGCCAAGCGGGTGTCGATGGTGGCCAGCCATCGCAAGGCCGAAACGCTGGTGGCCAAGCTGATATCGCAAGGTTTGGACCCGATACGAGCTGCGCGGCTGAAGTCACCGGCAGGTCTGAACATCCACGCGATCGACCCGCATGAGATCGCCGTGTCGATCCTGGCTGAAATTGTGCTTTGGCGAAACAGTGACAAATCCAAAACGGAGTCCCATGATGAGAAACGTGCTTAAACGCCTGAGGTCCCTGTGGCCCGCGCGTCCCGAACAAACTCCGGAAGAGGCGACAGAGACCGCGCTTCTGGTATATCCAAGATGCTGTTGAACAAAGGAAAGTTGAATGGAACTGAGTGACGAAGTCCGCATCTCTGCGCCGCGGGATGTGGTTTACAAGGCTCTGAATAATCCCGAAATCCTGCAGGAATGCATCCCAGGGTGCGAAGAGCTGATCCAAAATTCACCCGAAGATCTGGAAGCCAAGGTGGTCTTGAAGATCGGCCCCGTCAAAGCCCGGTTTGCGGGCGCTGTGACGCTGGACACTGCCAATGCACCGGACGAGTTTTCCTTGACCGGGGAAGGCAAGGGCGGTGCCGCCGGATTTGCCAAGGGTGGTGCAGACGTGACGCTGACTGAAGATGGGGACGAAACCGTTCTGGCTTATACAGCCAAGGTCGAGGTTGGTGGAAAAATCGCCCAGCTGGGCAGCCGCCTAATCGCTGGTACGGCGAAAAAGCTGTCGGGCAAATTTTTTACCCGGTTTGGCGAAGTTGTTTCAGAACAATCCGTCACTTAAGGCGCGTGACAGGGCCGGTGAATGGACCGGCCCGCGTCAGATCACATCCCACGGAAACTCAATTCCGGTAAGAGAATATCAGTGGTTTGATTTTAAGGAGATTTGGTGCCCAGGAGAGGACTCGAACCTCCACGTCCATACGGACACTAGCACCTGAAGCTAGCGCGTCTACCAATTCCGCCACCTGGGCAGGTGTCGTGGAGGGGCGTTTAAGCCCACTGGCTGGAAGGGTCAACCAGATTCGGGAAGATTTTTGAAAGTTTTTTTCGCACATCCAAATTCAGTTTGAATTGGTTGGTCTTTTCACTGACGCGCGGCGTTATTGCGCCTTGTTTGACAAGCCTCAGAGCGCTAGATCGATAGAGGACCCACAAGCAGGAGCCATCTCATGTCGAAAATGGTCACGATTTACGGCGGATCGGGATTTGTCGGCCGGTATATTACGCGGCGCATGGCAAATGAAGGGTGGCGTGTCCGGGTGGCGGTGCGGCGCCCGAATGAGGCGATGTTTGTCAGGCCCTATGGTGTGGTCGGCCAGGTCGAACCCATTTTGTGCAACATCCGTGATGATGCCTCGGTCGCGGCGGCGATGCATGGGGCAGATGCGGTGGTGAATTGCGTCGGTGTTCTGAACGAGCTGCGCAAGAACGCCTTTGACGCGGTGCAGGCTGATGGAGCCGAGCTGATCGCGCGTTTGGCGGCCGAACAGGGCATTTCCCGGATGGTTCATATCTCAGCCATCGGAGCGGACGCCGAGTCCGACAGCGAATATTCGCGAACCAAGGCGCATGGTGAGGCCGGTGTGCTGACCCATATGCCAGATGCAATTATTCTGCGGCCGTCTGTGATTTTCGGAACCGAAGATCAGTTCTTTAATCGTTTTGCCGGGATGACCCGGATGGGACCTTTCCTGCCGCTGGTCGGAGCCGAAACCAAGTTCCAGCCGGTCTATGTGGATGATGTGGCCAAGGCCGCTGTTCAGGGTGTCCTGGGCCAAGCTGAAGCCGGTGTGTATGAGCTGGGCGGACCCGAGGTGAAAACCTTCCGCGCACTGATGCAGCAGATGCTTGATGTGATCCACCGACGCCGAGTGATCATCGGAATGCCCTTCTTTGTGGCCCGGATCATGGCGGGCGTGTTGGACATCTTGAAGTTCGTCAGCTTCCAACTGTTCCCGAACCACATCCTGACGCGCGATCAGTTGAAAAACCTGCGCCGCGACAATGTTGTGTCCGAAGGGGCCAAGGGGTTCGCGGATCTTGGGATCGAGCCAGCGACGTTGGAATCGGTGCTGCCAGATTACCTTTGGAAGTTTCGCCCATCGGGTCAGTACGACGACATTCAGAACTCGGCCAACAATCTGCGGACCTGATCAGCTATAGGCGATTACAAGCAGGATGGCGCCCAGGATCACGCGGTAGATGACATAAGGTGTAAAGCTGACACTACGCAACAGGCGCATCATCAGGGCCAGGGCCAGCAGAGCTGAAATAAAAGCAAAGAATGCCGCGATTGCCCCGTCTCGGGCCAATTGGGCGTCTGCTTCGCGGATCACGTCTACCGACAACAAAACGCCTGAGGCAAGAATCGTCGGGATCGACATCAACATCGCGATCCGCGCGCCATCCTCTCGCGTATAGCCCAGTTGGCGCGCGCCGGTGATCGTAATGCCTGATCGGGATGTTCCGGGTATCAGGGCGAGAACCTGCCACAGCCCCATGATCAACGCATCGCGCAGACCCCATTCGCTTGCTTCTTTGGTCTGTGGCCCTTTTTGATCGACCCAATACAGGACAAGGCCAAAAACCAGCATGGTCCAGCCAATGACCGCCATTGACCGGAAGGCCTCGATCAGGCCGGTTTTGAACAGGATAGCCCCGACAACCACTGTGGGAATCGTGGAGATGATCAGACCCATGGCCAGCTGCGCCTGTGGTGTGTCGACCCGGCCGGTCAACGCCCGGGGAAGACCGGAGACGGCCTGTTTCACATCGGACCAGAAATACAGAACCACGGCACCCAAAGTGCCCACATGCACGGCCACGTCGATGGCCAGACCTTGATCGTCCAGCCCGGTCAGGCTGGGCAGCAGTATCAAGTGACCAGATGAAGAGATCGGCAAAAACTCAGTGATACCCTGAATAATCGCCGCGAGAATCAATTGAAAAAGACCCATCTGCCCCGCCGTGTTGTGGTCACGTCTTTGTTTGCCCAATGGGTATAAGTGCTCTGTGGAAAAGGAAAGCGTGCATATAGGTCCGAATCGGAACTAAAAATCGCATTTAAATTCAAACGACCACTAAATTTCTCTCCAGTTTTCGAAATTAGGTCAGTACAGTTGACTTTTCATCCGATGTCGCATCTCTTAAAGAGACGTGACCAAGCCAATTCATGGAGTTTGACCCGTGGCCAAGCAACCGATGCTGAAATTTGTGCAGATCGACCGCGTCATGCCCGAAAAGCGTGCCGCCGATGACCGCAGAGAAGATTTTGATGAAATCTACGCCGAATTCGCAGCAGAAAAAGCCAAGGAACAAGCCAGCAGATGCAGTCAGTGTGGTGTTCCATACTGCCAGTCGCATTGCCCGCTGCACAACAATATCCCTGACTGGCTGCACCTGACCGCGACGGGGCGTCTGGAAGAGGCCTATCAAACCAGCCAAGCCACTAACACATTCCCCGAGATCTGTGGCCGAATCTGCCCGCAGGACCGTCTGTGCGAAGGCAACTGCGTGATCGAGCAATCGGGCCACGGCACGGTCACTATTGGCACGATTGAGAAGTACATTACCGACACCGCCTGGGACAAAGGCTGGGTGAAACTCACCGCTCCTGTTGCCGAGCGCAGCGAAAGCGTTGGCATCATCGGTGGCGGCCCCGGCGGCCTGGCTGCCGCGGACATGCTGCGCCGGGCGGGCATTCAGGTCACCGTCTATGATCGTTATGATCGCGCAGGTGGTCTGCTGATGTACGGCATTCCGGGGTTCAAGCTGGAAAAAGACATCGTGCAGCGCCGCAATGACCTGCTGGCCGATGGCGGAGTCGAGTTTGTGCTGAACTGCGATGTGGACGCCGCCAAGTTCGAAGAAATCCGCACCAAGCATGATGGGGTGATCATTGCGACAGGTGTGTACAAATCGCGCGATCTGTCCATGCCCGGCAGCGGTCTGGCTGGAATCGAAAAAGCCATCGATTTCCTGACTGCCTCGAACCGCAAAAGTTTTGGCGATGACGTCGAAGATTTCGACAATGGCCGCTTGAATGCCGAAGGCAAGAAGGTGGTGGTTATTGGTGGCGGTGATACCGCGATGGATTGTGTGCGGACCTCGATCCGGCAAGGTGCCACGTCGGTCAAATGCCTCTATCGCCGTGACCGGGCGAACATGCCGGGTTCGCAGCGCGAAACTCAAAACGCCGAGGAAGAAGGCGTGGTGTTTGAATGGCTGAGCGCGCCAAAGGGCTTTACCGGCGACGGCACCGTTGCAGGCGTGATGGTGCAGAAGATGCGTCTGGGTCAGCCCGATGCGACCGGCCGTCAGGCACCAGAGGTGATCGAAGGCGCGGACTATGTCGAAGATGCCGATCTGGTGATTAAGGCGCTGGGCTTTGAGCCCGAGGATCTGCCCGCCCTGTTCGGCCAGCCCGACCTGCCCGTTACCCGTTGGGGCACCGTCAAGGCAGCGTTCGAGACTGGCGCGACCGAGATGGACGGCGTCTATGCCATTGGTGACATCGTGCGCGGTGCCTCATTGGTGGTCTGGGCCATTCGTGATGGTCGCGACTGCGCCGATGCGATTATTGATCGCTTCAACGCCAAGGCTGCCATCGCAGCCGAATAACCCTAGCCCAGCGACAGGAGGGTCTGATGCCCGAATTGCAAGGTCAATGCATGTGCGGCGCGGTCACGGTGACCGCAACCCCGGCGCGGGATTCGCTGGGTGCCTGCCATTGTGATCAATGCCGTCGCTGGACCAGTTCGATGCTGGTAACCTTCGCGGCCGAGCCCGGCTATGCCGCCTTGGGACCGGTCAAGACCTACACCTCGTCGGAATGGGCCGAGCGGGCATTTTGCTCGGACTGTGGTTCGGCGCTGTGGTATCGGATCACTTTGCCGGGCGAGATGCACGGACAAACCCAAATGGCTGCCGGTCTTTTTGACGACACCGGCAACCCGCTGAAACTTGAACTTTACATAGATAAAAAGCCCGAGGGCTACGCGTTCGCAGGAGAGCGCCGGCAGATGACCAAAGCCGAGGTCGAAGCCATGTATGCCCTGCCGGAAGAAGGAGACAGCCAATGACCAAATATGATGCCGATTGGGTGCGGGCGGAAGAAGCCAAGCGCAAATGGATGGCCGAAAATGGTCTCTATTCCGAGGATGAAGAGCATTCTTCATGCGGCGTAGGTCTTGTGGTTTCGATTGACGGCAAAGCGTCGCGTAAGGTGGTGGATGCCGGGATCGACGCGCTTAAAGCAATCTGGCACCGCGGCGCGGTGGACGCAGACGGCAAAACGGGTGATGGCGCGGGTATCCACGTGCAGATCCCGGTTCCGTTTTTTTATGACCAGATCCGCCGCACCGGGCATGAGCCGCGACTGGATCAACTGATTGCGGTTGGTCAGGTCTTTTTGCCGCGCACCGATTTCGGTGCGCAGGAGCAGTGCCGGACCATTGTGGAAACCGAAGTCCTGCGTATGGGCTATTACATCTATGGCTGGCGTCATGTGCCGGTCGATGTGACCTGCTTGGGTGAAAAAGCCAACGCCACCCGCCCTGAGATCGAGCAGATCCTGATCTCGAACTCAAAAGGTGTGGATGAAGACACGTTTGAGCGTGAGCTTTATGTGATCCGTCGCCGCATCGAAAAGGCGGCATTGGCTGCCGGGATTTCAGATCTGTATCTTGCCTCGCTCAGCTGCCGATCGATCATCTATAAGGGCATGATGCTGGCCGAGCAGGTCGCGGTGTTCTACCCCGATTTGATGGACGAGCGCTTTGAAAGTGCCTTTGCCATCTACCACCAGCGATATTCGACCAATACGTTCCCGCAGTGGTGGCTGGCACAGCCTTTCCGCATGCTGGCCCATAACGGCGAGATCAACACGCTGAAGGGCAACATCAACTGGATGAAAAGCCATGAGATCCGCATGGCCAGCGGCACCTTTGGTGACTATGCCGAGGACATCAAGCCGATCATCGCAGGTGGTTCGTCGGATTCGGCGGCTCTGGACTCGGTATTCGAAGTTCTGGTGCGTGCGGGTCGTTCGGCCCCAATGGCGAAAACCATGCTGGTGCCGGAAAGCTGGTCCAAGCAGGCGGTCGAACTGCCGCAAGCCTGGCGCGACATGTATTCCTACTGCAACTCGGTGATGGAGCCGTGGGACGGCCCTGCCGCACTGGCGATGACTGATGGTCGTTGGGTCTGTGCGGGTCTGGACCGGAACGGTCTACGCCCGATGCGGTATGTCGTAACGGGTGATGGCCTGGTCATTGCAGGGTCCGAGGCCGGGATGGTGCCGATTGATGAGGCCACTGTGACCGAAAAAGGCGCCCTTGGCCCGGGTCAGATGCTGGCCGTCGATATGAAGAAGGGCAAGTTGTTCCGCGACACGCAGATCAAGAACAAACTGGCCCGTGCGCTGCCATTTGGCGAATGGGTCGGCAAGATTCACGATCTGGATGCCACGCTGGCAGGCGTGACCGAAACCCCGATTTTCTCGGGTGAAGAACTGCGCAAGCGTCAGATTGCAGCGGGTTATTCAGTAGAAGAATTGGAGCAGATCCTCGCCCCGATGGCGGAAGATGGCAAAGAGGCGCTGGCCTCGATGGGTGACGATACGCCCTCGGCGGTTCTGTCCAAGCAATACCGCCCGCTCAGCCATTTCTTTAGGCAGAATTTTAGCCAGGTGACCAACCCGCCGATCGACTCTTTGCGCGAATACCGCGTGATGTCGTTGAAAACGCGGTTTGCGAACCTCAAGAACGTGCTGGATGAGGACAGCAGTCAGACCGAGATTGTGGTTCTGGAAAGCCCCTTTGTCGGCAACGCGCAATGGGACAAGCTGGTTGAAAGCTTTGATGCACCGCTGGCCGAGATCGATTGTAGCTTTGAGCCCGGCCAAGGCGCACTAAGCGACGCATTAGCCCGTGTTAGAGCCGAAGCAGAAGAGGCCGTCCGATCTGGCGCTGGGCATCTGGTTCTGTCCGATATGAACTCGGGCGAAGGTCGTGTGGCGATGCCCATGATCCTTGCCACAAGTGCGGTGCACTCGCACCTGACCCGTCAGGGCCTGCGGACGTTCTGTTCGTTGAACGTACGCTCGGCGGAATGTGTCGACCCGCATTACTTTGCCGTTCTGATCGGTTGTGGTGCGACAGTGGTGAACGCCTATCTGGCCGAGGATTCGCTGGCCGACCGTATTGATCGCGGCCTTTTGGACGGGAGCCTGACCGAAAATGTCGCCCGCTTCCGCGAAGCGATCGATCAGGGCCTGTTGAAGATCATGGCCAAGATGGGAATCTCGGTAATCTCGTCCTATCGCGGCGGCCTGAACTTTGAGGCCGTTGGCCTGAGCCGAGCGATGGTGGCCGAATACTTCCCTGGAATGACCAGCCGGATTTCCGGCATCGGGGTTACCGGTATTCAGACCAAGGCCGAGGAAATCCACGCCAAGGCATGGGTCAATGGTCTGGACGTGCTGCCCATCGGTGGGTTCTACAAAGCGCGGAAATCGGGTGAGACCCACGCGTGGGAAGCGACCTCGATGCATATGATGCAGATGGCCTGTAACCGGGCGTCCTATGAGCTGTGGAAGCAATACTCGGCCAAGATGCAGTCGAACCCGCCGATCCATCTGCGTGACCTGATGGATTTCAAACCGCTGGGCAAACCAATCCCGATTGAAGAAGTGGAATCGATCACTTCGATCCGTAAACGCTTTGTCACGCCAGGCATGTCGCTGGGCGCGCTGTCGCCCGAGGCGCATAAGACGCTGAACGTTGCGATGAACCGGATCGGTGCGAAATCCGACTCCGGCGAGGGTGGCGAAGACCCGGCGCATTTCGTGCCGGAGCCCAATGGCGACAACCCGTCGGCCAAGATCAAACAGGTCGCCTCGGGCCGCTTCGGTGTGACAGCCGAATACCTGAACCAGTGTGAAGAGCTGGAGATCAAGGTCGCCCAGGGTGCAAAACCCGGTGAAGGCGGCCAGTTACCGGGCATGAAGGTCACCGACCTGATTGCACGTCTGCGTCATTCGACCAAGGGCGTGACCCTGATCTCGCCGCCACCGCACCACGATATCTACTCGATCGAGGATCTGGCGCAGCTAATCTACGACCTGAAACAGATCAACCCGCGCTGTAAGGTGACGGTAAAACTGGTGGCGTCTTCGGGCGTTGGCACGATTGCCGCCGGTGTGGCCAAGGCCAAAGCGGACGTGATCCTGATCTCGGGGCACAATGGCGGCACCGGGGCATCTCCGGCGACCAGCATCAAATACGCCGGTCTGCCGTGGGAGATGGGCCTGACCGAGGCACATCAGGTTCTGGCGATGAACAACCTGCGCGACCGCGTGACCCTGCGGACCGATGGCGGCTTGCGTACCGGTCGTGACATCGTCATGGCTGCGATGATGGGGGCCGAGGAATACGGTATCGGCACCGCTGCTCTGATCGCGATGGGCTGTATCATGGTGCGTCAGTGTCAGTCGAACACCTGCCCGGTCGGTGTGTGTACGCAGGACGAATCCCTGCGGGCAAAATTCACCGGCAACGCCGATAAGGTCGTCAACCTGATCACCTTCTACGCACAGGAAGTGCGCGAGCTGCTGGCCAGCCTCGGTGCGCGGTCGATTGACGATATCATCGGACGGGCAGATCTGTTGGCGCAGGTCAGCCGCGGTTCAGCGCATCTGGATGATCTGGACCTCAACCCGCTGCTGATCACCGTCGATGGTGCCCATAACATCGTCTACAACCGCGACAGAGATCGCAATGCAGTGCCCGATACGCTTGATGCGGAGATTGTGCGCGATGCTGCACGGTTCCTGAAAGACGGTGAGAAAATGCAGCTGTCCTATGCGGTTCAGAACACGCATCGGACCGTGGGCACGCGAGTGTCCAGCCATATCGTGCAGAATTTCGGGATGCGGAACACGTTCCAGCCGGACCACTTGCACGTGAAACTGCAGGGCTCGGCCGGTCAGTCGCTTGGGGCCTTCGCGGCCCCGGGTCTAAAGCTCGAGGTGTCGGGTGATGCCAACGACTATGTCGGTAAAGGCCTGTCCGGGGGCACAATCGTCGTGCGTCCGCCGCAGGTCAGCCCCCTGAAAGCGGACGAGAACACCATTATCGGCAACACCGTTCTTTACGGCGCAACCGATGGACACCTGTTTGCGGCTGGCCGCGCGGGTGAGCGGTTTGCGGTTCGGAACTCGGGCGCCACTGTGGTGATCGAGGGCTGTGGCTCGAACGGCTGTGAATACATGACCGGTGGTATCGCGGTGATCCTGGGTGGCATCGGTGCCAACTTTGGCGCAGGCATGACGGGCGGTATGGCTTATCTGTACGACCCCGAAGGCAAGGCCCGACAGCTGATGAACATGGAAACGCTAGTGACCTGTCCGGTGACCGTCGACCATTGGGAAGATCAGTTGAAATCGCTGATCGAAACACATCAGGCTGAAACCAACAGCCGCAAGGCCGCTGACATTCTGCAACATTGGGAGGTCGAAAAGGCCAACTTCCTTCAGGTTTGCCCGAAAGAGATGCTGAACAAGCTCAGCCATCCTCTGACAACCGAGGCAACTGCTGTTCCCGCCGAGTAAGCGGAAATAGTTAGACTAAATCAGAACCCCGCGTGTCACCAAGGACACGCGGGGTTTTCAATTTACGGACCGGCCTTGCTTAAGATTGCATACCCGCGCAACGCTCAGATCAGGCAAGATAAACCGTTCCAAACCCGGCCACAGCGTCGTATAGCAACAAAATGGCAAGAACAGCAGCGCGCAAGTCGAGCAAAAAGAAAAGCAAGGCGTCAAAGTCAAAAAGGCCACTGATCCCGCGGATTCGTCGTTGGGTCACACGCGCCGCTTTGGGTGTCGTGGCCTTCATCGTTGGGTTGGTCCTGCTGTACTCGGTGGTCAATCCGCCGGTGACTCATACGATCTGGTCAGAATGGCGACGATTGGGAAAGGTTGAGCGTGATTGGGTGCCGATAGAGGAAATTGCCCCGGTTATGGGCAGATCTGCTGTCGCCGCCGAAGATGCCAATTTCTGCCTGCATTGGGGCTTTGACGTTGAAGCAATCCGAGATGCGCTGGAAGATGGCGGCAGCCGGGGTGCCTCGACCATTACCCAGCAGGTCGTGAAGAACGTGTTCCTGTGGCAGGGGCGCAGTTGGGTGCGCAAGGCGCTTGAAACGTCGATTACGCCCGTCGTCGAAATCTTCTGGAGCAAACAGCGGATTCTGGAGGTCTATCTGAACGTTGCCGAGACCGGACAGGGGGTCTTCGGGGTCGAAGCGGCAGCACAGCGATACTATGGAACGAGTGCGTCTAAGTTGTCGTCGGTTCAGGCGGCACGGCTGGCGGCGATCCTGCCGTCCCCTCGCAATAGATCCGTCACAGACCCATCGGTTCGGACCCGCAGACGGGCGGCATCCATACTGGATGGGGCGGCCACCATCCGCGCAGATGGTCGCGCGGATTGTTTCGAGGATTGAAACCCTATGCCCCTCAAGGCTAAAGCTGGGGGGTATTCACTGGTTCGATTGGAAGATTATGGCGCGTCTGTTTCATGTTCCCCTGTCCCCGTATTGCCGCAAGGTGCGCCTGTCGCTTGCGGAAAAGAAGATCGAGGTTGAGCTGGTCGAGGAACGATACTGGGAACAAGACCCGGATTTCCTGCGCCGCAACCCTGCCGGAAAAGTACCGGTATTGCGTCTTGATGGGCAGGTCATGGCGGAGAGCGCCGCCATTTGTGAGTATATCGAAGAAACCCGCCCTGAACCTCCGCTGATGCCCAAAAAACCTGAAGCGCGTTACGAGGTACGGCGTCTGGTGGGGTGGTTTGATGACAAGTTCCATCACGAAGTGACATCGAGACTGCTGTATGAGCGGGTGAACAAGAAGGTGACGGGCGAGGGTTATCCCGACAGCAAAAACGTCAAGGCAGGCGCGAAGGCGATCAAGTATCATCTGGATTATATGGCATGGCTGCTGGATCACCGTCGCTGGCTGGCAGGTGATCAGATGACATTGGCTGATTTTGCAGCTGCCGCACATCTGTCTGCGCTGGATTACATCTCGGACGTAGATTGGAACCGTTCTCAGGCGGTCAAGGATTGGTACGCCAAGATCAAGTCGCGACCCGCGTTCCGATCGATTTTGGCGGATCAGGTGCCAGGGTTCCGGCCACCGCCGCATTACGCCGATCTGGATTTCTGATAGGGTGAGGGTTCAGGGGGCTGTCGGCCCCCTCTTGGCCCGGTGGGCCAATTCACCCCCTAGGATATTTGCAGCCAGATGAAGAGCGGATCAGGTCTAAAAGAAAAGGTTGTGGCGCAGGCGCTGAGCGAGGGGTTTGTATCCTGTCGTATTTGCCGACCTTGGGATGTGCCCGAAGTACCGCCGCGTCTGAAGGCCTTTCTGGATGCCGGGTATCACGGGCAGATGGGGTGGATGGCCGAGCGGACCCATTGGCGCGGCGATCCGGCCGCATTGTGGCCCGAGGCGCGGTCGGTGATCATGTTGGCCGAGAGCTATACGCCCGAGCATGATCCGACTGATGTGTTGAACCACCCGGACAAGGCGGCGATTTCTGTTTATGCGCAGAACAAGGATTACCACGATCTGGTCAAAAAGCGGCTGAAACGGCTGGCGCGCTGGCTGATTGCGGAAGCCGGTGGAGAGGTAAAAGTTTTTGTTGATACCGCGCCTGTGCCAGAGAAGGCTTTGGGCCATGCGGCAGGGCTGGGCTGGCAGGGAAAACACACCAATCTCGTAAGCCGCGACTGGGGAAATTGGGCCTTTATAGGCTCTGTTTTTACGACGTTGGACCTGCCTGCAGACATGGCTGAAACTGACCATTGCGGTAATTGTCGAGCTTGTTTGAGCGCCTGTCCGACGGAGGCGTTTCCCGCCCCGTATCAGTTGGATGCGCGGCGTTGCATTTCGTATCTGACGATCGAACATAAAGGGCCGGTTGACGAAGAGCTGCGCCAAAAGCTGGGAAACCGGATTTACGGATGCGACGATTGTTTGGCAGCGTGCCCGTGGAACAAATTCGCCATCGCAGCGAGCGATGTGCGGTATGCCGCACGTGATGATCTGAAAGCGCCACCGCTGTCCAAGCTTGCTGTGTTGGATGATGCGGCGTTTCGGGCCAAGTTCTCGGGCTCGCCGATCAAGCGGATCGGGCGGGATCGGTTTGTGCGCAATGTGCTTTATGCGATTGGCAATTCGGAACAGTCGGATTTGATGCCCGTCGCGCAGTCGCTTGCCGATGATCCTGACCCAACGGTGGCGGACGCCGCGCGCTGGGCGGTGAAACGATTATCGTAAGTGACGCAAACAGGCTGGACGTGTCGGTCCAAACCGCTACACCCGTGAACAGCGAACAGGAAGGAGATCCCGATGGCGTTGGCTTTGGGGGTGGATACGGGTGGAACCTATACGGATGCGGTGCTGATCCGGGACGAGAAAGAGGTGATCGCCTCGGCCAAATCCCTGACAACGCGCGCTGATCTGGCCATTGGGGTTGGTCAGGCGATCTCGGCAGTGTTGGATCAAGCACAGGTGTCGCCGGAGCAGATCTCAATGGCGTCTTTGTCGACGACGTTGGCAACGAATGCCTTGGTCGAAGGGCAGGGTGGTCGAGTCGCACTGATTTACATCGGGTTCAAGGAAGCAGACCTTGAGAAACATGGGTTGCGCGATGCGCTGAAGGGTGATCCAGCGCTGGTGATTGGCGGTGGGCATAGCCACGCCGGGGGTGAGGCTGCTCCATTGGATGTCGATGCGTTGGAAGCATTTTTGGCGTCGCACAAAGATGTTTCTGGGTTTGCGGTTGCCGCGCAGTTCGCAACGCGGAACCCGGCGCATGAATTGCATGCCGCGCGTGTCATTGCCGAGAAAACCGGGGCTCCGGTAACGTGCTCTCATCAGTTGTCGGCCAAACTGAACGGTCCGAAGCGCGCGGTCACGGCGGTTTTGAACGCACGTTTGATTGGCATGATCGACCGTTTGATCGGGCGGGCGCAGGATCGGTTGATTGATCTGGGGATCACGGCCCCGATGATGGTTGTGCGTGGTGACGGCGCGCTGATGAGCGCAGAACAGGCGCGGGAGCGGCCGATTGAAACCATCCTTAGTGGTCCTGCGGCCTCGATCGTCGGTGCAAGCTGGCTGACTGGGGTTCAAAACGCGCTGGTGTCAGATATTGGCGGTACGACCACCGATGTCGCGCTGATCCGGGACAGTAAACCGGCGATTGATCCGGCAGGGGCGCAGGTCGGCGGATTCCGTACAATGGTTGAGGCCGTGGCGATGCGGACCCACGGTTTAGGCGGTGACAGTCAGGTGCATGTGGTCACCGAAGGGCTGGGTGGCGGTGTGTTTTTGGGGCCGCGACGGGTGCTGCCGGTTTCCCTGATTGCCGCCGAGGCACCTGAGGTCGTTCACGCCGTTCTGGATACCCAACTAAGGGCGACGACTGTCGGTGAGCATGACACGCGGTTCGCCCGCCGTGTTCCCGGCATCAACGCCGACGGGTTGGGTGCGCGCGAAGAGTCGCTGTTGGAGAGGCTGGGCGAGAACGTCATGCCCCTAAGTGACCTGCTGCGCACCCGTATGGAGAACGGAGCTTTGTCGCGTCTGGTGGATCGCGGTGTCGTTCAGGTTTCGGGTGTGACGCCATCGGATGCCAGCCACGTTTTGGGCCGATTGGATGTCTGGGATGCGGAAGCAGCCCACAAGGCACTGGAGCTGGTTGCGCGCAAGCGGGTGGGGACTGGCGACAGGTTGGCCGCCACCCCGGAACAGTTGGCGCAGATGATCGTAGATCAACTGACCGAACAGACATCTTTGACCTTGTTAGAGACCGCTTTTGCGAAAGAAGCCGAAGGATTTGGTCTTCCGCCTGCCGACCTGGCTCGGCATGTCCTGATGCAGAAAGGGCTGGAGCGGCATCGCGGTTTGCTGGCGCTGGACGCATCGCTGAACGTGGATGTGGTAGGTCTTGGCGCTTCGGCCCCAAGTTACTACCCGGCCGTCGGGGATCGTTTGCATTGCACTATGATCCTGCCGCAACACGCAGGCGTGGCCAACGCGATTGGGGCAGTTGTTGGCCGGCTTACGTTGCGCAGATCGGGAACGGTGACGTCCCCGTCCGAAGGGCGCTACCGGGTTCATCTGGAAGAAGGGCCGCAGGACTTCACAGAATCCGACAAGGCGCTGGCGTTGCTGGAAACGGTTCTGAGGGATCAGGCCGAGGGTGCAGTGCGACAGGCCGGAGCAGCAGATATCCGGGTGGTTGTCGATCGCGACATCCGCACTGCGCGCATCGAAGCGCAGGACGTGTTTGTCGAAGCGATGATCACGGTCGAAGCCAGCGGGCGCCCAAGGATGGCGTCTGGTTAGGCCCCCGCTAGTAAGGGGGCCAACCAGTTACTCAGCTGCGTCGCGTTTGGGCAGAACCCAATCGGGGCGTGGGAAGTGGCAGGTATAGCCGTTGGGGATACGTTCAAGGTAATCCTGATGTTCAGGTTCGGCTTCCCAGAAATCGCCTACGGGTTCGACCTCGGTGACGACTTTGCCCGGCCAAATACCGCTGGCATTCACGTCGGCAATCGTGTCTTCGGCCATCTGTTTTTGCGCAGAATTTACATAGTAAATGGCCGAGCGATAGCTCATTCCACGGTCGTTGCCCTGACGGTTCACTGTTGTCGGGTCATGGATCTGAAAGAAGAACTCGAGCAGGTCGCGATAGGTGATCCGCGAGGGGTCGAAAATGATTTCGATCCCTTCGGCATGAGTGCCGTGGTTGCGGTAGGTGGCGTTGGGTACGTCGCCGCCGGTATAGCCGACGCGGGTGCCAGACACACCGGGTAGCTTGCGGATCAGGTCCTGCATGCCCCAAAAGCAACCTCCGGCAAGAACAGCGCGTTCAGTGGTCATTGGATGTCCTCCACATGGATCAGGTATTCGCCATACCCTTCGGCCTCCATCTCATCGCGATGAATGAACCGCAATGAGGCAGAGTTGATGCAGTAACGCAGCCCGCCGTGTTCGCGCGGGCCGTCGGGGAACACATGCCCCAGATGACTATCCCCATGTTTCGAGCGGACCTCGGTCCGGATCATGCCAAGCGTGCGATCTTCGATTTCTTCGACATGCTCGTGCACGATGGGTTTGGTAAAGCTGGGCCAACCGCACCCGGATTCGTATTTGTGGGCCGAGGCAAACAGCGGTTCGCCCGAGACGATATCGACGTAGATACCCGGTTCCTTGTTATTCAGCAGTTTTCCGGTGCCGGGGCGTTCTGTACCGCTGCGTTGGGTGACGTGGTATTCTTCGGGTGAGAGAGCGGCAATGGCCTCGGGGTCTTTGGTGTAGCGGGTCATGGCTTCTCCGGTGTTGATGTGACTTGGGCCTTTATTTGGGCATACTGGCGCGGAAATCAAAATCATATTTCAATCGGCTCGCGTTCTCGTGCAGGTGATCCGAATGCCAGACGCGTACGTAATTCACAATAAAGGAGGTGACGCCATGTTCAGACTGCTTCTGTTATCCGTCCTATTGCTGGTTGCCCGCGTGGTTCAAGCAGCACCTTTGACCGGTGAATTTGTCTCGATCGACGGTGGCACTTTGTCCCTTGAGGATTGGCGAGGCAAGCCGGTATTGGTTGTGAACACGGCATCCCATTGCGGGTTCACAGGGCAATACGCTGGCTTGCAAAAGATCCATGACATTTATGCTGATCGAGGTCTCGTGGTTTTGGCCGTCCCTTCGGATTCGTTCAATCAGGAATTAGGCACGGCGGCAGAGGTCAAACAGTTCTGCGAGATGAACTATGGCTTGACCTTGCCCATGACCGACATCACGTCGGTAAAGGGCGTTGCGGCCCATCCGTTCTACCGTGCGGTTGCTCAGCAGACGGGATTCGTACCCAAGTGGAATTTCAACAAGATCCTGATAGATCCAGCGGGTGAAGTGATTGCGACCTATGGGTCGAACGTCAAGCCGGATTCACCGAAACTGTTGCGTCAGGTTGAGGCCTTGCTCCGCTGATCGGTTTGCCGGGACAACTGCACCGCAAGAATACCCAGCGTTGTGACACCGACACCTACTGCATCCATGGGCCCAAGTTTTTCGCCCAGGAAAACTGCGGCGACGGCCACACCAAACACCGGGTTCAGAAAGTGAAAAGTCGCGGCCCGGATCGCGCCGATCCTGTTCAACAGCAGGAACCAGATCAGAGTGGCTAACAGTCCCGGGAACAGCGTTGTATAGGCAAACGCCAGAACCCACGGACCGTTAGGGTGAATATAGATCGTCTCGAATATGGGGGCTGCGAGGAACAGAATCGCCGCGCCCACAAGCATCTGAAGTC
The DNA here is from genome assembly GCF_059610905.1 of Ruegeria sp. CDSC002. NCBI lineage: Bacteria > Pseudomonadati > Pseudomonadota > Alphaproteobacteria > Rhodobacterales > Roseobacteraceae > Ruegeria > Ruegeria sp. CDSC002. The sequence continues at coordinate 35,042 of NZ_JBXWOM010000018.1, forward strand.
CGACCACCATCATGAAATTGCCGCCGGAGGTTGCCCCGCGCACAGCCAAGGTCGCAAAGCTGAGCGCAAGTGCCCCAAGCCCGCATAACATGACGCCAAACAGGTCTGCGCCCGCGCTTATCCGGCTGCTCATGATCAACGCGACGCCAGCGAAACCGGCCAGCAACCCGAACACGCCCAACGGTCTAAGTTTTTCGTGTAAAAGAGCCCAGCTGGCCAGCGCGACGATCAGGGGCATTGTTGATGCAATAATCGCCGCAACAGACGCCTGTACGGTCTGCATTGCGTAGAAATTCAGACCCAAATAAAGGGCATTTTGGCATATTCCGAACAGGATGGTCGCGTACCACTGCGGGCGGGTCAGCCTCCAGTTTTGGCCCATGGCCCACGCAATCGCGACGCCTAGCAGCCCCGAAATTAGAAACCGCAATGCCAGTGAAAACAGAGGCGAGGCATCGGCGACGATAATCCGCGCCGAGGTAAAGGCTGACGACCAAATGAAGGCAAATGCCAGCCCCATGGCTATGGCGCGCAGATCCATGGTGACCCTTTCCCAAACGCCGCGACTGTTCCCGAATTATTTGAAACGCGCAAGCGCCGCGCGTCAAAATAAACACAGGTTTCGCCTGTTGCATTCAGCATTGGCAGTTTTGTTGATTGACCAGTCAATTAAAGCTATACGATCCGCACTCTGACTAACCAAGGGAGGAATGTTGGTGCTTTTGGAGTATATTCTGTCTTTCGGCGTCCTACTGGCATTGGGCCTGGTCGCTTTCTTCGTTGTGAAATGGTGGAACCTGCGTTGTGTGGGCGTCACGCCAGTGCATCTGTTCACCTTCATTGCGATCCTGTTCACATCCGGTCTGGATGTCGGCCTGATCATGTTCCCGCTGACCGAGTTTGGCGGCTATGCCGAGGAACCAGCCTATGCCTTCGCAAACCCGCTGGCCATCGAGTTCGGCTTCTGGGGTTTCCTAATCTGGGCCTTCTACTTCCTGACAGCGTTCTATTTCTGCGTCATCGAACCCCGCGTGAAGTTCTTTGAGATCCCGCTGGTCAAGCTGATCAACAACGTGGTCATCATTGGCACCTGCGCCTTCACCGCCAGCCTGTTCCTGATCTACCTGCCCGGCTATCTGCCCGAGGTTGGAGATGGCGAATCCGTGGTCACCACTTTCTATGTCATCGTATTTGTTGTCATTCTGGCGGCGGCTTATTCGTCAACCGACCTGAAATACGTCCGTATCCTGTCTGTGGGTTCGACTATCCTGTTCCTCACGCTGATCCTCGGAATGTGGATTGCCGCCGGCATGGGCATGACCGGAATTGTTGAAACCGGCAGCAATATCGGTGCCTATTTCGCCAATCTGCACAAGTTCGTGTTGCCGCTGACTGATTATCACGCCTTCTACCTGTTCTGGTGGTTTGCGTGGTCGATCATGATTGGCCAGTTCACCTCGCGCTTTGTTGGTGGGCTGAAAACCTGGCAATTGCTGGCGGCGCTGCTGATCTTCCCGTCGATCCCGTTGGCGATCTGGTTTACCGTTCTCTACTACTATCACCTGAACGGCATCAGCACCGCGGGCATCACCAACATCGCGATGGTGATCGTGGGCGTGACCTTTGTGATCAACTCGCTGGACTCCCTGATCCGCCTCTATACCGACAACCTGAACCTGACAGTCGAGCGGTTCGGCAAGGCGATCTACGTCGCAGGCAACGTCGCATTGTTGTTTGTCCTCACCCTGCTGTTCCAGAGCCAGTGGCTGCAGATCCAGTGGATCGGAGCCGTGGTCGTCGGTCTGTACTTGGCCTGTGTGATCTATATTCTGATCACCAAGCGCAAAGAGGTGCTGAGCATCGATTCAATGCCGGAAGATCGTGATCTGGACTTCCATAAGGTTGAGACTGTTCACTAAGCCAAAACCTGAATTTCGACAGGCGGCGGATGCGCCGCTAAAAATCAAACCCCGCAGAATGTTCTGTGGGGTTTTTTCGTGTCAGAGCGAGACAATGAATGAAATTCAGATAATGTAATGGAAGTAGTTCATTTTTTGAATCCGAATTCCATTCCAACCGTACTGTCTGAAGGAACTTCACTATGAAAGATATCGGCCGCCGGAGATTCGTGGGTGCTGGAATTGCTTCTGCTGCAACTTTGACGCCCTTGCAGCATGTTTTGGCGGAAACCGGATCATTGCAGGATATCGGCGGATCGATAGTCTCGCTGCCTCAGGCAACGATCTACACTGCGCGAGAAATCATCACGCTGGATGATGCGCGCCCTACGGCCGAAGCGGTTGCTGTTGTCGGTGACAGAATTCTTTGGGCGGGAACACTGGAAGATGTACAGCGCGTATTAGGCGACCAGCCTTACGAAATTGATACGACGTTCGCTGATAACGTGATCGTTCCTGGGTTTATTGCACAACATGACCATCCGGTGCTTGCTGCCCTAACAATGTCGTCAGAAATCCTCGCAATTGAGGATTGGGTTTTGCCGAGCGGAACCGTGCCGCGCGTCACAGACAAACAAGAATTCATGGAGCGTCTTGCCAAAGCGGAATCTGAAAAGTCGAATCCAGACGAACCTTTGCTTAGCTGGGGGTATCATCCGGCATTTTACGGCCCGTTGACACGTTCTGACCTCGATACAATCAGTGAAACACGTCCCATTCTTGTTTGGGCGCGCTCATGTCACGAGATGGTACTGAACTCGGCGGCTATGGAGCGTGGCGGTGTCACCCGGGACAAGTTCGAAACTTTCAGCCCGTCAGCAAAAGAGCAAAGCAGTTTTGAAGAGGCGCGGTTTTGGGAACAGGGCCTGTTCGCAGTTTTGCCTAACATCGCGAATATGGTCGCAACCCCCGAACGCCTGCGATCCGGCCTGGAAATCACGCGCGACTATATGCACGCCAAAGGCATTACCTTCGGCAATGAGCCGGGCGGGATTCTTTCTGAGCCGGTTCAGGACGGCGTAAACGAAGTCTTCTCGAACCCGGACATGCCATTTCGCTGGTCATTTATCGTGGATGCAAAGTCGATGGTCGCGACCTATTCGGATGATGCGCAAGTCATTGCTGAAACCGAAAAGCTGGCCTCTTGGTATGGTGGCATGACAAGTCTTGCGCCAAAGCAGGCAAAGCTTTTTGCAGATGGCGCAATTTATTCGCTGCTGATGCAGGTTCGTGATCCTTATCTTGATGGCCATGACGGTGAGTGGATGATGGACCGCGATTTGTTTGAACGTGCGTTCCGCATTTACTGGGACGCGGGCTATCAGATTCATATTCACGTCAATGGTGATGCCGGACTTGATCGGGTTCTTGATACGCTCGAATCGAATCTACGCCGGAACCCAAGATATGATCACCGCACCGTATTAGTGCATTTTGCTGTCAGCGCTTCGGATCAGGTCGAACGGATCAGAGCGCTGGGAGCCATCGTCAGCGGGAATCCATATTACGTTACCGCGCTGGCGGATCAGTACTCAAAAGTTGGTCTTGGCCCGGAACGAGCGGATTCGATGGTTCGCTTAGGCGACTTATCACTCACCGGAATTCCATGGTCGTTGCATTCCGACATGCCGATGGCACCTGCTGACCCGCTTTTTCTGATGTGGTGTGCTGTCAATCGAGAAACCACGTCCGGTCGCATCGCTGGCGCGGATCAGAGGGTGCCCGCTGAAATGGCGCTTCGCGGAGTTACAATCGAGGCGGCTTACGCCCTCAGGCTGAGTGATGAGATCGGAAGTATCGAACCAGGCAAAAGGGCTAACCTGACTGTACTGGATGAAAATCCCCTCAGTGTGGACCCGGCGATGATCCGCGACATTAATGTTTGGGGAACCGTTATGGAGGGGCGTGTTCTTCCGGTTGGTGAGCGAACGCAAAAAGCCTCACTTACGCCGACGCTGGCTCCGAATTCTCTAGCTGATGAAGAGGTCAACCGAGCAATGCTGAACCATGCGCTCAAGGTTGTTCATACCCATCTGTGAAAGTGGGCATACTGGTGCTCTGATTAAGTCAATTGAGATCAGGCAAAGAAAAAGGGCCCCCAAGCGGCGGCCCTCAATCGTTTGCAGTGAAAGCTGAGGTCAGCCGTTCACGCTGTCCTTCAGAGCTTTCGCAATGGTCATTTTGACCACTTTGTCCGCTTCTTTCTTGAACTGCTCGCCGGTGGCGGGGTTGCGCACCATGCGCTCGGGGCGCTCGCGGCAGTAGATTTTGCCAACGCCAGGCAGGGTCACTGCGCCGCCGGCTGAAACTTCGCGGGTGATCAGGCCGGTCATGGCCTCCAACGCTGCGTTCGCAGCTTTCTTGTCGGTTCCCATTTCCTCAGCGAGAGCAGCCACCAGCTGAGTCTTTGTCATAGGCTTTGCCATTTCTTGGTCTCCTTAACGTGCCCGATACATAGGGCCTCACCGCGTAACTGTAACGGGATATTGTGGTCGAACACAACGAATAGTAGCGTCGAAAACCCTAAAAATATGGGGAAATCGTTGCTTTTTTGCGTCAGAGAAAGGCTGTTTCGTCGAATGAACGCAATTTCCGGCTGTGCAGACGCTCTAACGGCATGCCGCGCAGATGTTCCATCGCCCGAATTCCGATTGCAAGATGGCGACTGACCTGGGTGGTATAAAAGGCAGATGCCATGCCCGGAAGCTTTAATTCGCCGTGTAGCGGTTTGTCAGAAACACACAACAACGTGCCGTAGGGAACCCGGAACCGATAGCCATTTGCGGCGATGGTTGCGCTTTCCATATCCAGTGCAATGGCGCGGGATTGGCTGAGCCTTTGCACAGGGCCGGATTGGTCGCGCAATTCCCAGTTGCGGTTGTCGACCGAGGCGACGGTGCCTGTGCGCATGATCCGCTTAAGCTCGTATCCTTCCAACTCGGTGACCTCGGCCACGGCGCTTTCCAGCGCGACCTGAACCTCGGCCAGCGGCGGGATCGGAACCCAGACCGGCAGGTCATCGTCCAGCACCTTGTCTTCGCGCAGGTAGGCGTGGGCCAGAACGAAATCCCCCAGCGCCTGCGTGTTGCGCAACCCGGCGCAATGGCCGACCATCAGCCACGCATGAGGTCGCAGCACCGCGATATGGTCAGTGGCCGTTTTTGCGTTCGAAGGCCCAACGCCGATATTGACCAGCGTGATCCCGGACCCGTCCTCGCGTTTCAGGTGATAGGTCGGCATTTGCGGTAGCTTCAGCGGTTGGACCAACTCTTCCTCAGAGCCTGTGATCTCGACATTCCCGGTCGAAACAAAGCTGGTGTAACCGCTGTTTGGATCGGCCAATTGGGCGCGCGCGTAATTCTCGAACTCAGAGACGTAGAACTGGTAGTTCGTGAACAGGACATGGTTCTGGAAATGGCTGGGATCCGTCGCGGTATAATGCGCAAGCCGGGCCAGTGAATAGTCGACGCGTTGGGCAGTAAACAAGGCCAGCGGGCCGGCTTCATCTTCGTGGTCGTACACCCCGTTGACGATATCATCGTTGGTCGTGGTCAAGTCGGGAACGTCAAAGACATCGCGCAACGTGAATCCGGCCGCGCCCTGTTGCGGGACGTGCAGATCGGGATTGTTGGCAACCGCGAAATGCACCGGGATCGGTGTGTCGGACGGCCCAATCGTAACCGGCTGATCATGGTTCTTGATCAGCAATGCGATCTGCTGGGTCAAATAAGACCGAAACAAATCCGGTCGCGTAACGGTCGTGGCATGAATGCCGGGTTCTGAGACGTGGCCAAAACTCAGGCGGCTGTCGACATGTGCATAGGACGACGTTCTGATACGAATTTCCGGGTAATAGGCTCTGAACCGCGCAGTTGGTGCGCCGTGTTCAATGGCTGCCGAGAAACTGTCGCACAGAAAGCGGGTTGCTTGTTCATAGAGCGCTTCCAATCGAGCGACCGCCGCTTTGGGGTCGGTGAATTGTTCCGGTTTAGGTGCGTCGGGTGTTTTTATTATTGTCATGCAAGTGGTTCCAGAAGATCAATCTTTTCAAAAGTGCGCACATCCACCAGACCCAGGTCAGAAATCCGGAGTTCCGGAATCACGACCAGTGCCAATAGTGAGTGCTGCATATATGCGTTGTTGAGGGTGCACCCGCAGGCCTCCATCGCGGCAACCATGTCGTCGGCTTTGGCAGCAACCTGTGATGCAGGGCTGTCAGACATCAGGCCCGCAATGGGCAATTCGACCAGCGCCAGTTCTTCCCCATCGCGGAAGATGGTGATGCCACCACCCACCTCGGCCAGCCGATTTGCGGCCAGTGCCATCTGTTCGCGATCCGTGCCGACTACGATCATGTGATGACTGTCATGTGCCACGGTCGAGGCCATGGCCATTTTGCCCTGATATCCGAATCCGGAAACGAAAGCGTTCGTCACGCCGCCCGTCGCCTGGTGCCGTTCAACCAGCGCGATCTGGCAGACATCGTCGTCGCCCTCGACCAATCCTTCGATGATCGGCAGTTCAGCTTTCAGAGCTTTGGTCGGAGCCTGGTTTTCCACCACGCCGATCACGTTGGCCTGCACGCGGTTTGCCCCTGCAGGTGCTTGAATTTCGAAATCAGCAGCGGTCAGGGTATGCCCCAGATGCACGGTGTTCCGGGCGGTATCAGGCCAATTGAGGTGCGGGCAACCCACGGTAATTTTACCGTTCTCAGCCACGATCTGACCCCGCGCAATCACGGTTTCGATGGGTAGTTCTTTCAGGTCCGAGCTAAGGATAATATCCGCGCGCCGCCCCGGTGTGATCGAGCCGATCTCACGTTCCAGCCCGAAATGGGTCGCCGTGTTGATCGTCGCCATTTGCAGGGCAATCAGCGGATCACATCCGCAAGCGATGGCGTGCCGAACCACGCGATTCATATGGCCGTCATTAACCAGCGTGCCTGAGTGGCAATCGTCGGTGCACAGGATAAAGTTGCGCGGGTCCAACCCTTTTTTCGTGACCGCAGTGATCTGGCTTTCCACGTCATACCAGGCCGAGCCCAGCCGCATCATCGACCGCATCCCCTGCCGAACACGTGCGATCGCGTCTGCCTCGCAGGTACCTTCGTGATCATCCGCCGGACCCCCAGCAACATAGGCGGCAAAATCAGGCCCTAAATCAGGCGAAGCGTAGTGTCCTCCTACGGTTTTCCCGGCGCGTTGCGTTGCGGCGATTTCCGCTAGCATCTTTGGGTCGCCATTGATGACACCGGGAAAGTTCATCATCTCGCCTAAGCCGATGATGCCGGGCCAGTTCATCGCTTCGGCCACGTCTTCGGCGGTGATTTCGTACCCCGTCGTTTCTAGTCCCGGCGCAGATGGGGCGCAGGACGGCATCTGGGTAAAGATGTTCACCGGTTGCATCATCGCCTCGTCATGCATCATGCGCACGCCGTCCAGGCCAAGGACATTTGCAATCTCATGCGGGTCGGTGAACATGCTGGTGGTTCCATGCGGAATGACAGCGCGGGCAAATTCAGCCGGGGTTAGCATGCCCGACTCGATATGCATATGCGCATCACACAGGCCAGGGATCATATAACGCCCGGTGGCCTCGATGACCTGAGTCTCTGGGCCGGCGCAATGTGATGCATCGGGTCCGACGTAAGCGATGCGCCCATCAGCGATCGCAATGTCATGGTTCGGAAGGGTTTCGCGGCTGTGCACATTTACCCAGATTCCGCCGCGAATGACCGAATCTGCAGCTTCACGACCTGCGGCTACGGCAATCAGACGGGGGGCGACATCGGGCCAACTAGGGAAGGGTGTGTGTTCCATGGCCCAACTTTCCCGAATGCGCAGGAAGGTTCAACCCCTTGTGAACAGGTATCATCAAACCGTCACGCAGCGCGTCAGCGCTGCACTGTCCAACCAGAAGAGACGCCCGGCAGGGCATCGATGATGGGCGGGAGCAAGCCTCGGTTATTTCTGTGTATCATGCTCCAGCTCGCGGCGAACCCAATTGGCAAACGCTATAGCACCGGGGCTTTCTTCGGCGCGCGGTGACAGAAGCAGATAATAGGCTTCAGGCATGGGTGCGCGATGGGCGAACGGGGCTACTAAACGACCTTGCGCAATCAGGTCACTGGCAATTGTGTCATGCGCCAGACACAGCCCTCCGCCAGCCATGGCTACGGACAGGCTGACCAAGTAGGTGGTCGAATAAGTAATTGCAGGATTTTCCCAATTTAGACCCTGTTCCTCGGTCCACCCCAGCCAATTCGACAGAAGGTTTGAGCAGTCAAAAAGCGGGTGCTGTTGCAGGTTGTCCAACGTCACGTGATAGCCCGGCGCACAGACTGGGTAATAATGATCCGTTCTCAGCAATTCGGTCCTAACCGTATCTGACGGCCGTAGTGAATAACGGATTTCCACGGCGGCCCCTTCGGCCATTTCGCGCGGCTCCCAAAGCTCAGTAAAGATATTCAGTTGCACCTCGGGATGCTGTACCCGAAATTTCGGCAGTCTGGGCGCCAACCAATTCACGGCAAAGGTGATGTTGCTTTGAACCTGAACCGCGTTCTGCTGGGCGCCGGTCACGGCCTGAGTTCCACGTACCAGTGTCCGAAATGCCTCGCGCACCACCGGAAGATACGTGATGCCCGCTTCGGTCAGTTCCAACGCACGTGGTCGACGCAAAAACAAAGGCTGGCCAAGGTACCCTTCCAAGGACTTGATCTGCTGGCTGACCGCGCTTTGCGTCATGTTCAGATCCCGGGCTGCGCCGGTAAAGGACAAGTGCCGCGCCGCTGCCTCAAACGTGCGGAGCCAACCCAGCGGAGGAAGTGGTTTTTGCATGCGTATAACCTTGCCATTAGTTCAGCTAATGGAATAGTTGCGTTTTTTTCGTTGGTCAATTTTTGACGCTACAGGCACGATTTCCGAAAGTTCTCAGCTATCCGCAAAGGAGCCCGGAATGACTGTTACAAACCTGCGCGCCAATATCGACCACTGGGCCGAACGAGTTGATCTGGCTGCAACCTTTCGCTGGGTCGAGCGATTGAACATGCACGAAGGCGTTGCCAATCATTTCAGCCTTGCGGTGAACCCGGAAGGTACGCAATTTTTGATGAACCCGAACCAGATGCACTTTGCACGGGTCAAAGCGTCAAATCTGCTGTTTCTGGACGCAAATGATCCCGATGTGATGAACCAACCCGGTGCCCCGGATCCGACGGCTTGGGGTCTGCACGGATCAATCCACCGCCACTGTCCGCATGCGCGCTGTGTGATGCACGTGCATTCGATCTTTGCGACGGTCCTGGCATCGTTGGCGGATAGCACCTTGCCCCCGATCGATCAGAACACGGCTACTTTCTATAACCGGTATGTCATCGATCAGGAATTCGGAGGCCTCGCCTTTGAGAGCGAAGGTGAGCGCTGTGCATCCATGCTGTCGGACCCCAAGAAAAAGGTCATGATCATGGGCAATCACGGTGTTCTTGTGATCGGCAGTGACCCGGCAGATGCCTTTAACAGGCTTTATTATTTTGAACGCGCAGCGGAAACCTACATCCGAGCGCTGCAGACCGGCCAGCCATTGCGCGTCCTGCCAGATGAGATTGCCGAAAAGACTGCCCAAGAATTGGAAGACTATCCCGATCAGGCCCAGGCTCATCTGCGAGAGATCAAGGCCATATTGGACGATGGCGGCTCTGACTACGCCACATGACAACCTTATCAGGGTAACGACCATGTCTGACACTACACAGAATCCGGAATCCGCCCGCTGGCACTATCATCCTGAAGGTCCGGTGGGGTTAAACCCCTTGTTCAATTGGCCACCACGTCCGTCAGCCGTGCTGAAATGGTACAGCGGGGCGTGGCTGCAGATTACGGCATTGACCTTGTGCCTTGCGCTGGCGGTTACCGCCTATGCTATCTTTTTCCCGTCCTTGGAAAGTATGCAAAGCTTTGCCCCGGGTTGGATGTTTCGCATTTGGCTGCTGAACATGGTGCCCCAGATACTCGTCGCAGGTGGGCTGCACTGGTGGCTGTACATGCGAAAAGGGCAGGGCATGTACAAAAAGTTCGACCGCCGCGACCTGACCCGCAACAATGGTACGTTCACATTCCGCAATCAGGTTCTGGACAATATCTGGTGGACGCTGGGCAGCGCGATGACCGTCGCGACCGTTTATCAGTGGATCATCTACTGGGCGATGGCCAACGGCTATGTGCCAACCATCACGTGGTCCGGCGCGCCGGTCTGGTTCGTTGTGTGGATGGTGTTTATCCCGATGTGGTCAGGTCTGCACTTTTACTGGGTGCACCGGCTGGAACATCACCCGAAGCTCTACAAATACGTGCATGCTGTGCATCATCGAAACGTGAACATTGGGCCTTGGTCGGGAATCTCGAACCACTGGTACGAGAACTTGCTGTACTTCACGACCTATTTCATTCACCTGATCGTGCCGTCGCACCCTTTGCATGTACTGTTCCACGCCTCCTTCCAGCAGATCAGCCCCGTGTTGTCTCATTCCGGGTTTGAAAAACTAAAGGCCGGAGACACGGATGCCGCCCGTGCCGGTGATTTCTTTCACCAGCTTCACCACCGGTATTTTGAATGCAACTACGGCACCTCTGAAATTCCGTTCGACAAGTGGTTTGGCACATATCATGACGGATCGGCCGAGGCGACGACCCGGACAAGGGCCTACAAGAAACAGATGTATACCTAGCTGGCCCGAAGCGCGCGCGGCGTGACCCCGAATTCGGCTTTGAAGGCACGGGTCAGGGCGCTGGGGTCGTCATAGCCCGCGCGCAGGGCAACCTCACCGATGCTCAGGTCGGTTTCTGCCACCAGTTTGCGCGCAAGATTCAGGCGCAGGCGGCGGTAAACCTGCGCGGGACCCGCGCCCAGCTCGGACTGCATGCGGACGGACAAGGCTTTCTGCGATCGGCCAACCCGGCTTGCGATTTCGGACACTGGCAAGGGGATCTCAAGGTGTTCCTGCATCAAGGCCAGCGCCTTGTTCACGTAACCGCTGGTCGCGCCGGCACCGCCCGCATGCGAGCGCGCTGAATCGCGGGTCATGAACAGTTGCGACACTTCCAGCGCCAGGGCCTGTCCCTGATCCCGTGCAATCAGATGAAGCACCAGATCAAAGGCCGCCATGGCCCCGGAACAGGTGATGCGATTGCGGTCGATGACATAGCGCTCGCGGTGGGCTTCGACATCGGGGAACCTTTCTGTAAATCCGGTCAGCTCTTCCCAGTGTATCGTGGCGCGATGCCCGTCCAGCAGCCCTGCTTGAGCCAAAAGCCAGCTGCCAGTGTCGAGGCCCGCCAGCACTTTGAACCGCTGATCCGCAGAACGCAGGCCTGAAAGAGTGCGCCACCCGCCATGCGTGCGGAATCCATAAGATGGCATGACCATCAGCATGTCCCCACTGGCGATCTGGAGTGGGCGATGCGGCGCGACCTGCAGCCCGGATGAGGATGTCACCGGACCACCCTCCAACGCAAGGAACTGCCAATCGTACAAATTACGTCCGGCCAGAGTGTTTGCAGCGCGCAGCGGCTCGACCGTGTTGGCCAGGCAATGGTTCGAGAATCCGTCGAACAGAAGAACCCCGATTTGCTGCGGTGCAGAGGGTGATTTAGTCCATTCTTGCATGGTAAACTTCTATTTCTGCACGTTTCAAATGACAAGCCGCGTCAGAATATGCCGCAACGCCAGATGTGGAGACGCCCGATGCAATATGGATTGTCCGACGAACAAGAGATGATCGTCTCTACCGTTCGCAGCTTTGTGGAAAACGAAATCTACCCGCATGAGGCGCTGGTCGAGCGCACCGGCGAAGTCCCGGAAGAGATCGCGGATGAGATCAAGCGCAAGACGATTGAACTGGGTTTTTATGCCTGTAATTTTCCCGAAAGCGTCGGTTGTGCAGGGTTGAACCATCTGGAGTTCGCGCTGGTCGAACGTGAGCTGGGCCGCGGGTCCATGGCGCTGAATCACTTCTTCGGGCGTCCTCAGAACATCCTGATGGCGTGTGAGGGCGAGCAGGTCGAACGATACTTGATGCCCGCCGTGCGTGGCGAAAGGATGGACGCGCTGGCAATGACCGAGCCCGGTGCCGGGTCAGATGTTCGTGGAATGAAGTGCGCCGCGGTGCGGGATGGCGGAGACTGGGTGGTCAATGGCACCAAGCATTTCATCTCGGGCGCGGAGCACGCGGATTTCATCATCGTTTTTATCGCGACCGGCGAGGATCAGACGCCAAAAGGCCCCAAAAAACGCATTACGGCGTTTCTGGTGGATCGCGGAACGCCCGGTTTCACCATCCGGGACGGGTACAAATCGGTCAGTCATCGCGGTTACAAGAACATGGTTCTTGATTTCGATGATTGCCGTCTGCCGGACGCCCAGGTTCTAGGTGAGGTTGATGGCGGCTTTGAAGTGATGAACACCTGGCTTTATGCGACCCGTATCACGGTTGCTGCCATGTCCGTAGGCCGCGCACGCCGCGCTTTCGACTATGCGCTGGACTATTCCGCCACGCGCGAACAGTTCGGCCAGAAGATCGGCAAGTTTCAGGGCGTGTCCTTCCAAATCGCAGATATGATCACCGAGATTGACGCGGCGGACTTGTTGACGTTGGCTGCAGCCGACCGTCTGGACAAAGGGCTGCCCGCAAATCGCGAAATCGCCTCGGCCAAGCTCTATGCCTCGGAAATGCTCGCGCGAGTCACCGATGCTGCCATTCAAATCCACGGCGGCATGGGTCTGATGGACGATTACCCGCTTGAGCGGTTCTGGCGCGACGCGCGGGTCGAACGTATCTGGGACGGGACCAGTGAAATTCAGCGCCACATTATCAGTCGCGATCTTTTGAGGGCACTCGGTGCGTGATGGAGGGGGCCGCCTGATGTCTTCCCTGTCACGCGTTTTGCACCCCACATCCATCGCTGTGATTGGCGGCGGCGCCTGGTGCGTCTCAGTGATCGAACAGGCCCGGAAATTCGGGTTTCAGGGCGACATCTGGCCGGTCCACCCAAAAGCCGGTCAAATCGCGGGTCTGAGTGCTTTTGCACGCCTTGAGGACCTTCCAGCGGCCCCCGACGTAGCCTTTGTTGGCATCAACCGTCATGCAACGATCGAGACTGTCGCGGTCCTTTCGGCCATGGGGGCCGGGGGCGCAGTGTGTTTTGCCTCGGGATTTACCGAAGCGCATGCCGAGGACGATCAGGGTGCAGATTTGCAGGTCCGTTTGGTGCAGGCCGCAGGCGAGATGCCGATCCTCGGGCCAAACTGTTATGGCTTCGTCAACGGGCTAGACCGTGCCGCTGTTTGGCCCGATCAGCACGGCATGCGACCGGTAGATCGCGGTGTGGCGATCCTGACGCAAAGTTCGAACATAGCGATCAATATGACGATGCAGCGCCGGGCCTTGCCGCTGGCCTTTATGCTGACCAGTGGGAATCAGGCGCAGACCCATCAGGCCGACATCGCCTCGGCCCTGTTGGATGATGACCGGATCACAGCGATTGGCGTCCATATCGAGGGGTTCGGTGACCTGCGCAAATGGGAGGCGCTGGCCAAAAAGGCTCGGGATCGTAACGTGCCGATTGTTGCGCTGAAAGTGGGCCGGTCCGCCCATGCACAGGCGGCGACGATTTCCCATACAGCCTCGTTGGCGGGTGGTGATGCGGGCGCGCAGGCATTTCTGGATCGCCTTGGGATCGCGCGTTTGGATGACATTCCCAGTTTCCTGGAATGCCTCAAGCTGCTGCACGTGTCCGGGCGGTTGGATACGAACGGCTTGGGATCGATCAGTTGTTCGGGTGGTGAGGCAAGTCTGGCGGCCGACATGGCCGAGGGGCGCGACCTGCACTTCCCGCCGTTGTCGCAAGCACAAAAAGCTGACCTGCGCGATGCCTTGGGACCGATGGTAGCACTGGCGAACCCGCTGGATTATCACACCTATATCTGGCGGGATACGCAGGCCATGACACGGGCGTGGTCCGCAATGATGAACCCTGAACAGGCCCTGACTATGGCGATTCTCGACTATCCGCACACGGATGCGACCGATTGGGAATGCGCCACGCAGGCTGCGTTGAACTGCGTTGCTCAGACGGGGCGTCCCTTTGCGGTAACGGCGACACTGCCGGAGCTTTTACCCGAAGACGTTGCACATCGATTACTCGATGGCGGTGTTATCCCTTTTGCCGGATTGCACGAAGCGCTTGCGGCAATTGAGGCGGCCGCGCGGCCGCAAGCAACGGAGGCCGAACCGGTCCTGTTGCCCTCGGATACCGTTGCAGATCACGTTCTGACCGAAGCAGAAGCCAAGCAGGCTCTTGCGGAATTCGGTGTTTGTGTGCCGCACAACGTTGTGGTGACGCCGGATCTGGCGAAACAAGCCTCTGCCGCGCTGACTGGTCCTTTTGCGATCAAGGGCGTCGGGTTGGCGCATAAGTCGGAACATGCGGCCGTGCGCCTTGAGGTTCACGCGGACGCCGTGGCTGAAGTCGCGGCGGAAATCGGAACCGAAGAGGTCCTTATTGAGGAAATGGCTGTTGGCGGCGTGGCAGAATTGTTGGTCGGCGTGACCCGAGATCCGGCCCACGGGTTCGTTCTGACGCTGGGTGCAGGGGGTGTGTTGACTGAAATCCTGCGCGACACGGTTTCACTTTTGATCCCATCCTCTCGCACCACGGTGAAAGAGGCGCTGGGTAAATTGAACTGCGCCCCTTTGCTGGGGGGATATCGCGGCAAACCAGCGGCAGAGATTGAGGCCATCCTGGACGCTGTCGATGCGGTGCAGGCCTACGTCATTGCCAATGCATCCCATGTCAGCGAAGTTGAAATAAACCCACTGATCTGCACACCGGACCGTGCCATAGCGGTGGATGCTCTGATCCGAAAGGCAAGTAAATGAACCCGGTCAAAACCAAGCGCGATGGCGCTATTCTGGAAGTCACTTTGGACCGTCCCAAAGCGAACGCGATTGATTTGGCGACCAGCCGCGTCATGGGCGAGGTGTTTCGTGACTTCCGTGATGATCCTGATCTGCGCGTCGCAATCCTGACCGGGGGTGGAGAGAAGTTCTTTTGCCCCGGCTGGGATTTGAAAGCAGCCGCTGACGGAGACGCAGTCGACGGAGACTATGGCGTTGGTGGCTTTGGCGGGCTGCAGGAACTGCGGGACATGAACAAGCCGGTCATCGCAGCCGTCAACGGGATTGCCTGCGGCGGCGGGTTAGAATTGGCCCTGAGCGCCGACATGATCCTTGCTGCGGAACACGCCAGTTTTGCGCTGCCGGAAATCCGCTCAGGCACAGTGGCCGATGCCGCAAGTGTCAAACTGCCAAAACGTATTCCGTATCACGTGGCGATGGAACTGCTTTTGACCGGACGCTGGTTCGACCCGCATGAAGCGAAGAACTGGGGGTTGGTGAACGAAATCGTTCCAGGTGATCAGTTGATGGATCGGGCATGGGAACTGGCGCGTCTTTTGGCCAGCGGCCCGCCCTTGGTTTATGCCGCGATCAAGGCAATCGTACGCGATGCCGAAGATTCCAAATTTCAGGATGCCATGAACCGGATCACCGGGCGGCAATTGCCGACGGTTGATACCCTCTATGGCTCTGAAGACAATCTGGAAGGCGCCCGCGCTTTTGCTGAAAAGCGTGATCCTGTGTGGAAGGGGCGGTAAGTCGGCCTAAGCGCGGTCGAACAGGGCTATCAGCGCTGTGTCATCCTTGTTGGGGCCAGATGCAAGATCGCCATAGATGCGAACTTCGGGCAGGGTCAGGTTTCGAATCTGGCCTTGCGCTAACCGGTGCAGGGCTTCGGCAAATCCCAGCTTTTCATAATGTTGGGCATTGATCGACAGCGCGAATTGAGCACCGGGGCGGGCCGCACGCAGCAGTGCAGTCAAAGCTTCTGGCCCGAGGTGGCCATGGGTGAACGAACCGGATGAAACGATTCCGGAGTAACTATCGCGCGGCACCGGGATGCCTTCGTTCAGATCGGCCTCAATGGCGTCGCGGTAGATATCCTTGCGCATGGCCTGATCCAGCATCTCGGCGCTGATATCGGTGGCATCTATCGGTCCCACACCCAGCCGGGCCAGAACCGCGCCGCACAGGCCAGTGCCTGCACCTACATCAAGCACAGGCCCTTGCCCGCCGGCGCCGACAAAGGCGCGGGCGGTATGGATGTGCAGCTGATAGTCCTCGCGCGTGGCAAAGCCTTCGTCGTAATCCCCGGCCCATTCAGCATAGAGACGCTTGTGGTCTTCCGGGGAATCCAGCGCGTAGGCGGCATGCAGGTCTGGTGTTTTGTCACTCATACCCAAAAGAAAGGCGCATTGGGGGATTCGAATCAAGTATCCTTGGCAGAGTTCTTGCATCTGGCGAAATTGCGGATCATCTAAGAGCGTATGACAGGCACACTATTTTCCTTCGGTCACGGGTACTCGGCGCAGGCCTTGTCCCGTCAGTTGCAACCCCATGGTTGGCGTATCTTCGGCACGACGCGTGATCCGGCCCAATCGCCGGTGGTCAAAGCATCCGGCGCAAAGCCGGTGACCTGGCCGGGGCAAGTGCCGCAGCTGGATGGGGTGACGCATCTTTTGATCTCGGCCGCGCCAAACGCGGACGGAGATCCGGTTCTGGCTGCATTGGCAGATGAGATTGCCGAACGGGCGGCGCAATTCAAATGGGTTGGCTATCTGTCGACCACGGCCGTGTATGGCGATCATCAGGGCAACTGGGTCGACGAGGCCACCCCCGCGACGCCAACGGCGCAACGCGGCAGATGGCGGGTGCAGGCGGAAGAGCAGTGGCAGAACGTTCCCGGTTTGCCTACGCACATCTTTCGCCTTGCGGGCATCTACGGTCCCGGTCGCGGGCCGTTTTCCAAGCTCAAGCGTGTGGGTATGCGACGTATCATCAAGCCGGGGCAGGTCTTTTCCCGAATTCATGTCGCCGACATTGCCCAGGTTCTTGCCGCGTCCATGTCTGCGCCTAATCCGGGGGCTATTTACAACGTGTGCGATGATGAACCCGTCCCACCGCAGGATGTCATCGCCTATGCGGCCGAATTGCAGGGATTGCCATTGCCGCCCGAAGTACCGTTTGACGAGGCCGACATGACCCCCATGGCGCGCAGCTTTTACAATGAGAACAAGCGGGTCAGAAACGATCGGATCAAGGATGAGCTGGGTGTGAACCTGATGTTTCCGAACTATCGGGTCGGATTGAGGTCGCTGATGACCGGTGACTGAGCTATCGGCCTGATTTCGGGCGATGCGCCCCGGATGCTTAGTGATAGTTTTTGGTTATCAGAACCATCCATAAAGAAAACTTATTTGCATGGTTCGAATTTGCTAGGTCTGGCGGCGACAAGACAAGAGTCGCCGATACCTTTGACAGAATGCGCGCAATCCAAGCCGCGCATCTAAAAGAGGTAAAAGTGTCATCTATATATGTTCTTGATCGCCCGCGTTTCTCACCGCGCGAACGAGCCGGATTTTAGCCAGGATTGGAGATCGACATGGACGGAAGTGATAACCCCAAAACGGGCGGATGCCCTGTAATGCACGGCGCAGGAACCCGGTCAAACCGGGATTGGTGGCCGAACCAGCTGAACCTTTCGATCCTACATCAGAACGCGCCCGCGTCGAACCCGCTGGGGCCTGATTTCGACTACGCTGAAGAATTCAAGAAGCTGGACATGAAGGCGCTGAAAGAAGACCTGTACGCGCTGATGACCGATTCTCAGGATTGGTGGCCTGCCGACTATGGTCATTACGGCGGTCTGTTCATCCGGATGGCCTGGCACAGCGCCGGTACATATCGCACGGCGGATGGCCGTGGCGGTGCCTCGACCGGGAACCAGCGCTTTGCGCCACTGAACAGCTGGCCGGATAACGGCAACCTTGATAAGGCGCGCCGTCTGCTGTGGCCGATCAAGCAGAAATACGGCAACCAGATTTCCTGGGCCGACCTGATGATCCTTGCCGGCAATTGCGCCATTGAATCCATGGGCGGCAAAACATTTGGCTTTGCTGGTGGTCGCGCAGATATCTGGGCGCCAGAAGAAGACATCTATTGGGGTTCCGAAACTGAGTGGCTTGCCCCCACCGACAACCCGCACAGCCGGTACACTGGTGAGCGCGACATGGAAAACCCACTGGCCGCCGTTCAGATGGGCCTGATCTATGTGAACCCCGAGGGCCCGGATGGTGAACCAAACGTGCTGGCCTCGGGCCGTGATATCCGCGACACCTTTGGCCGGATGGCGATGAATGACGAAGAAACCGTCGCATTGGTGGCTGGTGGCCACACCTTTGGCAAGGCGCACGGCGCGGGCGATCCTGATCTGGTCGGCCCCGAACCCGAAGCGGCCCCGATCGAAGAGATGGGCCTTGGCTGGATCAACAAGTTCGGCTCGGGCGTGGGTGACGATACCACGACCTCGGGCATCGAGGGCGCATGGACCGCAAACCCGATCAAATGGGATAACGGCTATTTCGACCTGTTGTTCGGATACGAGTGGAACCTGACCAAAAGCCCCTCGGGCGCATGGATCTGGGAACCGATCGGTGTCAAGGAAGAAGATATGGCCCCGGCGGCCGGCGATCCGACCAAGAAGGTCAAAACCATGATGACCACCGCCGACATGGCGATGCGCATGGATCCGATCTATGGCCCGATCTCGAAACGCTTCCACGAGAACCCGGAAGAGTTCGCAGATGCCTTCGCGCGCGCCTGGTTCAAGCTGACCCACCGCGATATGGGTCCGCGTTCGAACTATATCGGTTCGGAAGCCCCGACCGAGGAGTTGATCTGGCAGGACAACGTGCCTGCGGTGGATCACGATCTGGTCGATGCTGCAGATGTTGCGGATTTGAAAGCCAAGATCGCTGCATCCGGTCTGTCGGTGTCCGAGCTTGTTTCGACCGCGTGGGCGTCGGCCTCGACATTCCGTGGGTCGGACAAGCGCGGTGGTGCCAATGGAGCACGTATCCGTCTTGCGCCTCAGAAGGATTGGGACGTCAACGAGCCAATGAAACTGTCCAAGGCGCTGGATGCGCTGACAGGCGTTCAAGAAGCGTTCAACGGCGCGCAGTCAGGCAACAAGAAAGTGTCGCTGGCCGACCTGATCGTTCTGGCCGGTGCCGTCGGCATTGAGCAGGCTGCCAAAGCTGGCGGTCAGGATGTCGAGGTTCCGTTCACCCCGGGCCGCACCGATGCATCGCAAGAGCAGACCGATGTGGACAGCGTCGCAGTCCTGGAGCCTGCAGCAGACGGATTCCGCAACTACCAAAAGGCCGAATACACCGTCTCTCCCGAGGAGTTGCTGGTCGACCGTGCACAATTGTTAACCTTGTCCGCGCCAGAGATGACGGCACTTGTCGGTGGCCTACGTGTTCTGGGCGCCAACTTCGGTGACGCCAAGCATGGGGTGTTCACGGATCGTGTGGGTGTACTCAGCAATGACTTTTTCACCAACATTTTGGACATGGGCACCGAATGGAAACCTGCCGGCAAGGGCGTCTATGAAGGTCGTGACCGCGCCAGCGGTGAGGTCAAATGGACCGGTACACGCGTCGATCTGGTCTTCGGTTCCAACTCGCAACTGCGGGCGCTCGCCGAGGTCTACGGTCAGACGGGTGCCGAGGGTAAATTTGTCTGCGACTTTGTCTCGGCCTGGAACAAGGTGATGAACGCGGATCGTTTTGATCTGAAGTAAATCGACGATCATCGCAGAGATAGCGCCGCCCGAGGGGACTCGGGCGGCGTTTTCTTTGGGTCGGATCCCGCAGGCATACCAACCATTGGGTACGATTCCGCCTAAAGCTCTGACAAACCCCCGCATCACGCAGCGCCCGATCGAGTTTCTTACCCAAATTATTAAGCTAACTTATTGTTTTCATTAATATTGGCGAGTTTCAGCAGAGAAATGTGAAGTTTTTTCAAAATGGGGGTTGCAGGTCCCAGACCTAATCCGTAAATACCCCTTCACCGGCGCTGCTGAGGCGGCGCTGACGGGTCGGAGAGACGGCCGGACGCATCGGAGAGACGGTGGGCATCTTAGGGAATGATTTAGGCGGGCGCGCTGATGTTATTGGCGCAACGGT
>NZ_JBXWOM010000019.1:0-43709 GCF_059610905.1 Ruegeria sp. CDSC002
CGGATGATCTCGGGACTGGTTTTAAAGTATTTGAATGAGGCAGGTCTGGTCATGGGCAAAAGCTACGCAACTGCCCTACCCCGCTCAAGCAAAGTTCTTCTGACAAGACCATTTTGGTGTTCCGTGTCCATGAGGAGGGCCAGCCAGGCAGAGTTTTGGTCAGCGACTGATTTTCAAGACAAAGGCGAAATATCCTTTACCGAATGCATGGTTGTCGGAACCGGGGGGGGTGCCGTTTGCCTTCACACTTGCAACCCTGCTTTTTTCCACCCGCTGCGCCAGCGATCAGCGCAGGTTGGAATAGAGAATAATGGTAAACGTGTTGTCTCGGTTATCGAAGCCGCATTCGGAGCGATTTCGTTCAATTTGACAGCCGCTGTTTTTGCCGCATCTATGTCATCGAGCTCAGCGAGCGAGGCAATCAGCATCAGGTGGCTCATCAGGAAGGTTGCACGCACAGCCAAGGCTTCGCGACAGGCCTGCGCGGCTTCCTCATAACGTCCCAAGTGAAACAAGGCGGCACCCTGTCCCATGAAAGCGGCGTGCCGCAATGGATCACCCGGGCTGAGTTCGACAGACCGGACTGCATGTTCCAGCGCCTTGTCAGGGCGATTCAGCAAATAAAGATTTGCAGCGGCGAGCATGTGGACCGTCGCCGCGTTGGGATTTTCCGACAATGCTTCCTTAAAGGCTGTCCGCGCGCGGGACAGGTCTTGTGCCAGCATAGAGATCGAATGCGCGGCATAAGCCTTTGCAATGCCGTCCGCGCGATCGCTCCGCAGCACCTGCTCTGCGGCCGCGACAGCTGACTTGGGCCCCTGATCTACAGGTTCCAAACCTTGCACAAGACGTTGGATATGAAGCCATGCTAGCAAGCCCGCTGCGGAGGCGTATTCCGGATCTCGATCCAAAGCCAGTTTTGTCAGTCGTATTGCCTCTATGTTGTCTTGGTCAGTCAGCAAGTGGAAATGTGATAAAGCTCGGAGGTAGAGCTCGTATGCCTGTAAGTCCTTGGTGGGTTTTGCTCGCGCACGATTTGTTTCAGCGTGCCGCACCGATGGTTCAATAGCTGTAACTACGTCTTCGGTGACTTGATCTTGAAGATCAAAGATGTCGTCGAGCACACCGTCAAAGCGGTCCGCCCACAAATGGCTCCCATTTTCGGTATCTATGAGCTGTCCCGTGATGCGGACGCGCTGCCCGGAACGCCGAACGGAGCCTTCCAGTACATACCGAACCCCTAAGTCGCGGCCCACGTCGCGGATGTCCGTGCTTTTCCCCTTATAAGAAAAAGAAGAGTTTCGTGCGACGACCATCAACCAACGAAACCGAGATAGCTCAGTTATGATGTCTTCCGTTATGCCATCGGCAAAGAACTCCTGCTCCGGATCACCCGACATATTGTCGAATGGGAGCACTGCGATTCCCGGCCTCACATCCGCCTTGATCGCGAGATTGGCTTTCGTACCCTTTGGCCAACACCAGATTCCAACATGCCGCGTGATGTTTTTCAGTTCGGTTTGCTCTCCGCCGTCGAATAATCCCGCATCGTTACGGTCAAGGCTGTTATGTGACATATCTGAAAAGAGCACTTGTCCCGGCTTCGCGAGAGCCTCCAGACGCGCCGCAACATTGATGCCGTCGCCGAAAATGTCATCGCCATCGGTTACAACTTCCCCTGTGTGAACCCCGATGCGCAGTTTGATGTGGTCAGGTTTGTGGGCGGACTGAACTGCAATCGCGCAAGCTGCTGCTTCAGATGGTGATTGAAACTCGACGATCCAGCCGTCGCCCATGCTTTTGATCAGTGAACCATTGGTATCTTCCACGATCGGGAGAAACGTGTCCTCGCGGAAGGTCTTTAATGCAGCGACTGTGCCAGTACGGTCCTGATCCATCAGCGCGGAATAGCCCACAATGTCGGCGGCCAATACCGTCGTGAGACGTCTTCCCATTCACCCCTCCTCTTTGCAATGAAGTTAGCTCGGTGGGTTGCTTCTGTCAGCCCATTCGTCAGATTTTGAAAAGCCTTAATGAATAGAAAGCACAGGTACAGGCATACACGCACAACTAAAAAGGTAATGCTCAAATACCTGTCGCGCATTCAGCAAACGGTCACCTTCATATCCGCGGAGTTAGTTACTTGCGTTTCTTTAGCTGCCAATGTTCGTGGCAAAACAATTCCGCTTTGGGCTCGTAGCGGTCATTCGCGGCAGTTGGTACGAACGACCACTCTGCGGACCCAAAGTTGCCTTTCGCGGCAGCGCAGCAAATGCACGCTAAGGGAGATCTACCTGCAATAAACCACTGCATTCTGAAAAGAGTTGGATCAGCAGGTGTCATTTCTGTCAAAGGCAATACAGACGTTTGGCCGCCAAAAAACAGCCCGTGTTTACAGCGATTTCTTGATTAGCGCCTCGTATCTCAGCATGATCCCGTTATGGCGATTGAAATCGACAAATGGCTGGACGATCTCGAACTGGGACAATACTCAGACGCTTTTGCACGGCATGATATCGACGCGCGTGTACTACCATTGCTGTCAAACGACGACCTTAAAGAGCTTGGGGTTAGTCTGGGCCACCGAAAAATCATCCTGGCAGCGGTTCAGGAATTGACTGGCCAAAAGCACTGGTCTCAACCGCCACAAGCCGTAGACGCGGATGCAGGCGAAGTCGGCCGGGTCCCCATTTCGGATGAATCGCAAGGCGTGACCTTATCCGCAAGGAAGCCTGCTTCATTAGCGCTCGCAGAGAGGCGTCACTTAACAGTTTTGTTTGCTGATCTCGTCGCCTCGACTGAGTTGACTAACCGGTTTGATCCCGAAGACATGCGCGAACTGCTGCAGAGCTACCAGGATGCGGTTGCAGGTGCTGTTAGCAGGTATGGCGGCTACGTCTCGAAGTATTTGGGCGACGGTCTCCTGGTGTTTTTTGGCTGGCCGACAGCATATGAAGATCATGCAGTTCGGGCTGTAAAGGCTGGTCTTGAGGCCGTTCGGCGGGTCAGAGAGCTTAAAACACCTGACGGTGAGCGTTTGTCAGCCAGGTTAGGTATCGCGAGTGGCGACGTGGTAGTTGGCGATACGATCGGTGAAAACACCTACGAAGAAGGGGCCATGACGGGGCCAATTGTCAATCTGGCAGCGCGGCTTCAGGAACACGCAGAACCGAACTCAGTTGTTTTATCTGCTGAGGAGACCGAAGAAACTTTGCATCGGCTATTTGAGTTTACGTCTCTTGGACAAACCGAGCTGAAAGGTTTCAAAGAACCACGGACCCTTTTGACTGTCGTATCAGAACACAGCGCGGAAAGCCGGTTTCGAGCGTCTTATAGGGACGAAAGTGGCAGCGTCATGATTGGTCGCGACTACGAAAAAGGTATCCTTTTACAATCATGGCTGCGTGCGCAGAACAGTCAGGGAGAGGTTGTTCTGCTTGCCGGTGAAGCTGGAATCGGTAAATCGCGATTGGCGGAAGAGTTTCTCGCTAATGCCGTAGCGGCTAGCGAAGCTGATATTATCAGGCTGAACTGCTCTCCTTACCTTTCCAGTAGCCCGTTCCACCCCGTCGCCCAGAGGATTTCTCAGGATGCTGGTGTGGGGACAGATTTTGATGACGATCAAATTCTCGATCTTGTCAAAAAAATGTTGGAAAGCCGGGAGGGCTTGGAATGGGAAAAGGTTCTGCCCGTCTTTGCCGCGCTGGTTGCGCCTCACAGTGCTCTTGCCCGAAGCGTTCTCGATATGTCACCGCAGGAGCAACGTGACCTCACGATTCAGACGTTAATCCACACGGTTCAGGTACGCGCAAGCACGCGTCCTGTTATTCTTTGTGTTGAGGACGCGCATTGGATTGATCCTTCCACCCAAGCTCTTTTGGATCGCTTCAAAGCAATTTGCGCAGATCTGCCTTTGATGATTTTGATCACCCACAGGCCCGGCTGGGAACTTGCCCATGATGACGGCGAAGCGCACGTACATACGCTCCAGCTGCGTCGGTTTGATACGACCCATGTCTCGAACCTAGTTCTCAATGTTACCGGAAAAGCACCGGACGATGCGCTAATCGCCACAATCATTGAAAAGACGGACGGCGTGCCATTGTTCGTCGAGGAGTTGGCCCGGGCGATTGTTGAGGCGGGTGAGCACGGGCAGGTCCACATACCTTCGTCTTTGAAAGGCACGCTGATGGCACGTCTTGACGCAGTCTCACCAGAGGCCAAACAAGTAGCGTTAACAGGAGCCGTCATTGGACGGGAGTTCGAGCCTAGCTTGCTGGCTTCCGCAATAGGTCTTGCCAGTGCGGAAATTCAATCTCGTATAGAAGAGCTGTCTCGAACGGGTTTGATCTTTGAAAGCGGGTACAATCGAGGGTATTTCGTTTTCCGTCATGCCCTTATTCGGGATACCGCCTATCAATCCATGTTGGGCTCAACCCGCAGGCAACAACACGCAAACGTGGCCCGTGCTTTGATGCAGTTGCGGTCAGCAGAGATTGAACGCCGGCCCGAGTTGGTTGCCCGCCATCTTTCAGAGGCCGAAGAATGGCGTGCTGCGTTCGACAAATGGCAGACGGCAACCGAAATGGCATTGGCGCGATCCGCCAGCCAAGAGGCGATGGTCAACGCTAGGGAAACACTCAAAGCGGCTGAAAATCTTGGATCTGACAACGGCGTCGAAACGATCAAAGCCAAAATCCTGATTGGTCGCAGCCATGACAGCCTGGGTCAGTTGCCAGAGGGGATAGCGGCTTTGAAAGAGGCCTCGGACGCCGCCCGTGGAATAAACGATGTGGCGCTCGCCGCTGATGCTGCGAACCATTTTGCGGACTCGTGTATGATGTCGAGTAAGAGACACGGCGAGGCCATTGAGCTTTGTGTTAGAGCTCTGAACGACCTTCCCGACGATGACGAAGTTCGGCAGTGCAGATTGATGAGCCAACTTGCACGGGCACATATGTTTGTCGGCCAGTTTTCTGAAGGCGCACGCTTTGGTCAGCAATCAATGGAACTGGCCGCGAAACTGGGGGACTATAAATCCCAATTCTCAGTGATGATGATGCATTTTGGGGCACCATTCGTCGCACGCAAAGGAAGAGAGGTACGTCATTGGCGTGAAAATCTTGATGCGATGCATCGAGCGGCCGAAAACCTGGGGAGTATTGATCAGGGCCGGGACCGAACACTTAGTCTTTTTGTCGGGGCCGAAATGGCCGACCGCGACTTGATGGATCATTCACTCGAATTGCTGACGGAGATTTCGGAAAAGGACAACCATCTGCAACTCTACTGGGTACAGAAACACGCACGCGCCATGGTTGCAATTATGGATGGCAATTTTGAGCAGGCGGAGATGCATGCCAACGAAGCGGTGAAAATCGGTCGACAGACACATGGAGAACATGTTGAGGGCGTCTTCGGTGTTCAGATGTTTACCATCCGCCGCGAACAAAACCGGTTGCACGAAGTTGCACCGGTGATCAAGAAGCTGA
Source organism: Ruegeria sp. CDSC002 (assembly GCF_059610905.1). Lineage (NCBI taxonomy): Bacteria > Pseudomonadati > Pseudomonadota > Alphaproteobacteria > Rhodobacterales > Roseobacteraceae > Ruegeria > Ruegeria sp. CDSC002. The sequence goes on from NZ_JBXWOM010000019.1 coordinate 5,493, forward strand.
TGACGGATAGCCCGGAAGACATTTCCTGGAAACCAGGATTTGGCCTTATTGCCGCCGAGTTGGGATACAAGGAACCAGCTGAACGCATACTGAATGAAATGGCAGAGAATGGCTTCGATCTTCCCCTTGATGCTATGTTTTCAACTACTTTGTCTTATCTCGCTGACATTTGTGTCGCAGTCGAGCATCTGGGACATGCTGAGACCCTCTATGAAATGCTGACCCCATACGAAGAGCTAACGATCACCGCTGGGGCCACAACAGTTTGCGCCGGGGCGGCTGCAAGACGTCTGGGCAATCTGGCAGCGTTGCTGAAAAACTGGGACGCCGCTGAGAGGATGTTCCATAAGGCGATCGAAATAGACACGCGTATGAAGTGTCCTCCGTGGATTGCGCACAGCAAGGCAGCGTATGCATCCGCGCTAAGGCAACGGGGCCGCACGAATGATTTGAAACTAGCGTTTCAACTAGAAGGGGAAGCGTTGGCAATTTCACAGCAATTGAGTATGGTTTTCCTTAGGTCAAAGCTCGAGGGAGTAGCTGTTTAAAGTCATTTACATGCTTGGGGGAGCATTATGCCAAGGTACATAATTGAGAGAAATTTTGCCGAGCAGCTGAACGTCAGCGACGACGACAAAATTCACATCAAAGAGATCAATGACGAAGTCGGGGTCGAGTGGATTTTCTCGTTCCTCAGCGCAGACAAGCGCAAAACATACTGCCTGTATGAGGCCCCCGACGAGGAAAGTCTTAGAAAGGCGGCCGAGCGCCTTAACATCCCAGCCGATGTCATTACACCCGTGGATCAGATAGATCCCGGAATTTTCGCCTGAATATTCGCAGTTCAAAAACCTAATCCGAGGCGATTTATCTGCGGGACAACGCATCGGAAGTCACAACTACATGAGGCAGCCGCGCAAGAAGCCTGACCTGAAAACAGGGAGGCCTATGCATGTACGACATAAAAACACTCGACGGAATCACGGCAACTGTGAGTCAAGACGCTTTGGATGCGCTTAATTCCTCGCTTCGCGGCGGCGTCTACTTACAGGGCACTCCGGAATATGAAGGCGCAAGAACAACATGGAACAGCATGTTCGAACGTCACCCTGGGTTCGTGATCCGCGCGATGGGGGCGAGCGACGTACAGAAAGCTGTAAACTTTGTTCGAGACGCCAGCCTCATAATGTCAATCCGATCAGGTGGGCATCAAATTGCAGGTCACGCTGTTGCAGACGAGACGGTATTACTCGATCTGTCCCAGATGCAATCGGTACACGTAGACCCTGTCAACAAGACTGCTAGGGTTGCACCGGGTGCATTGCTTGGCGATGTAGATCGCGAAACTCAGGCTCATGGGCTTGCTGTCCCTGTCGGCATCAATTCGACAACTGGAATCGCTGGCCTGACTCTTGGTGGCGGCTTTGGGTGGACGACGCGGAAATTCGGAATGACGATCGACAATCTTCTGTCGGCAGAAGTTGTGACGGCAGATGGGACGATTGTCACCGCCTCGCCCACAAGCCATCCGGAGCTTTTCTGGGCCATCCGCGGTGGAGGCGGCAATTTCGGCGTCGTGACCTCATTCGAGTTCCAGTTGCATGATCTTGGGCCCGATGTTCTGTCCGGCCTGATCGTTCACCCGATCGAAAAGGCGCCAGAGCTGCTTGCAGAATTCGCAGCCATTGCAGATGATTCACCCGATGAGCTGACCGTCTGGAGCGTGATGCGAAAAGCTCCTCCTCTCCCGTTCCTACCAGAAGAGTGGCATGGTAGAGAGGTGCTAATCTTCGCGGCTTGCTACAGCGGCCCTATGAACGAGGGTGAAATAGCAATGTCGGCTTTGCGCGCGCTTGGAGAACCTATAGCCGACGTTATCTCACCTCACAAGTTTGTAGACTGGCAAGCAGCATTCGACCCTTTGCTTACACCGGGCGCTCGGAACTATTGGAAAAGCCATGATTTCGACGCGCTTTCCTCGGAAGCAATCACAGGACTTCTCGAGGCGGTTTCCAGCCTTCCCGACCCTGCTTGCGAAGTATTTATAGCGCATGTAGGTGGCGCAATGGCACGCATTGAACCAGACTCAACAGCTTATCCGCAACGATCAGCACACTTCATAATGAATGTTCACACACGATGGGAAGACCCAAACAAGGATGGTGAGTGTATTGCGTGGGCGCAAGGACTTTATGATCAGATGCGGCCTCATGCGACCGGTAGCGCGTATGTAAACTTTATGCCCGAAGACGAAGCGGAATATATGGCTGGTGCATACGGCCTAAACAGCGGGAAGCTTTCGAAAATAAAGGGCAACTATGATCCAAAAAATCTGTTCAGGATCAATCACAACATAGTGCCTGAGTAGGGCCATCCGATTTAGAAAGACTGATCTGTATGGGCGCATAGAGTTTATGCTTGAAATTTGACAACAAATATTTGGTTGTGCATTCAGACCACCCGATATTTTTCATGTCAAAAATGCCGATACTGTCATTGCTACTGTCAGGCGAATGCCGTGTTCCGCTGCGGCGGCAAGGGCTTTGCTGAACAATTGACCGCTTTGGGCTCAATGCGGTCGTTTGCTAAATTTTCCCGAGAGACCGCATTGCGGACAAAGTGTGAATTCGCTGCGTTTGCACCAAGGTCTGCAATCTCGAGTAACCGGCCGCACGTGTGCGGCCGATCTTTCGATTTTACCGATCTGTGAGGAGATTTTCAGGTTGGTTCCGCTTCACCGGGGGGTGGAACGTTCAGCCGGTTTCACCAAATCCTTTCGGTACTGGCAAATCAGGCAAGGTTGCCGCTCGTTTTTGCAGGGCCCGCCCGATAACTACACGGCTGATTTCGGTTGTCCCGTCCACAATCCGCAGCATTTGTGCGAGGCGGGACAAACGATCCAGACCATAAGGCTGCAGCAGACCCATACCGCCCAACACTTGCGTACAGGTGTTCGCAACCTTCACTGCGGCATCTGGCACAAACCGTTTGGCATGAGCGGCCATCAGAGGGCCTTCGGGTGTGCCAAGGGATTCTGCCGCCTTTCGATAAAGCAGCTTGGAGGCTTCAAGATCGGTCGCAACCTCACCCAGCATCCACTGGATTCCGTCCAGATCGAGGTTCTTGCCGCCAAACATCTTGCGGTTCTTGGAATAGGACAGAGCCGTATCCAATGCGGCTTGCATCAATCCACAGCATCCTGACGCAATCGACACACGGGCGATATCGATCGCCATGAGCGAGCCTTGCAAGCCCTGACCGATCGGCAGGATGATGTTGTCTTCGCTCACCACCACCTTGTCCATGTACATCTCGGCCAGAGGCAAGAAGCTGTAGGACGGGGTATCATAGAGCGGTCCAAAGCTGAGGCCCGGCGCGTCGGCGGGAATGGCGATCATCGCCATATCCTTGTGGCCGGGTGCGTCACTGGTTTTGACCACGGTGAAATAGACATCAGCCTCACCGGCCAAGCTGACCCATGCCTTCGCACCGCTGATCGTCCAAGTGCCGTCATCATTGATCTGGGCGCGCGAATACATGTTTGTGGCATCCGAGCCGGATTGCGGTTCAGTCAGTGCAAAGTTCGCCAGTTTGCGCCCCGAAGTCAGATCCCGCGCCCATTTTTCCTTGAACGCATCCGTGCCATAACCGCAGCCCGCGAAGGTGCAGATGTTATGCATCGACAGGGCAAAGGCATAGGCACCATCGCCCAACCCCAGTTGTTCATAGACCTGAATGCCCTCTGCCAGTGGCAAGCCCTGACCACCAAACTCCTCGGGGGCGTAGAGCCCCGTCAGGCCAGCGGCCCCGGCCTTGTCAGACGCATCACGGGGCCACTTCTTTGCGGCGTTCCAGGCGTCCACATTGGGCAGGATGACCTGCTCGGCGTGGTCGCGTGCGGCTTGGAGTATGGTGGCGAGTTTGTCTGACATTGGTCGGTCCTTTCAGGGGCGATCATTCTCATATGACGCCATAACCCCGCAGCCACGGATGGCCGGATTGATGGGCTGTAAAGGCGAAAATTTAGATAAGAATGCTTTGTTGCAACAAGATTTAGCGATCGGGCTTGCTAAGCTCTATCTCTTGCGCTGACAGATCATTGTCCAAAAGTGACAAAAACGGCGCCTTACGTTTTTTCCTGCGGTAGGAGCTTGGCCTGCTGCCGGTCCAACGCTGAAAGGCCCGATGAAAGTTGGCAGCCGAGGAAAAGCCCACATCCTGCGCAATTGCCTCAACGCTTTTGCGCCCCGCCTGCAGGTCGCGGATCGCGGTGTCGCGGCGCAGGGCGTCTTTTATGGCCTGAAACGACGTGCCATCCGCCTGCAACCTGCGGATCAGGGTGCGCGGGGTCATGTGCATTGCGGATGCTGTCTGGGTCAGGGTGGCCGCGTCCCATCCCGCTTGGCCCAGATAGGTGCGCACGCGCAGCGATTGGGTGTGTTCACGCGACGAGGTGAAAATCCAGTCCCGCGGCGCGTTTTGCAAAAACCGGTCAAGGTCAGCGGTGCTGCGCGTCTGCACGGGACCCAGTGCATTCGGATCGAACGAGATTGCGGTGGCGGGCTGGCCAAACCGCAGCGATGCAGGAAAGATGATCGCGTAATCCTGATCAAAGTCCGGGCGATCAAACGCGAAATCAACGGCTTTAACCGGAACCTCATGCCCTGCCAGCCAAGACATGAGCCCGTGGGCAAGTTTGAGGATCAGCATGTGGCCAAACCGTTGCACAGGCGCATCTGTTTGCGGGTTCAGGCTCAGTGTGAGGGCGCTGTCAGTGTCATCCAGATCAAACTGATAGTCATCCAGCAGCAAATTCCAGAAGGTCGAAAACCGGTAAAGTGCAGATGGCAAGGATGTGGCTTCGCGCACTGTCGTCAGAAGGTGTTGCAGGGCACGCGGTCGCACGGGCCTGCTCCAAAGCCCCATCATCTCATCGCCGGTCTCAACTGCAGCAAGTTGATAGAGGCAAACGATCTGATCCAGCGTGACGCGACCATTCGGCGAGCGCGTATCCGCGTTCAGACCGGACCGGCTCAGCAGCGAAGCCATCTGCGCCTCTGGGCACAGGGCACGCAGCGCCGCCAGCCAGTCATCGACAAACTGGCTGGAAACCGTGGAAAGGATCGTTGGCGCGACATTGGTCATAACGCCTCAGGAGGTATCACCAATTCCGGTCGACATGAAACGCAGGCTTGCAGATGGCGACCCTCGCAGATGACAGAATGTCAATGTCTCAACCAGATAACGCTCTGCTTGAACTAATTTCAGTGGGGTCAGGCGACTTCGAACAGTGCTGCGGCGCCCATGCCTCCGCCGACACACATGGAGGTCACCACGTATTTCACGCCACGACGCCTCCCCTCAATCAGAGCATGCCCGACTTGTCTCGCACCTGTCATGCCGTAGGGGTGGCCAATCGATATTGCACCGCCGTTCACGTTGTAGATTTCGGGATCGATCCCAAGATGGTCACGGCAATACAGAACCTGGCAGGCAAAGGCTTCGTTAAGCTCCCAAAGGCCGATGTCTTCGATGCGAAGACCTGCATTCTTCAGCAGCTTTGGAATTGCAAAGATCGGGCCGACCCCCATCTCTTCCGGTGCGTTTCCTGCAACAGCCATGCCGCGATAGATACCTAGCGGTGTGAGGCCCTGCTGCTCAGCCACTTTGCCTTCCATGAGCACACAAGCCGAGGCCCCGTCAGAGAGTTGGCTTGCGTTTCCGGCAGTAATCACGCCTCCTTCGACAACTGGGTTCAATGCCCCGAGAGTTTCGGCCGTCGTGCCCGGCCGGTTGCCTTCGTCTTTTGACAAGGTCACCTCGTCCAGGGTTTCCTCTCCGGTTTCGCGGTTCTTGACCCGCTTTATCGCAGTGATCGGAACGATCTCGTCATCAAAGGCGCCAGCGGCCTGAGCCCGGGCCGTCCGACCTTGGGAAAGTGCAGCGTATTCATCCTGGGCGTCACGACTGATCCCATATACCTGCGCCACATTTTCCGCCGTCATCAGCATCGGCATATAGGCATGTTCAGATTGGGCGATAACGTTTGGATCTTTCTCATCGCCCGCCCATTTCAGATAGGCATTCTGCAGGATGGAAATATTTTCCTGCCCGCCTGCCACCGAGACATTCTGACCATCCACAATGACCTGCTTTGCGGCCGTCGCAATGGCCATCAATCCCGATGAACATTGCCTGTCGATCGTCTGTCCTGCCACCGTATTGGGAAGGCCCGCCGCCAGCGCCGACAAACGCGCGACATTCATGCCTGCGGTTCCCGCCGTAAGGACCGATCCGATGACGACATCTTCGATCGAACCGGGGTCCACGCCTGCACGTTCAACAGCGTGTTGAATGGCGTGCCCCATCATGGTAGGGGATTTGATGTTGTTCAGCGCACCTTTGAAGGCAGCCCCAATAGGGGTTCGTGCGGTTGAGACGACAACGGCTGCTCTCATGATTTTTCCTTTTTGGCATCAAAATGCGCGGCAAGTGTTACGCACGAGGTTGCGAGTTCTTCCAGCAAAGGCGCAGGCGTGAACCACATCTCACCATAGGCACCAAGCGACTGCCGATAGTGGTTCATGCGTTCCAGAATCTGGCTTAATCCAAACTCGTCGGCATAGTGCATTGGGCCGCCGCGCCAGTTCGGAAAGCCATAGCCGTTGGTCCAGATCAGGTCGCAATCACCCGGGCGCGTTGCAATGCCCTCTTCAAGGATCAAGAAGCCCTCGTTGATCAGGGGAAACAGACACCGTTCAAGGATTTCCTGATCGTCGATGTCCCTGCGCTTCACACCATGCAGGTCCGCCAGATCGGAACTGATTTGAACTATCTCAGGGTCTTCGACCCGTGTCCGTCCCTCGTAGACATAGCTTCCACGCCCGGTTTTCTGACCCAGTCGGCCCAGTTCAAACAACCTGTCCTGCACAGCCTGGTATGTCGGGTCATGCGCGATTTCACTACGCCGTTCCTGACGCACGCGTGCGCCCACATCGACTCCGGCCAGATCTGCCATCGCATGAATGCCCATGGCCATGCCGAAGCCTTCAAGGACGTCATCCACCTGTTTCGGCGTCACCCCCTCAAGAAGCAGACGAGATCCTTCGCGGAAGTATGGTTCCAGCATCCGGTTTCCAACAAAGCCGTAGCACACGCCAACCGTGACAGGGAGCTTCCGGATCTTCTTTGCGACCGTGATTGCCGTTGCAATGACATCGGGAGCGGTCTTGGCGCCGCGCACCACCTCCAGCAAGCGCATGACATTGGCCGGGCTGAAGAAATGGAGACCAATCACATCCTCCGGGCGGGACGTGACCGCGGCGATTTCATCAAGATCCAATGTCGATGTGTTTGAGGCCAGTATCGCGCCAGGTTTGGCGTGCTGGTCTAGGCTCGCGAAAATTTGGTGTTTGACATTCATGCTTTCAAACGCCGCTTCAATGATCAGGTCAGCCTTCGCAAGGTCTGCATAGCTGAGCGTCCCGGTGGCGTTGGCGGCGATTGCCTCTGCCCGATCGGCACTGAGCCGCCCTTTTTGAGCCGCACGCTGGAAATGCTCCCGGACCTTTTCCAGCCCCTGTTCCAGCGCAGTTTGTGTGGTTTCCAGAAGCGTGACCGGATATCCCGCCTGCAGAAAGGCGATGGCAATGCCGCGCCCCATCGTTCCGGCACCGATCACGGCGACCGATGAAATGCTACGTGGTTGGTCAGCACGGGTAACGCCGGGAACCTTGGTGCATTCACGCTCTGCGAAGAACAGATGCCGCCCCGCGCGCGATTGAGGTGTGTCGAGCAGTTCAGCGAAACCTGCCTTCTCTTGTGCCAACCCCTCGGCCAGCGGCAATTCGCACGCGGCCTCGATGGATACCAAGCAGCGTTCAGGGGCGACAAGGTTTTTGGACGTGTGCGCTATCTGGTCTCGGAAACCCGTCAGATATCCCTTCGGATCAGGGTGTGTGACGGTCATATCCATGCAACCGCGTTTCGGATCGCCCTCATGGCTGACACGGGTGGCGAAACCCAAAACATGCGCGCGAAAATCCTGGTCGTTCTCAAATAGTGCGTCGACCAGCCCACAAGACAGGGCATATTCGCCTTTCACGGGATCACCCGAGAGGATCATTTGCGTTGCCGCTTCCAGCCCGGCAATCCGGGGTAGTCGCTGGGTGCCTCCGGCACCAGGCAGCAGCCCCAGTTTGATCTCAGGTAGGCCCATCACGGCATCCGGCGTGGCGACACGGTAATCACAGGCAAGCGCGATCTCCAGCGCACCACCCATCGCGGGACCTGCTATCGCGACGATAATGGGTTTCTTGCTGGTTTCAATCGTTTCACACAGGTCTGGCAAGTCCGGCTTGTCCCAAACTGCCCCGGTACGGAACTCGACGATGTCAGCGCCGCCGCAAAAGAGCGGCAGAGCCGAACATAGAACGATGGCTTTGACCTGTTCATCGGCGTCCAACTCGTGGATGGCCGAGGAAAGCGCCAGTCGCATCTTGAGACCAAGAGCGTTCACTGGCGGGGCATTCAGCTCAATGAAAGCGACACCCTCGGTATGTTTAATGGAAATCATGTTTGGAAACCTCAATTGGACTGTTTGGCAAGATCTTGTTCGATCTCTGCCCAATCGTCGAAGTGGATTACATTGCAGGGTGAATTCACGTTCTCGAGCCAGACAAAGACGGAGATGAATGGCTGGTCATAGACCCGGGTGGCGTGGGGATCGCCCGCCGCGTTCCAGATAAGTGATCCAGCCGGATAATCCTGCCAGTCACGGGTGCCAAACCGCCAACCAGATTTCTCGGAAAGGTTCAGGTACAGTTCTGGCGCGTCGTGGTTGTGGTCGCGATACAGCGTCCTTGGTCCCAGCATGAAAATGCCAAGGTTGAAATCGAGATGGTGATATCCACATGCATCCGGCCCGATCAGCAGAGTATGCAGGTTGCACCTTGTGTATCCCTCTCCCAAATCGGCACCGGGGGGATAGAATTGGGCGTTGTCTTCGCGCCAGATCAGATCATCCTTGGCCGCTTTCAGACAGCCTGCGATTTCCTGCAATTCCGGGGCTGCAATCCCGGCGACAGCGTTCTTCAGAACCTCATCATGCCGGGTTCCTTGGGGAGGTAAGTCAATGAGCTTCTCATCGGACAGATCCATGGCTGCCAGCTTGTCCAACGTCAGATCAACGCCGCGCGTGGCAGCTCTGTGAGCCTGCAGATAGGTGACAATCGATTGAATAAGCGCCTGAATACGACGTTGTTTGTCTGTCATGATTTTAGGTCCGAGCGCGTTGAAATATCTTGCCGCACGAGTTTCTTGTCGAGCTTGCCGACGCTGGTTTTAGGTAGGCGGTCGACAAAGATTAATTCGTCTGGAACTGCCCATTTTGAGATCTCGCCTGCGTCAACCCACGACTGGATTTCTTCCATGACTCTCAAGCGCACAAGATCCGGGTCGGCATCCTTTGCGGCTTGAGCGACCAACACTGGCCTTTCGCCCCATTTCGCGTGCGGCAGCCCGATTGCTGCGACGTCCTCAACGCCGCTGCAAGACGATGCTATGTTTTCCAGTGCCAGTGAGGATATCCATTCGCCGCCGGTCTTAATCACATCCTTGAGGCGGTCAGTAATCTGCAACGATCCATTCTCGCGGATATACCCAACATCCCCGGTATGCAGATACCCACCGTCCCAAAGCTCATCCGAGGCTTGCGCATTATCCAGATAGCCTTGTGTCAACCAGGGAGCCCGAGCAACAACTTCGCCGGTTGTTTCGCCGTCATGTGGGACGTCCTGCATATCCGGTGTCACAACACGAAGGTCGACAAGAGGGCCGGGAAAGCCGGTTTGCGCCTGCATCTCGGGGTCATTGCTGGACAAATCGGCCACCGTCAGAAACGGACAGGTTTCGGACATCCCATAGGCCGCATGTAAGGATATGCCTGCCGCCGCGGCGCGGTCCTGCAGGCCTCGCGGCAAAGCGGCCCCGCCAATGATCACTTTCCATCTGTCCAGGTCAATTTGTGGGCAGCCCGGATGGTCGAGCACCATTGACAGAACCGTGGGCACGCAGTGTGAAAAGGTGACGTTTTCGTCTGCAATCAATCGCAAGATTGTGTCAGGGTCATATCGACCGGGATAGACCTGACGCAGCCCCAGCATCGTTGCGGCATATGGAAATCCCCAGCCGTGGACGTGAAACAAGGGCGTCAGCGGCATGTAGACGTCGCCGCGATGAAATCCGGCATTCCCGGGCCATGCGCCGAAACCTGCGATCAAGCTCAATGTGTGAAGGACCAACTGCCGATGTGAATAGCTCACCCCCTTGGGATTGCCGGTGGTCCCGGTTGTATAAAACAAGGTTGCCGTTTGGTTTTCATCGAAGTCCGGGAAGTCAAAGCTGCCTGGGGCTTTGCCTATCCACTCTTCATATCCTTCTCCGTCTCCAATCGGCACGATGGTGATGTCCCGATCAAAGCCCGATTTGATACCCTCAATGAGCGGCATGAAATCGCGGTGCACGATGATCAGATCCGGTTGTCCATGGTTGATCGTATAAAGAACCTGAGCAGGAGACAGACGCACGTTGATCGTGAAAAGGGACCCGCCCATCATCGGGATCGCGAAAAAACACTCAAGATAACGGTGCGTATCCCAATCCATGACACCAACGCGCATACCCTCATGTATCCCGCTCGCCTTTAAAGAATTGGCAAGTTGGCGCACGCGTTTGCCCAAGTCCGCATAGCTCAACCGCATTTCGGTGCCGCTGACGATCTCTTGGCTGGCTGACGCGAGCTGGGATCCGGCCAGCAAGTGTTTAATCAGCAACGGATAGCCATATGCATTTGGCGAGGGTGAAAGTGGTGGCATGAAGGTGGAATCCCATAACATCTCTATCTGCTAATCTGGCATTTCTCACCCCGTGGAAGAATTGAAAGAAATTTCCTTTCATCAAGAAATTCTAACCGATCACATCGCACCGCGAATTGCGTGCTACCCCCTGACAGGTTATGAAAAAGAGTATCAATACCCTGCTATGTTCGCGCCCGTCGTCGGATAACTCTGCTTGAGGGTAAGCAGAATTGATTTCATCGAGGAGATGCAGCAATGACCACTCACATGCCCACGCTGGTTTCACTGCGCGCTTTTGAGGCGGTGGCGCGTCACAAGAGTTTCCGAAAGGCCGCTGACGAGATTTGTGTGACGCATGCGGCAGTCAGCCACCAGGTCAAAGCATTAGAAACAACAATCGGTGTTAAACTACTGGAACGCACAAGCCGTTCGGTCGAGCTAACACCGGCTGGCGAGCAATATTACCCGCCAATACGCGAACACATTCAGGGAATCATCAAAGCCACTCGGCGCATCCAGACACCTGAGGAACCGGACGTGTTGCTCGTTCAGTCCTACGCAAGTTTCAATACAATGTGGTTACAGCCCAGATTGGCAGACTTTCTTCAGGATAATCCGGACACACGCGTGCGCATCGTCTCTACTTTTGAAGACGGTGATTATGACATGCACCGGTTCGATGTGGGCGTGTTCAACGCGCCACCATTTGACAAACGGTTTGACTATAGCCCCTTGTTCGAAACGGATATCTACCCGGTATGTGCTCCGGAGGCCTTGAAAACCGCAAGCGGTGGAATGCCGCTGGAAGAGCTAAGAAATTTCCTGTTGCTGAGTGTCCCAAACACATGGAATGAGCCGGATGACTGGGACTGCTGGTTGGATGCGGCGGGCTTAGATCGCGAAACGATGAAATTTGGCTCTGTTTTCGACAATTACCCGCTGGTCCGTGAAGCTGTTCTAAAAAATCACGGTATCAGCGTCGCAAGAGCACCGTTTTGCACGCGTGACCTTGAAAGGGAGCGCCTGGTCAAACCGTTTGATATTTCGGTGCCCGAGCCAGGCAGCTGGTATCTGGCGACGCAAAAAGAACGTGCACCCAACCCAAAGCTCGATACGTTTGTTGACTGGCTGTTCGAACAGATCGAAGCCGACCCAAACATGCGGCTATTTCGGGCCTGATCTGATGAATTCCAGCTTTGTCGTCAGCGCGCGTCAGGACTGACGTGCGCCTGCTTCGGATGCGACGCGAGGGACGAGTGCGCGAACCAGTTCAGTCATATCCAGTGAGCCGACTGTCTTCTCCCCATCCTTGACAACATAGGCGTGTGACGTATCCCCGCCGGACCGCGCGATCATGCTTTCGAGCGTGTCGTTCACGTCCACTTCGCCATGGGCATCTTCTGGCACTTGGCCACCGTCCAGCGGGGTCATGATCGAGCGGACCCGCAGAACCCGTGCTCGGTTGATGTCGCTCACGAAGTCTTCGATGTAAGGATCGTTGGGGTTCAACAGAATATGCTGCGGCTCGCCCTGCTGCACGACAAAGCCGTCTTTAAGGATCACAAGGTGATCGGCCAGCTTCAACGCCTCATCTAGATCGTGAGTGATGAAGATGATGGTCTTGTGCAGCTCTTTTTGCAGCTCGAGCAGCAGGTCTTGCATGTCTGTTCGGATCAGTGGGTCAAGAGCCGAGAAAGCCTCGTCCATCAGCATGATCGGTGTGTTCGCGGTCAGCGCCCGGGCAATGCCCACACGCTGTTGCATCCCACCGGACAATTGCGCTGGATAATGGTTCTCGAACCCGCTCAGACCCACGCGATCCAGCCACTTGGCGGCTTCACGGTCGCAAGTCGCCTCGTCCTCGCCGCGCACCGAGAGCGGCATGCCTGCGTTCTTCAGCACGGTTTTGTGCGGCAAAAGCGCGAACTTCTGGAACACCATCGACATCTTTTCCTGTCGAGCATGGCGCAACCCGTCCTCGGACAGTTGCATCACGTCCTCACCCTGCACGATGATCTCGCCCGCAGTGGGTTCGATCAACCGGTTCAGGTGGCGGATCAGAGTAGATTTCCCAGAGCCGGACAGGCCCATGACCACTGTGATTTCCCCCGCCTGCATATCGACGTTGATGTTGTTGAGCCCCAACACGTGCCCGTGCTGCGCCAGCAATTCTTCCTTGCCCATGCCTCCTTTGGCATGCTGCAACACGTCCTTGTCGCGGGCGCCAAAGATTTTATAGAGCCCGGACAGGCGGACCATTGGTTGTGTCATTGAACCGGCTCCTTAATGTTTGACTTGGGTCTTATCGACCCGTGTGAGAGCTGCCTTGGATACGCGGTCAAGGATCACGGCCAGCAGAACAATGCCGATGCCCGCGACGATGCCCACACCCAGTTCAAGGTTTCGGATACCGCGCAACACGTTCACGCCAAGGCCAGGGGCCGAAACAAGAGAGGCGATCACGACCATGGCAAGGCTCATCATGATGGTCTGGTTGATTCCGGCCATGATATTGGGCAGCGCTAAAGGGAGTTGCACCCGCATCAGTTTCTGGCGGTCCTTCATGCCAAAGGCATTGGCCGCCTCGATCACATCCCTGTCGACAAGCCGGATGCCAAGGTCGGTCAAACGGATCACCGGCACAATCGCGTAAAGGATGATCGCAATCCCGTACAGTTTGGATTCCGTGACCGAGAACAAGAAAATCAGAGGGATCAGGTACACGAATGTCGGCAGGGTCTGCAGCAGGTCGAGCAACGGAACGACGCCTTTTTGCAATCGGTCGGATTTCGACATGGCAATTCCAATGGGCACACCGAACAGCACCGAAATCGTCGTACACACAAAGACGATCGACAGGGTTTGCATCGCCACATCGTAGTGGTCTACGAGGGCCAGCATCATAATCGAGGCGGCCACGAAGATCGTCACAGGGCGCGAACGTGACGCGTACCAGGAAATCGCCACCAGAAGCGGTACCATGATGAACCATGGCGTCGCTTCAAACAGCCAAAGTGCGCCATCCAATATCCAGCTCAATGGCTGCGTGATCGGGTCCAGAACGGTTTTCAGGACCGGTTTGGCTGCCAGAAACCCTTCTTCGATCCCGTTGGTTACATCGCGCGACTGCCATATGCGGTTGCAGCTTTCGTGCAGATTATCAAACGAGGGAATTGGAATGAGCGGCTCAGAGGCCTCTTCTCCTCCTGCTTGCGCCGCAAGATCAGCCAGCGAAAGAGGCGCTTTGTCATCGGACGTGCCACACCATTCGCTCAAACCCAATGCGCTGAATAACTTGTCATAGAAGGCCATTTTTCCCACTTTCCGATCTACTTCAGTGCGTTAGGGGCATCGCTGAGGATGCCCCTGTCCATGCAGTTTACTGCAGCAAGGCGGAAAGTTTGTCGCGCGCAGCATCGTTAAGCCACGCCCCCCAGACATCCTTGTAGGTTGTTAGGAAATGCACCGCGCCTTCATCGTAGGAGGCATTGTTGTCTTCAACCCATGCCAGCGTTTCGCCCATCTGAGCGTTGGTGAAGGATAGATTTGTCATCAGGTCAGACACTGCTGCGTTTTCGGCCATGAATTCTTTCGACAGAACTGTAACGACTTCACTGCGGGGGAAGGCGCTCATTTCTGGCGTCGCGCATTCCGCTGTGATGTTGCAGGCGTGCTTTTCAGGGTCATGGGGGCCCATATCGACCAGGGTCATCGGGTATTTGCCCAGTACCGATGTTGGTGCCCAATAAAAGCCGAACCATGGCTCTTTGTTTTCGTAGGCGGCAGCGATCGAAGCCGCAAGGGTTTCGCCTGATCCATGCACGAAGTTTTCAATGCCTGCATCAATCAGCCCGCCTGCCTTCATCAGGTTGGTGCTGACATTTAGACAGGTCCATCCCTCGGGGCAGTTGTGAAAGCGATTTCCGACGAGTTCGGGGTTGGCTGCGATGCCTTCAATTGTTGCCAGTTCCGGATGCTCTTCCACAAGGTAGTTCGGAACAAAGAACCCTTCGACACCGCCATCTGACAAAACTTCGGTCACAGGAATGATCGCACCTGAAGCAACCAGCCCTTGGTAAGCCGGCGCGCCGTTTGTCCAGATTTCAGTCAGAATATCGGGCTCTCCGGTCTCGGATACGGATGCCAGCGCAGGGTTGCTCGAGAGCGGAACCGTGGTCACTTCGCAACCATAGCCTTGCTCCATCAGAAACTTCGAGACCGCGGTCACAATTTGCGCTGACCCCCAATCGGCCTGCATCAGTGATACTTCACCGCATTCGTTTGCCTGGGCCGCCGAAGCGGTGATTGCCGCAGCAAATACGCACCCGAGACCCGCTGAAATCTTGAACATTTCTTTCCTCCTTGTCATCGGCGAAACAGGGGCAGAGAAACGCTCCAAGCCAAAATTCGCCTTGTTTGTAGTGATGATTTGTACCGACAGGCCTAATGGCAAAAAACTGAAAAGAATTTTGGATCATGTACAATTGTTTACAGGTGGAGAGTTGAAGCCAGGCTCGAATTTAGTGACCTCCGTTCCAACGAAAGCTTCTTAGATGTAAATCCATAGGTGGCTTATGCGTGTGTATTATTGCCTCTTCTCAGGAGTCGGCAGGAGGAGTGATCAAACCCGGGGACGTCCGTTCTGTGCTCATCACGCCCATTCGAACTAGCTGCAGCATCGGTAGATTGAGGCTCGATGCGGCCATTCGGTAGAATTCAGTGAATGTCTGCTTTGCGGACAAAACAGCCGTTCGCGACATACGATGCAGCGGTTAAGGCGGATGCGAAGTTTGCAGAAGCTCGTCGCCGTTCACTCCTCCGTCTCCAATCACTTCAACCAGGGGCGATCCCTTCCCAGCCGAGACACCTTCAAGTTGTCACGGCACCGCCGCTCTTGCCGAGTGGCGCGAACTTGGCGCGTTACAAGCGACATCTCTGTTGGCCTAGCTGAGACTTGTTCGAACCGGCCTCACAGTATCCATCGATATGCTTATTGATCCTTGTCAAGATTGGCGCGGGCAAGAAGTGGTACTGTCAATGGTAATTCAGGGGGGGCTCATGGAAGAGTTGATTGAAATCGGAAGATCATTCGTCCAGGCCATGCGTGAGCGCAGGGGCCTTGCAAGTGTTGATGAAATGTACGCCGAAAACGCACAGTCGATAGAGGCAGTCGTGCCTCCGGTTCGACAATTCCGCGTTTCAAAGGGGCGAGAAGCCATCAAGGGAAAAAGAGAGGATTGGTTGGCATCGCATGAAATCCAAGAACTAGAAGTGGATGGCCCCTACGTCCACCCACCCAACCGCTTTGGAGTCCGCTTCAGAGCCGAAGTCGTTCAGAAGGCCACGGGTGAGCGTATGACCCTGCGCGAGATCGCGGTGTATTCGGTGGCGGAAGGCAAGATTGTGCTGGAAGAGTTTTTCATGCTGCCGAAGTAAGAAGAGCGAATAACAACATCGGCTATTTGCTGGTTCAATCAATGCGCACGGCTTTCGGGCGAAGTGAAATTCCGGGCGGAGGTCGGGAATGCAACACAGAACAGTGGCATATTATGTAGGAGTTGATGCTGACGACGCGTCGATTTTGGAATGCGCTGAAACTGCCCATATCCAGAACGACCACTTGAATTGCGTATTGATCGCGGCCCTACCTAACCTGCCTTACCTGAAGTATGGATCAAACAGGTTCGTTGAGGCGGGTCTGCCCTCAAACTGGTTGGACGTTCTTCACGCGAAAAATGCCGCCCTGAAGTCTCGCGCCATTGAAGTTGAAACGCTTCTTGCTGGGCAGGGCGTATCTGCAAATGTAACTGGCTTCATGGGACTTGGAGCAGAGTTACAGAAACTTGTAGCAGAACAAGCCAAATGCTCTGATATCGCTTTTCTAGACGCTGATTTGCGAAAAGACCCCGATTTATTTCACAAGATCACGCGCGGAGTATTGTTTCATTCGCCGGTTGCTCTGATGATAAATGGAGATCCGTTTGCCCAACGCGACTGCGTTTTTTTGGCATGGAATGACAGCTTGCCTGCGTCCAGGGCGACGCATTTAGCTTTACCCATTCTTCTGGCGGCCAAGGAAGTTGTAATTGGATGTTTTGATTTGCCGTCGCCTGAGGACGTAGAAGGTAGTGTGCATGGAACTGACCTAGCTGAATGGCTCGGCCATCACGGTTGCAACGTGACCGTGTCGCAGTTCCAGTGCGGGGGAAATTCAGTTGCACATTGCATTCAAGAACGAGCAAGAGAAGCGGGGGCCGATCTCATTGTTATGGGCGCTTATGGGCATTCCCATTTGCGAGAGTCAGTTTTTGGGGGCACGACGCAAGCAATGTTGGAGCAGACAAGTTTACCAGTGCTTTTCGGACACTGATGAAGTGAGCCGATAACTGTGACTTTCTGGGAGTCATAGCAATCAAAGTTCATCGGTAAATAATTGAGAGACTTTTTTAAGAGTTTGCTTGAGGTTGAAGCGTGTTTGCCTGCCCGTTTTCGCCAAGGAACTCTATCACAATTAACGTGAGTTCATCCCAGTCAGTAAACTCCCTTGCCCCTTCTCGTGGATCGATTTTTCGACCGAGCAAGACGACGTGCTGAAGAATCTCCCTCTCAAAATACCCGTAGTTTTCGGGCCTCACCGCGCCTGCGATCAAAGCCGTCGCATTTGGTTCAAAACCTGTTCGAAGAAGCATTTCGTCAAGATAGTCGCGTGCTTCTTCTCGACCTGACGCGAAAGCAGCTTTTAGACCGACGGAAAGCACGAGGGACTTTCGCTTCATTAAGGCATCTCTATTTGAAGCGACAAATGCTTCGAATGACTTGGGGTGCTTACGCTCGTGGACAGGGGCCAGGAGAATAACCTTGACCACATCGTCAAGTGAAACGTGGCTGTGCATTTCATCGGTATTGATCAGCTTTGCGTCGAAACCGGCATTCTTCGCGAGATCGGTGATGAAGCGCGCAATCTTTGCTGTTTGGCCTTCGACCGTGGTGAAGGCGATGAGTAAGGTCATTCCGATCCTCCCAAAAATCGGTCTGAATAGATTGCTTATTATGAATAAGTGACGTGCGTTGCCCTTGATCTCTATCAAAGGCGTTTCATAGGGGCATATCTGGATCGTTGCGGTATGCTCATGCTGTCCACGCGGAGCATGTTTTTAAGGAAGTTCGTGACGGCATCCATCTCCAAGAAAACCTGCCTTTTCGGCCGGCAGCCTTGAAGCTAGCCAACCCCTGGCGGTCTAGCTTTCTACCTTAAGCAAAAGGCCAAGACAGCGACGAAGATTGAAATACTGATCAACCACACTGCGAGTTTCACTTGTTGGCGTGCGGGCAGGTTTCTGAGCAGTCTAATCATAGTCAAACCTTTCAGACAAAATCCGGTGTGACGCGGTGCCCCGCTCAATCAGATGATCTTCGACGGTGTCCATCATGGCAGGGGGGCCGCAGAGAACAAAAAGCCAGCTTTCAAATTGATCAGAAGACAAATTGCGGTCCAACAGATGACCGTCGATCAAGCCTGTCTCTCCGGACCAATCCTCTGGCGGCTCGGATAGAACAAATACTGTTTCTTCTTTGGACAACTCCTGGCGAAAAGCAATCTGCTCCTCCACCCGGTTGCCATAGATAAGCTTGAGATCGTACTGTGTTCCACTCAACCGTACCTGACGCACAATGCTCAACATGGGCGCGATCCCGACACCACCTGCGATCAGAACAATGCCTTTCTCAGTTCGGTGGCTGATCGACAGATTTCCGTGCGGGGCATCCAGATAGGCCGTGGTTTGCGGAGCGATCTGTCCGAGGCCGCATGTGAAATCCCCAAGTTCCTTTATCACGAATGAAACTTCGGGGCCTTCGGCTGGTGCCGAACTAATCGAGAATGGGTTCTCATGCAGCGAAAAAACACTGTTGCCGACGTTTAGCCAAGCAAATTGCCCTGCTTCGAAGTTTATTCCGTTGTGACCATCTGGCACGACGCGCAACTCCCATTGCTTCGGTGTTAGTCGAGACACAGACGTGACGCGCCACGGTCTTTTCCTCTGACGTAAAGGGCGAACGAGATAGACATACAGCAAAGTTCCAACTGCAATACTGGTTAGGGCAAGCCAGAGATAGGTTAGTAGCGGATGCCCACCGTAGCGCCCAGCATAGACCGTGTGATGCAAAAGCAGGCATGCGATCACCAAGGCTCCTAGCCCGTGTAAGAGGCGCCATGTTTCGTATTTGTAATCAAGGGATTTGCGGGCAATTGCCGAGACGACCAGAATGAACAGTAAAAAATATGCGCCGATACCCGATAACAGCGCAGAAATGTCAGTTGAAATCGTAAGTTGGTTTGTTTCATCCCACGGGCGGCGTCCGCCAGAAGGCGTACTCTGATACAGAAGCGGGTGTATCAGCGTTAAGCCGAGTGCTGTACGCGCCATCAACTGATGCACCCGCATGGTCACATCCATACCTAAGCCGGAAGAGATGAACCTGAACCGCCCAGACAGCAGGAACTCGACTAAGATTATTGAAAACGCAAGCATCCCAAGTCCAGACGCGAGCTCTTGATGAAATGATCGCGGTGGCCATCCCAAAGACCAAGAAAAACCCAAGGGAGCCAAGATCAGCAAAACGTAAATCAACGCCAGATAAGGCCATTTCATACGGTTTTGCTCCGCTGTGTTAAAGGTGGGCAATTCGGGCTCATTTAGAATAAACGCTAAGCTGACCTGGGGTTCCGATCAAGACTACTAAGGTTGGTGGTAACTCCAGCACGACGTGGCAAGTTTGTTGGACAACGGTTCCCGTTTCTGTTCGTTCAGCCGCTCCGTTCGGTCTGGCTGATGCTGAGGTTGCATGCTTGCGCAAGATCAAGGTCCTTGACCGCTTTTCCTGTCATAATGTTGCGCGCGTGAAATCAGACCAAAGGAGGAGGCTCAAAAATGCTAGAAGACAAAAAGTCCCCGCAACTTTTCACTGGAACGCATCCGCTCTCCGACAACTTTCGGCGTGAAATGGAAACTCTGATGTCGCGTTTTTTCGGGGGAGGACCACCTTTCCTACCAATGGAAACGGCTGCGCAACGCACAGGTTTTCCGTCTCTTGACATGACAGGTGCGATTTCACCCGCAATCGATGTCCAAGAAACGGATTCTGCGATTGCCTTGACGGCTGAATTGCCAGGGCTCGAAGAGGATGATGTGGAAATTGAAATCAAGGATCGTAGGCTAATCCTGCGCGGTCAGAAGAAGATTGCGCATGATGAAACGGGCGATCTACGTGTCAGCGAAAGAAGCTATGGCAGTTTTTCCAGAGCCATGTCGCTGCCAGACACTGTGGAAATCGACAAGATTTCCGCAACATTCGACAAAGGCGTTCTGCATATCGAAATGCCGAAGACTGAGCCTCAGGATCCAAGCCGTAAGATCAAGGTATCGTCGAAATAGACGGTCTGTTGGCTCGATACGGGGCTTGAAAATGCCAAAGCAGAGGGCCGATCATGGATCGGCCTTCTTTGAGCTGCGGCCTGATAGATGTTTTTTGATTGAATCCGGGCGGACATCGCAAGTGTTTGTATAAATGCGTTTTATGTACATTCGCACCAAGCCATGGGTTTGGTGTTGTAGCGTGGTAGAATGCCCTCACGTGTTTGGAA
The DNA here is from genome assembly GCF_059610905.1 of Ruegeria sp. CDSC002. Taxonomy (NCBI): domain Bacteria; kingdom Pseudomonadati; phylum Pseudomonadota; class Alphaproteobacteria; order Rhodobacterales; family Roseobacteraceae; genus Ruegeria; species Ruegeria sp. CDSC002. The sequence continues at coordinate 25,992 of NZ_JBXWOM010000019.1, forward strand.
AGGGGGTCATAATGCGAAATCCAGAAGCGAGTAGCATTACATCCTCCGGGAATGGTGGTGAAGGTGAGGTGCGGGCATTTCTGGAGAGCCTGACAGGTCCATCGCGCGGAAACGTGAACTGGCTTGTCGATAAAACCCTAACTGTTTCAGTTGACGATGAAAGGGTGCTAAGCCTTCGTCCTAGGGATGACCTGCCTCCCCATGATAACGATATTGCCACCCTACAATGGGCTGACGAAGGTTACACGGTAACCGCGTCAGCAGGGCGCAATGTATGGGTAAACGGGCAAAATGCTTCATCAGTGTCTTTGAGGCACGGCGACATGATCGAGTTCGGCGAAAAGGGCCCTATGTCTCGATACAGGTTGTGCGATCACTCATTTCCCGCACACCACACAGTCGAAGATATTCTCAGTGACGCATATGCTTACACCCGAACGAGCCGTCGACCCTTCGCCAAAAAGATGTCTGGTGCCCTGCGCGATAGTGGGCGGCGGCTTGCGTCTCAGACCACGATACTTTTCAGGATCACAGTACTTGCAACGCTTCTTGTGATCGCGGGGTTTGGTTACCTACTTTACCAAAACGACCGGCGCTTGGCGGATAGTATCGGACAGGAGTCCCGCAAGATCGAAGCGGTCGCGGTTATGCTCGCTCAGACGCGAGAAGATGCACTTACGCCTGATGACTTGGCTTCGTTGCGTGACGCTTTTGAGAACCAGGTTTTGTCGACTGAGCAGCGTCTTGGAACCTTGGAGCAACGGGCGGGGGCACCAACGCGGGTGATAGCTGCCTCCACTCGATCTGTAGCTTTCCTTCAGGGAGCTTATGGATTGCGCCACGTGGAAAGCGGGAAGATATTACGGCACGTTTTGGGACCGAACGGAGAAAACCTGAAAACCCCGTTTGGCCAGCCTTGGATCGAACCGGACGGGACCGGCGAACCTGCAGAATTTCAGTTCACCGGAACCGCGTTTTTGATTGCTGGGGTGCCGTTGATGGCCACCAACCGCCATGTCGCTTTGCCCTGGACCTCGGGGAGTCGAGAAAAAGCGCTGAACGACACTGGTCTCAAGCCTGAAATGTTGAGGCTGCTGGCTTATTTGCCTGATCAGACGGAACCAATAGAGGCGCGTTTGGTCCGGTTCAGCGAAGCGGCAGACTTGGCGATTTTGGCAGTAGAGCCTAGCCGCGTTCACGACCTCGGCATTCCGTTGGCGGATGCCACGTCGCGCGTAGGTGAAGAGCTCTATCTGTTAGGGTATCCAACGGGTTTGAGGGCATTGATCGCGCAGGCTGGTCCGGGCTTTTTAGAGGAACTGGAAGCAGAAGGGACGTTGAATTTTTGGTCGATAGCGTCCCGGCTTTCAGCACAAAGCAAGATACACCCGCTAGCAAGCCGGGGGATAGTTGCGCGGACAAGCGGGAGCGCTATAGTTTATGACGCCGAGACCACGGCCGGTGGGAGTGGAGGGCCAGCATTGAATCGGCGGGGCGAGGTCGTTGCCGTAAATGCTGCGATCCTGCCCGAGTTTGGCGGTTCAAACATCGGCGTCCCGGTCTCACATCTCAGAGCTCTGCTAGGAGAGGTCGAAAGCCAGTGATCATTCGCTCGTTCGGAAGCGCGAGTTTTGAACAAAGAACACTGTGGCCAGTGGAACAATCATCGAGATCACGGCCACGGAGATCAGCAAGTACCCAAGTTGGCTGTAGTCTGCGGTAGACGTGACTTCACCGGTCTCTGGATTTGTGACGGCGCGAGTGACGACGTATGTTTGGTTGAGGTATTTGGTGCTAAGGCTGCTGGCCGACAAAGCCATGTTTGTGAACGATGCCATCACCGCGAAGAAGGTCGCTTTCAACTGAACAGGGGCATTGCGTGCGATCCAAGCCAACATCGGGACCATGGCGATCTGTCCAAGCGGCGACTCAACAGCAGTATCAAGAATGGCAATGAACCTTGCGTCGACAACTCCGCCGGTATGCGCCGCCGTCCATTCGTGCACACCGTAGTAGAGGGCAAGGTTAGGCAGAGCGAGAACGCCCGCCGCAATCGTTAGCAACACCACCACATGCGCAATCGAGCGGGTGGCCATAAATGGTCGAAGGACGATTAACCCGAGCAGGGCCAGCATCGAAGTTAACAAAGCCAGAATTGCCAGGAATTGCTCATCGAACCCCAGTTCATCGATTTCAAACCAAGTCAGGCCTGGTCCCGGCAGAGGAACGGCACGAAATACAAAAATGACTGTCGCTGTCCCGATCAAGGCTTTGGCTTGGGCTGGTTCCAACTCCTTCAGCAGACGCGACATGAGGTAAAGGATCACCGTCAGGGAAACCGCAAAAACGGTCTCTTGCGCGAATTCGAAATCTGCGGTTCCCAGCACGATGCTGAGCACAACGAATGCAAGGCCGCCGAGCAATATGGACCATTTGACTTCGGTGGCTTCATCCGGCGTATGTGGCGGGTGGCCGCACTTAATAAGCTGACGCTGGATAAAGCTGTGAAGAACGACTCCACTAACGGACAACACCGGGATGGTCAGAGCTATCAGATATACTTGGCCATAAAGCGCAAGGCGTTCGGATTCTTGCAGTTCTTCGGTTCCAGAGAATATCCAGATGTTTACAGCCGCAACCGCCGCAAACCCGGAAATGATCGAAACTCTGCCCAAGGTCTGCATCGTTGTGTGCTGTGCACGAGTTTCTTCCGGCAAAAATGGTGCGCCGCTCTGGTCAACCTTTGGCACCGCCTCAACCGTCATGGCGTCGGCAACAACGTCCTGAATTGCATAGCCCGAAGGCGCCAAGAGCAAGGCAACAACATACCAATCTTCCAGCGGCATGAAACTGGACATCAGCGCAGGTGCGGTCACGAGCCCGTACATGGTGAGCAAAGACAACGTGATCAAGGACGCGCCGAACAAGATCAGCAGGGACTTCCAGCGCCAAAACAGGTCCACGACATGACCAAGCGGCATTTTGAGTATCCACGGGATACCAGCCCAAAATGCTAGCCCTGCAACGAAAGAGGCGGATAAATCGAGGTAGTCTTTTAGGAAAAAAGCACCGACGACCGAGGTCAGGCCGGACACGCCGGCCGCAAAATAGACCATCAATGGCGGCAGATAGGACCATTGCAGCTGCTGAACCAGATCCACAAACGTTCTATGCCACCAGGCTGAAAGTTTTGATCCTATGGAAGTTTGGTCAGTCGTCATATGCCGTGGCAGTTCGTTGAGGCCTTTGGGTCGTTTTGTCTAGTTAGAGAAATCCAGATCCGAAAAGCAATGCACTGGTGATCACCCCAAGGATCGGTACCACAATAGGAACTCGGAAATGCTTGGCGGCCTCGTCCGGCTGCATCTTCAGCTGGATCAGCGAAATGTTGACGAGCACAAAGACGCCCAGAACGATCTGAGACGTGCGCTCTGCCAGGGTACCAATCGGTATAGTTTGGGTCAGCAGAACGATGATTGCGACGACCAGCAAAGTAGCAACTACTGGTGTCTGCGTTGATTTAGGGACTATCGCCAGAACCTTCGGCAAATGGTCACGGTCAGCTAGTCCGTAGATCACCCGCGAGGCCATAATCATCTGAATCAGTACTCCATTGACTGTCGCCACAATCGCGACTGCGGAAAAGCCCTGTTTGATGACCTCGGGCGCGTTTGAAAACACGAGCGCGAGGGGTGCTGCGGACGTCGAAAGAACATCGATCGGCACAACAAGTAGAACCGTCATTGAGGTTCCTAGATACAACACGGCCGCCAGAACGAGCGTTAGCAAAATCGCTTTTGGGATGGTGCGCACGGGGTCTTTAACCTCTTCCGCGACATTAGCCATGTCCTCGAAGCCAACAAATGCAAAGAAAGCGAGAAGTGATGCTGCGAAAATGCCTCTCCACGCGTCGAGTTCCAGCGGCGGAAGCATCGAACTGATCCCGTATCCCTGCGGATCCTGGATCGACATGCCCCAGCCAATCACAAAGAGAAGACCTGCGATCTCAATGATCGTGATGACAGCCGCAATAAAGACAGACTCAGTGATCCCCCAAAGCGCGATTAGACCCATGATCAAAACAACACTGATAGTCAAAATAGGGATCGCAAAACCGGTCAAAGCGTGAAGGTATGATGCTGCGCCAATTGCAACGGCAGAAGCGGAGATAACGCCCGAGGCTGCCACCGCAAGCCCAACGAAAACCGCCATCCAGTTTTTCCGAAATCCCGCCTCAACATAGGCTGCTTCACCTGCGCTGACAGGAAATCGAGTTGTGAGTTCTGCATACGAAAGCGCGGTGAGTGATACGACGAGCGCGGCTACAACGAACGACAACGCCGCAAACGGTCCGGCAATGTCTGCTGTTGCGCCGACTAAAACGTAAATGCCCGCTCCGACCGTTACTCCAAGGCCATAAAGCGTGAGCAACGGGGTCGTAAGGGCCCGTCTGAGTTTCTGTTCGTTTGGATCAACAGAGTTCATAACCGATTTCCACAAACTGCCCATTCAGAACGTCGTCAGAGGCGTCCGTCTCGTTTTTGTCCGCGATTGGCACAGCGGCTTAATCCGATGGTCAAAGCTGCATCGAATGCCTTGTGTCTCAACGCCTGGGCGCATTGGGCGCCAATCAAGTAACACGGGGGCTCGCCACCACTCCTGCCGAGCCCCCTTGGGTGGAACTTCCACTCCTTAAGAATTCCGTTCACCTTTGTGTTTGCTTGGGGACAGACCGGTGAACGTAGAACAGGCTAAAACATTCGTATTTCACTATGTGATTCTTGTTGGTGCTTTGATCCATGTCAATCAACTCGCGGTCGGCGGTCTGCGAGGCTGAATCCCAACCAACTGTCGTTTGCCTTCGGACTTAAAGGCAAAGCAAACATGTGAGGCGGTTTGAGATTTAGGGTAGAAAGCTATTCTTGATGCTCTGGAACCTGTTACCAACCTTGGGCTCGACTGGTTGCATCGCGTGTCGCATCACCTCTGGCGAATTCGTTGGCATTTGAACGCTTTGGAAGGAGTGCCGCCAGGGCGCAAGGGGGAGTGAGGTCAATGACGAAGTGGCGTAGTTGGAGGCCGCCTGGATTGAACTTGGCGCGTGCTCAAGCGCCATTCGACCGAAAAACCAATCTTCGTGCTGAAGCGTTCAACATGAGCGAGGTCAAAGAAGTTTCTTAAGGATGCGGTTTAAATAGATCTGCATCCGGGGCAGTAAATTGGAGAAGCATATGCAGATTGTTCGCGGAATTTTACTGGCACTGTTCGTCACGGGACCCGTTCTGGCGCAGGACGTCAGCGTCGATGAGGGGCGTAATTTGTACCGGACGTATTGCTGGCAATGTCACGGTTTCGAAGCGACCGGAGACGGGCCAATGGCGGAAATGCTGGCTATTCGAACGCCCGACCTCACCAAGTTGGTGGGCCAAAACGACGGTGTGTATCCAATAGATCGCATAGCTGAACAGATTGATGGTCGTTCACAATTGCTCGCCCATGGTGGCGAAATGCCAATCTTTGGCGCAGTGTTTGAGACAGACCAACAAATCGCGGTGGCTTTGCCCAATGGGCAACGAATAATGGTAGGTTTGCCGTTGGCGAATTTGCTCGCCTTTCTTGAATCGATCCAGTCTGAATAGTCATGGACCAATTGGTTCATCCGTGTCAGCCGTTCGTCTGATTGACATGAGAGTCAGCGGCGGCCCCAACACCTCGAAGGCAACTGTACTGGCTAGGGTAAAGGCCATGATCGACGCGGCCCAATCCGGAAATTGCTCTCCGGCGACAAGAGCCATTCCGACCGCAACACCGGCCTGTGGTAACAAAGCGGGGCCGAACCAACCGGTCTGACGGCGAGGCAGGCCGCCAAGTCTCGCTCCGCAGTAACCTCCGACAAGGCGGGCCACGGCGCGCAAGAATAGGAAAAGAGCACCAGCCCAGCCCATCAAGCCGAAGGCTTCAATATCCAGCGTGGCGCCAGCCAGTAGGAAGAACAAAATCATGAACGGCCACTGAATGTGCTCGATCTCATGAAAAGCACGGTCGTGATGGCGGGCAAGATTCCCAATAACTGCGCCCGCAACCATGCCTGCTACCAAGAATGAAACCTCCAGCCAAAGCGCGAGGCCCGCTGTCAGAAAGACGATACCCATTGCTTCTGCCTGCATTGGCTCTCCCGGCTTCAAGCGACCGGTGAGGTAAGCGGATGGCACGCCTAGCGCGGAACCCAACAAAATAGCCCCTCCGAAATCCCACATCGCTGTGGTCGTGATGGTGGCCCAACCGTCCGAATGACCGGCCAGAACCAATGCGACGCTGAAAGCGATCAGACCCCAAGCGTCATCAATTGCGACTATGCCCTTTAATGTCTCGGTGAAGCTGTTGGACACCCCAGATTGTTTGATCACGTCTGTCATGGCGGCCGGAGCAGTAGCCGTAGAAATTGCCGCCAGCACCAACGCCAACCCGAAGGGTACGCCAATTGCGGTCAATCCAGCAGACACAATAACAAGGGTTGCAACCACGATTGAAATCGAAATCGTCAGAATGGCTCTGCCATGCCGAACCAAGTTCTCGCGGGTTAAAGAACCTCCAAGAAGAAACGCGACCATCGTTAAAGCCACAATGGAAATCTCGTCGAACCGCATTGCAACGTCGAGTGGGATCAAACCCATTCCGGCGTTCCCGGCGATCAAACCGAGGAAAAGCAAGGTTGTAACACGAGGAAGATGCGTGACCCGGCCAAGTTGGTCGGCCGCCAATCCGGCAAGGAAGAGGACACCTAGGGTAATCAGAAAGCCGGCAATGTGCATAGAGATCCAAGCGTTAAGTTCTTGTCTAAACTACTTTAACTCCAACCCTGCAATCTTGGAACCGATGTCGGAGAGAATGCCAATGTCCCGTCGCAGCCTAAGCCGAAGATCCTAAAAAATGGGGGATATTGATTTGTATTAAGGCGAAAGCGCGCCGCAGGTGGCACAATAGCTCATTCAGGAAATGAGGAGGAACTTTCGATGCCGACAAAGAAATCTAGCACAAATAGCCCGACCTCACTTGTGGATGTTTTCAAGCAAATGCAGCCGCCCATGTCTGGCAATCCAGCCTTCGGTGCCCAGATCGAACAATTTTGGGACGCACAAGGAAAAATGCTCGAAGAAACAGAGGCCTTTGCACAGCATTGGTTCGAACGGCGTCATGAGGCGGTCCGGACGGCTCTACAAGCTGCACGCAATGTGTCGTCCGCGAACCCGTCCGATCCATCGAAAGCCTTTCAGAGCATGGCGGAATGGCAGCGCCATTCAGCTGAGCGGTTGGTTGCTGACGCGCAGGAATGGTTCGAAACTGTGTCCCGTTGTGCATCTTATGTCGCAGAAACAGAAGCTGAAGCTGTTGAGAAAACAGTTGGTGATGTTGCAGCCGCTACAAAGAGCGCGGGGAAATCTTCAAAGTCTGAGCCTGTGTAGGTTTCCTGCTGCCGAAATACCAAACTGAAATCATCTGCGCAGTAGATAGGAGGTCAAATGTACAAGAATATCCTGATCCCGGTTGCTCTGGACAAAGAACATGACACTCAAGCGTCGTTTAAGGCTGCGCGCCAATTGGCTGATGCCGACGCTGTTTTCACCGTTGTGCACGTCCAAGAACCTATTCCGGCATATGTGGGTTCTCAGATTCCAAGTGAAGTGCTTGCACATACGCGGCATGAGATATTGGAGAACCTACAAAAGACTGCCTCTGAAATTTCAGACGCGAAGGTACAGCTCATCTCCGGACATGCGGGTAGGGCAATTGTCGACTTCGCAAACCAGAGCGACGCCGATTGCATCGTCTTAGCTTCGCATAAGCCCGGATTCGAGGACATATTTCTAGGTTCCACTGCGAACAGAGTCGTGCATCATGCCAAGTGTTCGGTTCACGTAATTCGGTGATCCAAAGCTAGCGATGCGAGATCTCTATGGGGTCTTGTCAGAAGAACTTGGGTAGAGCGCTGCAGGGCGGTTGCGTGTCTTTTGCCATTAGCAGACCTGCCTCTTTCAAGTACTTTAAAACCAGTCTCGAAATCATCCGCCTTGCGGTGATGTTGTACATCCGTTTCACGCTCATTCTGACGTCAGCAAAGCACATCAAACTGCAATTGGTGCAAGTACCGCGAATCCACACTTCGTCCGCAACGTAGACGTTTCAGCAAGTTGCAGCCAACGTCCGAGTTGCGGGCTAAGCCGCCGTTCGCTGCTGCGCGGCACGTTTCGTTTGAACGAACGACGAATTTACGGACAAAACCACCGTTCAGTTTTTAGGTGGTTCGTAGGGATCAGGCGTTCCCGGTGGGATTGGAGGGTATTCCTCGAACGTTGCAGTGTGTTCCTGCAATTGAGGCAACGCCTTTTCGACCGCCCAAGTGTGTGGAAAGAGTACGCTTTCACGCTCGTGTGGATCATTAAGAAGGTTGTAGACCCTTGGTGTGTCGAAAGACTCCGTTGCACCAAAAGCCGTCGTATTCTCTTTGAAAAGAACTTTCCAATCCTTCCATTTTACGCCGAATATCTGCTCGCCCATGTAGACGATCACGCCTTCTCGGTTTGAGTTTGGTTGGTCACCAAGAAAGAACTTTGACTGGTCGACACCATCAAAGGCCCTGTCATCAGGCACCTTGCCCCCTGCGAAAGCCGCAAGTGTCGGATAGAGATCCATTGAGTGGACAACATCGTTGCTTTCAGAACCGGTAGGGATCTTTCCCGGCCACTTGATTGCAAAGGGTACACGCATACTTCCTTCGAGGCTGGTGAACAGAGTACCGCGCCAAGGCCCGGCCGTACCATGTACCGCAGGAACTGGCGAGACGTTGGCGTTCCCAACCGGAAGAGCTTCGGGGCCGTTGTCAGCAGTAAATATCACCACGGTGTCGTCGGAAACGCCTGCCGCCTCAATCGCATCAACAATACGTCCGATATAGCTATCTGTTTGAAGCAGAATGTCGGCCCAGACGCCGTTTCCAGTGGCGCCTTCGAACTCCTCGGACGCGATGTTTGGATAGTGAGTCTGAGTATAAGCAAGATAGATGAAAAACGGCGCGTCTTCGGCACTCTTCGCTTCGATAAACTCGATGGCCTTCTTTGTCAGGTCGCCATCTATTTTGCCGCGATAGTCCAGATCGTAGTCTTGAGCGATGGTTGCTGGCTCGCCTGCAACACCCTGCATCACAACCGGCTCTTCCATGTTGGCATCGGCAAAACCCGGAAGCGTGCGCCAGACTGTAACGTCAGTGGTCTCAACGCCGTAAAACTCATCGAAGCCTTGATTCGTTGGATAGCGCCCTTCGGTCCATCCAAGGTGCCACTTACCGTACATGGCCGTGTTGTATCCTACCTCCTTCAGCATCTCGGCCATCGTGATTTCCCATTGGGTCAGACCGTAAACGCCACCTCCCAGTGGGACCGTGTGGTTGCCGCTTCGGATACCGTATCGTCCTGTCATGGTCGCTGCTCGGGACGGCGTGCACTGGCTTTCCACGTTGAAGTTTGTGAGTCGTAGCCCCTCCGCAGCGAGGGCGTCCATCTCGGGGGTCGCTGTACCTCGGATTATGCCGCCTCCATTGAACCCAGGTTCGCCCCAACCAAAATTATCTAGAAATATGAATACGATGTTGGGTTTGTCTTGAGCTGAAGCGCCCGTGGCAAATAGAACAGATAAGGACAGTAGGAATGTTCGCAATAACCACTTCATGACATCGCCTCTAATCAAGATCACGAGCTCAAGACTGAAGAAACACGTCACCATTCGTCAAGAACGTTCACTCGTTGGGGTACTTTTTCTCAGTGGCTGAAGTCAAAGGAGCGTGCGAAACTGCGGTCGGGGATTGGTAGCACCTCCTCCAGGACTTCTTGTACTCAACTCAGAAAAATCGTTGTTTTTCTTGACGAACAGCCGGATCAGATGTTGCCATGGACTGGCATTCAGTTCGGCTGGGAGGTTCAAATGAAGTTTTTTTTGACGACGTCGACGGCAATAGTTTCCGCAGCATTCATAGCAAGCCCATCAAATGCTCAAGAGGCAGCACAAGGTGGGCAAGTTGGAGAGATGACCATATCGGTCGATGATATGCGTGAACCCGCGCCTGCAGATTTCTCACCTTATGCAGGTCGAGACTTTCCTACACGCCCACTTTGGGGTGACACTCACCTGCACACGTCAAATTCACTCGATGCTCGCGGATTTGGCGTCATTCTGAGCCCCGACGATGCCTATAGGTTTGCACGTGGTGAGGAAGTCACCACATCACACGGCCTACGCGTGCAGTTGTCGCGTCCGCTCGACTGGCTTGTCGTATCCGATCATTCAGATGCCATGGGGGCCATGAATGAAATCGTGGCAGGGAACTCCACGCTGATGCGAGACCCAACGCTTCGAGACTGGAACGAACGTCTCAACGCCGGTGGAGACGTTGCGCTTGGCGCAACAATGGAAGTCATCGAAACCTTTGCTGGCATCACCGGGGATGCTCTTCCCGAGGCTGTTTCAGATCGCAGGTTTGTACAATCCGTGTGGGACGAGTTCACGCAAACTGCGGATCATCACAACGCGCCCGGCACATTCACTGCGTTCATCGGATACGAGTGGACGTCCACCGAAGCTGGAAACAACCTCCATCGTAACGTGATCTACCGGGATGATGCCATTCGCGCTCGGCAAATGCTGCCCTTCACAACCGCGGAAACCTTCAATCCAGAACGGCTATGGGACTGGATGGAAACATATGAGCAAGAGACTGGCGGTCGTGTACTGGCCCTTGCCCACAACGGCAACGTTTCCAACGGCCTGATGTTTCCGGTTGAGACAAACCCTGAAACGGGTGAACCGTTGACGGCGGATTACGCAGAGCGGCGTGCCAAGTGGGAGCCGATGTATGAGATCACCCAAATCAAAGGTGACGGAGAAACGCACCCGTTTTTAAGCCCAAACGATGAATTCGCAGACTATGAAACTTGGGATAAATCCAACCTCGGCCCAACGCCCAAGGAAGACTGGATGCTCCAATACGAGTATGCCCGTGAGGCCTTGAAGAACGGTCTTAAACTAGAGGATCAGCTGGGTACTAATCCGTATAAATTTGGCGTGGTGGGCTCTACCGACAGCCATACGGCTTTGGCAACAGCGGAAGAAGACAATTTCTTTGGCAAACACTCTGGCGTCGAACCAGAACCCGGCCGTTGGCAACATGTCGTTGGCGAGTTCGATGCCTTGAGGATTCTCGGGTGGGAAATGGCAGCCTCTGGCTACGCAGCAGTTTGGGCTGAAGACAACACACGCGAAGCCATATTCGACGCCATGGAACGGAAAGAAGTTTACGGGACAACCGGAAGTCGCATTGCGCTCCGTTTCTTTGGCGCCTGGGACTTTACGGAAGAAGATGCAAGATCCCGTTTGCCCGCCGAAATAGGATATGAAAAAGGCGTTCCGATGGGTGGAGACCTCTCACAAGCACCTGAGAGCGCAGACGCCCCAACTTTCCTCATCGCTGCCCTGAAAGACCCATTTTCCGGCAATCTCGATCGTATCCAGATTGTGAAAGGTTGGTTAAATGCCAGCGGTGAAACTGAAGAGCGGGTTTATGACGTGGCTTGGTCAGGAGACCGAGAACCTGATGCGGATGGAATTCTACCATCGGTGGGGAATACCGTGGATGTCGCTACAGGCACATTTACCAACTCCATAGGGTCTCCAGAGCTGATCACCGTTTGGACAGACCCTGAGTTCGATCCTTCAGCGCGGGCTTTCTACTATGCCCGTGTCTTGGAAATTCCCACGCCGAGGTGGACTATCTACGACTCCGTTCGGTTCGGAGACGAACTTCCCGCGGAGGTTCCGACTTCAACGCAGGAACGCGCGTACACTTCGCCAATTTGGTATACGCCCGAGAACTGAAATATACCTAATCCAATGTCGTAGCGGAAAAGCCCGGCAGTTCCTGTCGCAGCAACACTGGGTTAATGCGTTCATGCGAATGTCCGCTTAGGGCTCTAAGCAGACGTTCGTCGAAATTTCGTGAAGGACCGCATCGCGGGACAAAGCAACCGTTCGCTGCTGTTTAAGCCAAACTACGGCTCCGCGGCCTTTTCGGCCTGGCATTGCTGTTAGCCAGCAGAATGAACAAACAGCAGCGAAATCGACCCCACAAGGATCAGGCTCAGCGCCCATATTACGTCCAGATTGAACCACCCTTTCGAAAGGAATCTCGAGTTCCAAACTTGTTTTGCAGAAATTCCCTGTAAATTTCCGGTTATCAGGGAAATCCCGCCTAAAGCGACCCCGCCAAAATGCGCCACTGAGACTAGGGCCGGAATTGCGCCCTGAGTGTACGGTCTGCTCTGTCTCTGATTGAAAGCGCATGCGCCAACTCGCGGGAATTGCGGTACAATTCCGGGTCAGAAAACACAACTGAAGTGAGACAGGTATGAGTGGCGGTGCTGTCAGACTAATTCGAACCAGTCTCAGCTAGGCCAGTGACGCTGTCCTTTATCCTGCACCAAGTTGACGCCACTCGCTAAGAGCGGCGGCGCGGGTCAGCTTGAAGGTGTCTCGACTGGCTAGCGATCTTTCCTGGTTGAAGTGGTTGTAGACAGAGGAATGGACGGAGGCGAATTTCTGCAAACTTCGCATGCGCCTGAAACGTTGCATAGCGCGCTCTCTTCGTCGGAAAGGCAGGTGCGAATTCTCAACGCGTTTGTTGAGCCACCTGCCCGTCTGTTGTTTTTCGAGAGCACCCAAATCTCTGAGCGCTGCTTTGTAGGATGCAAAACGTTCGGTCACGACCTCCTCGGCGCAACCGCGCCGTTTCATCAATTTCTTAAGGAATTTCAGTGCTGCAGCTTTGTTTCGGCGTTTGGTGACAACGGCTTCCAGCACCTCGCCCTCGTGATCAACTGCACGCCAGAGATAGCGGTGTTTGCCATTCACCTTCACAAAGACTTCGTCCACGTGCCACTTCCATTTCGAGAACGCGCACAGCTGCTGCACCCGCTTCCGCCTGATCTCAGCAGCAAACATCGGGCCGAACCTATTCCACCAGTATCGGACAGTTTCGTGGCTCACGTCGATGCCTCGCTCGTGCAGTAAATCTTCGACATTCCGAAGCGAGAGTGCAAACCGAATATACAGCATCACCGCAAGGCGGATAATCTCAGGGCTGGTTTTGAAGTATTTGAATGAGGCAGGTCTGGTCATGAACAAAAGCTACGCAACCGCCCTACCGCTCTCAAGCAAAGTTCTTCTGACAAGACCGTACTGGAGTAGATTTCAACGTTTTGGGATTAGCAGAGTGCGTCGCACCTCTTAAACACACCTCAATCTGCATTTCAGGCAGTGCGAAAAGCAATCATTGTCAAGTCATCCAAACGTTCTTCCTTCGTACTATAGTCTTGAAAAGCGCTGTGAATAGCCGACAATAGCTCTTCCGAACACGACCACTCTTCCTGTTCAAATACAGATACCACTCTCTGAAAACCAAAAGCTAAACGTTTTTCTCCACCTAATTGGTCAATCAAGCCGTCAGTTGAAACAAAAAAATCTGTGATTTGATCCAATTGAACTTCGTGTTCGAAAAATTTTGGGCCAATTGGAGTATCCACATACCCAATGCTCAGCTTGTCACCTCGGATTCGGTCAATGCCGGTATTGGATTTGACCAAAAGAGACATATGCGCACCTGCAAACGTCGCTATCCCTTTTGCTGAATCGATCTGGCATATCGCAGCGTCCATGCCGTCGTTGGAAGCCCCGTCTGCAGTATCCTGTTTTAGAAGTGCACGCGTCAAATCGCTCAACTTGGACAGTGCCAGCGACGGGCTAAGCATTTCATTTTCGAAGTAGAGCCGCTCAAGAGAAGCGATTGCTAACATAGTCATGAAACCCCCAGGAACGCCATGACCTGTACAATCAATTACGGCGAGCGTCGAAATTGGGCCATCCGACTTAATCCAGTAGATATCTCCTCCAACCAAATCGCGAGGTTCCCATTTAACAGCAAAATCGGCAAATGCGGCATCACACTGACTTGTCGTGGGTAACAAACCCTGTTGAATTCGCGTGGCATAATTTACGCTTGCGACGATCTGATGGTGCGCCTCTCGGATTTCGTTGACTCGTTCAACCTCTCGATCCAGCATTGAATTATAGCTTTGAACTACTTTGCCAATCTCATCTTCCGACTCGTATGGGACAATCTGAGGGTCATCGTATCGCTCAAATCTTTCGATGGCTTTCAACATTTGGCCGAGAGGTCTGTTGATGAGCCATAAAAATGCAGCAGCGCCTGCTAAGATCAGTGCAAATCCGCCGAGAATTCCAAGAAGGACCACAACCCCTACTTCTGTCCTTAGCTCATTGTTCAAGATCTCCTGATCAATTCGGGCCAACATCGTGGTCGGCCCTGCTGCCGTGGGAACAGTAACGACGATGTCTAAGCCAGGTTTTTTTATTTTGTCGCATCCTATAGCAGGCCAGGAAACCAGAGTTTCTGAGCTTTGTTCTAAACTCTGTTCAGCGCAGATAACGTAAGGAAAACCCGAATAGACCGCCAGCAGGCTCGTTGCTTGCGCAAGATTTCCTGCTTCAACCAATTCAGCCAACGGGCGCGCGATACGATTGGAAATCGTTGCAACTTCCGCGGCAACCTGATCTGTTTGAGCTTGCCTTTTGAATTCATAGTAAAAGAGAAGCACAATGGCGTTTAGCACACCTCCGAGCAGGAGGGTCGCCAGAATATGCTTCAGGAATATTCGGCGCTTCAAGAATGTCCAGAGTTTACGCACTAAATGCCTCTATAGTGTCCGGCATTTAGTTCCCGATGTTCTTCATCGCGGCCTGAAGAGCGTCACGATTATTGACGATCATCTGTACAACTTTGTAGTCCCCGGAAACTTCCCGAACTAGAAAGTCTGCGGTCACGGTGTCGCCACCTTCGGTTATCATTTCAGAGCAGACGAAATAGTCACTTCCCGCAAGAATAACCATTGGATGAACATTTGCAGGATAAACGGTTTCAAACGCGTTGGTGGTCGTGTCCAGATAAGTGTAAGAACCGTCGACCATCACTCCATCAACATGTGAAATCATGGCGGATTGGAGCTTTGCCTTGACTTCAGTTGGAATGTCGGCCGCTGCTGCCGGGTTGGACGATATTACTACGGCGACCATACACAATAGCCTAATCATGCTAACCTCCCCACTAATAACACTGCACAATTGATACACTAAAAATGCATAAATGTGTATCTTATGATATTAAGGCCTGAATTGAACTTGGTTCCACCCAAGCATGACCAAGGGGAACAAATGCTTGCAAGCGAAGTCTACGAACTGCGCGCGAACCTGCGCCGACAAGGCGTTGTCTTTGCATACAGTGGTTATGTAACTGAAGGTATCCTCAGCGGTGTTGGCGATGCGTTAAAGCAGAAATTAGTGTCTGAAGACGCTGACACCAAAACTCTCCGAAGTGTTTTCGCTGTTTTTGTCGAGCAAATGCAGAACATCATCAGATATTCTGTTGAACGACTACCGACCGACGGTGAGACTGAGGTGCTGGACATAAGTTACGGCATTGTGACCATCGGAAACGAGGCCGGCGGGTATGTCGTTCATGCGGGCAATCTGATCCTTTTAAGTGACGTAGACAACATGCGAAGACGGCTTTCAGAACTACGCGCCATGAATCGTGAGGAACTTAGGGCCGCATACAAAGACCAACTCCGGTCAGAAACTGACGCTGTCGGCAATAGTGCAGGTATCGGGTTAATTGAAATTGCGCGTCGAGCGTCAAAGCCAATCGAATTTGATTTTATGCGGATTGACGATCAGCACGCATTCTTCGCACTCAAAGCGACGGTTTAAGAGGGTACGGATGCAAAATATTGATATCCCGGCAACAAACCGCACTCCGGCCGTCGCGTTCGATTTTGACGTTGGCCACCTCAAACTGATTGGGGAGTCCTACCCTGAGGATGTTACGACCTTCTACAACCCGTTGTTTGATGCTTTGAAAAGTTGGTTGTCGGATGGCTCAATATCCAAATGTCGATTTGAATTTGAACTCATCTATTTCAATTCGTCCAGCGCCAAGGCCATCATGATGATCATGGAGCTTTTGGATTCCGCTGCTGAGGCGGGAAAAAGCGTTGACGTCTATTGGTTTCACGACCCCGAAGACGAGACCATGGAAGAACTTGGGGAGGAGTTTGGGGAGGACCTGAAACATGCCAAATTCACACTGGAAAAGTTGTTGGATCGATGACTATCGACGATCTCTTTGTTCGCGAGAATGAGGCTTTGGAAGTCGCGGAAGCAGCTTTAAACAGTGGACAATTTCCGAATGATGAAACGCGCAAGTCAATTGAAAACCTTGTCGGAGAATACAGAAAGCTGCTCAGAACCACGCGGCGCATGATGCGATTGAGTGATCGCAACGAGCGGGAATTGAATGCATTAGCCGAAAAACAGCGCATCGCCGCCGAAGAGGTTACCCAGAAAAACCAAGAGCTTGAGGCATTGTCAGGAAAGCTTGCCAAATACTTATCGCCTCAAGTCTACAACTCGATCTTTTCCGGTCGCCAAGAAGTTAAACTCGCGAGTAAGCGAAAAAAGCTGACAGTGTTTTTCTCGGACGTCGCCGGCTTCACAGAGCTTACGGATCAGATGGAGTCGGAAGATTTAACAGAACTCCTGAACAGCTACCTGACTGAAATGGCGGAAGTCGCTCTGAAACACGGTGCGACGATAGATAAGTTTATCGGCGACGCAATCCTTGTCTTCTTTGGAGACCCGGAGACTAAAGGTGTGCGGGAAGATGCTTTGGCATGCGTGAGAATGGCAATTGCAATGCGAGACAAGTTGGCAGAGTTGCAGGCAAAATGGAGGCGTCAAGGAATTAGACAACAGTTACAATGCCGTATTGGTATCAATACCGGCTTTTGTACTGTCGGAAACTTTGGGAGTGACGACCGTATGGACTACACCATTATTGGTGGGGCTGTGAACGTAGCTTCTAGGTTGGAGCATCAAGCCGACGAGGGTGCGATTTATATCTCGTACGAAACTTGGGCGCACGTAAACCACGAAGTAGAAACAGAAAAAGTCGGCGCCATCCAGGTAAAGGGTGTGGCTCAACCTGTCATGACCTACCGTGTCTTAGGTCAAAAGAATTCGAGACCGCGCGTAGAAAAAGTTGTATACGAAAACCCGAATTTTCGAATGGTGTTAGACCCGAGCTCAATGACATCAGAAGAACGCGCCGCGAGCTTAGAAATACTCAAGTTGGCGCTTGCTACACTCCGCAAAAACGAACACTGAAGTCGGGCAGCCAGTGTTTGAAGTGTTTTGGCAACATCTCTGGAAGGTGCTGTCAGACGAATTCTAACCAATCTCAGTTTGCCGCGGAAACTGCGAACCTATCCGGAACAGAGTTGACGCCACTCGCTAAGAGCGGCGGCGCGGGTCAGCTTGAAGGTGTCCCGGCTGGTGAGCGATCTTTCCTGGTTGAAGTGGTTGTAGACAGAGGAATGGACGGAGGCGAATTTCTGTAAACTTCGCATGCGCCTGAAACGCTGCATCGCGCGTTCTCTTCGTCGGAAAGGCAGGTGCGAGTTCTCGACGCGGTTGTTGAGCCACCTGCCCGTCCTTTGTTTTTCGAGTGCACCCAGGTCGTGGAGCGCGGCTCTGTATGAGGCG
>NZ_JBXWOM010000020.1:0-40147 GCF_059610905.1 Ruegeria sp. CDSC002
TGCTGCCGCGCAAACAAACTGCCAGAACCAGAAGGCCTCACAGCCTGAGCATACCGTTGGGGCGCAAAAAATGCGCCCCAGCGAAACGGGAACTACCTAGTTTTAAAGAGCTTTCGGAATGGTCGCCTCAGAGCGCCAGATAGCCTATACCCGCAAACGCAACCAAACATCCAAGCCATTGGCGTGGCATCATCTTTTCACGCAAAACAGCCCATGCCAACACAACCGTCAGCAGCCCAAAGACGGACGCTGTCACCGAGGCAAATTGCGCATTCGGCAACGCGCCCGCCGCGATCACGCAAAGGATGGCAACAGCATCCAGAACACCCATGACACAGAGAAGAGGCAGAGCCCGCCGCCCGGGCCAGATTGATCTGCGGGATGCCAGGGCGATCATGCCTAGGGCAAGTACTGCCGTCAGCCGAATAACCAGGGAGATTGAGTATTCGTCATTATGTTCGGTTGCATATTGTCCTAGCGCAAAGGTGGCGGCGAACCCGATTGCTGCAAGTATCGATAGCACCACCGTCGGGCCAGCTGCTGGGTATTCGGTTGCGTCGCGTTCAGATTGGGCAGCCACAACAGAAACGCCAACACCAATCGCGATGACGGCAAGCCAGTGCAGCGGGCTGACCGTTGCGCCGCGCCAGATGGCCAGTGAGACGGACAACACCGGATAGCTTGCAACAATCGGAGCAACCAGCCGGACCGGGCCGCGTTGAAAAGCGGCGTACATGCAGACGCCCGCCAGCAGATAACACCCCCCTGCAGCAACAGCGCTGATCAATGCCGTGCCAGGAATTGGGTCGACTTCACCCATCATCACAACCAAACCAAGTTGCAGCACTGCGCCCGAAACCAGCACAGCCATGAGCGAAGCAATCACGCTGACAGACTGGCTGACATAGCGCACTGCCAGATCGTGTACCCCCCAGCAAAGTGCCGCCAAAAGGCCAAGCACCAGAGCGTTCAATCCGTCATCTCCCTTACTGGTTTCACCTAGTTCCGCTTCTGAGCATGAGTATGTCAGAATGTCACTGTTGATAAACTTATTTTCCTGTTATGCAATATTTCAAGTGCCAGAGATACAGAAAGGCAGCACATGGAATCTGCGATAGAGCAACTTGGTGGTGAGACCCAACTGCGCGCTCTGGTTGAGCGTTTCTATGACCGGATGGAAACGGATCCGGCAGCGCATTCGTTGCACAGGCTGCATTTTCGGGGACATGGGCTAAACCACACCAGACAAGCTCAATTTGAATTTCTCAGCGGGTTTCTCGGCGGACGTGCCTATTATCGTGAACGTTTCGGCCACATGGATCTGCGCGAAATCCATGCGCATATTCCCATCCGGAAGGCCGACGCAGAGCTTTGGCTGGATACTTTCGATGCCGCATTGGCGGATTGCGAATTGACCGGTCCGGTTGTGGAAAAGATGCGCGCTACGCTTCGCCGGGCAGCGCTTATGCTGGTCAATGACGTTCCAGATTGGCGGTTGGAAGCAGATGCTGGGTATACGTAAAGACGCTTTACAGAAATCACGTTACGTGTTCCGCGGTTCCGATCAAAGCTGATGCCTATGACTATTGCCAAAATACGTTCGATTGAAATCATGCACCCATGTGCTGATGGCTTGCTTTTCGAACGTTAGCCAGGATCCGTGGAGCAGGGCGCTCCAACGCTTATCAGAGTCTGAAACGTTGTTGTTCAAGAGCTGGTATCGCGATCTCCAACTTGTTGAAACGCGTGATCAGACGATCACATTGTGTGCGCCTAGCAAGTTCATTGCGCAGTACATTCAGTCACACCATTTGAAACCGTTGCTCGGAGCGATCCAGCTTGAGTTTGGGCGAATTCAAAAGGTTTGCTTACTTGACTAGCCATCTTGAATACAAAGCTCGAATTCTGCGCCTTGACAACAATCAATACGCTGATTTTAGCCGTTGAGGTCCGTCTCGAACACTCCAATGGTATTCAGAATGTCATCGAACAAGGGGGGGTCCCCGATTATCATCTCCTGCATTCCGGCATAGTCCCGGCGCAGCGCAGCTTTCAGCTCAGGATTTGGTAGCAATCTTAAAGATCCGGGCTTGGCATGCTCGTAGTTGGCCCAGGCCGCTTTGAAGAAGACGGATTTATGGTGTGCAACCTGATCTAGCAAGTCGATCTGTTCGATAGCGCGAGGATGGGTCTCGTGTGTGATCAACTGGGCCATATCATAATAATGGCGCGACATGCGGTCAGCCAGAGGTTTGGTGACGTCCTGATGATAGAGCATATGCAGGATCGTTGCTTTTTCCCAAAATGTGCGCTCAACGCCCAAGACCTTCACATCAACGTCGCCCGAGCTCAGCAGGTCTGGAAAGGCCTGATTCACATATGGCGAAATCCTGCGAGACTCTGCTGGAAGGTGAACTCCACGGGCGCCAAATTCGAACCGCACCACCGGTTGGATGTAACCACTGGTCGCATTTGTCTTGGATGGGTAAGCGAAGAGCAGGGTTTGTTGATCATCAGGATCGACCGACAGGGAAAAGTCCTGGTCCAGCGCGGCGCCAAACTTGATTTTGGTTTCTTTCAGAAGCGGACCAGCGACTACTTTGGTGGCCGTATCCTGAAGCTCCTGCAACAGTTGCTTTTGTTTTTTGCCGGAAAGGGCAGGGTGCTCGGGGTCACGTTCGCCCTCGAACCCAAGTTGCGCCCGGTCGAGGGACAGATCCACGTCTTCCGAGAACCGATGGATGATGTCGTAGGCTTTGGACAGCGATGTCCCACCTTTGAAGATCAAGTGAGCGCCAAAAGAGGGCAGGGCGAATAGATGTTTTAGTGACCAGCAGACCCAGAAATCCTTCTCGATGATTGCTTTGGACAGGCCAAGCTGGGCAGCCGTTTCCTGAAACGCTTCCTCACGGTTCTCTGGAGTATCGTTGGCAAACTGGTCCACGATCAGTTCCGCGCCACAATTTGCTGCACTACAGGGTGCATCCAGGCCGGCACATACCTGCTTTGTTTTGCGAGCAATGCCCGGTCCTTGCTATCCAGATTGCGCGCCAGCGTGTCGACAACCCGGCTATCCACCCGGTTCTTGCCGACATAGCGCAACGCCTGAAATACGGTGCCGGTTTTCTGGCCCGCACCAACTAGCGTTTTGGATGATGCATTCCGGAACTGGATGACTTGGCGACCAACTGTCTTGGTGCGGGTCGGGCCGTCGGTCATATAAATAGGCTTGGACGGCACCTGGGTTGACAGCCCCAACTGGTTGGCTGCCATGGCAGGGGAGGGCTGTAGAACCTGATTATCCTTACGCGCAATCGCTTTGGCAATGTCATCGGCAGACGGAGACAACAGCCCTAAACGGGCGCTCTTTCTTGGATAGTCGTAAAGCCCACGCGTCAACCGCCGGATCACCCCTTGATCCGCCAAACGCGACAATGCCTGATCCACGCTTGCGCGGGAGCCGATATCCAGAAAGTCCAGTGGCGCAAAGATTGCCCCCCGGCCTTTTCCGATGATGCGTTGTCTGATCGATGAAGTAATCATAGCTTTCTCCTTGTCAGAAAATATAGTACTTTTTTCTGACTTTCAAGTTATGGGAAAACCGAGGTGACTTTGTAAGTAGGGCGGATTCCGGACTTTCTCTGCATGAGCGAGCCGATCATGGTGCAACGTTGAAAGCCGACATACACATTTGCTGCAAGCCAGGAATTTCTCTGCACCGCCGCATGGCGGCTGAGAGCCCGGAGTAGACATAGTCAACGCCGACGCTCGCAGGTGCTGCAACTCCCGCTTACCGAGACCATCAGCCACACTGCAGAAAGAAAAGCTGCCGTTCGTTACGCCCTCAGAAATTGTCCCGCCACCGGTGTTTGACTGGGCGACTATGCAATCTTTGGCTGCAATTCCGGCAATCCGGCACTGAAAATGTCAGTCGCGCGGAACGCACCAAGGTTCTCGTACTTCTCTCTTTCAGCAGAGATCGCTGCCGAATGCATTGCAGTGAAGGCGAGAAATGCAGGACCTTTGTCGGAGCTGAGGAATAGCCCGTGCTGTAACCTCAATTGAATTTCGCAAAACAGATGTTGGAAGGCTAACCAATCTCTAACTAGGTTCGTTGAGCGCCGAACGCCGCGAGCCGTACGTTTTAACACGCCATATCAGAGAGTTGGTTAGCGTCCTTTTGGGAGGCACCACTCGCTAGTGCATAGAGTTTGGCAGGAACAGCACCAGTGTTGGTACAAGTACCAACACGGCCAAGCGGATGATGTCGACGACCCAGAATGGCGTGACGCCTTTGAAGATCGTTGCTGTCGACACGTTCCCAACAACGCCTTTGAGGACAAAGACATTCAATCCGACCGGTGGTGTAATCAGGCTGATTTCGGTGACGACGACAACAATGATGCCGAACCAGACCGGATCAAAGCCTAGGCTCGTGACCAGTGGAAAAAAGATCGGCACAGTCAGCAATAGCATCGAAAGGCTTTCGAAAACACATCCGAGGATGACATAGACGCCAAGGATCATCAGCATTACCGTCATTGGCCCCAGACCCGCAGAGGAAACCGTGGCGCGCAGCGCTTCCGGCAGGCCGGCAAGGTTCACAAAGTTTGAAAACACCCAGGCGCCGATCAGAACAGTAAACAGAGCGGCGGTCGTCTGGGCGGTTTCGATCAAGACCTGCATCGTTGCAGCAAAGCTGAGTCTGCGCCGCGAAAAAGCGATCAGAAAGGCTCCTGCCGCGCCCATACCTGCCGCCTCGGTCGGGGAAAATGTCAAATTCAGTGGCCAGAAGTCCAAAACTCCGTACAACCCGCCGATTACAATGAAGAACAACAGAAGTACCGCCCACACGCCTTTCAAAGCCTTGGCACGATCAACCCAGCTCGCGCGATCCCCGGCGGGGCCGGACTCTGGGTTGCGCAGGATCGTGTAGCGCACTGCCGCAAGGTAAAGAACGACCCCGAGCAATCCCGGGATGATACCGGCGATGAACAATTTTCCGATGCTGGTTTCGGTCAGCAAACCATAGATAACAAGAATGACAGAGGGCGGTATAAGAATCCCCAACGTGCCCCCGGCGGCGATGGATGCCGTCGACAGGCTGTCAGCATAATTGTATTTGCGCATTTGAGGCATCGCGACTTTTGACATCGTGGCAGCAGTCGCCAGGGACGAGCCGCAGATGGCCGAAAATCCGGCACAAGCAACGATTGTCGCCATTGCCAGCCCACCTCGAAAGTGACCCATAAAGGCGTAAGATACCTGATACAATTCGCGCGACAGTCCGCCCTTATTCACGAAAAGCCCCATCAGGATGAACAGTGGGACAACCGACAGCCCGTAGTCCTGTGCGGTGTCTATGATCAACCGACCGACCATAGAAATCGAGGCACGAAACCCGCGCAGTTCAGCATAGCCGACAAACCCCACAAACCCCATTGCTATCGCAATCGGCATCCGCAGGAACACAAGGAAAAGGACCGCAGCCAGGCCAAGGATGGAAAACAGCATCAGAAGTTTGCCTTTGTTGGGGAAATTACTCGCGCGACGGCACGGGCAATGAAGGTGATTGCAGTGACAAGGGTGAAAACGGAGATGAACCAACCGACATAGTGTTGTGGTAGGTTGAGGTATTCGCTGACATCGCCGTATTCGCGCGCACGTTCGGCAAGTTCCCAGACCCGCTTTGCGGGCCACAACAGAAAGAATCCGCACGCAAGATCAATTACAAAGTCGCGCAGGGCCGCAAGGCGACGGGAAAATAGCGGGTCCATAAGATCAACCACGATGTTCGCGCCTTTCCAACTGACGATAGGCAGAGACGAAAACACGATGATGGCCATGAACAGTCGCGTTAATTCGGTTGCCGATTCAATCGGGTTGCCAAACAGGCTGCGCAAAACGACATCTGCAAATGTCATCGACATCAACAGGAACAAGATACCGGCCGCAAACCATGTCGGGGCAACGGCGATATAGCGCCAGGGACTTGTTTGTCGCAGCGACATGTCCCAGTTTTGCGCTGGATTTGAGGTTTGGTCATCTTGTTCAGTCATGATGGTGGGTCCACTGTATGAAACAAGGCCCAATGAAGGGCCTTGTTGTTGGTGTTTTGAAACGCTGAACGTGCGGTCAGGTCACTCGGCGGACATCTGCTCGACGATAAAGGCATGCGCGGCAACTGCATCGACGCCCTTTGCACTGACCTCGGAGAGGACCTTTTCAATCAGCGGTCCTGTAAGTGCCTGCCACTTGGCCGCATCGTCAGCCGAGGCCTGTGTCAGTGCATTGTCGGAATTCGCGTGCAGCGATTCGATGCCAGCCGCATCGATCTGGTCCCAGGCTTTGCCCGCAGCGCGTGACAAGTTTTCGCCAAATACCTTATCCAGTGCAGCGCGATCGGCATCAGACAGCCTGTCGAATGTGTCCTGGTTCATGATGATGGCGAAAGATCCACGATAGAACCCGCCCGGAACTTCGTAAGAGTTTTTGGCAACTTCGAACAGTTTGAAGCTCTTCTTCGCCTCCATCGGCATCATCACACCGTCTGCGGCATTCGATTCCAATGTTTCATAGACTTTTGGAGCGGGCACACGGATGCCCGTTGCCCCCAGTGCAGCCCCGACATCGCCAGACACGCCGCCACCTAGTCGCAACTTCATTCCAGAAATGTCTTCAAGCGCGGTGATCTGCACGTTCGAATGCAGTACGCCCGGGCCATGGGTCATCATCGCCAGAACCTTGACGCCCTTGTGCTCATTCAAATCGGCAAAGAATGTGTCATACGCCCGCCAGCTTGCGACCGACGCGGCCTCGGCGTTACCCTCGTAGCCCGGAAGTTCGATCATTTTCGTCGACACGAAGCGGCCAGGCGAATAGCCGTGGAAGATCCAGGTGATATCGGCCGCACCGTCAAGCACCAGGTCGAATTGCGCCGGAGGGCTGCCCAGACCATATTTGACTTCGGCACTGACCCGCCCGTCGGTGGCCTCTTCGATCATTTTGGTTAGCTCAGGCCAGATCATGGCGTTGACGCCATGCGTTGGCGGGGCCCAAGACGAAATCGTCAGTGTGGTGTCAGCGGCCTGCGCTGCCATGGATGCAATCGACATCGCGCCGGCGGCAAGACCTGTGATCAAAGTATGTTTCATGATGTGTGTTTCCTCCCATTTCTTGGCGAAATTCTAGCGCTTCAGAGCACAAAAAAAATATGCTCTTGCGTCCAGCTGTCCGCGTGGCGGACACTTAGCGTTTTGAAGCGCGCCATATGCCCACAGACGCCGTTAAGGCCGACCCGAAATTTCAAGGGTTTCATATTCGGTGGCGATGTTCGCCGCAGCAAACTGCAAAGCGTCGGCATAACGCTTGATCGCCTGATCCATGTTCATGGCCTTGGTGACCCAGATAATCGACAAGCAGCCGACCGCGCGATCATCAGTTAGGATAGGCACGGCCAGGCTGGATGTTTTGGGCCTGAATGTGTGTGGGCCACGGGTGGCGTATCCCTGTTCGGCATAGATCGTCAGGTTTTCCTCCAGCCATCTTTTTCTGAGGAACGGCATGTCTTCGGGAAGGTTTTCGGCGCGCAATAACTCGATAATCATCTCCAGCTCGCGCGAACCACAGACCGAAAGATAGGCCCGCCCCGCTGACGAGCGCAGAATGGGCAGGGAAAAGCCGACCATCCCTGGGTCCACCGACAACGGGCTGCGGCCATGGGTCGATTCCTGGATCACCATATGGGCGTCTTCATAGGTGGAAAGATCGGCTGGCCAGGCGTGGGTTTCGGTGAATTCCGCCATAACTGGTGCCGCCACCTGACAAAGGCGCGAGCGCACCGACACATTGTCTCCCAATGCCGCGGCCAAAGGCGACACACGCACCCGGGCATCGCTGGCGGAACAGAGGACATAGCCCTCTTCTTCCAGCGTGTGCAGCAAGCGATAAACCGTTGGGCGAGGCAAACCCAGCTCTGACGCGATTTCACCCGGACGGGTTGCGCCGACCCGGTTGAGATATCGCAGGATATTCAATCCACGCGCAAGCGCGCGGACAGTTTCAGAGTTTGCCGCCATTTATCCATCACGATCAGGGGGGCGTTCTGTCCGCCCATGATGCAGTTTCACCCGGCCACAACCGACTGGTCAATAGCGCCGAACACGCTGGTGCCGTCGTGGTCCAGCATCTCGAACCGGATTGTGTCGCCGGGTTGCATGAACCGGGTTGTCGGCTCGCCATCGCGAATGGTTTCAATCATACGCTTTTCAGCCAGACAGGATGAACCCACCTCTTGGTGGTTTTCATTGCTGACAGTGCCCGACCCGATGATCGTGCCGGCCGATAGGTCGCGGGTACGCGCGGCGTGGGCGATCAGCTCGGGAAACTCAAAGTTCAGATCCGCGCCCGCGTCGACGCATCCGAATTCGTCACCGTTGTAAGTCGTGACTAGTGACAGGTTGATGCGCCCACCAGTCCAGGCCTCTCCCAGCTCGTCGGGGGTTACGCACACGGGCGAGAAGGAACTTGCGGGTTTCGACTGGAAGAAGCCAAATCCTTTAACCAGTTCTGGGCGCATGACATGGCGCAGGCTTACATCGTTGCACAGCATGATCAGTTTGATATGCGATCTGGCCTGCTTGGCCGTGCATCCCATCGGCACGTCATCTGTGACCACGGCAATTTCGCCCTCGAAATCCAGACCCCAATCGGTATCGACGCAGGGGATTGGGTCGACCGGTCCAAGAAACCCGTCGCCACCACCTTGATAGAGCAACGGGTCGGATTCCGAATTTGCAGGCATGTCAACGCCGCGCGCCTTGCGTACAAGCCGCATATGGCTGAGATAGGCGCTACCGTCCGCCCACTGGAACGCTCGCGGCAACGGTGAGGCCAGTGCCGCCGGATCATACGACATGGAATCGACGACGCCGTCCTCGAGTTGTTTTTCAAGGTTGCGCAGGGCAGGCTCGGCGGTCTGCCAGTCTTCGATCGCTTCGCGCAGTGTGGGTGCCACGGATGTGGCCAAAGTCAAACGGGAAAGATCACGGGACACAACGACCAGCGTGCCGTCGCGCCCGCCAGTTTTCAGGGAAGCAAGTTTCATTTTACGGGCTCTCTTTCTATGATGGTTTTGTAAGGGGTTGGCAGGCTCATAGCTGCAATTGCTTTGATGTCTGTCTGAGTCATGGCGCTAGCGGCGATGTATCGGTCAGGGCGCAGCAGAACGGCATTTGCCCCAATTTCGTCCAACGCATCTGCAAAGGCAGGATGCGCTTCTCCATCAAGAACGCGCATGGCTGGCACGACATCACGGGGCAGTTTGTGACGCACCACAAGCACTGGTGCATACCCGATGGCATCATCAAGCCGCTGACCGTCACTGAGTGTCGGCTGGCTGAACAGGTGCCCGGTGTGCGGCGTGTTGCCAACCACGAGGCTGGCCAAATCACTGCGACCAAGTGGGGGCGAGGTGAACTCCATGCGAGCCTTTCCGTCGCAATCAGCTTCTGTTCGTGCCAGCGCGGTGTCGCGATCCATCGTATTGATCAAACCACCTAAGCGCACCGCCGTTTCGATGAACGTGCGCACGTGGGGCGCGCGCTCGGCTTGATAGCTGTCCAGCAAGTCAATTCCGGTTTCGCCATTGACGCAAAGCGCCAGTTTCCACGCCAGATTGGCGGCGTCACGGATCCCCGCGCACATGCCTTGACCCATAAAAGGCGGTGTCAGATGTGCGGCATCTCCGGCGATCATCAATCGACCTTTGCGCCAGTTCTGCGCGATTGCAGATCGAAACGTGTAGACCGCGCTCCGTTCCAGATCCGCATCCTCGGGGCCAATCCAGGGCGCAAGAAAATCCCATATGCGCGCGGTTTGCAAAACCTCGTCGTCGGTTTCGTCATCTAGAACCGTGATTTCCCACCGCCGCCGGTTTTCCGGGCTTCGGCAATAGGTCATTGGACGATCAGGGTTGCTGAACTGAACCGTGTGATCACCCAGATCGGGGCGGTCCCTCTTAAGCAATAGGTCCACGACCAACCAACGTTCGTCAAACCCCAGATCGTCCATGCCAGAACCGATGGCTTCACGCAGCAAAGATCGAGCACCGTCACAGCCGACAACGAAATTGGCCTTAACCATTGTGCTGTGCTCGTCGCCAGCTTTGCGACAGTACAAAGTAACCTCTTCGCCCTGATCCTCGACGCTAACAACCTCAGTTTCTGTCAGAATCATCGCAGTGTCGCGGCTGGTCAGTTTGTCACGCAACAGCTTCTCAAGGTCAGGTTGGTGAAGGCGATAACTTGAATGCCACCCCTGCGGTCCAATCCCTTGCGGACGGGGCCAGTCCATCAGCAGATTTCTTTGTTGATCGACAAAGCGCATACCCGGATTGACCCGCACTTTTTCATTCAGCTGCTCGGCTACGCCTGCGGCCTGAAAAACCCGCATGGTTTCACCGTCAAAGTGCACAGCCCGGGGGAGATGATAAATCGCCGCCTCGCGCTCGATGACAGCCACACTCACACCGCATTCGGCGAGCAGATTGGCCAGCGTCGCACCAGTTGGCCCATAGCCGACAATGGCGACATCAAAATGTTTGGTAATCTGTGCCATCAGGTTCCCCTCTCTCAGCCACGCCCACGGGTTTCATATAGCCATGGGCAATCGACTACGGGCGGCGCGCGCAACCCGTCCTCAGCGGCCTTGAGCCGCATGTCGACAAAAGGTTCCCGCCCTGACTCGGACAAGTAAAGACGGTCGTGACCCCAGAAACTGGGGCCGCACTTTGTTTCATGTGGCTCCCAGGTCGCGGGGTCGATCACGCGCCCACCCCATCCGTTTTCGACAAAGAAACCCGAGGGGCTGTTGGCGTAGAAGCTGGTCATGTAGTCATTGGTATGGCGCCCCAGCGTATAGGCAATGCCATCCTCTTCCTGGCAGGCTAGGTCATAACCCTGACCAACGTCATCAAGGTTGTGATATTCGACCATGAAGTGGTGAAACCCCGAATTGCCCGAGCCAACTATGGCAAAGCTGTGATGCCGCCCGTTGACGTGGAAAAAGTAGAGCGGCACTGGTTTCAGACCATAGTCACTGACGGCAAATCCCAGCACATCGCGATAGAACGGTAATAGAGCCGTCGCATCGGGCACGTGCAACACCGCATGCCCCATTCCAAGCGGGCCGGTTTTAAAGCCGTCGATCGGCCGCCCCGGCGTAAAGGGGTCTTCGGCTTTTTGTGGGTTCCACACCAGTTCGATCCGGTTTCCCGCAGGATCGTGAAATACGATCAGGTCTTCGACAAACCTGCGGTCTGCCAATTCACGGCTTCCCTGCCCAACCTTATGTCCCGCATTGTCCAGCCGGGCGGCGTAATCTTGCAGGTCTGATTTCTGCGAAAGTTCCCAGCCGATGAAGGCAAGCGTTTCGCCGGGTTCATCGGATATCACCAGGCGCTGCACCAAATCATCCATCCGGAAAGAAAGTTGGCGCCCGCCGTGATCAGCGAGTTGCATGGCAAGTACTTTACTTGCGAATTGCTTCCAGTCATCCGTCCGGTCGGATCGCACACCAAGATAGCCCAAAGATTGAATTGGCATTTCATTTCCTTCCACAGCTGCGCAACCAAACTAGAAAGAGACGGTACCGGAGAGAACTTCTGTCCGGCTCAGTGTCCGCCAGGCGGACAAGGTGTGCTCGTGGAGCGCCTTTGAAAACAGCGTTGTTTTTTGCGCAGATTGCATCTTTGCACGCAGCCTTGATCCGAAAAAATGGATCATTTCCGGTTTCTGACACCACGCTGGATTGGGGCGTGGACATGCTGCCGCCGAAACGGACCAATTTGCCCACGCGTCCGCTGTTCTCTGGCAATGGATGCTGCACGATGCATGAACGGCTGCTCTTGTGAAACTGCACCACAGCGTTTGACAGAGTTCATAAGGTCGTGAATGGGCCTATGGCGACAGAAGGCACGGTTTTGCGAATGACCGTTTTGTCCGCACTGTGTGAATTCAGCATGACCTTAATCTTGCTCTCGCAGCGAACGGCAGGTTCGACGGGCCGCACCGCAGCGGAGGAGACCGGTGGTCAACGGCGGTTGTGGGCCGACTTTCGTCCGACCTGAAGGTGAATTATCGATTAGGCATTGCGTTCCAGATCAGCTTCTGAGCCCGATGCAAGAGTCGAGTTCATTTGGATACGAGCGGGGTTAACCGTTGATCTGCAAACCCTCACTTTTGTTCTTGTAGCCATCAATCCGCTCTTGGGTTTCGGTGGCCTCGCGCTTGAGCCAATCTACGAAACGGCGCAATTGGGGACGCTGCAACGTTTGTTCTCGCAGGTGAATCCGAAATGGGTTTGGCGCTGAAAACCCTTTTTCAACAGGATAGGGAAGCACCAAGGACCCTTCTTCCAGATCGTTCTCTATCAAAGAAGCGCCGCAAAGGAGAAAGCCCACATCTTCTCTCACCGCTTCAAGGGCCATCTCCGCTCGCTTGTAATACGGTCCTCGGTCAGCGCCAGTACGCCGCATTCCGAAAGTCTGGAACCATTCACGAAATCCTGGCCTGTCTTCTTTACTTCTGTGCTCTTCCAAATGAAGAAGCGGCATCCCTTCCATTTCGTGCTCGGTGTCGTAACCGGCTATTCTGTGTAAGTTGTCTGGGCTGCATACAGGGACGAGATAATCCAAGAAAAGCGGCTCCCCTTTTTCACGTCCGCCGTATTCAACGCGGATATCTGGCGCCCCCAGCCGCATCGGAACGTCGCCCGCTCCGTTGATGCAAAAGAGAATGTTTGGATGGTCTTCTCTAAATCTCGGCAACCGAGGTGCCAGCCACAATTCGGACCAATCTGGGTCGGCAACGATGTGAATTTCGCTAACTCGCTGAAAGTCGAGTGTGGCGGATACGCGTTCAAGCGCCGAAAATGCAGTACGAAGATCCGTCAGTGCCCCTGACAGTTCGGGTGTAGGGTGTAAACCCGACCGTCCACGGACTAAAAGGTCTGTTCCAAGGTAATCTTCCAGTGCCCGGATCCTCTGACCAACCGCAGCTGGGGTGATCCCCAATTCGCTAGCGGCTGCTTTTAGCGAGCCGTTTCGAAGGGTTAATTCGATAGCTTGAAGAGACTTGAGGTGCGGCGCCATAGGAGTTTGATAAAGATTTTCTTTCGATGGCACAAATTTCTGCACTCCCGCGCCAATTATTCTTTAGTACAGCAAAGAAAATTTGGTTCGGAATCTTGAAGTCTGAGTGCCACAATCTCTGTACACGGCAAAACGGAGGTGGAGAAATGTTGAAGAGATTTGTAATCGAACGGGACATTCCTGGCATCGGAGATTTTTCGTTGACCGAGCTTTGTGCCGCGTCGCGTGCTTCAAATAAAGCACTTGCCGACGTCGGCCCGTCAATTCAATGGCAACATTCCTATGTTGCCGGAGACAAGACATTTTGCATCTATCTAGCTGAAAGCGAAGCCGAGATTCAGCAGCATTCAGAGCTGTCGGGGATTCCGGTGGGGAAGATAACCGAGGTTCACCAAATCATCGACCCGCTTACAGCGAACAACTGATGCACATGGCAAGCGAGCGGCGACTTGCCCTAGTCGATCGCCGCTCGCAAATTGCAGATATACCTTTTTACAACTAGCCTGACCCAATCATAGTTTCGCTTTAGTTTCGCATGGGTGATTTCGCGCCAACCTTGGTTTTGAAGATGCCGCGAATGGCGGGAATGCGGGATGCGACCGCAGCATTTCAGATCCTTGTCGAGTGGCCGCATTGGGCCGTCCCTGTGTCAGTTATTTGCGGGGCAGGGGGCTTTGCTGCACCGGCACCGAGGTCAGCATCGAGCCCTTAGCGACCAATGCTGCACGTTGCATCAAGAACGCCAAAAAGCAGAAGCTGATCATTGGGGGCCGATGGGTCGGCCCTTCGCGGATCTTGAAAACGGTGCTTGATTGCTGCTGTCGCAGCCCGCATTGCAGACATTCCCTGAGCCTACTCAATTCTGTAGGCGGAATACACTTTGATGTGTGTCGCAATAGGGCATCCTGCTGGAATCCCACCAAAACGGGTGCCCCTGAATCCCACTTAGTTCCCTGACACCTCGGCCATCCCTTCGATTGACCGGCGGCGATTGGGAGAAATAGCGAGCGCTGCTTGGTAAGATGCTTTCGCAGCATCAGCTTCATTGAGCATGCGCTGCATGTCACCAAGTTGCTCGCGAACTGGCAGAACATGGCTTGGCGTGACAGGGGCTTTTCCTACGGAATCTTCAACATCAGCAGCGACCTCCATCATTGCGAGCGCATTCGCGTCGCCAGCCTCATAGGCCCGCCATGCTTCAATGGCGCCCTTCTGTGCGTCTGCAAGAGTGACCCAGTACTGCATTCCACGTTCCTTCATGATTTCAGTCAGGTCGGTTAGGCGTGCCAGTGCAGCCTCGACACCCTCGGCATCCTCTATCCGCGCGGCACCGACACCCTGCGCAAAAGCGACAATGGCCAGCGCATGCGGGTAGCGCCCCCATTCAAGACCTTCATAGGGAATATCGGGCAAGGCGGCCGCAGTGCTCCAGTCTTCCTGTTCCAAAGCTAGTCGGGCCGGGGCTGCGGCAACAGCATAGGCCGTACCAAACACATCCTGCATGCCAATGGTGACAAGAAGAGTTGTGACGGTCTCTGTTGCTTCTCCAACCTGATCCATTTGCAACAGGGCATAGGTCAGATAATCAAGCGCGTGTGGATAGTGGTTCGATATGGTCCCGTCGATCCTAGGCTGTGCCAGTACGGCAGCGGCAGACCGGCGGTTGAGGTCCGCAGCCTCTTCCCACCGACCAAGCCGCGTCATGATGTGCGACGGCATATGCAGGGCATGCGGGTTTTCTGGCGCAAGCTCAAGGTAAGCCTCCACGAACGGCAAGGCCGCCTCCGCCAGCGGCGGATGGTCATAGGCATGGATCACATAATGCAAAGCTCCAGGGTGCTGAGGCGCTCTTTCGTGCAAACTCTCCAAAAGCGCGCCAGCCTCCCGCTGTTGTGCAAGGGATCTGTCGCCTGGCGATGCAATCGCCAGCATGGCCAAAGCTGCGAAGGCCGCGGCATCATCGTTGTCAGGATAGTCTGCGTAAATCTGGCGTTGGGCTTCAGCCCAGGCGGCCTTTCTTTCCGGCCAGGTGGTTAGGTTTGGGTCATAAAAGGCCGCCGCTGCAGCGAAGAATGCACCCTCAAGAGCTGTACCTGCCTTAAGCCCAACGGCCCGCTCTATTGCTGCAAGCCCTTTCTCACGCTCGGGAGGCGATTGAATGCCGGGCCAAAGCGGATGAAAGTTACTCATTGCAATGCCCCAGTTTGCCATTACACAACTCGGATCGGCTTCGGCGACCGCCTCAAACTGGGCGCTGGCCATTTGATACATCATGTGGTGCAGCAGCAGCAGACCTTTGTCGAAACCTTCCTGACTTACTGGTGTGCATGACGTTTCAAATTCCACTTCACCCAAGGATGAAGTTTCCATTTCATGAATTGCTTGAGAAACTGCTGCCTGGGGAAACATGAGCTGGCATGCAAATAGCGCGATCGCTTGCGTCTTTTTTCGGACCATTGCGGGCTCCCTGTACGGAAATGTTCGCCATCAATTTCCTGATGGCTGTAGGTGTGATAATCTCTACATGAGGGGGGCGAGCGATGCGTTTTCTCAAGCCAAATGTTTTGAAATCTTTTGAAATTCAAGTGGGCGCAATGCGGTTCGATCCCCGTTTGGAACGCCTCTACGATCAACAGGGACAAGAGATAAACCTCAGATACTTGTCGCGCAGGGTGCTTGGTCATCTGCTACGTCATCGCGGTGAAGTGGTGAGCCGTGAGTCTTTGGTACGATCCGTTTGGCAATGCGATGTGGTTTCCGATGCCACGATTGCGCAGTGTATATCGGACATTCGAAAAGCGATTGGCGACCGTAAAAAGCGGATCGTCGAGACCATTCCACGCAAGGGCTATCGGCTGGCGCCGGATCCCGTCAGCCCCGGGCCGACGCGGCCGCGTATGTCAGTGGATCTTTCTACTGAGGGCGAGCGGAAAACGACCATCGCGGTCTTGCCGTTCGAAGACTTCCAGATCACCGATATCAATTCCGAGACGTTGCGTGCCGCGATTGCCGAAGCGATCACAACCGATCTAGCGCTTCAGCCAGAGCTGACTGTTATCTCGCGGGCGTCCAGTTTTCAGTTGTCGCCGAACGCACCTCTCACCTCGGTCTTCGCCAGACTGCAGGCGAACTTTGTCGTGACGGGCTCTTTGCGTTCCGACGGCAACAATGCAACGGCGACGATCAATCTCATTGAGGCAAAAGACGAGAGCTGCGTCTGGGTTGGCACCATTGATTTCCACATTCGGGAAGTGCTCTCTATGACCCGTGCGATAAGTCGCCGCGTCGCCAACTTGGTTGGTGCAAAGGCTATTGATCTGGCCCAAAACCGGATCGACCTCGGAGAGGTTAGCGCCGTTCTGATCGAAAATGCCGCCCGAAGTCGGATGATGCGTTTTCAATCCAAGGACGCATGGCTGGTAAACCTCTATGAGCAGGATATCGCCCTGGAGCGCTATAGCGACGCTGCTTGGGGACATTTCGGTCAGGCTCTGGCCCTGCGGGTTGGGCTCGACGAGGGCTGGATTTTGGAAGGCCGTGCCGCTGTGGCGGCGAAAGCCGAGCAGTTCGTCGCGACGGCGCTTAAGTTGGCCCCCGACAACTACCTGACCCAGTACGCCCTTGCTCGAACGCTTGCCGGCAAGGGGGAAATGATCGCTGCGAAGGAGGTTTTTGAAAAAGCTGCACGGCTAAACCCCGCTTCAACGCTGGTTCTGTCGGGCCTGATCGGCCAACACCTTTACCTTGGCGAAACCGGTATGGCCCTGAAGATAATTGAGGATTCCGAGCGCATTAATCCATTGCACAACTATGATCTCAGTCACAAGAAAGCTTGGGCCTACTGGCTTTCGGGGGACGTCGACGCTGCCCGCGACGTCCTGATGACATGTCCGGCCTTGAATGAAGGGCAATCCAAACTCCATGCAGTAGTGCTTATGGATCTCGGCGAAAAGGACAAAGCCAGACAGGTCCTAAAACCGTTTCTTGAAGAAAACCCCGACTGGACCACGGGCATGGAAGAACAACTTCAGTCTGAGTTGTGGGCACCGGAAGAGGCGAGGCCAAGATGGCTATCCAGACTGTCTGGAGCGGGCATGCCCAGTTGACCAAGTCGTACCGCAGATACGGTGCAGCATCTGCGTGCAAGGAATTGCTTGAATACTGAAACCGGCCCAAGGACGATACCGCTCGCGCGGTACTGGCGCTTAATGCTAGCGTTCTTCCACCCACCAGATTTGGGCTCATTTTGGGAAGTGAGCATCCCCCCTGACGATTTAGGTTTCTGAATCGAACAGGGGGCTTCCATGACACGACCGAAGATGAGCCCGCTGCGCGGGCGGATGATGGCGGAAACGAGAACGCGCAATGCAGCGTTTCAAGCGGATGCAAAGTTTGCAGAAGTTCGCCGCTGTCCATTCCTCTGTCTACAACCACTTCAACCAGAAAAGATCGCTCACCAGCCGAGACACATTCAAGCTGACACGCACCGCTGCTCTCGCCGAGTGGCGCGAACTCGGTGCGGCATAAAAGGCAGCAATACAGGCCTAGCTGAGACTGGTTCGAATTCGTCTGACAGTACCTAAACCCTACTTGTGAAGGCCGACGGAGAAAGGCCTTCCCACCTTGAGAATGCCTCTGAAAAACTCTGCCGATGCTCGAAGCCAAGTATTTCGGCAGTTTCAACTATGTCTTTTCCAGCCACTAGGAGGCGCTTTGATGCAAGGTGCCGCTCAGTCTGAACGATTTCACGAAAAGAAGTTCCTTCAGACTTCAAACGAAGTTGAAGCGTCCGCTCGTGTAATTGCAGTGCTCCACAGGTGTTGACTAGAGACCATGGCGCAACTCCGAATGAAGCACGAACTAGGCCTGCGACAATGTCCTTCGTCAGTGGTTTTTCGCAAGCCTTTATGGATTCATCGGCCAAATAGCGCGAAAACACTTCGGCTCTCAGTGCATCCATTTTGGACATCTGCGACTTGAGTGCTTCTTCGTCGAACGAAATGTACCCTTGGGTGGAAGCCCTAACGCGACTGATAGCGGAGTTGAACAGAACGTGCGTCGAACAGCCATTAGGGTAGGAAACATCAATGTCCGGATCGGTGCGATTGTTTGCAAGGCAGACAACGTTGGCCAATAGAGTTATTGTGTATTGAACATCTTTGGCGCCTTCAAAAGCTTCAAAAGGATTGAAATACCAGATATGGCAACGCTTTTTGTAGGTTCTGATTACTAACTCTGAATCGCTCTGATAGTACAACAGCGCAGACTTGGCGATCTGCAAAGCGTCCCACAAGGTATCAGCGGAAACGATTGCGCGACCAAATACGCCCAAATCTTCCACTTTCTGAACATAGCCTGCTCGGGCAAAGAAATCATCATCGCCAGCGAACCGAGTTATTTCCTTCATGCCCTCTAGGTAGTTGGAAACGTCAACAATCTCCTCTGGCTCCGTTGGCAGGTTGAAAGAATGCAGCGTTTTTTGAAACATCCGAGCGTTGTCAGTAAGCAAGGAGATTGGACCATGGAATGAGCCCGCTCTAATCGTGAATTCGTTGACCTTTTCACTCATACACTGTGCTCGGACAGTGATTCATTATGTGCTTCGGCGTGTTTAGCGAATCTCTTCATATAACTTCTTATATATGAATGCTTCCCGTCGTTGACAGGCTAACACACGTTTTTCGTGAATATGAATGTTGCTTTTGCAGCCTTGATTCGTATTTGCCGACAGATTGTAGGGCAAACACGGCTAACCAATGGGGTCATCGTGGGAATGAACTTTGATCGCGATGTCACCAGTCTGTCGATTGATGCGTTGGTTTCGAATTTTTCAGGAGAGCACATGAAACATAATTTGGGCATAACAAAGTCAGCGATATTGGGTGCATTGTCGGTCGCTGTCCTCGTGGTTGGCACACCAGTTTCTGCACAAGACAAACCAAACATTCTAGTGATTTGGGGAGACGATATTGGGCAATCCAACATATCCGCTTACACTAGGGGATTAATGGGCTACGAAACGCCCAATATCGACCGGGTTGCTGATGAAGGCATGATGTTCACCGACTACTATGGTGAGCAGTCCTGTACAGCTGGTCGGGCTTCTTACATTATGGGACAGTCTGTCTATAGAACCGGCTTGTCCAAGGTAGGCCTCCCGGGCGCAGACTTGGGTATGAAGGAAGAAGATCCCACGATTGCTGGCCTTCTGAAGCCTTTAGGATACATGACCGGTCAGTTTGGGAAAAATCACCTTGGTGATCAGGACAGCATGCTTCCCACAAACCACGGTTTTGATGAGTTTTTCGGAAACCTGTACCATTTGAATGCGGAAGAAGAGCCAGAAAATCGCGACTATCCCGGCGACGCGGTTTTGGCGGACGGCCAGACCTTCCGTGAGGCATTTGGCCCTCGTGGCGTTATCAAGTCTTCGGCTGATGGGCATGTTGAAGACACGGGACCGTTGACCAAAAAACGGATGGAGACAGTCGACGATGAAACCGTTGCAGCTGCCGTCGACTTTATCAAAAATGCGCACGAACAAGGCAAACCTTTCTACGTTTGGTGGAACGGCACACGGATGCACTTCCGTACACATGTGAAAGACGAATTGTTCGGGATCTCGGGGCAAGATGAGTATGGCGATGGCATGGTGGAACATGACATGCATGTCGGTCAGCTATTGGATGTGCTTGACGAACTGGGCATTGCTGACAACACCATTGTTCATTATTCGACTGATAATGGCCCCCACAAGAATACATGGCCAGATGCTGGCACCAACCCGTTCTACAGTGAAAAGAACACCAACTGGGAAGGTGGATGGCGCGTGCCCTCGCTCGTGCGTTGGCCTGGGAAAATAGAACCTGACTCTGTCTCAAACGAAATCATGCACCACATGGATTGGTTGCCGACGTTGTTGGCAGCAGCGGGCAATGAGACCATCAAGGAAGATTTGAAAGCAGGTGGCGTTCAAGCCATTGGTCGCGAATATAAAGTGCATCTGGATGGCTACAACTTCTTGCCCGTTCTTACTGGTGAAACAAAAGACGGCCCGCGACATGAGATTTTCTATTTCGCGGATACCGGAGAATTAACAGCCTTGCGCTATGACGATTGGAAACTGATTTTCCTTGAGCAAAAAGCTGTTTCGACATTGCGTGCCTGGATCGAACCTTGGACCCCACTTCGCGTCCCTTTGATCACCAACCTTCGGCGTGATCCATTCGAACAGGCGCATCTAACATCCAATACTTACTACGACTGGATGATTGATCGGATCTATTTCCTGGTGCCCGCACAAAAGTATGTAGGCCAGTTCCTGGCTACATTCCAGGAGTTCCCACCGCGTCAGAAGCCAGCCAGCTTTTCAATCGATCAGGTCATGGAGCTGATGACGGCAAACAACGGAAGTAAGTAGTTTCGAGCTCGGTAAACTTAATTCATGCGCGGTGTTGAGAGAGAACCGCGCATGGAGTTCAAAAATGAAACATCGTCAGGGTATCGCGTCAGGACGTACATTCTTTTGTGTGTCATTGCGCTGCAAAAAACAATTTTCAACTAGGGAGAGATACGATGAGTGATTTGGTCATTATTGTCTTCGAGGGCCGTCATACAGCAGACGAAGCACTTTTGCGTCTGCAAAAAATGAGCCTGGATTGGGAAGTCGATCTCGACGAGGTCGTGGTAATGACCCGCGATAAGAACGGCGTAGTGCGGACCCGGAATTCCGATACTCTTACAGCAACGGGTTTCGTCGGAGGCACTTCTCTTGGAGCACTGACCGGCACGTTGATCGGTGCCATGGTCGGTAACCCTGCTGCCGGGTTTATTGCAGGTTCGGCTGTTGGTGCTGGCTCTGGGACACTCGCAGGAATGCTGGATCAAGCAGACGAAGAGGACGCATTGGCAGCTCGCGTCGGCTCAAAGATGGGCCCTGACTCATCGGCTCTGGCCGTTATCGGGTGGTCAAACCGACCTACGAAGTTGTTGGGCGAATTGGAGGGCATGAAGGGCGAGGTTATCGAGACATCATTGTCTGTCAGTGATGAAAAAGAGCTTCGTGCCGCTTTGTCCGGAAACTGACCAGTTTGTTTTGGGGGCGGGCTGCTTGATCACCCGGCGACCTGAATTCAATTTTCACATTGTCGAGACGGGATCAGTAATATGAAAAAAGTTCTGAGAACAACGGCTCTCTTGTGTGCTTTGGCAATTGGAGACCCAATGTATGCGCTCGCACAGTCCACACCTCATGTGGCTGGCGGTGTTGTTGTCGAGTACAACAATCTTGATGTCGCCTTAGTCGCTTCCGGTTGGAGCGTAGTCGAGCTTTTACGCGGTGATGTTTACAATGCTGGTGGCGACTTTGTGGGATATGTCCATGATGCGCTCGTCTTGCCGGATGGTGATACGACCTTTGTGATCGTCAACGTCGCCGGCTTCCTGAACATCGGTGAAAAGTTGATCGCGCTGCCAGCGGTCGCCTTCGAGATCAACGCGGATGGCGATCTGGTTTTGCCCAATGCGACCAAGGAAAATCTGAAAAGCCTGCCGCGCTTTCACTACGCTCGAAACTAAACGGAAGGTCGCACTCGACAGGCTTTGACCTGCTTGAGGGCGCCTAAACGCAAAAGCAGTCGCCAGTGTTTGAAAATGCAATCGACCAAGGGAAAGATACAATGAGCATGGGAAACTCAGACAACGATCTGCAAAAATACTGGGGCTGGTTTCTTGGACTCGGGATTGTGTTGGCTATCGGGGGTGTATTCGCATTTTTTGCACCTTTTTTGGTATCATTGGCCATTGAATTTGCTGTGGGATTTGTTTTCGCAGTAGGTGGCTTCGTGGTGCTAGTGCAGGTTTTCACAACCAAAGATGGCTGGAATGCAAGGCTCATCTATTCCATCTTGGGGGGCTTCAATCTGATTGCCGGGTTGTTGCTGATATTTCGCCCTCTTGAAGGGCTCATGGCGCTTACATTGGTCTTGATTGTTGCAATTTTTGTGAATGGCTTGATGCGGATTGCAGTGGGCGTGATGGCGCGACCGGATCAAGGTTCTGGCTGGGTCATTTCCGTTGGTTGTGTGTCCGTGCTGGCATCGGGATATCTGTTAGCGAAGTACCCCGAGGTGAGCGTGATGCTGTTGGGGATCGTTGCAGGCGTATCGCTGATCGGTGAGGGCGCAGGATATATCCGCTTTGCCAATGGCCTAAGGAACGACGTGTCGGTCGCGGTCTGAAAAAACGACCCAAAACTGCGGCAAACGTTGGGTAAACACAAATTCTACTGTTATAAAAAGGACGAAATACGTGATCGAGCCGAAAACTTTTCCCCTGCTAATCAAATGGTTGGTTGTTGGAGGCAGCTTGGTCGTTCCGTCTGTCTCAAGCGCTCAAGGCAAGCCTCGACTGGTTCTTCAAATAACTGTTGATCAGTTGCGTGGAGACCTAATCGACAGATTCAGTATCCACATAGGAGAGGGCGGCTTTCGCTATTTGTTGGATCATGGCGTCAATTTTACAAATGCTCATCACCGCCATGCCAACACTGAAACAATTGTCGGGCACACGACGCTCGCGACCGGCACGGACCCTGCTATCCATGGTATGGTAGCCAACCTGTGGTTTGATCGAAAAACTGGCAAGCCTTTCTATAACGTGCAGGATCCGGACTTTCCTTTGGTCGGGGCTACCGGAGTCGATGCGGAGAACGAAATCGATCCGACCCAACGAGCAGCCACAACTGACGGTCGGTCTCCCCGCAATATCATCAGTTCAACTATCTCCGATGAAATTGGCCTGCACTTTGGGCCGACTTCAAAAGTGTTTGGTGTGTCGGTCAAGGATCGCGGTGCAATTGCAATGGCAGGTCACGCTGGTGACGCCTACTGGTTCTCAAAGTCAGAAGGCCGGTTTGTTACAAGCACGTTCTATCGCGACGCCTATCCCGGTTGGATTGAGGATTGGAACTCAAAAGGCCTTGTCGCATCATATGCCAATCGATCTTGGACTCTTCTGGGAGACGTTGGGAAGTATGCCTTTGCAGACCGCGACGAC
This sequence comes from Ruegeria sp. CDSC002, assembly GCF_059610905.1. Lineage (NCBI taxonomy): Bacteria > Pseudomonadati > Pseudomonadota > Alphaproteobacteria > Rhodobacterales > Roseobacteraceae > Ruegeria > Ruegeria sp. CDSC002. The sequence continues at coordinate 23,207 of NZ_JBXWOM010000020.1, forward strand.
CAACCGTGGGAAGCCGATATACTTGGGTTTGGCCGAACATTTCCGCATAACTGGGGGGCGGCAGACGGGAAATACTTCACAACGCTTTTAACCCTCAGCCCGGCTGGGGATGAAATAGCTGTAGATTTTGCCAAGGCCCTGTTGGACGCAGAACAACTAGGGCAAGATGACGTTACTGATTATCTGTCAGTCAGCTTGTCATCTACAGATTATGTCGGCCATATATTCGGCCCTTCAAGCTTAGAAGCCGAAGACAATTTCGCGCATCTCGACAGGCAAATCGCTGACCTTTTCACACATTTGGATGCCGTAGTTGGTCTGGAAAATACATTGATCGTTTTGTCGGCAGATCACGGCGCACCGGAACACCCGGAGTTTCTGGCGACCCTAGGCATTGAAGCTGGTTTGTTCAGCTTTGAACGCGTCGATACAGAACCAGGATTTGTGCGTCTTCAAATGGATTTTGGTGAATCCGCTGATCTGGTTCAGAACTTTTCCAACCCCTACGTCTATTTGAACCAAGATCTTATTTCCAAACGTTCTTTAGATCCTTTGGTCGTCGAGCGAGCTGTTGCTGAGGAACTTCAAAAGCTCCCCGGCATTGCCTATGCGGTTGGGAGTTCAGATTTGCGACGCGGGTCGTTTGCAAAAAGCAAGATTAGCGATGCCGTCTTGGCTAACTTTAATCCAGATAGGTCGGGAGATATCTATGTGGTGTTCGAACCGCATTGGTTTGTGGCTGATTTTGACGGGTTGCACGTTGCGTCTGCTCATGGCTCTCCCTGGACATACGACACACACGTTCCCCTGATTTTTACAGGTTCAAATATTGTTCCACAAACCGTCGCACGACGCGTCGAAACTGTGGATGTCGCGCCTACGATTGCGTCTCTTCTGGGCACTAAGCCCCCTTCCGGAGCGGTGGGTGTACCTTTGCCAGAAGCGATGCCCGAGACAAAGGCAGCCCCATGAAATCCTTCTTTAAGCGCTTAGCCCAACTTTCCATTCTGTGCGTCGCCAGCACTCCGGCCTATGCGCAATCTGATGCAGCGCAAGCCAACAATCCTCTGGCTGATATCACAGCGTTCAATATCCAAAACTACTATATCGGTGACTTTACAGGACCAGCTAATGCGACCGGAAATCAATTTGTTCTGCGCTATGCAAAGCCGGTCACTTTAGGCAGCTCAAATTGGCTGATCCGAGCCTCGTTGCCATTCAACTCGTTACCGGTGGGAACAGATGGCCAAACTTTGAGTGGCGTCGGAGATTTTGATGTTTTTGCGGCCTATCAGTTTAATACGGGTAACCCCGGAATTAGTTTTGCGCTTGGTCCGCAAGTGGTCGTGCCAACAGCCTCCGACGACCGCTTGGGAGCCGATCAATGGCAGCTTGGGTTAGCCAACGTTTATTTCAATGCAACTTCGCCCGTCTTTCAGTATGGATATCTTCTGACATGGCGTGGAGGCGTTGGGGATACAAATGGGCGCCCACGTGCCAATTTGGGTGCCTTTCAACCCTTTGTTTTTTACCAACTGGGCAGTGGGTACTACACGGGCGGCGCCCCGATCTGGACCTACAATTTTGTTAATGACAGCTATTCTGTCCCATTGGGCATTCGCCTAGGCAAGGTCACCAAACGCGGCAATACCGTTTACAACTTTTTTGTCGAACCGCAGTACTCGGTTTTCGACAAAGGAATCGGCCTGCCCAAATGGCAAATTTACGCGGCACTTAACATGCAGTTTCAATGAGCATTTAGTGTTTAGAAAAGTTCCTGTCCACTAAGAAATTCCCGCCTAAAATCAACCATCAGGAGTACCAACATGGAAAAATTTATTGCCGTCGTTTTCGAGGATGATGCTGCTGCATTCAAGGGTGAAACCGCACTGCGCGCGCTACATTCCCAAGGAGATCTCGCGGTGTATGCCGCTGCAGTCATCGGGAAAGATCTCGAAGGCAAAGTTGAAGTTAAGAAGGTGGAAGATGAAGGGCCGTTGGGAACGGCACTGGGCCTCGTTCTCGGCGGAATGGTTGGTGTTTTGGCCGGCCCGGTGGCAGTCGCATCCGGAGCTGCAGTCGCCGGATCTGCGGCTGCAGCATCAGTGGCCGCCTCAGGAATAGCTGTCGGATCGATGACAGGTGGATTGTTTGGTGTCTACAGAGATCTTTGGGTTGCGGGAATAGATTCTACGATGCTTGACGAAATCAGCATCGAACTTATTCCTGGTAAATCTTGCTTGGTGGCCTCAGTTGACGAAGTTTGGACATCGCCATTGGATGTCAAAATGAGCGAGGCTGGAGGAGTGGTTTTCCGCAAGCCACGCGCCGATGCAATCGATGAACAATACGCTGCTGAAATGGCGGAACTTAATCGGGAAATTGCAGAGCTAAAAGACGAGTGGAAGCAATCTAACGAAGAAACCAAACAAGCAATCCACGACAAAATCGACGTAACCAAGGCAAAGGCAAGTATAGCCAAAGAAAAAATCTCGCAACGTATCACCGAACTGAACAGCCAAACAGCTGCAAGGCTCGAGGCGATTGACGAGCAAATTGCGGTGGCCAAAGAAAATACAAGGAACAAGTTTGAAAAGCGTAAAGCTGAAATTCAGGCAGACTACAAAAAACGAAAGGCCAAGCTAGATGCGTCAATGTCACTGGCCAAAGAAGCGTTGACCTAATTCTTTTTAGTAAGATGTTTAAACATCCATCCAGCACCGTTTAAAATTGGCGTTGCAGGTAAACCCGAGAGCCGTCTCTCGGCAATTACGTGATACAAAGGGTGAAAGAAATGCCAGATCTGAAGGCCATGATGGCCGAGCTACAACAAAAGAGAGATGAAATTAAACTTCAGTTGAACCTTGGAACAATGGAGGCGGAAGACGAGTGGGATTCACTTGTTTCGGAGTGGGATAGGTTCCTGTCTACATCACAATTTAATCAGTCGGCGGATGAAGTCGGCGAAGCTGCGCGGGAACTTGGTTTGAAAATGAAAGCAGTTTATGACAAGGTTCGGAAATCCGTAGGGTAATAGACAGGAAGTAGCCCAGCCGGTGCCAGATCAACAGCAAACACACGTTTTTAGTCTGGCGTTTTGGCACCGGGTTGTCGTGATCGCCTTTTTTACTATCGCAGGACTGGTCCTGGCGGCTGATGTTCTAGTTCCATTGTCGATTGCTTCCTTGGTTTTCATTCTTCTGACTTCCGCAGTCGACAGGTTATGTCAGATTGAAATTCTCGGGACACGGATCCCTAGATGGTTGGCCCATGTCATTAGCGCTGCTCTTTTAGTGTTGGGATTGCTCGGATTACTGTCAATTCTGACCAGTCAAGCGGGCGCGGTTGCCGATGCGTTGCCTAGATATGAAGCAAGGTTCTCTGAAATCTTGGCCCGAGTGGTCACTCTTGTTGGAGACAAGAACTATCAGGCAGCGCAACAAGCGATCTTAGAGATGGACTTCACCGGCTTCGCTGGCGGAGCAATCGGTTCGGCCGGAAGCTTTTTGAGCGCCTTCTTTCTGATCCTTCTTTATATTCCTTTCATGATGCTGGAACAGGGGCCCATGAGGTTGAAAGTCGCACTGGCAGCGCCAGATGCGGAATCCGCACAAAACTTACACCGCGTGCTGACACGCATTTCAGAAAGCGTGCAGCGATATGTAGGAATCAAAACACTCGTTAGTTTCCTAACGGGTGTCGGTAGCTACGCGATCATGAAGCCCGTGGGATTGGATTTTGCCGAAACCTGGGCCATCCTGGCATTCGTACTGAACTTCATTCCAACGATTGGTTCAATCATCGGGGTAGCGTTGCCCTCGCTCGTTGCTCTTGTGCAGTTTGATACTAACACGCCTTTTCTAATTATTTTGGTGGGCTGTGGGGCGGTTCAGTTCATCATCGGGAATATTCTGGAACCCTCGCTAACCGGAAAATCACTAAACTTGTCGCCTTTGATGGTCATCCTCGCACTGACGTTCTGGACCGCAATCTGGGGTATCCCCGGGGCTCTACTAAGCGTGCCGATTACCGTCTGTACTATGATCGTGTTAGCCAACATCCCATCGACGAAGTCACTCGCAATATTGATGTCGGGCGATGGTAACTTGTTCGACGGTAGTCAAAAAGACAATCCAGTAAGGGAAGTAGCACAGGGCGAAGCCTCTGAAGCTGCACGTCGAAAATCTAAGCTGACGGTATCCAAATCCGAACTAGATACCGAAACAGAAGCAATCCGTCAGGAATTTGAGCAAAACTTAGATAACCGGAGCTAGACGCTTGGGAAATACTGATCGGTATCATCAGGAGGTCACGGAATTGCTGACCCGCGCAGATTGATCGATTGTGTTGGATAGGCCAGTTCTGTTCCTGCCGCGCGCACCGTCTCAAGGATTTTGAGCGAAAGACTTTCATTCACACGGAGGAAATTGTCGTATTCAGGGGTAGTCGTCCACGCGTAAAAAATGATGGTTACGGCGCTTTCTGACAACCCTTCGACATAGACATGTTTCGGTGCCTCCTCAGACAATTCGAAATCTCCACAGGCCGACAAATGTTCCCGTAACGTATCACGCACCTGAAGGACCTGAGCCTCGGTACTGTCTAGAAGCAACGGAATGCTAAGCATGACCCTTCGATGTCGGCGGTGTGAATAGTTTAGGACAACTGCGTTGGATAACTCGGAGTTCGGAACATGCCGTGGGATCTGATCGAACCCACGGATTAGGGTGGAACGCAGGTCAATGGATTCGACTGTCCCGACAAACGAACCGTCGATTTGGATCGAGTCCCCAATAGCGAAACGCTTTTCACTCATGTTATTCATGCCTGCCACAAGATTGCGGATCAGGTCCTGCGTCGCGATAGCCAATCCTGCGCCCAGTACTCCAACACCGGTCAGCGCACCGCTGATGTCGACCCTCCAAACTTCTAGCAGTGACGTAATGGCAAACAGCAAGATGCCAAAACGGGCAACGCGCTCCATCCATCCGGCCTCCATCCTGACTTCTCCAAACCGGTCGCTCTGAAGAAGGGATACAAAAGACCCGCTCAGGTTGTACCACCCTGAGAATACTGCGATCACAGCGATTGAGGCCATAACGCGCCTAAAAATGTCACCAGGCATGTTTGGAACATTCAATGTTTCCAGAACCACAAAAACAGCAAAGGTCACAATCAAAACAGATGTGGTCCGCATCAGTTCGTCAGCTACCTTTTCCGAAAGTTCAATGGACAAGCGTCTGAGAAGTGCCCGAAACATTGCCATAAGCCATCGTGCAAGTGGCCGCCTGCCGATGACAACGGCCAAGAGAAAGATCAAAGAGAGAATTACGCTGCTTTGATTTAGTTCGGCCTGCCAGTGGCTGAAACGTTCCTGCATTTCGACAACTGCGCTCATCGACGGAGATTGAGTTTCTTCCAATTGCTGAACTGGCCTCTCTTTTGGATCATGTAGGTCGTAAACTTCTCAAACGACACCCGAAGTTTGCAGGAGGACAGCATCGGAAACTCTGGGAGAATCTTCCAGCTTTTTCTGAAGTATCGGGATAAATTGCTCCTAATTTGTCAAAGCGGCATACGAATGAGAATTCTCTATCGAATTGCAACCCGAGCTCAACAAGAACTGCGTTTCTACGCGCTTGCCCTAGGCGATCCTTTCCTGCGAGTATCGGTTAATCTGGTGGATCTCCACCTGGTGTTGGAACGCCCTTTCAGCAACCGTGAACCAAAGAGGCCCACATGGTGTCCACAATTCTGGTCTTGCTCCTGATCGCCCTCGAAGCCACTGCCATTTGGTTTGCATGGAGAGCGATCTCATCGGCGCGAACCTCTCAGGGTGCAGTGGGTTGGGTCGTTTTTCTGATTACTGCCCCGTATCTTGGCGTTCCGCTTTACCTTTTTTTGGGGCATCACAAGTTCGACCGATACTTAACTGCGCGCCGCGATAGCGAGGAGGTAATTGACGGAATCAAGACGTTTCGCGAGGTCAATGCGCCCGACGTGCCTACGGAGTTTCCGTCCGAAGCGTTGGAAAGGATATCTGAACTCCCCGTGGTCCGGGGCAACAACATGCGAATCCTATTAAACGGGCAGGAAACGTTCGATGCAATCTTTGCCGCTATTGACGCAGCCCAAGATTACATTCTGGTGCAGTTTTATATTGTTCATGATGATGATCTGGGTCGGACACTGCGAGACCATCTGATCACCGCAGCAAGACGTGCAGTTGCGGTTCGGTTCATGTGCGATCCAGTTGGCAGCGTTAAACTTCCAAACTCCTATCTTAATGATCTCCGTTCAGCCGGCGTGCAAGTAGTTGAACCCGCGCAGATGCGCGGAGCTAAAAACCGATTTCAACTCAATTTACGCAATCACCGCAAGACGGTGATCATCGACGGAACGGTCGGCTTTACCGGCGGATTGAATGTTGGAGACGAATATATGGGGCGCGACCCAAAATTCGGTGATTGGCGCGACACACATGTCGAAATCCGTGGCCCGGTCGTCTCGCAATTGCAACTGGTGTTTGTAGAGGATTGGCATTGGGCAACTGAAGAAATCCTGATTTCGGAGATGAACTGGGAGGCTGGTCACATGGAAGAGAACATGTCCGGATTAATCGTCCCAACTGGTCCCGGGGACGAAATGGAAACCGGTGCCTTGTTCTTTTTCACGGCAATCGCGAATGCCAAACGACGGATTTGGATCGCTTCGCCGTACTTCGTACCCGATACCGATGTGCTCACAGCTTTAAAACACGCTGCATTGCAAGGGGTGGATGTCCGCATCTTGGTTCCTGACGTCATTGACCATAAGATTCCTTGGCTTGCCGCTTTTGCCTTTTTTGATGAAATCCGCGAGGCCGGAGTACAGGTCTTGAGATATAGTTCCGGTTTCATGCATCAAAAAGTATTGGTTGTTGATGATACTTTGGCCGCGATAGGGACAACGAACATGGATAACCGCTCATTCCGGCTGAATTTTGAAGCAATGGCCGTTTTCTTCGATACACGCGCCGCCGGGGCTACAGCCGCGATGCTGGAAAAGGACTTTGAACGGTCGTTTAGGCTAGACAAATTGCTTGCTGAACAGCCCCCGCATATCCGGATTGGCGCCCCGATTGCCCGCCTGTTCGCTCCAATTCTTTAGAGATCAAGACCCAGTTGAAGGTAGCGCAAAGCTTAACCTACCCGGTAGAACCGATATTTCGAACCTCGTGTCCACCATCGGTTCACCGTCAAGGTTTAAGTGGAACGGTTTTTCTGTTTCCAACACCGCATGTTTGAAACGGCTACGTTTTACGAGCCCCTCAATCGGGTCACTCAGGTCGGGTAAATGCCCAAAAGACAGGTTTGCAGGTGGCCACTCGTCCGTGGTCAAAACACCCAGATCGAGCAACCCGTCGAACATGTCAGCCTCTGGAGTTACTTCGAACCCACCACCGGCAAAGCGGTTGTTGCCAATTACCAGCGCAGAAACCGACGCCCAGTTATGCTCTGACCCATCCAAAGTAATCAAGGCCTGCGTTGGTTTCAGCTCAGAAACTCGCGCCAATCCAGTAAGGGTGTAGGCTAACCCTCCTAGCCGCTTCTTAATTTCTTTGGGAGTTGTCGCGGTAATCATGGCCCCAAACCCGCCACTGGCGACATTCACGAATGGGCGACCGTTGATAGAACCAATATCTATCGACCGGGCTCTTCCGGTTGCGGCCTGCACCAATGATGCAGAAAGATCCGATCCGTCATCACCATAAGACCTGGCAAAGTCGTTAGCAGTGCCCAGAGGCATAAGCCCCAAAACAATGGTTGGTCCTGCATCGCATCGCAATAGGGCGCTGGTAACCGCGTTGAGTGTCCCGTCACCACCTCCTGCAACAAAGCGCGTCACGCCCTTGGCCAAGTGCTTGTGTATCGTTTTTCGCAACTGTTTACCTGACCAAGGGATAACAATCTCCAGACCAAGCTCCTTTTCCAGTGGTCTGACAGCCGAACGTACGTCAGGTCGGGCCGCAGATTTTCGATTGAGGATGAGGAGTGTTTTACAAACCATGTAGCCGGCCTTTTCCTCTCATTTATTCAGGTTCTTGATCACTGCCTTGGCAACCGTTGTGGCCAACCCAGGGTCAAACGCACCTAAAGGATCACGCGCCATTTTCTTTAGTGCGTCCGTGGCAGCTCTGGCTTCTACTGTTGCCATACAAAATTCGGCTTTGGTTGCCATTGTTTTTAGCCCTCCAAATCTGACCAAACATGTGATCGAGGGTATGATTTACCATCCCACTAGGCCAATATTGCTCAAGTAATTCACATTGGCCCTGAGCGGTGTCTACGCGGTGCCTCCTGAGAGCAAGAAAACTCAATGCCAAATTATGCCCCGAATTCAATTAGATTGCTACTCCCGTAGCGCAGCGCAAATAAATCCAGTGGATTTCACTCCACAGAAACCGTGTTGGGTCTTGTCAGAAGAACTTGGGTTGAGGCAGAGCAGGGTGCTCTCGTAGCCTTCGCGCATGATCAAACAGTCGCCATTCAAGTACTTCAAGACCAGTCCAGAGGTCATTCGTCTGGCAGTCATGCTTTACGTTGGGTTCCCATTGTCGCTTCGAAACGTGGAAGACCTATTGCACGAACGGGGAATTGAGGTGAGCCACGAAACCGTCCGATATTGGTGGGGTCTTGTCAGAAGAACTTTGCTTGAGAGGGGTAGGGCGGTTGCGTAGCTTTTGTTCATTACCAGACCTGCCTCATTCAAATACTTCAAAACCAGCCCTGAGATTATCCGCCTTGCGGTGATGCTGTATATTCGGTTTCCACTCTCGCTTCGGAATGTCGAAGATTTACTGCACGAGCGAGGCATCGACGTGAGCCACGAAACTGTCCGATACTGGTGGAATAGGTTCGGCCCGATGTTTGCTGCTGAGATCAGGCGGAAGCGGGTGCAGCAGCTGTGCGCGTTCTCGAAATGGAAGTGGCACGTGGACGAAGTCTTTGTGAAGGTGAATGGCAAGCGACACTATCTGTGGCGGGCAGTTGATCACGAGGGCGAGGTGCTGGAAGCCGTTGTCACCAAACGCCGAAACAAAGCTGCAGCACTGAAATTCCTCAGGAAATTGATGAGGCGGCACGGCAATGCTGAAAAGATCGTCACCGACCGCTTCGCTTCCTACAAGGCTGCTCTAAGAGAATTGGGTGCTCTCGAAAAACAAAGGACGGGCAGGTGGCTCAACAACCGCGTTGAGAATTCGCACCTGCCGTTCCGACGAAGAGAACGCGCCATGCAGCGTTTCAGGCGTATGCGAAGTTTGCAGAAATTCGCCTCCGTCCATTCTTCCGTCTACAACCACTTCAATCAGGAAAGATCGCTAGCCAGCCGAGACACTTTCAAGCTGACGCGCACCGCCGCTCTTGCCGAGTGGCGCGAACTTGGTGCGGCATAAAGGGCAGCTATGCTGGCCTAGCTGAGACTGGTTCGAATTAGTCTGACAGCACCTTTACACCTTCACTACCACCTAAATCACTACGGTTTATGGTGTGTAGAAGGTCCCGCCGATTTTCCAGCCCGTATCCTGCCTTTCAAACTGCACACCTCCAAGGGAGTCTGTGTAGGTGGTGTAGCCAGCCTGAACCCCTTCAGGAGCAACAACGCTGCACGCGGCGTTGCCCGGATTCATTTCGGAAACCGCTGCTACTATGGCTTCAAGTGACACGTTCGAAGAGAGCGCAGAGGCCAACTGGCCTGCCTTCCGAAACGATACCTGCTCGTTCTCAGCAAATTCGATGTCCGGGTCGTTCGACACTTGTTCCCAGCGGACAAATGGATAAGAGAACTCCGCAGCTATGGCCGCGTGATCGTTTTGTGCAATAGATGACTGCAATGCCGTTAACCAAGGTGCAAAACCGTCCTCCGGACCGCAAAGCGCCTTTGGATCGGTCACGCCTAACCAAAGAAACAATTGATAGTCCGCGCCGCAGCATGGCTCGGCCATGCCTATCGTCAAACGACGTTTCCCGTCATCAGAATCCCAGCTGTAGCGCGGCAACCACTTATTCGACAAATCTTCTGCCGGGGTGCCCCGAAGCCGCATTGCGCTGGCCAGAACCTCGTCGAGGGACTGGGAGGAGTCGTCATAGAAAACGATATTGGTAACTGCCCCGTTCGCAGATGTGATGGCTTCTGCATAGCCTTGCATTCCATCGATTGTTGCCTCGGCAAAGGTATCGTTCTCCGAAAGGATTTCGCCAATCCGAAATGGTCCCAAACTCTCGGGAAAAGCATTGTCCGGATGCTGGCCCAACTTGGCTTCTGCAAGAGCCCGGTAAATCGGGCAGTCGGCGTAATATTCGGCAAAAGCACGCAGAACTTTCGCTGACTTCGTGGATTTGACATCGCTCCAGGTTTCACGGGCGGATTGGCAATGTCCCTTTTTCTCACCGACAGTCTCTTCGATTTTTCCGGCATCAGGATCAAGCGCCTGCGCCAAAATCGCATCGCAGGTCTCGGGCGCATTTGTCAGTTTGGCCATTGCGCCGAGAAACCGGTCATCCGCAATATCTGAACGATCTGACCCAAGTAGGCGTTCCACGCAAGTCACGCCCTCGGCCAGCACGGGGGCGGCAGCGAGCAGAAAACTGCAGGCAATCAAAACATTTCTTAACACCAAGACACTCCAGATTTGCGGGCTCTTTCCGGATAAGCGTGCCATGACGCTTTCTTCGGAAGAAACTTGTTGATGCACCGTAACGCGCTGACTAATTTTGGGTAAATCAGGTTTTGAGGCAAGAAGAATGAGCAGAAATCGAACCCGTCTCTTTATTGCCCCGTTGATGGCGATCTTTTGCGCGGCAGGCACGAATGGCGCAAAATCGCAAGAATATGACTTCTCCCTCCACGGATACTTCAACCCGTCTTGCGGTGGTGGCTTTTTTGAAAGTCCCGAGAAGGAAGGGATGCCGTTTCAATTCGATGTGGACCTGTCCATTGATTTGCTTTTGGGAGAACCGGTTGTGCGATCCTCTGCCAACTGGAAGCCTTACGGGTTTGGCGTTTCCTGTATCGAACCTTACAACCAAGACGGATTGGTCCGACTGACAAACCTGCGCCAATACGATCCAGATGGAAAATCCCACCCCTACAACATGACTTTGGTGGGCGAGATTTCCGGCCCCGACGTGCAAGACCAGACATTCCTGGGCTTCAACCCCGGTGCCCTCAGCGCAAAGGCGGGTGAAACCGGATACAACACCTCTGGATCGCCCAATTGGGACCGCTTGTTTTTCAGAATGCCCAATGGAAGCTATGATTTCTGGAACGAAGATTTGTATCAGTATCTCGATGCGGAGGCCGCGCAGGAAATCTTCAAGAGCGGGTTTGCCGTCACCGACCTGACCGTCGCAGAAGTTGATTTTGATCTGTCCGAGGCAAAGTCAAACTTTGGTGCACGCGGGACACAAGCCAACACCCTCAAAGCTGTGGCCAACAGATTGGCCAGTTGGGGACAGGACAGGTTTACACCCTATCCCAAAGAGGTTGCGCAACGCATTGAGAATGCTGCCGCGCTTCCCATTCCCAAAAACGTGGCTGCTTTGCGCGGAACCATTGACGATATCAAAGCTCTGCATCGCCATTTGGTGCGCGGGTCGGGTCAGGAAAATGTGCAAGTCGCCATGAAAGCCGTGCACGCAGATCTGGATACGATCTTGGATGCCGTGGATGACCCCGCCTTGAAAGAAGAGTTCTGGCAGGTTCTCCTTGATCCCGTCACGCAGGCAGCCAATGCCGAGCGTGCTGCCATTGCCGCCGCGATCCAAGTCAGAGCACAGGAGACCACAGAAAAGTCGGAAACAACAACGGTTGTAGAAAACACACCGACCCCGTCGATAGAAACCGAGATCGACTATAAGTATGAAGCTGAGAGCCTGGCCACGGCTCTGGAAACCGTTGCGAAAGACGGAATTTTTGAAACCAGTTGCGGCAAGGCCGGGTACAAAGTTCACGAGTCTGCGGTCGATGGGACGACGGGTGAAAACATGTTTTCCGTTGGCCATACCGCTCCTGTGTGCGAAAGCGGTCAGTATACCGAACGGATGTCGAAGTTTAGCTTCCTTGTTTCGGATATCACGGCCTACGACATTTCGGGTTATGAGCTGAAGATCGAATTCGCCGGATCAGGTGTCACCGAGCAATACTATGCCACTGATTACCGTAAAACCCGAGCAGTGCAGCGCTCTGATTTTGTCGTGCTCCTGAATCTGAAACACAAGCGCGGCATGGAGCGTTTGGTTAAAACACTGGACGAATTGATTGCCTATCGGGCGGAATAGACAATCAAGCGCAGCATTACGTTCTCACCCCGATTATTTTCGAGAGGGTGACGTGTAAATTGTCGTAAGATTGCCCGCCGTCAATCGCCCAGAATCTTCGCGAGCAGTTTTTCGGCGACTTCATCCCCTTTGCTCGCTGCGCGCTGATACCAGTGTATCGCCTGCGCGGGATCGCCACCTTCGTGCAACAAGCGCCCGTATTTGCGCATTGATTTTACATGCCCTTGCTCGGCAGCCAAGCTGAAATAATGGGTGGCTCTGTCAGTGTCGGGGTAAGTGCCTTTCCCGTGGAGATACATCGAGGCCACATTGTGTTGCGCCCATTTGTCTCCTGCGTCTGCCGCGCGCTCGTAGAGCTCCAGCGCTCGTTCATAGTCAGCCGGATAGTCGCCGTAGTCCCCCGAGAGTATCAGGGCAGACCAATACATCGCGTCGGTGTTCTGACTGTATTCGATGGCTTGCCCATACCAGAACAGTGCGGCGGCCAAATCCTGTGGAGCAATTTTCCCCTCACGATAGATATCGCCCAACGCGTCCTGAGAAGACCCATAGCCTGCTTCCGCACTGTGTGTGAAAAGTTCCACAGCACGTTCGGGATCGTCGTCGATAATCGTATAGGCAAGGTTCAACTGCGCCATCGGAAATCCGGTATCGGCTGCTTTTTCCAACCAAAGGAGAGACAAGTCCTGGTCCTTTTTGACACCCTGACCATTTTCGTAAGCTGCAGACAAAGTGGTAGCCCCGAGGGCGCTGCCGTTTTCGGCGGCCATTCGGGCATGTTTGGCGGCAGCCTCATAGTTCTTGGCTTTCCGAAGAACGCGGGCGTATGCCGCTCGGACCTCTGGATTTGGCCGCCCAACAGATTGCACGGCCCGACCGCATACTTCCAAGGCGGGCTCGACCATGATGTCGCCAAAGCGCACGCCCAGAAAATCCTCATGCTGTAGTGGCACGCTCGCCATGGTCAGGCATGTTTCATCATCCAGCGTCAGCTCACCTTGCGCAGTTTCCTCCGAGCCTGCTTCAGGGTTGGACCCGCCTGGGGCAAGCCGGTTGATTTTTTCCTGAGCAAGCCCCGCATAGATCGGACACCCCGAAAAGATCTTTGCAAAACTTCTGAGCGCGTCGACCGAACCGCTGTCCTTTATGTCAGGCCAAATAGAGCGTGCTTCTGAGCAATCGTCCTGTGCCACCGCTGTGCTCGAAAGAAAGGTACAAGACAAAACCAGAATCAAATGAAATCGCAAAGCAGGCCTACCCCTATCGTCAAAGCTCGGTTGCTCCATTTTTGAAACTGTACGCAAGTTTCGACAGGCTTCAAAAAGGAACTGAGATTTTTCTTGCACATTATGTCCGACGCGCTTCAGTCGCAAGTTTTTGCACTGAACCGGAAATCTTGCGCATTCAATCGCAATATCTCAACTTCACCAAACTCGTCGTGTTTGTGTGACGGTCTTGTCAGAAGCCGTCTCCGAGCCAATGCGAACCAAAGGCTGCATTGTCCGCACAGCGGTCTTTCAGGCCGAGCGCGGCGAAAGACAGCTCAGAGCCCAAAGTGACGGCTACAGAGGGACAGGTTGAATGTCCGCTAAAGATGTTTAGCACATGTAGAAGGCTCTGAAAATCAATTCACCGTAACATTCACAGGGGCGAGGTCGCGCAGGGTGGCCGAGGTAGGCCACCACCCTGCGCTATACTCAGTTCAGAGTATTCTTGTAGATCACGCCATCTTTCATGATCAGTCGCATCGTCGGGATGTCACGAGGACGCGGTTCGGCGTCGTACCATTTCTCGTTGCCGCCGATGACACTGATGTCTTCAAGAGGGTTTCCATCGACAATGAGAACGTCGGCGTAAGCGCCTTCGACAATCACACCAAGAGGACCTTCGAGGTAAGGGTTGGCTTTTCCCGAGTATGCCAGAAGCTCCCCTGCCGAAGAGGTTGCCGCAACAAGCATCGCGTGGTTTCCAAATAGGTGGGCATGGAACCATTTCTCATAGTCCAGCTGGGTTCGCAGCAACTCTCCCGTGGCAAACACGACGTCGGACTGAAAGGCCATCTTAGGACGGATCGCCTTGACGTTCTCGACGAAGTCCTTGGATTGATCGGTCGCAAGTGCCAGCTTGTCCTGATTTGCCTTGGTTTGCAGGCCGGGATTTTGTTCCAGATAGGGCGAGATACCGGTCATCTGCGAAACAAGGAAAACGTCATTGTCTTTCATGAGCTGCAGCGTCTCGGGGCTGGCGAAAAACCCGTGCTCGATGCTTTTTACGCCGGCCTCGACGGCCCGCACGATCCCTTCATCCGAAAAAACATGAACGCCGACATATGTGTCCCAATCGGCGGCAACGCGTACTGCTGCGTCAAGTTCTTCGGGCTGGTATTGCAGAGTGTGCAGCGGATCCAGGATCGAGGCGACGCCGCCCCCGGCCATCAGCTTGATCTGCGTTGCCCCCTGGGACAGGTTCTGCCGTACGGCTGTCATGACGCCATCCACACCATCAGCGACATATGTGATGCCGAGCCGTTGCGCGCTGCTGTCATTGGCATAGGGCGGCAGGTTCGGGTTTCGCTGTGACGCGTTGCGAAAATCACCATGCCCCGAGGTTTGCGACACAAAGGCGCCACTCGGGTATATGCGCGGCCCTTCAACCAGCCCCGCGTCAACAGTTTTCTTCAGACCGGAACCTCCGCCACCCATTTCGCGGACGCTGGTAAACCCGCTGTAGAGATACTCGTTGGCCATATGCGCAGCCCGAGGACCGATTTCGTCCCACGCGCCACCCTCCATGCCGCCAACACCACCGGGCATGTTCATGTAGAGGTGCGTGTGCGCATCAATCAGCCCAGGCATCAAAGTGCGTCCATCGCAGTCAATCTGGTTTGCCCCTTTTGCCTCAAGCGACGTATCGCCGACAGCCGAAATCAGATTGCCTTCAATCAGAATATTTTGCCCTTCAATCAAGGTTTCGGTGAGACCATCAAACACCGCACAGTTCGTGAATAGAACCAGTGCCGGTGAAGCCTCTTCCTGAGCGAGCGACGACGTAGCCGTTGCTGTCGCGAGCAAAACCCCCGCAACAGATTGTAGAGTAATTTTCATTTCCATCTCCCATTGGATCAGCCCCCCCGCTCGGGGCGTTTGAACTGAGAGACAGTATAACGAGTGACGGAACTCTCGCCTGTCTTCGAGGTGCGCGAAGGACAGTATTTTGCCCCATAGGGACAATTTTGAGCAATTTTTTTCCCTTTTAATTGTTCTGCGTCGCTAGAATGAAACTGAACATCAAAGCGAACCCTGGATCGATGAAGCACACTTTACCACTCGTAAAACTGAGCGTTTTGCGCCCCTTCGCCATGGAACTCCGCGAATGCGGCATTGAGCCGGAACCAGTGTTCGAGAGCGTCGGATTAACTGAGAGTGCAATCTTTGAGGCTGACCTCTCAGTTCACGTCATGGTCATCCACCAGTTTGTCGAGAACGCCGCCAAGTCTGCCGAAGATCCCTTTTTTGGGGCCCGCGTTGGAAGCAAACTCGATGTTCAGGGTTGGACGATACTTGAGGACGCTGAGGCGCGCGCGACAACGGTTGGAGACTTCCTGTCGATCTTTATCGCGCGGTCCAACGAGATTGCCAGTTCTGTCACAGAACATCTTAATATAGTCGGCCAAACTGCAGTTTTTGGAGAGACGCGATCTTTTGCACCCCAAATTCTGCCCGCTCAGAACGACGCATTCATGGTGGCGCTCGGCTTGGCCGTTCTCCGGCGGGCTCTACGCAACCGGCTGGACCCATCGAAAGTAACAGTTACTGTAAGCGACCCCAAGGTTCTGCCATCGGAATTCGACCTGATGCACCCAATGAAGGGGAACAGAATGGGGTTCAGTATTCACTTTCCGTCGTCTTGGTTGTCCCTAAAACTGGATCCTGCGTCATCCAGTTTAGCCACGGAGGAAAAATCCGGCACGGCTGCCGACGGGTTTGTTCAATCTTTTAGGCAAATGCTCCGGGCGCACATCGAACAGATTGACCTTAGCGCTTCAAAATGTGCGGCTCTCGCATCGATGAGCCAGCACAAGCTGAAACGACGACTAGCTGAGAACGGGACCAATATTACCAACGAGATAAGCTTCGTGAGGCAGCAATACGCAAGAGAGGTTCTAGTCACGACCAGTAGGTCGGTTTCCGATATCGCTACAGCGCTGGGGTTCACGGATGCCGCCAATTTCGCTCGAGCCTTCCGCCGCGCAAACGGCATGACGCCAACCGCTTTTAGAAAATTGCAGGAAGTCGAGAACGGCGAAAAAACTGAGTTGCTCGCCGAACCGGACACTTAACCTGGCGGGTTCAACGGCGGCTTCGTCCGCATCCGGTGAATTCGAAGACTCCGAGATTTTGCATTTGCAGCGAATGTCAGCAAAGCGGGCTGCGCCCGCAGAATACCGGTGCCGTGCCGAATGTCGGCTAAGGGCCGTCCGCATGATCAGTTATAGGTGGGGCAGGGGCCCTTTCTGCAACGGCACCGGAGTCTGGTATGAGCCTCAAAGCAGAAACGCCATGCGATTAAGCAGAAGAACCTGCTAGCACCAAAAATCAGTGGTCAACAATCTTACTCAATT
>NZ_JBXWOM010000021.1:0-27485 GCF_059610905.1 Ruegeria sp. CDSC002
GTATTCTTCATTGCTTCCGGAGCTGTTGAAGTGGAACTCGGCCGGCACACCTCGCGGCTCGGTCGTGGTGAAATGTTTGGGCAATTGGCCATGCTATTGAAACGGCCCCGTCGCGTAAACGTGCGGGCGTTGGCACCCTCGACCCTGCTTATGCTTGACGAGGCAAGTTTCCGGCGCTTACTGCGGCGAAGCAATGCCATGCGAAGCTCTGTCAAGATCAGCGCTGACAAGCGCATGATCGACCCAGCCGTGTTGGATCTGGATGAGGCAGAGGGATCCTCAAAAAAAGGGACCATATCTTGAGAGTTTCTCAATTGGAAAGGAACCGCAAAATCAACAGCGGTGTTTCACGGGCACCAGCCGGGTTCTGTTTCGTTGAATGTCTACACCTATCAGAGGCTTGTTCACTCGAAAAAAACCGTCACTACCCTCAACATCTCGGAAAATCGCCCCAATTGCCGACCTCTCATTTTTAGAGCGTCAGTCAAGAAGTGCAGCTGTATTAGACAGCGGGGCGCACGATCTGCGATATCAACGGCCCTTACCGGTCATCGGCCGGTGCTCGCCTTCGCTGCGCTGCGGCCCGTCAGACCGGACTTTCGCTGCGACCGCAAAATCTAAGGGACCATGAACTCACAGAACGCGGACAAAGCTGCCGTCTGTATTTGCCCGAAGCCAAGTTATTGACTCTTGCAACTCTTGCCCAAGGCGAACATCTGGGCTGCCGAAAATGCACGAATGAATTTTTTCAAGGTTTCTTGGAGTCGCCGGAACAGCACCTCAAACTCATTAGGTGCAGGCTACCCGAACAACTAGGTCCGCCTCGCATTTGTTTCTCTTGGTGCAATTGCCTTCAGAATTTCTACCGCTCTCATAGACACACATTGGCGGTTTTGTTGACCAACCCTGCTTCGTGCTACACTCGTCTTTGCCCGTGCATTGCGAGCCCCCACAAGTTTTGGGGTGCCATTGTCTGAGCGACTGATATGTTTTTCATTCACTTGGGCAAGTTCTGCTGCGAAAAGAACATACCGCTTCTCCGTTTGTCATTTCGGTAACCCTCCGGCGTTGCTACACTCCACCGCTGTGGCTGCCGCACCGCTAGTGGCTGAAACTGCCACAGCAAGGAAGAAAATTCCTGCAAATAGTTTTGCCAAATAGCGCACCACTATTTTCCTAACGCGATCATACGCAGCAAGATAGCAAGAATGAGACCAAGAAAAAGCTCTCAAACTCACTGTCAATTGGCGCCATCAGTGGACGTTCAGCAAGACCTGGGCGATACCTGCTCCACATTAAAATAATCCAATGACCGAGTTTTCACTTTTCCGTGTGCACTCCGTTCACGCAATACTCAAATCCCAACGACTTGCCCTTTGAGGCTATATAGAATGTACAAAACTTCCTCTTGCTCCCGCTGACCAACGTCGTTTGCCTGTAGTGCGTTCACGGCGTCGTCCAATACTGCGACAAACTCGTCTCCGCTGATGTTCATGTGCCGATGCGCGGCAACCATATCCTTGCCTGCATAGATCTCAGGTCCACCAGAACCAGTAATAAAGAAGTCTCCTGCCATTTGCTTGAGGTGCTTCATATCACTTCCTGCAAATCGAGCAGAGACAACTGGGTTTTTGGAGTGATTGTCCACCAGCGTGTCAACTATTCGCCGAATACCATCCGTTCCCCCCAAACGATCATAAAGTGTCGCAGGCATTGTCTATCCCTTTTTTTTTGATCGGCGTTTCTCAGACGCTAGCATGGTATTCTAATTGGAGCCAAATCTATTGCATTTTGGCCACGCAATTGATCCCAGCTCACCTTGAAAAACGATGAGCGCTTTGGGCTCAATGCGGTCGTTTGCTAAATTTTCCCGAGAGACCGCATTGCGGACAAAGCAGGCGTTTCCCTGCGTCCGATAAATGACCGCTCTCCACGTTATTTAGCTTCCAGCCTCGCAACGTCCTATGGAATTTTCCGGTCCTGGAACAGGCTCCGACAAATGCCGGTAAACCTGTCAGCCAGCAGATTCTCTGGGGCGTCCATATGTGACGCAATGACAATTCGCATCGGCGGTATTGAATCTGAGAGTTTGATCGGGACAACCCGACCGCCGTCGTAGGTTTTGTTGTCGGCAGGTTTCATCGAGAGAAGCGAAACACCCAGCCCGTTTGCCACGTTACAGCGAACCGATTCAATCGACGACGATCGAAACGTGATCTTCGGTGCAATATCGAACTCGGCAAAAATGCTAAGAAAAAAGTCCCGGCTTTGAGGGGCATCAAAAAGCACGAACTCCTCTCCGTCGATCTCTCGAATTGACACGGACGCCCTTTTTGAAAGCCTGTGGTTTGGTGGAACGATCAGATAGAGGTCTGCCTTTGCAAGAGGACGTATGCGGAACAAGGTTTCATCAATGCCCAGATCATAAAGGATCGCTAGGTCGATTTCGTTTCGGTCCAGGGCTATGATCAGGTCTTCTTGCAGAAGTTCGTCGACATCCAAAACTACACCAGGCATGTGTCTCGGGAAGACGCTGAGGATGTGCGACAGATAGAACGGTGCAATCGACTGAAAGCAGCCTAGGCGTAACGTTCCCATTCTGTGAGCAGCAATATCTGCCACCGCGACGTCCATTTTGTCGGCGTAAACCAGCATTTGTTCAGCATACCGAAGGAACTCGACACCTTGTGCCGTCAGCTCCATTCCGCGCGCGTGCAAGCGTCTAAACAACACAAGTCCCGTTTGAGTTTCCAGTTTGGCGATAGCTTGGGCAACGGCGGGCTGCGAGATGCTAACGAGCTGCGCTGCTGAAGCGATCCCACCAGTCTGCGCCACTGCTCGGAAGTAGCGGCATTGTTTGAGTGTTATTTCGACCATGACGCTTGGATAACTTTTTCCACTTTAAAGGCAACAAAAAACAATTTTATTTGTTCTTTGTGCCTCTGTATCACGTCAACAACGCAACTTGACGGCAGGAGAGACCAATGGAGCTGAAAGACATTATCGACTTAAAAGCCTTTCCGATCGGCAATACGGATTTCCGCGCAGCTTGTAAGAAAGAGTTTAACGAAACGGGTGTCTTCGTGATGCCGGGATTTGTTCAAAAGGGAGCGATTGATACAATCCGTGACGAGGGCATCGCCAACAAAGACAAGGTCTTTAAGTCAACAAAGCAACACAACGTCTACCTGACCCCAAAAGACGAAAGGTTTGCTGACGACCATGCACGCAATCGCCTCGTTACCTCATCCAAAGGATGTATTACCGACGATTTGATGCCGCAGGGCTCACCGTTGCGCCAACTCTATGACGCCCCGGTTTTCCGGAGCTTCTTGTGCGATGTCCTTGGCGAAGACGCGATGCACCAATACGCAGACCCGTTATCTTCCATCAACCTGCATTTTGCTGAAAAGGGAGAGGAGCTTGGCTGGCATTTTGACAACTCGTCCTTTGCCATCACCTTGATGGTGCAAGCGCCTGAAAAGGGTGGGAAGTTCGAATACGTTAACGCCGTTCGCGATGCAGATTTAGGCGAAATGGGATTTGAGAAAGTTAATGAAATTTTGGACGGAAAGGCACCAGTGGAAATTGTCGAGGCCGATGCCGGTACACTGGTCTTCTTCCGGGGCCGCAACTCGATTCACCGGGTTGCACCTAATGAAGGTGATCTAACGCGCATTCTCGCAGTGCTTGCTTATAATGCCGAACCCGGTGTCGAACTTTCTGAAGCCGCCCGAATGACCTTTTATGGTCGATTGAGCTAAAAGTAGCTCACCGCGATCGCCTCGCCCCGCAATGTAGAAAATACGAGAGCGACCTGAAAGCTGACATTGCTGCCACGCGCAGCATCAAGTAGTTTGGACTTGAAACGGTCATTCGCCGCAGAACGCCCCTGGGTCTGCTTTGGGCTCGTCGAAACGGCAGGTGCGAATTCTCGACGCGGTTGTTGAGCCACCTTCCCGTCTGTTGTTTTTCGGGCCCGCCCATTTCTCTGAGCGCAGCTTTGTAGGAAGCGAAACGATCCGTCACGATCTCTCTACACAGCCATGGCGCTTCATCAATTTTTTGAGGAATTTCAATGCCGCTTGCTCGTTTCGGCGTTTGGTGACAACTGCTTCCAGCACCTCACCCTCGTGATCGATTGCACGCCAGAGATAGTGGTGTTTGCCGTTCACCTTCACAAAAACCTCGTCCACATGCCACTTCCATTTTGAAAAGGCTCGAAGTTGTTGCACCCGCTTTCTTCGGATCTCAGCAGCAAACATCGGGCCGACCCTGTTCCATCAAAATCGAACAGTCTCGTGGCTCGCCTCAATTCCCCTTTCGTGCAGCAGGTCTTCCACGTTTCGAAGCGACAATGGGAACCGAACGTACAGCATGACTGCCAGAGGAATGACCTCTGGGCTGGTCTTGAAGTATTTGAATGGCGATTGTTTGATCATGCGCGAAGGCTACGAAGGCACCCTACCCGCCTCAACCCAAGTTTTTCTGACAACAACTATTTTCACACAAACCTGTTCACGTAGTTTTCCAGAATTTCCTGGCGACCGGACTTTGGTGCCGGGTTAATATCCTCATCTATGACCCGGTCGTATACTTGCTCCAGACTGCTTTCCAACATTGAGGCCGCCTTTGGAGTGTTCCAACCAGAATACCTATCCAAAAGAGCGGCATCCATGCCACCATCTTCAATCATTGCCGCGGCAGCTTTCAAACCGCGTGCACATATGTCCATTCCACCGATATGAGCTGCCACAAGATCGACGGCGTCAATCGATTGTCGGCGAATTTTGGCGTCGAAATTAGTGCCGCCGGTGGTAAAACCACCCGCCTTCAAGATGTAATAGTAAGCTAAGGCAACTTCCGGTGTATTGTTCGGGAACTGGTCTGTATCCCATCCAGACTGGTAGTCGTTGCGGTTCATATCAATCGAACCCAGCATCCCTTCGGCAGCCGCGACTGCGATTTCATGCTCAAAGCTATGCCCGGCAAGGATCGCATGGCCCTGCTCGAGATTCAGTTTCACTTCGTTCTCCAACCCGTACTTCCTGAGAAATCCGATGCAAGTAGCTGCGTCATAGTCGTATTGGTGCTTGGAAGGCTCCTGAGGTTTCGGTTCTACAAGAATGGTACCTTTGAACCCGATTTTGTGTTTGTACTCTACGACCATGTTTAAAAATCTGCCCATGTGGTCCAGTTCGGTTTTCAGATCCGTGTTCAGCAGGGTCTCATAGCCTTCACGTCCGCCCCAAAGAACATAGTTTTCGCCGCCAAGCTTGTGGGTCGCGTCGATACAGGATTTTACTGTCGCTGCGGCGTATGCAAAAACGTCAGGGTCTGGATTAGTACTGGCGCCAGACATCCAGCGACGATGGCTGAACATATTGGCCGTTCCCCAAAGAAGCTTGGTGCCTGAAACCTGCATCTTTTCACCAATGTAATCGGTGATCTCTTCCAAGGCATTGAGGTTTTTAGCAAAGTTGCCCTGCTCGGGACGGATGTCAGCGTCGTGCCAGCAAAAATAGGGTTGGCCCAAAAGTTCAAACATCTCAAAAGCGATATCGGCCTTCATGCGGGCCCGTTCCATGTCGTCCTGCGGATGCCATGGGCGCTCCAGGGTGGGTCCTCCAAAGGGATCCCCCCCTTCCCATGCGAAGGAATGCCACCAGGCCACTGCAAACCTCAGATGGTCTTCCATGCGTTTACCCAAAATCACTTCATCGGGGTTGTAATGCCGGAAGGCCATTGGGCTTTGACTATCCACGCCCTCATATTGGATCCGTTCGATCCCATTGAAAAATCCGCTTGTCATACCTGACCCTATTCTGCTTTTTGCGTTGGCTGTTTGCCGAGAATAATCATCGACAAAAGATCGTCATCAGTGACGTCTGCGATATCGACCGTGCCAACCAGTTTTCCGTTCTTCATGACCGAGGCGCGGTCGCACAGTTCCATGACGGCATGCACGTCGTGATCGATCAGGAATATCCCAATGCCTTGCGCCTTTAGCTGGTGGATCAAATCCGCCACCATCTGAGTTTCATGCGGCCCAAGCGCTGCTGTCGGCTCGTCCATAATCAGAATACGAGCGTTGAAGTAGACGGCCCGAGCGATCGCTACTGATTGTCTTTGCCCACCCGACAAGGCGGAGACCGGGTCATTGAACTTCTGAAAGTTCGGGTTGAGCTGCGCCATGATCTTTCGGCATTCTGCCTCCATGGCTGCGTCGTTGACCAAACCAAAAGGCGTCGTCATCTCGCGCCCAAGGAACAGGTTCGATGTCGCGTCCAGATTGTCGGCCAAGGCGAGCGTCTGATATATCGTTTCGATGTTGTTCGCCCGGGCGTCACGGGGATTGCCAATCTCGACCGATTTGCCATCGATCAGTATCTCGCCGTGGTCCATCTGATAGGCGCCGGACAATACCTTGATCAACGTGGACTTTCCGGCCCCGTTATGGCCAAGTAGACCAACGACTTCACCCGGATAGAGATCGACCGACACATGGTCGACGGCCTTGACCCCACCAAAGGAAATCGAAATATCGCGCATCTCGACCAATGGCGGCGCGCCCGAACCGCGTCCCGAATTGGAGGGGGCTTTCTGCGTGTCCTGAGCTTGCATCACTTAGCCCCCAGTCGCTTGCGGTAGACGATGTCGATATAGACGGCCAGCACGAGAACGCTGCCGACGACGATGTTCTGAAACGGCGCGTCAACGCCAACCATTGCCATACCCGATTGCAGCGCCTGCATGATCAATGCACCAAGGATCGCGCCATAGATGGTACCGATGCCGCCCGACAATGCGGTTCCTCCGATCACTGCAGCGGCGATGACCCGAAGTTCGTCGAGCGTACCAATGTCGTTCGAGTGGTTTGCCAAGCGGGCCGAGGCGACCACCGCGGACACGGCGCACAAGAAACCCATCAAAGCAAAGATTTTCACGGTCAGCAACCGAGTGTTGATACCTGAAAGCTCTGCCGCATCCGGGTTGCCACCAGTGGCAAAGATGTATCGACCAAACCGGGTTTTTCGTGCCACGATCGTCAGGGTAACCGCTACTATGATTAGTATGAGGACAGAAATCGGTATGCCGTATCCTACAACCAGCCCTTCTGGCATTGTCTCGCCGCGCGCTTCGAACATGCGTTGCAGCCGGCGCGTCGGAATGGCGTAGCTGTTTACGATGAAAACGTACCCAAGGATGGCAATTGCGATTATCCCGGCCAGGGTGGCCTCGGCCCAAGCAGGCTTCACAGGGAAGCCATGTGCCGCTTTTGCACGTCGGCCACTCCACAAAGCCCAGATGGCAACCGCAGTAGCGAAAAGCCCAAACAGCCAGCTTGTCGTCGTTCCCAACGTACCGTTGGTCCCGCCAAACATCAGGAATGTACTATCCAGAGGACCAATCGTCTGGCCGCTCGTCAAATACCACGCCACGTTTCTCCAAACCAGAAATCCACCAAGCGTGACGATGAACGCTGGTATCGTCAGATAACCAACCATCCAGCCATGAAACGCACCAATCAGCGTGCCGACCAATAGCCCGACGACAATGGTGATCGCCCATGTGGCCGGATTGTTCAAACCCATCCCAAGCACCTGCGGCAAAAGCTCGGTTTGCGTCATTGCCATCACTGCTGACGTTGTTGCAAGTAATGCTCCGACCGACAAATCGATGTACCGCGTGACGATTATGAACACCATCCCGCACGCCATAATGGCAACTGAAACCGTCTGGATAGACAGGTTGAACAGGTTTCGAGGTGTCAGGAACCGCCCATCTGTGAAGATGTTGAACCCGATGCACAGGATGACAAACGCGCCGATCATTCCTAAAAGCCGCATATCCAGTTCCAGTTGTTGGAACAGGCTGGGTTTCGCTTTTTCAGGTACCGGCTGAGACGAAGTTTCGGTCATTTCCGATCTTTCATATTCAGCAATTGTCCCCGGCCTAGACAGGGCCAGGGACTTTGAAGATTAGTTACAAGGAGCAGGTCCGTTTTCAACGCCTTGGCACAGATCTTCCAATGGGATCCATCCGGCGTCCACAACGACGGACAGGTTGTCCTTGGTGATCGGAACCGGCGCAAGGAAGACCGAATTCATCGCTGTGCCACCTGGTGATGTCCAGCTTGTTGCGCCTTCGACGTCAGCCGGGCTTGTTCCACCGCTCAGTGCGACAGCGATTTCGCCAGCGGCCTTTCCGAGTTCACGGGCATCCTTCCATACCGAAACTGTCTGAGTTCCCAGCGCAACTCGGTTCAGGGCCGCATGGTCGCCGTCCTGACCGGACACCGGAATGCCTTCCATACCCTGTGCCGTCAGCGCAGCAACAACGCCGCCTGCTGTCCCGTCGTTCGAAGCAACAACTGCATCCACGTTGTTCTCATTCGCGGTCAGAATCTGTTCCATATTTCGCTGCGCGTTCGCGGGCAGCCAACCATCCGTATAGGCTTCACCAACGATTACGATGTCACCGCTGTCTACTGCGGCTCCGATAATTTCCTGCTGTCCACCCCGCAAGAAATCTGCGTTCGGATCAGTAGGAGAGCCTTTGATCATCACGTAGTTGCCTTTGGGCATGGCCTCAAAGACAGCTCGGGCCTGCATTCTGCCGACTTCCACATTGTCGAAAGTCAGATAGAACGCACGGTCATCCTCAATCAGGCGATCATAAGCAATGACCGGAATACCTTCGTCAGCCGCTGCCTGAACAGCCGGTCCGATGGCCTGTGCGTCCTGCGCGAGAATGATAAGCGCGTCCACACCTTGGGCGATCAGGCTTTCAATGTCCGATAACTGCTTTGCGGAAGACGATTGCGCGTCTGCCGAAATGTACTCGGCGCCGCCTGCTTCAAGCGCCGACTTAATTGCCGCCTCGTCCGTTTTCCAACGCTCTTCCTGAAAGTTCGACCAGCTTACGCCAACCACTGGCTCTGCGAATGCGGTCGAAGCCAACAAAGTGGCCACAGCCGAAAAGCTGAGAATTTTTTTCATGATTTCCTCCCATTTGCCGAGCCATCGCATTTCGATTCGCGGCTCTCACAAATTTGAATACCATATTTATTTCAGTCGGTAAAATATTTAGCCTACAAGACACCATTAAATTCACTTAAGTTGGGTCCAGAGTAAGATTCGAGAGGGCAAGATGCTGAAAAGCAAAGCGTCTGTGGTTTCTTTAGACCAAAGAAACGCAACCCGCTTGCGGGTGTTGGAACAGATCAGAAGCAAGGGATCCGTATCACGGATTGATATCGCGTCCGCCTTGGAAACCAGTCCTGCCACGATCACCTCAGCAACGGCTGATTTGATCTCGGCAGGGCTGATCAAAGAGATTGAAGGCGAAGCACAGTCAAAGTCGGGAAAAAGGGGGCGACCCAGAGTTTTGCTGCAATTGGACGGCCAGTCGTTCCTTGTCGCGGGCCTGAAGGTTGCACGCCAAATGATCTCGGTCATTCTCGTGGATTTTGAAGGGAACGAGGTGACGTCGCACAAGGCCCAGCTTGAAGACGCCCGAATGTCGCCGGCAAACCTTATATCGACTATCCGCTTGGCCCTTGAAGACACATGCCAACAGGTCGGTCTTTCAATCGAACACTTGGCTGGCATTTCAATCGGATTGGCTGGGCAGATTGATGCAGCTAGAAACTTTGTCCACTGGTCGTCTTCGGTGACCGAAAGAAACATTGATTTCAACCCTTTAATTGCGAAAGAGCTCCCCTGCCCTGCCTTCGTGGAAAACGACGCCAACCTCGTCGCAAAAGCCGAACAGCTTTTTGGGCTAGGCAAAGGGCTAAAGAACTTTCTTGTTGTCACGATCGAACATGGTGTTGGCCTCGGTATCGTTTTGGACGGTAGGCTCTACCGCGGGAAAAGAGGCTGTGGGGCTGAGTTTGGGCATACCAAAGTGCAACTCGACGGCGCTCTGTGCCAATGCGGTCAACGGGGGTGCTTGGAAGCCTATGTTGGGGACTACGCCTTGATCCGAGAAATGACTGTCACGGGTCACGCCGACGACATGCAAACGGTCTCGGACATCCACACTCGCGCCAATTCCGGTGATGACAGAGCCACCTCGGTGCTTGCGCGTGCGGGGCAGATGTTTGGTCTTGGAGTGTCCAATCTGATCAATCTGTTCGATCCCCAATGCATCATTGTGTCAGGTGCGCAAATGAGCTTTGAACACCTCTGCTCGGCCGAGGTTATGACGCGCATTCAAAATGGTGTTGTGAATGTCGACGCACCCTTGCCTGAAATCAAAGTGCATCACTGGGGCGATCTGATGTGGGCCAAAGGTGCGGCCGCGTATGGGATCGAACAGGTCTTGATCCTGAAGGTAAAGGGGCTTGCGGCGAATGCGTCCTGAATTTGCGGCATTACTCGTTCTTGCCACAGCTGCCGATGCCGATTCACAGCTTCAATTCAAAAGCATCGACGTGCCCGTTCATATTTACGATGGCGGCTGGGAGCACTTTGTTGGCGGCGGAGTAGCGGTTTTTGATTGTAACGGAGACACATTACCCGAATTGTTCGTCGCGGGCGGGTCCAATCGATCTCAGCTGTTCAAAAACACCTCTGAGGGCGAGGTTTCTTTTCTTATTGAGACACCGGATCAGCTGTCCTTAACCGGAGTAACCGGCGCCTACCCATTGGACGTTGACGGCGATGGTTTGATGGATCTGGCCATATTGCGTGTGGGCGATGATGTCCTGCTTCAAGGTCAGTCGGATTGTCAGTTCCGTCCCTTCGATAACATCAAGTTCCAAACCGTGGATCACTGGACCACTGGATTTTCGGCCACATGGGAAGACGACCAATCCTTGCCAACATTGGCATTTGGAACTTACGTGGATCGCTTCGACCCGGACGGCCCGTTTGAATCTTGCGACCCAACCCTACTCTACCGCCCGAACGGGGGCAGCTATGGCAAACCCCAGCAACTAGAACCCAGCTTCTGCTCGCTTTCCATTCTGTTTTCCGACTGGGCACGATCCGGACGCGCAGACCTTCGTGTCAGCAATGACCGCCACTATTACGTGCGCAATGGGCAAGAACAGCTATGGGCGATGGAGCCTGAACCGCGATTATACTCGACCGAAGACGGATGGCTGCCCTATTCGATCTGGGGAATGGGTATTGCCTCTCGCGATCTGACCGGAGATGGCTTTCCCGAGGTCTATCTGACCTCGATGGGCGACCAGAAACTTCAGGTGTTTGACCCGGATACCAACGGCCCGACGTGGCGCGATGCAACTTACGAAAAAGGCACAACCGCACACAGACCGCATGTCGGTAACGACGGAAGGCCGTCGACCGGCTGGCACGCACAGTTTGGAGACGTCAACAATGACGGCCGAGACGACATCTTCGTGACCAAAGGCAATGTCGAGCAAATGCCGGATGCTGCACTGAACGATCCAAATAACCTGTTGGTTCAGCGCTCGGAAGGTCAGTTTATCGAAGCCTCGGCAGAGGCTGGTGTTGCTTCGATGGCGAAGTCTCGCGGTGCAGCGCTTGCAGATCTGAACAACGATGGGTGGCTCGATCTGGTGGTCGTAAACCGCGGATCAATACTTGAGGTCAGTCAAAATATCTCAACAGGCGGCAATTGGCTGTTGGTTGATGTTGCTCAGGACAAATCCAACCAGGCAGCGGTCGGTGGATTTGTCGAGGTTCAAACCGCGCAAGGTTTGCAAACCCGAGAAATAACCATTGGCGGCGGACATGCTGGTGGTGTGACTGGATATCAACATTTCGGTTTGGGGGACGAAACCCAAGTACAGCTTCGGGTAGTCTGGCCGGATGGAGAGGCCAGCACATGGCAGGACGTGGCACCGAACCAGATTGTTCAAATGCGTCGGTGACTATTGATCTACCGGCAGACCGCTTGGAACTTGGGCAGGCACACCCAGCCTCTGCGCCGGATCCTCAAGGCTTGCCAGAAAACTTAAAAGAGCGTCGACCTCGTGATCCGTAAGAGTAATTTTCGACAAGCTGTTGCTGTTGGCAATGGCATCCAGATGTTGCTGCTCCAGCAAGGGAGTTTCGTCTTCAGAGCCCGGGAAATCTGGCAACAAAGCCATCTCCACCGTGTAGTTTCGCAAGGACGTAACCGGGTCCAGATGGTGGCGCACGATATCTTCGAGTCGCGCAAATGCTCCGTTGTGCCCATACGGCGCGGTCAGCGTTACATTGCGTAGAGATGGCGTGCGAAATGTGAACGCATCTTCGGCACGACCTGTAACACGAAGTCGCCCATCATCGCGAACATGACTCTCAAACCGCGCGGCCTTTCCAGGCCCGATTTGCGGCAAACCGATCGAATGAAACTTGTGATCCGTCTGGAACCAGCCCGCGTGGCAACTGCTGCACCCCGCCTTGCCGAAAAACAGGTGCATGCCGAATTCGGCGTTTTTAGATAGTGCGTCTTCGCCTCGCATCGCGCGATCAAAGGGGCTGTTGTCGGCGCGCCATTCGAATGCGATGAAATCTGCGATCACGTTTGCAATGGCCGTGAATGAGATCTCACTACCCGGCGTAATGGCATCAAAGCGCTGCTTGTATTCTGGGATGGCGGCAACACGAGCCGCAATCAGGTCCCACGCTCCACCTTGTTGTGTCAATAGCCCCAATCGAACCGCTTCGCTGACGTCATTTTCGGAGTAATGACCGGCCATTTCGTCTGGTGAAAGCACCGGGAACATCGCCTGTGCCGCCAATGCCGATTGAAAACCGGACCGCATATGTGTCCCCAAAGGAGTTCTGATCCCGTTTGGTTGCGTTGGATCGGCTTCAAGACGCCCATCATGGAAAAACGTCGCGAACTCCGTCGCACCAAGATTCCAAAGCGCCGGTGAGTTTCGAGGGATACGTTGCTCCGGCGTATTCTGAGTATCCAGCGTGCGTTCAGTACCCAAGCCGATCCCGCCTTCCCCGATACCGAGCGAAAGGCCGTCCGACGTGCCAAGCCTAGGGTGATGACAGGTCGCACAACTGATGTTCTTGTTGCCGGACAAAACCGGATCGTAGAAAAGCAACTGTCCCAATTCAACGCGGTGGAAATCAGGCTCAAGGAAAGTCGGAGGTGGTCCAAGTTCCTGAGCATTGGCGCTGGTGCCAGCAATCAAAAAGCTGATGATGGGAATGAATAGCCTAACTCCCATTGCCACCTTCCGTGATCTCGAGCGAGAGTTCATGCCGGTAAGGTTTTTCGGGCGTGCAAATGACCGAGGGAAACGAAGGTATGTTGGGCGCGTTCGGGCATCCCGATGGCTCGATGCACGAACCAGATGAACCGCGTAGTGGCTTCGCCATATGGGCACCCGAATAAACCTGTGCTCCGGGTTGGTCAGCATAAGCGGCCAGAAAAAGAGCGGACGACGCGGTGAATTTCGTGACCGGATCTGTCGGGTCACGGGCTTGATCAAAGCAGAAATAGTGGTCGATCGGCATCGGAACATGCCCGATCGATCTAGGTGTAGAGAAATCCAATTCGCTGTCCTTGGTCGAACATAGCCCGCCGGACGGAACTCCTTGTTCGTCAATTTCTGAGTACCGCTCTGAGGCGAGTTCCAGCTCGTGTGCGTCAACACCCTTTGCGCTGCCCAAAGTATAGTAGTTGTGTTGTGTAAGATTGATCGGTTTAGGCCGGTCAGAATGATCTTGTAGTGTGTAGGTCAACCATGGGTTCCGTAGCGTG
Organism: Ruegeria sp. CDSC002; assembly: GCF_059610905.1. Classification (NCBI taxonomy): domain Bacteria; kingdom Pseudomonadati; phylum Pseudomonadota; class Alphaproteobacteria; order Rhodobacterales; family Roseobacteraceae; genus Ruegeria; species Ruegeria sp. CDSC002. The sequence goes on from NZ_JBXWOM010000021.1 coordinate 13,705, forward strand.
ACACTGACCCCGAACCGGACGTTCCCTAGAAAGCTGCTTTCCCCGTCGCGTGAAAGGTAACGTAATACCACTTCGTTTGGTGCGGTCTGCTCAAGGTTCCAGAATTGTTTGGAAAGCCCCTCTGCTCCCCCATGTAGAGTGTTTTCACTTTCATTGGCGTTAAGTTCAAAACCAGCGCCTTGCAACTCGAACCGCGCGCCGCCGATCCGGTTCGCAACACGGCCAACGGTTGCGCCCATAAAGGTTTTATCGGTGAAGTATTTAATTAGGTCATTGAACCCCCAAAAAAGCCGCACGTCCTTGTACCACCAACCTTGAGTGAATGCCCCATTGTTCAGCACCGAGGCTCGCATGTCCCCATCAGTCAGCATAACCGTTTCGAACCGAGAAGGTTTTCCAACTTCAGCCATCATCCACCCGCCAAGGGCGCCAGCGCCTTATAGTACTGCCGATATTGTCCGAATTCCCTTTCATAGGGTTCGACCAGATCCTTGCGTGGGTCGATGCTTTCCTGAATTTTAGGCGGCTTCATAATGTCGCCGGGCTTTGCATTGTTAGCGGCACAGATCGCAAGTCGTGCAGCGCCCATGGCCGCGCCGAATTCGCTGCCTTTTGGAACATCCAAAGGCACTTGCAATACCGTAGCAAGTGTTTCCAACCAAAACCTGGATCTTGCACCTCCTCCAACAGCCATCAAGTTGGTCGGCGAGGTCCCTGTGCTTTTCAAGGCTTCGAGACAGTCACGCATTGCAAAGGCAACGCCCTCCATCACAGATTGGGTCAGATCGGCGGGGCCCGATGCGACGTCGACACCCAAGAATGCTGCTCGAATGCGACTGTCGTTATGCGGCGTTCGCTCGCCTGAAAGATACGGCAGGAACGTAATCGAAGAAGGTCTGGCAATGCTATCAGGTACCATCGACGCCAGTTTTTCCACAGGTTGGCCGAGATTGCTTGAAAGCCAATTCATACTGTTTGTTGCCGAGAGTATGACCCCCATTTGTATCCACATTTCGGGAACAGCATGGCAAAAGCAGTGCACTGCAGTTTCAGGCGCCGGGCCATATGCATCCCGAGCAACAAGAAGAACTCCGGACGTTCCCAACGACACGAAACCCGCACCGTCCTTTACGCTCCCGATACCGCAAGCCGCCGCTGCGTTGTCGCCTGCGCCACCCGCCACGACAACAGGACCAGAAAGGCCCCATGCATGCCGCAGCTCGGTTTTCAGTTCACCAGCCGGCTCATTCCCTTCGACAAGACGCGGCATCTGTGCGGCCTGCATGTGACCCAAACCCAGCGCCGTTTCAGACCACTGCCGTTTGTCAACATCCAACCAGGATGTTCCGGCACTGTCTGACATGTCCGAGATGTATTCACCTGTCAGCCAAAACCGAAGATAGTCTTTCGGCAATAAAACTTTGGCTGTTTTTGAGAAAACCTCGGGCTCGTGCGACCGCACCCATTCCAGTTTCGGCGCTGTGAAACCCGGGAAAACAATGTTCCCGGAAATGGTCCGCATCTGTGGAGACTGATCGAGTGTTTTTGCCTCGTTTGCAGATCGTGTGTCATTCCATAGAATGCAGGGCCTTAGAGTTTCACCTTCGGCATCCAACAAGGTGGCACCATGCATGTGCCCGCTCAGACCAATTCCGCGCAGTTTTGCGAATGCCGATGCGTTGTCTGACCGGAGCTTCGCAATAACCTTTGTGCACGCGTTAATCCAATCTGACGGATTCTGCTCGGACCAACCGGGTTTTGGCGTCGATGTGGAAATGCCAGCTTCTGCGTCGCTGACGACGAGACCGGCGTCATCAATCAGAATTCCTCTGAGACCCGACGTTCCCAAATCCAATCCAAGATACATTCGGCGTCACCCTTTGATGTTTTATTTTAATTGGTAAAATTAATTATGGATGACGCCCTGTCAAGGCGAGTATCGCGCTACTCCAACTTTACCCAAGCTGCATTTCTTGCAGAGCTTTGCACACAAGCTGCGACGAACCTGACACCATTCAACCCATCCTGAACGGTGGGATAGATCACCGACGGATCAGGCGAATTCCCACTTCGAAACGCTATAATGGCATCCGCAGCTTCACTATAGATGTTTGCAAACCCCTCCAGATACCCTTCCGGATGACCCGGAGGCACCCTGCTCAGCCGATTGGCGGCATCCCCGGCTCCGGCCCCATTTCGGGTGATCAGACGTTTTGGTTCGCCATAAGGCGTAAACCAAAGATAGTTCGGGTCTTCCTGCGCCCATTCAAGCCCACCCTTTTCACCATATACGCGCAATCGCAGGGCGTTTTCGTTTCCAGGGGCAACTTGGGACGACCACAGCATCCCGCGCGCGCCGCCTTCGAACCGCAACAGGACATGCGCATTGTCATCGACTTTGCGTCCTGGCACGAAGGCCTGCAAGTCAGCTGCGAGGCTCTCCGGTTTCAGACCTGTCACAAAGCAGGCGATGTTATAAGCATGGGTTCCGATGTCACCGGTCGACCCCCCTGTGCCGGAACGCTCAGGATCGGTTCGCCATTCGGCCTGTTTGAAGTCCTGCTGCTCGGTCAACCAATCCTGCGGATATTCAACCTGAACCACGCGGATTTTGCCGATCTCCCCATTGGCGACCATCTCACGCGCCTGACGGACCATGGGGTAGCCGGTATAATTGTGGGTCAGAATGAACAGCGCACCGGAACACTCTGCCGCCTTGACCAGCTTCTTGGCATCCACAAGGGTCGAGGTGAGGGGTTTATCGCAAATCACATGAATGCCGCGCTTCAGGAACTCGCGCGCGGCGGCGTAGTGAATGTGATTGGGCGTGACGATCGAGACTGCCTCTATCCCCGATTTCAAACGCGCCTCTCTGATCGCCATCTGCTTGAAATCGTCGTAGACCCGGTCGAGTCCCAACACCGCACCGCTTTCCCTGGATTTCTCCGGCGTTGAAGACAAAGCACCTGCGACCAACTCGAACTTGTCGTCTAAGCGAGCGGCAATTCGATGCACACCGCCTATGAACGCATCATTGCCGCCGCCAACCATGCCAAGGCGAATGCGGCCAGATGTTTCTTCACTGCGTCCAGTTACCATCAGTCTATCCCCAGCATTTTCCGATTGGCCGCCTCGTCTGCGCCACCATCCGCAAAGTCGTCAAAGGCTTTCTCGGTCACGCGGATAATGTGATCGGACACGAACTGCGCGCCTTCACGCGCCCCGTCCTCAGGGTGTTTCAGACAACACTCCCATTCTACCACAGCCCAGCCGTCAAAGTCGTTCGCCGCCATTTTGGAGAACACAGCCCCGAAGTCGACCTGACCATCGCCAAGCGACCGGAACCTTCCTGCCCGATCAACCCAGCCTTGATAACCGGAATACACGCCCTGCCGACCGGTCGGGTTGAACTCGGCGTCTTTGACATGAAACATCCGGATCCGGTCTTTGTAGATGTCGATATTGTCCAGATAATCGAGACATTGCAGGACATAATGTGACGGGTCGTACAACATACATGCCCGAGCATGGTTGCTTGTCCGTTCGAGGAACATCTCAAAGGTCACACCGTCATGCAGGTCTTCGCCCGGATGGATTTCATAGCACACATCGACGCCGCAGTCTTCCGCGTGATCCAGAATTGGCATCCAACGGCTGGCCAGTTCATCAAACGCCGTTTCGATCAGACCTGCAGGACGTTGCGGCCAAGGGTAGACATAGGGCCAGGCCAGTGCGCCAGAGAATGTCGCGTGCGCTGATATCCCCAAATTCTTGGAGGCTGACAGCGCCTTCTTGACCTGATCCACCGCCCATTCCTGCCGGGCTTTCGGGTTCCCTCTAACGCTTTCGGCGGCGAAGCCGTCGAAAGCTGTGTCGTAGGCGGGGTGCACGGCTACAAGTTGGCCCTGAAGATGCGTGGACAACTCGGTGACGTCTACGCCGTTTTCTTTAGCCTTACCCTTGAACTCGTCACAGTAGTCCGTGCTAGAGGCGGCGGTTTCAAGATCAAACAACCGGCTATCCCAACTGGGCACCTGAACGCCTTTATAGCCGCAATCCGCCGCCCATTTGGTGATGGCGTCCCACGAATTGAAGGGCGCTTCATCTCCGGCAAACTGTGCCAGAAACAACGCCGGGCCTTTTATCGTTTTCATAATGTCTCCTCCCCAAAAACCGATGCCTCTATGGCGGCAAATTTTCCTTCAGATAGATATCGATACGAATGCGCTCTTGCGCTTTGTTGAACGGAACCTTGTCAGATGTTGCGCGCAGTAGACGAACCGCAGATCGGACCAAGTGGCCTGAATCCTGTGAGATCAACGCATCAAAAGTCCCGCGACTCAGCGCTTCGCGGCTCAGCGGCGTAAGCTCGTGAGCAATAATCACCAGATCCTTGCTGATATTGCCGTCAGACAGAAACTGGATCAGTCCGGCGTTGCCAGCAGCGGAAGAGTAGATCCCGACGAGATCCGGGTAGGTCACAAAAATCTCAGGCATCATCTTGTAGATTAGCTCAGGGTCATCGCGACCTTCGACCGACGCCACTACTTCGAGATGCGGAAAATCCTCGGCGATAACCAGATCAAATCCCTGGCGCCGTTCCAAATGATCTCGCGCCAGGCGCGAACCTGTCAGCACCAGCACTTTTCCCTTGCGATGCACAAAGCGCCCCATCAGTTGAGCTGCCGTACGACCTGCCGAAACATTGTCAATTCCAATGAAATGGTCCCTGTCCGAGCTAGGCAGGTCAGACACCAAAGCCACCACCGGAACGCCTTTGTCCCGGGCTCTTTTCACGGCATCCCGGACCGAAGGCGTTTCGGGTCCGAAAACGGCGACGCCATCAATATCGCGACTGTTCAGCGCATCCAGAATCTCGACAATTTCCTGAGGATCAAACGGAGCCACCCGTTGAATTTTCATACGCGTCCGCTCAATTAACTGGTCGCGTGACTGTTCAACGACCTGCTTGCTGAGCGCTTCGACAAACTCGTTGTCGGTATCGGGCAGCACGAACAAGAAGTTATAGATACGCTGTCGCGCAAGGTTAGCTGCAGCGGTGTCGCGGACATAGCCAAGCTCATTGATTGCCTGTTGAACCTTTTCTACGGTCACGGCCCGAACGCCTGGTCGCCTGTTCAGGACTCGATCAACGGTTGCCAAGCTAACACCCGCAACGCGCGCGATGTCATTCACAGTTGGCTTATTCACCAATTTTAGTTTGTGTTTTTGGTCTTCCACGAGTCGTTCAGCCTTTAATCTCCTGCGCCAACCCCTCGAACAGCAAGGCGACGGCTTCAGCGCCAGGATCGTTATTTCCCATTAGGTTTTCCTCGGGAACATAGGCGGCCCGACCGGCCTTGGCACGGTGAATATTTGCCGTACTGTCTGCACCTTCGCGCGCCGCCTGTGCAGCTTGAGCCAAACCCAAAGGCAAAGCGTCCAGCGCGGGAGCCAACGCATCGATCATCGTTCTGTCCCCAACTTTGGCCCCGCCAACTTGGCTAACGCGGTTCAAACCTTCCACAAGGGATTTCGGGATCGACGCGCCACTGGCGCAGGCGTCTCCAGAAGCATTAAAAAAGATAGCAAGGATCACGCCCGAAGAACCGCCCATTGTCTGGCTGAGTTCGTTGCCCAAAGCGGGGAAGAGTTGTGTCAGATCCGCAAGGGGCATTCGGTCCAGGCTACCCTGCAATGCCCTCGCCGCAGTTGCCAATGTGCTACCGGTGTCTCCGTCACCTGATTTGGCATCCAATTCGTTCAGGTCTTTCTCGGCATTTATCAGCAATTCGGACAATCGCGTAATCGTTTCCTTTGTGGCTGGATTGTTCGAAGGAATAGGATCAATCGGGGTCAAGCCATCAGGCAAAGGTGCAACTTGAACTGGACCAATAGAATTGACGCCGGGCCATGCCACCAGACCGACCTGAGCTTCAAGCGCCGACAATTCGCCTTCGCTGACGGGCAACACAGAAACAGAGAACCCATGCATGTCCAGCGATGTCATCATTGGCGCAGGACCAATAACGTGACTCGTCAAACCAGTCTCGGACAAAGCGTGCGTCAGCACGGACATTTCCAAAGGGGTTGTCGACCCGAGGTTGTTGACCAACGCAACACACTCCCCCGCACCGACCCGTTGTTTTAACTTTTCCACGACGGTGGACATTGCTGTGACCGCATTGTCAAATTCCACCTGTTCGACACCCGGTTCGCCATGGATACCCAAGCCCAATTCAGCTTTGCCCGGCGCAATCCTGTTCTCTTTCGGAGACCCCGGTACAGTGCAGGTGTCCAGGCTCATCCCGATGCTGACCACTTTATCGATGACGCTTTTTGCAGCCTTGGTCACGGTGTCCAGATCAGCGCCATCTTCCGCAAGCGCGCCGGCAATTTTGTGTACGAACAAGGTCCCTGCCACACCGCGCGGTTGCGGTAGGTCCGGCAAGGCGATGTCGTCATCCACCACCACCATCTCAACTTTGCGCCCCAAGGCGCGGGCACGTTCTGCAGCGAGCCCGAAGTTCAACCGATCGCCCGTGTAATTCTTGACGATCAGCAAACACCCCGCCTCACCGGTCACGGCGAGAATACCAGCAAGAACCGCTTCGACCGATGGGGATGCAAACACCTCTCCGCAAACAGCGGCGGTCAGCATTCCAGCCCCGACAAAACCCGCATGAGCGGGCTCGTGTCCGGACCCTCCACCAGAGACCAACGCAACCTTCGATTTGTCCCAGTCCGAGCGGTAAACCACCTTGATATGCGGGTAACCGTCCAACCGAGTCAATGCGCCGCCAGAAGAGGCCAAAAGGCCGTCTATCGCCTCTGTTACAAGGGTTTCTTTTGTGTTGAGGAACTGGGCCATGCTTTTGCTCCTTAAGCCACGCGCGCGCCGGAGGCGTCGAAATACAACGGGTTATGAGGACGAATCTTTATCGTTTGCCCGGCAGGGTAGTCCTGGTGGACATCAATCAAGGTCACGACCGTGTGGCCATTCAAATCCAAGTGCAATCGCGTTTGGTCACCAAGGTGCTCGGCACGGATCACACGAGCATCACTACCCTCGCCTTCCAGGATGTTCTCAGGGCGCAGGCCAATCTGAGGGCCTTTGTGATCCCCACCAAACAAGTTGGATGGCAGAATGTTGATGCGCGGCAAACCCAACCGGCTCGCGACATACACGCTGCGGGGGTTTTCATAAATATCTCGAGGCGTGCCGTATTGCACCAACCTGCCCTCTTCCAGCACGCCGATATGCGTAGCCATCGTCATGGCCTCGACCTGATCATGGGTCACATACAAAAGCGTAGACCCCAGATCCGCTTGAATTCTTTTTAGCTCCACACGCAAATCCGCCCGCAGCTTGGCATCCAACGAACTGAGCGGTTCGTCCATGAGAAATATCTGTGGATCGCGCACCAGCGCCCGCCCAATTGACACCCGCTGCATTTCACCGCCAGACAGCTCTGTGGCTTTGTTGTCCAGTTTGTGTGGGATCTGGAGGATCTCCGAGACTTCGTTGACCTTCCTCGCGATTTCATCCTCTGGCGTCTTCAGGATCGGCGAACGCAGAGGGAAAGACAGGTTTTCACGCACTGTCATATGCGGGTACAGCGAGTATTGCTGGAAGACCATCGCCACATCGCGCTGGGCGGGTGTATCTATTCCAACGTCACGCCCGCCAATGCGCACTGTTCCTGAATCCAGTTTCTCAAGTCCGGATATCAATCTCAGTGTTGTTGTTTTTCCCGCGCCGGTCGGGCCCAACAACACCACAAAGGCACCGTTGGGGATCGTCATTGAGATATCATCCACCGCTTTAAGATTGCCGAATGACTTCGAGATACTCTCCAAAACGACTTCAGCCATTGCTCAGCACCTCGTCGTTCAGAGCGGACCTCAACGCGCGTCCGGTAGATTTTTCAAAAAGGGTTACTGCGGGTGAGCGGAACTCCAATCCCACGGTCTCGCCAGGGCTAACGACTTCGCGTGCATCAATCCGGGCTTTCAGCTCACCGTTCGGGCTTTGCAATGTCACGATCTGGGTAGTTCCCAAATATTCTGCGGCCAGGACCTTGGCCCGGTAGGCGCTTGCATCTGATAGAAAAACATGCTCGGGGCGGACACCAAAAACCAAGTCACCTTCAGCCCCTTCCATCAGTTTGGGAACAGGTTCGTCATGCCCGTTCAGGCGAACCATTTCAGTGCCAGGTTCGACCTTTCCCTGAAATGGCAGGAAGTTCATCGAAGGAGACCCGATAAAGTTAGCTACAAACATCGTAGCGGGTTTGTCGTAAATCTCCTGAGGCGTGCCGAATTGCTCGATCACAGCATTGTTCATCACTACGATTTTGTCGCCCATTTGCATGGCTTCCAACTGGTCATGTGTAACGTAAACAGTGGTCGCACCCATACGGTCATGAAGCGCGCGCAGTTCTTCGGCCATGTGTTCACGAAACTCTGCATCAAGTGCACCAAGAGGTTCGTCCATCATGAAGGCTTTGGGTTCGCGCACAATCGCGCGCCCGAGCGCAACCCGTTGTCTATCTCCTCCCGAAAGCCCTCCGACGGGGCTGTCAAGAATGTCTGTTATCCCCAGAATTCCGGCGACTTCTTCTATCTTGGCTTTGACCGCGGCACGTGGCATCCCCTGCGAAATCAACGGATAGCTGATATTCTTACGCACGTTCATATGCGGGTACAGCGCGAACATCTGGAATACGAAGGCAATGTCTCGCTCTGAAGGTGGCCGTTGACTGATTTCTTCACCGTCGAGGTAAATCTCGCCAGATGTTGGAAGTTCCAAGCCCGCGATCATCCGTAATGTCGTTGTTTTTCCGCAACCGGATGGTCCCAGCAGCATGAAGAACTCACCATCCTCAATTGTGAACGAGCTTTCGCGTACAGCCGTGAAATCGCCGAACATCTTTTTTACGTTTTTGACTATGATCTGGGCCATTTCTACTCCGGGAAGTGGCTGACGATGATGAACATAACGGTTCCGATCAGCGTAACGATGAAAGAGTAGGTGAAGGCCCAAAGGACAAAGGGCTGCATCAGCATGAAGACACCCAGTGCGATAAGGATGGTTGCGACCATTTCCCATGGGCCGCGGCGAAGCCGCATCAATCCGGTAAGAAATTCGCTCATTTGCGCACGGCTCCGAATGTGATCCCACGCAACAGGTGTTTGCGCATCAGGATGGTGAAAATCATAACCGGGATCAGGAAGATCGTTGCTCCAGCCGCCACAGCAGGCCAGTCCAGACCACCGATACCGATAATGGTTGGGATGAAGGGCGGCGCGGTCTGCGCATTTGCTGAGGTAAGCAGTACGGCAAATGCATATTCATTCCATGCAAAGATGAGGCAGAAGATAGCTGTCGAGGCTATGCCGGTCGCGGCTTGTGGCAGCACCACTTTGTAAAATGCCTGAAAGCGTGTGTAGCCATCTATGAGAGCGGCTTCTTCGTACTCTCTTGGAATTTCGTCGATGAATCCTTTCAGCAACCACACTGCCAGAGAGATGTTCACGCCCGTGTACAGCAGGATCATTCCCAAGTGCGTATCGCTGAGCCCAAGATTTCTGAACATCAGGAAGATTGGGATGGCGACAGCAACCGGGGGCATCATTCTTGTACTGAGGATGAAGAACAGAAGGTCGTCTTTAAGCGGGACCTTGAACCTACTGAAGGCATAGGCCGCCAAAGTGCCAAGAAAAATACTCAGGAACGTTGATCCAAACCCGATGATGACCGAGTTCATAAAGCGCTCACCGAACTTGGATGGTCCAACGATCACCATGTCGTATTGGCGCACGATCTCATCGGCCCAATTCTGCGGTGGATTGGCTTCCAGAAACTCCTGCGTTTGCCGTGTGCGTGTGGTGAAAAGGTTGACATAGCCTTCTAGCGTCGGGTCAAAAACCACCTTGGGTGGATAGCTGATCGCATCGGCTGGCGATTTGAAGCCAGTCAGCAAGATCCACACCAACGGGATCATCGTGATCAGCGCATAAGTGATGACCAAGAAGCCTGCGATCCACTTGGACCGGTTCGAAGGTTCGGTGACGGAAAAGCTACTCATCTCTGTTTCACCTTGTTCAGGGCTTTGACGTAGATCGACGCAAGGCCGAACACGGTGACGAAAAGGATGATCGCATAGGCCGAGGCATAGCCGGTGCGCCACTTCTCAAACGCCTCCCGCTTGAGATTGATCGAAGTGAGTTCCGTTACAGAACCCGGCCCTCCGCCGGTGAGCTGAACCACTAAGTCGAACATCTTAAAGTTCTCGATCCCACGAAACAGCACCGCGAGCATCAGAAATGGCAGCACCATCGGGATAGTAATCGTGAGGAACTGCCGCAGCTTGCTGGCCCGGTCGATCTCGGCAGCCTCGTAGATATAGTCGGGAATGCTGCGCAGCCCGGCTAGGCAAATTAGCATAACAAACGGCGTCCACATCCATGTATCAACAATGACGATCGCCCATGGGGCCAAAGTTACTGAGCCTAACATCTCAAAGCTCGACGGCTCCTTGCCGGTGAACCAGGACACGATGTAATTGAACAGGCCGATCTGTGGCTGATACAGGAACTTCCAGAAGTTCCCGACAACGGCCGGGGACAGCATCATCGGTAACACAATGATCGTGGTCCAAAGGTCATTGCCCTTAAACTTCTTGTTGATCAGCCACGCCAAAGTGAACCCGATCAGAACCTGAAAGAAGATCGTCCAGAATAGAAAATGCGCCGTCGCCTGCATATTCAGCCAGGTGTCAGAGTCGGTTAGGATACGCTCGTAATTCTTGAAGCCAACGTCTTTGACCTCGCGCCCGATCCGATTGGCCTTGTAGTTGGTAAAGCTAAGTTTGATGGTCCAGATCAACGGAAAGATGTTGATTGCCAGCAGTAGAAATATCGTTGGGGAGATGAATATCCATGCGATCGCGCGGTCGGATAAACCCCTGATTTTTCGCGCAACTCGCTCGGGCGTTGCCTGCGCAACGCGATTTACGGACCTGTCAGACATCTCATTGCCAGTTCTTGTTGGTTTACGACACACGGGAGAAGGTGGAGCGGGTTCGCACCCGCTCCTGCCTGCGTCCGGGTTACAGCTTACCTTCGTCTTCGAAGACTTCCGTCCAATCTTCGATCAAAAGATCAAGCGCTTCTTGAGCTGTGCCTTGGTCGGCAACAACGTAGTCGTGGATGCGTTTCTGCATTGCCAGCAGGAGTTCCGCATAGGCAGGCTCCTGCCAGAAATCCTGTACTCCACCCATTGCTTCTAGGAAATCACCGGCAAACGGTTGGCTGTCCACGAAACCAGGATCTTCAAGCACCGAGTTATGTGCCGAGTAACCGCCAAGTTCCCACCATTTGGCCTGAACTTCCGGCTGCGCGAACCACTTTATGTACTCAAGTGCGGCGTCCTGGTTATCCGAGTAGCTGACAACAGAAATTCCTTGTCCGCCCAGTGTCGAGCCTGCCTGATTTTGCGGTGGGTTCACAAAGAAGTCGATCTTGTCACCGCCGGTATTGGGATCGGCGTAAAGACCCGGGAAGAACGCGAACCAGTTCATAGCCATGGCGACCTGACCGGATTTAAATGCATCCAAGCTCTCACCCATGTAAGAGTTGGTGTATCCCGGAGGCGTCGCCGTTTTGTAGAATTCTTTGTAGAATTCCAGAGCCTCAACCGCTTCCGGTGAGTTTACGGCGCCTTCCATATCATATGAGCCAGGAGTGTTTTCGTATTTGAAACCCCACGGATACAGGGCCCCGGTGACACCCATGGTGATCCCTTCCGAGCCGCGCTCGGTAAAGATTGCAGCCCCATACACAGTCTTGCCGTCGATTTCACGACCTTGGAAGAACTGCGCGATCTGCAACAACTCTTTCTGAGACTGAGGCTCGCGTAGGTCCTGACCAGTCGCTTCTTTGTACGCGGCTTGGATTTCAGGGTTTTCGAACCAATCCTTGCGGTAGAACCAACCATTCGCATCGCCCATCGCAGGCAGCGCGTAGTAATTTGGTGTACCTTTGGGCCAGGTCGAATAAGCGTAAACTGTTGCAGGTGCGAAATCGTCCATGCTGATGCTTTCGGCATCGAAGAAGTCGTTCAGCTGGACATAGTGGCCATTCTCAGCGCCACCGCCGATCCATTGGCTATCACCAATCAGCAGGTCGCAGAGCTTACCGCCGGAGTTCAGTTCGTTCAGCATCCTGTCCGCAAAATTTGGCCAAGGAACAAATTCGAAATTCATTGTGTGGCCGGATTCTGCTTCGAATTCCTTTGATAGTTCGACAAGCGCGTTGGCCGGGTCCCATGCCGCCCAACATAGTGTCAGATCTTCAGCATTTGCCTTGGTAGAAAGAGTAGTAGCGGCAAGGACTATTGCGCTGACCGAAGCCAGTTTTGTGTAAGTCATCCATTCCTCCCTTTTTTCGCCGTCAATCGAGGATGTGCGAATCGCGGCATACCTCCAAGGCTATTTGAGGTACGCACCTCAAGTCCAGAAATTTTTGAGGCTCGTACCTCAGAGTCGTTAAATCCACCTTGACAATGATCAATAGTAGTTTGCTTTTATTACATATTTCGCCGCCCCGCCCCCTCAGAATCATTATGCGAAAAGGGAGAAGGAATTCGAAATTGAACGCGTCTATGCTTTAAATCGCGACGCCGAAGGCTTTAGATTGCCAACCCGAACCCACCAAAGATAGTGCCGAAACCATATTCTAGACGTTCATCCAAGGAGTTAAATTGGGATAGTTTGAAGAGCGCTTGCTAGCCCCACCGCCGGAATATCTCGACAAATCAGGATCCCACGAATGAACGAACTCAACATTGTGCGGATGAACCGCTACCCTATCAAAGGTTTGAGTCCGGAACCACTAAGCACCGTTAACCTGCTGGCGGGAGAAGGCATTCCTGGTGACCGCCTTTTTGGCTTTGCTCGCTACAACTCCGGTTTCGACACCCTTAATCCGAAACCGCTGGAAAAAGACCGCTTTGTTGTGCTTTTGAATGAAGCAGGTCTGGCCGGTCTCCAAACTAAATTCGACGCTCAAAATCAGCTGCTGGAAATTAAAATAGGAGTGAAAACTCACCACTTCGAAATGCGTGAGCCAAAGGGGCAAAGGGACGCGGCGACTTTCCTCTACAACACACTCGGTCTAAGGGACCCCGAGCCGCCAGTGTTTGTCTCTTCCTACCCACATCGATTTACGGACGTTTCGGTCGTGTCGCCAAAAATGATGAATGCTATTTCTGTTCTCAACCTGGCCTCTGTCGACGCGCTTAGTAGGCAGCTAAACGTGGAATTGCACCCGGCAAGGTTTCGCGCGAATATTGAATTGGAGGGGCTACCACCGTTTTCCGAATTGGACTCTGTCGGCTTTACCTTGGTGTTTGGCGACGTGAAACTAAAAATTATCTCGCGAACAAAAAGATGCGCCGCCACTGAAGTTAACCCAGAAACAGCCGAACGAGACATGAGAATCCCGTTCCTTATTCGAAAACACTTGGGCCACATGGATATGGGCGTTTATGCAGAGGTGAAAGACAGCGGAACTCTTAACGTAGGACAACTTGGAATGTGGTCGCCGTAGAACAAATTCGAAATAATCTCAGCGGGGTGCTGTCAGACTAATTCGAACTAGTCTCAGTTTGCCGCGGAAATCGCGAACTTATCCGGAACAAAGTTGACGCCACTCGCTAAGAGCGGCGGCGCGGGTCAGCTTGAAGGTGTCTCGACTGGCTAGCGATCTTTCCTGGT
>NZ_JBXWOM010000022.1:0-22436 GCF_059610905.1 Ruegeria sp. CDSC002
ACAGGCATCTCCCACCCAGCAAAATCAACCAACTTACCCCCCAACTCAACGTGCAAAGAATGCAATGGGGTGCGTTTGGGTGCGTCAGACATGGAAGAGACCTTTCCTAAGACCTTGGCAACATTGCCGCATGGATTGCAACGTTATCTCTGTATTGTCGCCAATTGACACCAAGGTTCCTAGGACTGTGCAGCGAGTCAACAGGCTTCGACTGCTGGCGGTCTTTTGGTCCCCCGAGGGCGGCGTTGCAGAGGCATGTATACGGCCGCATGCAGCGGATTTGTATCCTATAGGAAACTTTTTTCCGTTAGGCAACATCGCATGCGACGTGCCATGGGCAAATTTCTGCGGCGAACAAAAGACAGCCGAGCCATCAAACTGGTTTTTAGCCGCTTTCTGCCAAAGGGCTCTGGCACCGCCCCTGATCCTGCCCTAAGACTTCGCGCAAGAGGGGACGCAATGGCACATATCACACTGGTGCGTCACGGGCAGGCCAACACCACCGCACGTGACGAAGTAAATTATGACAAGCTCAGCGAGCTGGGCCATCAGCAGGCACGTTGGCTAGGTGCGCATCTGCAGAACACAAAAGCGTTCTACCCGCGCGTCTATTGCGGAACCTTGTCGCGACACTTGGAAACCGCTTCCAGCATGGGGCTGCCAGAACCCACCCGCGATCCGCGCCTAAATGAGATCGAATACTTCAACATTGCGAAACTGTATGAAGAGCAGCATGGCGTTTCGATTCCAACCGACCGTGAGGGGTTCGTCGAACATTTGCCGCGAACTTTTACCGCGTGGGCCAGGGGTGAGATCGAAGAGACCCCGGAAACCTTTGAGGAATTCGAAACACGTGTCTCGGACGCTTTGCGTGATATCGGAACCGAGGGTGGGCCCGCGATTGTTGTGACCTCAGGTGGGTTGATCTCGATGGTTGTGCGACAGGCCATGGGACTGGACATACCTGCGATGGCGCGGGTGGCTCTTGCCATCATGAACACCTCAATGCATCGTCTGCACCCGATAGGCGCGCAGCTGAGCCCGGTTCTGTTCAACGCAGTCCCGCATCTGGAAGCGCCCGACCGGCAGTTTGCCCAAACGCATCTGTAATCCAAGCCCGGAGGCACTCTGATGCAGCTTTATTATGCTCCCCGCACCATTTCGATCGCCGTTGCCATCGCCTTGGAGGAGGCCGGTCTGGACTATGAAGCGGTCCGTCTGGACTTCGCCGAAGGCGACCAGACCAAACCCGCTTACAAACAGATCAATCCAAAAGGCCGTGTGCCTGCATTGGCGGTTGATGGCGGCATCCTGACTGAAACCGGGGCGTTGCTGGAATATGTCGCTACGGTTGCGCCTGACGCAAATCTTGTCCCCGCCGATCCTGTCATGGCGGCCCGTATGCGCGAAGTGATGTATTATCTGTCCTCGACCATGCATGTGAACCACGCACACAAGCTGCGCGGGGCCCGTTGGGCCGACAAGAAAGCCAGCTGGAAAGACATGACCGGCAAGGTCGCCCAGACCATGACGGCGTCCTGTGAGTACATCGTGTCGAATGGTCTGCGCGGGCCATTTGTGCTGGGCGATACGGTTTCACTGGCGGACGCCTATCTATACGTGGTGTGCAGCTGGCTGGAAGGCGACGGCGTGGACGTGTCGGCCTTTCCCAAAATCCTCGCTTTCCGCGAGGCGATGGAGGCGCGCGCCTCGGTTCAGGCGGTGCGCGCCGCCGGGATGATTTGAGTGAAGGACGACGCATGACACATCTCTGGGTCCGGGCAGAGCAACGCCCGAATGAAGAACGGGTTGGATTGACCCCAGAAGGCGCGGCGTCCCTGATTGCGGCAGGCATCCGGGTAACCGTCGAGGAAAGCCATGTCCGCGCTATTCCGATAGACGGCTACAAAAACGCAGGCTGCGAAATTGCGCCCGAGAATTCCTGGCCCGATGCCCCCCTTGATGCCATCGTCTTTGGTTTGAAGGAATTGCCAGAGGACGGCACCCCCCTGCCCCATCGCCACATCATGTTCGGCCACGCCTATAAGGGTCAGCATTCTGGCCGCGCCCTACTGCAGCGGTTCAAGGCCGGGGGCGGAACGCTTTATGATCTGGAATACCTTGTGGACGAGAACGGCCGTCGCGTCGCGGCCTTCGGGTATTGGGCTGGTTATGCTGGCGCAGCTGTCACCCTGAAAGCATGGGCGGCGCAGCAACGGAATGAGGAATGCCCGCCCGTTGGTGTGTATTCGGGCAAGGACGCGCTGAATGCTGAATTACTGGCCGAGTTGAACGCCACAGGCGCCAATCGTCCCCGCGCCATCGTGATCGGCGCGCTGGGTCGCGTGGGTGCAGGCGCCGCCGACCTGTGCGAGGCCATGGGCGTCAGTGTCACCAAATGGGACATGGCTGAAACCGCCAGCGGCGGGCCTTTCCCCGAAATTCTGGAACATGACCTGTTTCTGAACTGTATTTTTGCCCGCCCGGGCACCCCGGTCTTTGTGCCGCGCGAGGCGCTGACAGAGCCGCGTAAACTGACTGCTATTGGCGACGTCGCCTGTGACCCGGACAGCGATTACAACCCGGTACCCGTTTACGACCACGCCACCACGTGGGACGCCCCTGCCTTGCGTGTTGCGAGTGATCCGGTAATGGACGTCATGGCGATCGACAACCTGCCGTCGATGCTGCCGGTCGAAAGTTCTGAAGACTACGCCGCGCAACTGCTGACAACTCTGCTGACGTTGAAAGAGATCGAAAGCGGTGTTTGGGGTCGAGCACAGGACGAGTTTCGCAAACATGTCTGAGCCGGTGCACACATGGAACACATGATCGGCGGTGCAGCAGCGGTTCTTGGCACGATCTGCTGGCTACCCCAGACCCTGAAAACATGGCGCAGTCGCGAAACCAAGGACCTGTCTCTGCCTGCAAATCTGCTGATCCTGACAACACTGACGTTGTGGTTGGCCTACGGATTGATGATCGCTGCTTGGCCTCTGATCCTGGGCAACGTGATATCGATCCTTCTTGTCGGTGCGATCGTAATCGCGAAACTGAAATTCGGCTGAACAGCCATATAGGAGCTTAAGCATGACCATCCATTGGTGTGGCACCGGCCTGTCGGCCATCCCCGGCCTGCGTCGCCTGATTGAAGGCGGGCACAAGGTCACTGTCTGGAACCGGACCATTGAAAAGGCCAAGGCCGAAATCGGAGACCTGACCGACGACATTCGTGCCTTTGACATCGACGCACTGGGCGCAGTGCTGAAAAAAGGCGACGTGATCGTCTCAATGCTGCCGGGCGATTGGCACGTGCCGCTGGCGGAACTGGCCATCTCGAAGGAGGCCAATTTTGTCTCATCCTCTTACATTGCGCCCGAGATGCGGGCGTTGGATGACAAGGCCCGCGAGGCCGGTGTGGCGCTGGTGAACGAGGTCGGGCTTGATCCGGGCATTGACCACCTGATGGCTCACGCCCTGATCGCCGATTATCGCGCCTCGGACGCGTTTGATGCGAACAACCACCTGAGCTTTATCTCGTATTGCGGCGGCATTCCGAAGAACCCCAACCCGTTCCGCTACAAGTTCAGCTGGTCGCCTTTGGGTGTGCTCAAGGCCCTGCGTTCGCCGTCGAAATCGATCCGTGATTATGCACCGCTGGACGTAGCCCGCCCGTGGGACGCGATCAGCAGCTATATCGCCCCGCTGCCCACACCTGAAAGCTTCGAGGTCTATCCGAACCGCGACTCTCTGCCTTTCATGGAAGAATATCAGTTCGAGGATCACTGGACCGTCAAGGAATTCGTCCGTGGCACCCTGCGCCTAAATGGCTGGGCCGATGCGTGGTCGGATGTGTTCAGCGAGATTGAAACCCTGTCCGGACCCGAGGGCGACGCGCGCCTGAAGGAAATGTCGGACCAGTTCTGGGACGAAAACGCCTATGACGAAGGGGAACCGGACCGTGTGGTTCTGTGCGTAGGACTGAAGGCCGAGAAAGACGGAACACCCGTCTGGCACAAAACCTATGTCATGGACGCCTGGGGCGACGCGCGCGGCACGGCAATGGCGCGACTGGTGTCTATCCCGGTCTCGCTGGCAGTCGAAGCGGTCCTGAATCGTGCGATCGCCGTCGGTGTCCATGCGGCACCCAGCGACCCAAAACTGGTGCAGGGTTGGATGGCCGAGATCGGCAAGCTGGCGCAGCATTTACAGGTCGTCGATCACACCGCCTAAATTCGAATTAAAAAGCCACTCCTGGATGTCGGAGTGGCTTTTATCTTCGTCTCTGTCGCCGGTATCAAACCTGGCTATCGCCACAGATTCAGATGTACCGTTGGATCGTATCGTCAAGATCGCTGCGATTTATGCCCAGCTCTGACAATTCCTGGTCGGAAAAGCTGTTCAGATACTGCGCAGCCCGAACGATTTCGGAACTGATCGCACGTATGCGCATAGCACGGTCGAACAACAGCAGGGCGCTATTCGTGGGGGGCAATTGCTTGCTTGGTGGGATGACATCAAACATGGGGTCTACCTCATAACTGGTTACGCGAGCGTGTTTTGGGCTGGCCCGTCGCTACTGCCGATAAGGTGCGCCGTGATAAACACTTTGATAGGCGCGTTGCTTGATTTCAGCCCGAGGGACGCCGATGTCGCTCAGTTGGCAATCGTTTAGCGCCTCCAGGTCGTGGACTGTTTTGGCGAAAATCCTGCGGCGGAAATGCTCGGTTCGGGCCTCTGCATAATCCGCAAACAGCGTGGAAAAAACGTTGCCGTTCGGGGTTATTGTCTGTGTCGCTTCCATGGTCTTCTCCTCCTGAATTTGGATTGCGGTTGTCGTCACAATTCAAATAAAGGAACCGGTTCTTAAGGATAGGACACCGAAGCATTAAGCTCTGTTAACAAATCTAGCCTGGCCTGATCTTTGCCAGAGGCATTCAGCTTGGAGGATTTTGGCCCAAGATGATCAAAGGGCTGTTGGATGCGGAATACGCGGTATTCAGGCATCTCTTGGTCGTTCCGCGCGGCATGGTGCAAAGCACGGGCCGCTACCATCGCAGCGGCCCGTGGAAATTTTAGACTTCGTCCGGGTTCGGAACGATCAGCGTCGGGATTTTTGATCGACGCAAGACACGTTTTGCCACTGTCCCAAGGAAGGTGTGCGAAAAACCGTGGTCATGCGCGCCGAGCACGATCAGATCGCACCCCATCTCGACCGAGCGGCGCAGGATCACCTCGGCCGGGTGCCCGTCGGTGACCTCGATCGAGGACACCTGTTCACGGATCTTCGCGTCATCGCCTTCGAACTGTGCCCAGAACTTGGCTTGCCGTTCGGCCAGCACCTTGCGCACCATTTCATGGCGACGCTGGGCCGCGGTTTTGCGCGTCTCTTCGTTCAGGATGAACATGTCCATCGTGATCTTTGCGTCGTCCGATAGGGGTTCGTTCACATGCAGGACGTGAATTTCTGCCCCTGTCGCCATCGCAATGCTGGCCGCATTTCGCATGGCATGACCCGAGTTTTCCGACAGATCGGTGGCGAACAGGATATTTGTCACCATTTGTTTCATAGCATCATCCTTTCAGGTCAGTAGCCCAACAGCCTTGGCAGCCATAGCGACAGCTCAGGGAAGAACGCAATGATAAAGATCGCGATCGTGTTAGCCGCTGCAAAGGGCAATGCACGGATCGAGATCTGCTCGATCGTTATGTTCGAAATACCCGATGCGATGAACAGGTTTTCACCCAGCGGCGGCGTCTGGAAGCCGATACCCAGCGTACAGACCATCACCACACCAAAGTGGATCGGGTCGATACCGACCGAATAGGCCACAGGCAGCATCACCGGAACCAGGATCAGGATGGTGGCCAGTGTCTCCATGAACATGCCGACGAACAGCAGGAAGAAGATGATCAGCGCCCAGATCACATAAAGGTTGTCGGTAAAGCTGAGCATCGAGTCCGCGATGATCGCCGGGATCTGGTTTTCCACCAGAAGGCGGCCAAACACGGTCGCTGTGAACAGGATCAGCAGAACACGGCCCGTCAGCCACGTGGTGGCTTCAAGCGACTGGAACAGCGACTGCCATGTCAGTTCACGATAGATGACCACGCCAACGAACAGAGTGTAGAAGATTGCGACGATTGCAGCCTCGGTCGGGGTAAAGAAGCCGGTATAGATACCACCCAGGATCACCAGCGGCGCCATCAGCGACCAGAACCCGCGATACATCTCGCAGGCCACATGACGCAGCGACCAACCTTCGGCCACACCTTTGTACCCACGCTTCTTAGACATGAAGTAGTTCAGGATCAGCAAGCTGGTGGCGATCAGGAACGCCGGGACAAAGCCCGCGATGAACAGTTTCGAGATAGAAACCGACTGGAAGGTGCCGAACTTTTCAACTGCTTCCAGCGGAGGCGCCATACCGAGCGCGGCAATGCCGAAGATCACCATCGGGATGGAGGGAGGAATAATAATCCCGAGGCCGCCAGAAGAAGCGGTAATAGCAGAGGCATAGCCGCGCTCATAGCCACGGTCGATCATTGCTGGGATCATCAGCATCCCCACGGCCGCGGTTGTTGCCGGGCCCGAGCCCGAAATGGCGCCAAAGAACAGACAGGCCATAACCGTTGCAGCCGAAATACCGCCGGTGAATGGACCAGCCAGACTTTCAGCAACATTGATTAGGCGCTTTGAGATACCGGCGGCCTCCATAAGAGCCCCCGCCAGAATAAATGCAGGCAGAGCCATCAGTGGGAACGCACCCACCGAGGTAAATGCAATCTGCACGAACTTGATTGGGTTTTCGCCCAGGTAAAGGAACGAGAACAGCGATGCCACACCCAGCGCAACCGTGATCGGTGCACCGATGAGCAGCAGTAAAAGAAACGATCCAAATAGGATTGTGACGATTTCGGATTCCATGGTTTTTCCTCCCTGCCTCAGTCGCGTTTAGCTGCTTCGGTGGCAGCTTTGATTTCATCAAGGTCGATCTGGTCAGGATCATGGATGTCTTCGCCTTTGATCAGGCGGCGATAGTTCACCTGAATGATGCGCACGGTCATCAGCGCAAAGGCGAGAGGCAGAACCATGTAGACATACTTCATCTCGATACCCAGAGTCTGGGACTTCCAGAACTTGTTCATCTTGTTGAAGACAAAGTCCGTGGCCAGATACAGGAAGTAGACGTTGAAAAAGAGCCAGAAGAGATCAGCAAAAGCCTCTATGTACTTGATGTAGCGTTCGGGCAGGAACTTGAACTGGAAGGTCACCCGGTTATGCGCGCCTTTCAATGCCGCATAGCTGGCGCCAAAGTAGACAAACCAGACGAACATGTAGACTGATAGTTCTTCGATCCAGCTGTACGAAAAGCCAAAGACTTCACGCGCTATGATCTGTACAAACAGCAGACAGACGAAGCCGGATAGCAGGATCCGGCAGATGATACTTTCGATATTGTCCAGAAATTTCCAGAACATTGCGGAATTCCCTCCTCCCTGAGATGAAAAGAGCGCCGAAGCGCTCTTTTCCTTTTCGCTCATTGGCGATTATTGCTGGACGGGCTCGCGGCCGATGGCCTCGAGGACCGTGTTCAGTTTCTCGACGCCGCCGATGGACTCATAGAACTGAGGCCATACTGCACCGGTTGCCAGTTCGATGAACTCGGCCTCATCGTTCTCAGGATCGATGATTGCCATGCCTTTTTCAGTCAGCTCTTCTTTGATCGCAGCTTCAGAGTCGCGCAGGAACTGAGCGGAAATCTGAGTTGCTTCCTGACCGGCTTCCAGGATGATCTTCTGGTCTTCTTCGCTCAGACCCTGGAAAACAGATTCCGAAACGATCAGCGGTTCGATCGAGAAGATGTAACGCAGGTTGGTCACGTGGTTCTGGACCTCGTAGAACTTCATTGCGTTGATCGTCAGGTAAGGGTTGTCCTGACCGTCGACAACTTTGGTTTGCAGACCGGTGAAGGTCTCGGACCATGCCATCGGAGTCGGGCTGATACCCCAGGACTTGTAGGTTTCGATCATGATTTCGTTCTTGGGAACGCGGATGATCAGGTCCTGCAGGTCAGCAACCGAGCTGACAGGTTTTTTCGAGTTGGTCAGACGGCGGAAACCTGTGTAGGTCCAGCCGATGATGCGCACACCTGCGTCACGAATGGTGTTTTCCACCAGTTCCTGACCGATCGGGCCTTGGGTCAGCTTTTCAGCATCTTCCAGCGACAGGATCACATAAGGCAGAGTGAATACACCAACCGAAGGCGAGAACGGCGTGATGTTGTTGATCGCCAGCAGCGACATGTCCAGCGTGCCGATTGCGGCCTCGTTGACGGTGTCCTGCTCGGAACCCAGCTGACCGTTCAGGAACAGTGTAGCTGTGTGTGCGCCACCCGATTTTTCTTCGAGTGCCTTAACGAAAGCCAAGCCAAGGGCTTCTTGTGCGCTGCCTGCACTATCGCCAACAGCAATCTTGAAGTTTTTCGCGTCGGCTGCGCCCGCAACCATCAGGGCTGCGACCGAAACGGCAGCAGTCATGGTGCCAAGCTTTTTGATGAATGACATAGATGTCCTCCCAGTTTTATCATGTTTCGAGGTGCGCGCTGACCTGGGGAGAGATGGCCAGTCCGATTCTACCTCGGCTTTTTCAGAGTAGCTCGTGAAATGTGTTTCTATGTTGCCATTCTTTGCGCGATAGGTTTCATATATATCGAACCTTACGAATTGGGTAGAAAATGGTTGCCTCACGCATCGGCGACAGCGACATCCGATTGCTGCGCGTTTTCAAGACGGTTGTGGAAAGTGGTGGTCTGTCTGCGGCCGAAGTTGAGCTGAATATCGGCAAATCCACCATTTCGAAGCATGTTACTGATTTGGAACTGCGATTGGGCTTAAAACTGTGCACGCGCGGTCCTGCGGGTTTCGCCCTGACAGAAGACGGCGCAAAAGTGCTGCAAGCAGCAGATCACCTGCTTGTGTCCGTGTCGCAATTTCGGAACGAGGTCAGCGAGATCAAGGAACAGTTGGGGGGAACGATCCGCATTTCGCTATTTGATCAATGTGCGTCAAACCCGGATTCCCGGCTTGCCCGCGCCATTCATCGGTTCAACGAAGCCGCCCCCTCGGTCCAGATCGAACTGTCCCTTGAGCCGCCAAACGTGATCGAGACCATGGTCATCAGTGGCCAGCTCGACATCGGAATTATTGCGCTGCATCGCCCTTCGACAAGTCTTAACTATGCTCCGTTATATGGCGAGAACATGTTCCTGTATTGCGGCCGGGAACACCCCCTTTTCGAAATACCAGACCAGGAACTCAGGACCAGTGACCTGCTCAGGTACAACTATGTTGGGCTCAGCGTGAACTCTCCGAACCTGATCGTCGGTCAGCAACTGGGTTTCAAACGGTCAGCAAAAGTTCAAAGCGAGCAGGCGCTGGCCATACTAATCCTGTCAGGGCGATACATAGGTTATTTGCCTGATCATCTTGCGCAGGACTTTGTGGACCAGGAAAAGATGCGGATGGTGTTGCCGGGCGAAACGCAATATCGAACCCGGTTTGCAGCAGTGACCAGAAAGCAACCTGAACCAACACGGGTGACAAACCTGTTTCTGGAAGTTTTGCAGAGCGAACATTCGAAACCCTGACAACTGCCGGGCTGGCACAACACGAGCCAACTGTGGTGAAGACGTGGTTCATCACATCCTGTCAACGGCCAAACGCGATATCGGATTCGCATTTTTGGCGTTGCCAAAAACTTGTGACTTCCTGCCACATCACTGGTGCTCGCCTTCTTATCACTTACATGCGCCTCACCAAAATGAGGCGGACAAATGATAGACGACGATCCCCAACCCGTAGGGTATTACGACACGCACGATATATGGACCCTGGACCCAACGCCCGCGGACCAGTTGGTCTATGATGCCTTTGCCTCGGGCGTCGTCGATCTTCTGCAAGTGTTGGATGACAACAAGACCATGATGTCACGGGACGTTTACGCAAGACTGTTCGCCTCGCTGTTGGATCTTTCCCGAACTTTGGGAGAATACGAAGATGGATGGAAGCCGGACTAGGGGACGATTACCAAGAACCCGCTGTTCCAATGCACGGTACGGGGGGTGGCGGTTCAGGCGCCGCCCCGTACCTAAAGACTAGTTAGCTTGCGGTTGCGTTCCCAAGCGCGTTCAACAGAGTGTTCAGATTGTGCTGGAACATCGCGAGATAGCTGGTGGCCGGACTACCGCGTTCCGACAAGGCGTCTGAGAAAAGCCGTCCACCAATCACGATACCGGTTTCATCCGAGATTTGCTGAATCAAAGTAGGGCTTGTGATGTTTTCAACAAACAGCGCCGCAGCACCATCCGCCTTCAGTTGATCAATCAGAACAGCAAGATCCTTGGCTGATGGCTCCGCCTCGGTATCGATGCCAACCGGCGCAAGGAAAGTCAGTCCGTAGGCGTCTGCCAGATAACCAAATGCGTCATGTGCAGTCACAACCGTGCGGCGATTGGCAGGCAGGCCTGCCAGCTTCGTCTTGGTTTCTGCATCCAGCGCCTCAAGCTGCGCAATATAGGCCGCAGCATTGGCAGCGATTTCTTCGGCGTGCTCGGGCATCGCCTCTGTCATCACGTCGGCCACATTGGTCACGTAAATCATGCCGTTCGACAGCGAGTTCCAAGCGTGGGGGTCGATTTTGCCCTCGACTGTGACAGGCGTGATACCATCGGTGGCAACGTGCACGGTTGCGTCAGTGCCCGATTCAGCGATCAGGGTATCGGACCATGTCTCAAAGCCCAGACCGTTGACAAAGATGATATCCGCCTGGGCAACGGCCTTCGCATCTGCAACCGAAGGCTGATACACATGCGCATCCGCATCCGGGCCCACGATTGTCGTAACTGTGGCCAGATCGCCCACGACCTCTTCGACCATGTCGCCGAGGATCGAAAAGCTGGCGACGATCTTGACGTTGTCTTCTGCCGCAACGGTCGGCAATGCAGCCAAAGCAAACGACACAGAGGCGATGCCGGCATAGAGTGACTTCACAAGAGTCATTGTGCTCTCTCTTCTTGTTGAATTTGGGCAATGGGGATGTCTTTGGAAACAGACGGTTTGCGCATCCGTCTGCCAAAACCAAGGGGACCGAAAATGGCCGAGAACAGAAAGAACCCACCGGCAACCAAAACGATCGCCGGGCCGGACGGCGTGTCCGGGAACAAGTAGGACAGGGTCAGGCCGATCCAGCAGCTGGACAAGGCAAACAGAAAACCCAGGACCAGTTGCCCGGTGATCGTACTGGCCCAATAGCGCGCCGCAGTTGCGGGAAGGATCATCAAGCCAACGGCCATCAACGTTCCCAGTGTTTTGAACGCAGCCAGAAGGTTCAGAACCAACAGCAGCATAAAACCCTGATCTACCAACCACGGTCGGCGCGTCTGCGTTTCGAAGAAAACCGGGTCACAGGTGCTGACAATCAGCGGACGAAGCAGAACGGCAAATGCCAACAAAGTTACTGTCGCCACCCCTCCGACAAGGACCATCGACGCGTCGTCGATCCCTAGGATTGATCCGAACAGGAAGCTTTTTAGTGGAACTGCGGACCCCGCTGCAGACAGGATAAAGATACCCACCGCCAATGCGATAAGATACAGCGAGGCAAGACTAGCATCGCTGCGCAGGATCGTCCGGCGTGCCAGAAAGGCGGTCAAAATGGCGACGCCAACACCCGCGATAAGCCCTCCGACCAACAGCGACATGACCGAAAGGCCCGCCGTGACAAAGCCGATGACGATGCCTGGGGTAATCGCGTGGGCCATGGCCTCGCCAGCCAGCGACAGACGACGCAGAACAAGAAACGCCCCTACCGGTGCGACCGAGGCCGACAAGACCGTGGTTGCCACAAAAGCGCGACGCATGAAGGCAAAGCTCCACATTTCTGCGATCAGGTCATACATTGGCGTGCTCCGCTGTTGAATGGGTGCCACGGAACATCCAGGACGCCTGACTTTCCGAGAGGTATCCTTGCGCAACCAGCCGATCTGGCGTCAGAACGTCATTTACCGGTCCATGGGTCGCCTCTTGCCCGCCCAAAAGCAGCGCATGGCTGCAATAATCCAGCACTGAGGAAAGATCGTGCACCACCAAAACCACCGCGCGACCCTCATCGCGCCATCGGCGTATAATCGACAGCAGATGCGCTTCAGTACTTTGGTCGACTGCGGCAAACGGTTCATCCAACAGGATCAGCGGCGCGTCCTGCATGATAACCCGCGCAAACAGCGCGCGCTGCAGTTGCCCTCCCGACAGCATATGCAGAGGCCGGTCAGCGATATCCAGTACCCCGGCCTCATCTAGCGCTGCAGCCATCCGGTTGCGCGCGGCGGCGTCCAGCCCGGTACGATAACCAAACCCGCGCCAGGCACCCATCGCAGCAAGATCCCTCACACGGATGGGAAATCGGCGGTCGAACTCTGTCATCTGCGCCAGATACCCGATGTCACCAGGACGGCCCTGCGGCCAAGTCAAATTGCCCGAAAGAGGATCCATCAAGCCCAGCAGCATCTTTACAAAAGTGCTCTTGCCCGACCCGTTCGCACCAAGAACGGCAAGGGTCGTTCCAGCCGCGATATCCATGGAGAGGCGGTGAAACAATGTAAGGTCGCGGTAGCCCAACGTCAGATCGCGGATTTGTAAAACGGCCGTCATCAAATCACCGCGTAAATCGCGAGCCACAAGAGCGCCGACAGCGCCAGAGCCCCCGCCACCAGCACCGGAACGCTGAATTCTGTCAGACACTTACCCCTTTGGGTGTCAGCTTTTTGCAATGACAACGGCAACGCCTCCTGTGTTTGGACAGGGGCAAAGCGAGCGCAAGGTCGTGCACGGTACGGACCGCTTGAAACATTGTCATCTCCCTCTGGGACACCCCGCCCAGGTTCATAAATTTCGGATGGCAGGTCTCCTGACTTGCGGGTCAAAGCTATCCCGATCCTTCCCAGGCTATTGCCCAGTGGACGATCTCGGGTCGCTCGCCGCCTACAGTTGCGGGGGCAGTCACGGAATTGGCCTTTTTACAGAACCGCACCGTATTCCCTTTTATCCCTGACCGCAAAATACAGTCGGGAACCATCGCGAGGACAAAATACGAATTGATTTGATTCGACAAGAGCGCAAACCTGTGAGGGATGGCTATTCGTTCCAGTCACCGGTCGACTACGGAGGACGCGGTAGACGTGAGGCAACGGTGGATACTACACGAGCCCCGCTTCTTGCAGCTTCAGACCCACGCCAACGGTCTTTTTGACTGAATTTATTCTGCCCGGACTTTTTTTGTCTGCAGTGGGATGATTTGGGTCTTTGACATTGCAGGTTATTCGCCTGACGGGGTGCCGATGTTAAGCGATTGATCTATTTGATCGATTGCCGTCTGAGCGGGGTGTTTTGGATAGTCTGACGCCGGTTGCGGCAAGGTGCAACCGCGGTTGTCGAACTAAGTTAAAGTGTTTGGTTTGAGGAAGAAGCGGATTTTCGCAAAACAGTAGCCAAACTTCCGATAAGCGGGACAAAGCTGACTAATGCCGCGATGGCGCAAAGGTCTGCTTTCGGAAGCGATCAGATGCACCTGAACGGAGGCTACTGATTTACCGGTGCCAGATTCTGGAAGTTGTGATCCCACTCTGTGATTGACATGGATGAGCGACGTGTTCTGATCGGCTTGCCTGACGGAAGGTGCCAACTCGTCAGGGCAATCGCTCTAAGAAGCGTGCGCGTCAACACAGGGGCAGAGCTTTTGCGGATAACTCTCTGGGGCAACTCACGATCAATAAGCCTTGTCGTTTTGCCCATTATTAGTGGACTTTGGTTGGCGATAGGCGTGGGCATCATAAGTGCACTGACCCCCAACTATTCGCATATCGACCAATTCATGAGCGCACTCGGGGCTGTAGGGGCCCCCTTGGCGACGTGGACCAACTATGCCGTCTTCATACCGACAGAGATTTGGCTTCTGGCGTTCCTCGCAAGACTAAACAGTTGCCTCCCAGGCAGCAGGACAAAACGAATCTCGATATTGCTTCTATCCGCTTACGCCATTCTTTTGATACTTGCCGCCTTTCTGCCTTGTGATGCGGGGTGTGATAGTCGAGGCAGCGACGAGAACATGACAAGCACGTTGGTCCATATTGCTCATATGGCAATTGCGGTGACGGCTTATCCGCTTGCGTTGATCGGTTTGCTGATCCTCAGCCTGACTGCCCCACCAAATTCGCTTCTGCGGCGCTTGGCGCCGCCAGCTACAATCGTCGGCTTCTGTTTGTTTATCACAATTTTCTTGATGCCAGTAACACAAGGCTTATTCCAACGCCTCCTCGAAGCATGGATCTACTTCCAATTTATATCGCTGGGACTATATGCTGCTTCAATTTTGCCTCAAAACTGACCTTCCTGCGGTGTGCAGCATTGGCCAAAGTGGGCTCAGAGCGATCGTTCTCTGCCCCCAATTTGGATGACAGCCATCAGCTCGAAGCGGTCATTCCTTACATCCTGCCTCGGAGATAGCAGTCGTTCCATCAAGGAACGGTGTTGGTAGAGCAGGCCACCTTCTGGACATTCGCTGTTTGCGCAGTTTTGGCGGCCACGAAAGGCAGCAATGCGCAGATGGTGAACCTTGCAAATTTTAGTGGGATGTCAGCACTGAGACCAAAGCGTCGGCGCAATTTCCATCACCCTGTCTGCCTTGCAAAATGGTTACAGCCAAGGCTTGAAATGAAGAATCGTAATTCTCGGTTTTACGCCGTTCCCATCAAATAGTGTTGTTTTCATTGACACATTGCCTTGCATGCGATCCGCTAAACTACGTCATCTGTTTTAACGCAAGGATTTGATGTCATGCCAGAATCACTCAACCTGCATAAATTTGAAAACCTAAGTCCTTTCCAAATCAAAGACGAACTTATTAAGTTGGCGCAAAAAGAGGCGCGGCAGATGGCTTTGCCATACCTCAATGCCGGTCGAGGGAACCCTAACTGGATCGCCACTAAAGCGCGGGAGGCGTTTTTCCTTTTAGGGCAGTTCGCTATGACAGAAGCTCAGCGCCATCGTAATGAGCCGCAGGTCGGTTTGGCCGGGATGCCGCAAGGGCCAGGCTGTTATGACCGGCTAAAAGCATATTGTTCCAAATCGGTTGAAGGAAACGGCCCTCCAGGTGCGGAAACTTTGGTGGCCGTAGTGGATTTTGCGATTGAGAAATTTGGTTTTACACCGGACGATTTCGTGCTCGAGTTGACCGACGGTATTGTTGGCGACCACTACCCGATGCCCGACCGGTGCATGGAGCACAACGAGGCGATTGTCCACGAATACGTTATGTGGGCGATGTGCGCGGGGCACCGTCCGGATGCGAAGTTCGATATCTACGCAGTTGAGGGTGGAACCGCTGCAATGTGTTATATTTTCAAGGCACTCAAGAACCAGCGGTTGCTGAATGCCGGCGACACCATTGCGTTGGGCACACCGATTTTCACACCCTATCTGGAAATGCCGGTACTTGAAGACTATGGGCTGAACACCGTGGATGTATCTTCGAAAGAAGAGGACCACTTTCAACTGAACGACGATGATTTCGAAATCTTGTCCGACCCGAAAGTCAAAGCACTATTTCTGGTCAACCCGGGCAACCCGTCTTCAGTCGCTATCAGCCCCGAAGTCTCGACTCGGCTTGTCGAGTTCGTAAAGAACCGCCGCCCGGACCTGATCATTCTGACTGACGATGTTTACGGGACCTTCGTTCCGAATTTTCAGTCTATC
Organism: Ruegeria sp. CDSC002; assembly: GCF_059610905.1. Lineage (NCBI taxonomy): Bacteria > Pseudomonadati > Pseudomonadota > Alphaproteobacteria > Rhodobacterales > Roseobacteraceae > Ruegeria > Ruegeria sp. CDSC002. The sequence goes on from NZ_JBXWOM010000022.1 coordinate 15,811, forward strand.
TTGGGGCATCTGCCTGAGAACACAATCGGGGTCTATTCGTACTCCAAGTATTTCGGTTGCACCGGGTGGCGTTTGGGCGCGATTTTGGTGGCCGAGAACAACATCTTCGACAAGATGATTGCGGAGGCTACGGACGAAACCAAGGCCGTCGTCAACGCACGGTACGAAACGTTGACGCCTGATCCATCCTCGTTCAAGTTCATCGACCGGATCGTCGCCGACAGCCGCGATGTTGCGCTGAACCACACCGCAGGTCTATCACTGCCGCAGCAGGTGATGATGACTTTGTTTTCACTGGTCGAGCTTATGGACGAAGAGAAGGCCTATCAGAAATTCTGCTGGGGTATTCTGAAGCACCGCTTTGACGAGTTGGTCGAAGGGATGGGCATCGAAGTTCCAGATAACCCGCTGTTCGACAAATACTACGGTATCATCGACTTCGAATTCTGGCTCCGTAAATACGTGGGAGAAGAGGTGGTCGAGTGGATTAAAGAGAATGTCCACCCGCTAGATATATCCTTCAAACTGGCTCAGGACCACGGGATCGTTTTGCTGAATGGATCGGGCTTTGACGCGCCCAACTGGTCAGCGCGGGTATCGTTCGCCAATTTGGATGATAGTGCTTACCGCCAGATCGGAAGAGCGGTGCGCGCGGTGGCCACGGGTTACGTGCAGGCCTACCGTGCCTCGAAAGGACTGCCGTTGCACGGTTGAGATCTAGCAATAGCAAAGAGGAACGGATCAGCGTGATGGTTTGCACAAACGCTGATCCCACCCGTCCAGGTTAGGACCCCGGTTGTCGCGCCCATTTCCGGTTTGAATCACGGAACAAAAGCCACAACCAACGGTCCCCAGAGCGTTAGGAAGATGTTAGCCACGGCATAGGTCATGGTGAAAGCTGGTGTGGGAGTCGAGTTTCCGGCCTTTTCCAATAGTGTCGCAAAACCGGGATTGCCCGAGCGTGATCCGGTCACAACCGCACAGGCCTCAATCGGGTTTTTAATACGCAGGGCGAAATAGTTGATTGGGAACTGCACGATCATGGGCATCAATGTAACCACCACACCCAACAGCAACAGCGTGATCCCATATTCCTGAATCGCTTCTAGTGCGGGCTTGCCTGCATTGAGGCCAACGACACCAACAAACACAGCTAATCCAAAGCTCTGAAGGAAATTCGCGGCCCCCCGGTTAATGCCGCCGATCTTGGGTCGCCGGATGCGCATGTAGCCGATGATCAACCCTGTAACTAGGCAACCGAGACCGGACCCCAAAGCCACTTTGGTTCCTGCGATGACAAAACTGATCTCTCCTATCAGAAAGCCAATGGCGACGCCGATCCCCAATGCAATGAAATTGGTTACCGAGGCCGAAGGCGGAACGTAGCCCGCAACTTTCGCAACTCGATTCAGATCGTCCTTGTGACCGACAATGCTGACCTCGTCACCTGCGTGTATCTCGGTGTTGTGCAGGACAGGGACATCATGGCCCATGCGGGTGATCTTTGAGATGTGAACGCCGCGCCTTTGATCCCCTGTCAGAGCCTCGCTCAATTCTGCCAAGGTTTTGCCAGTCAGTTTGCGGTTGGTGACCACTACGTTACGACGTTCCTCTACAACCGTCAGTTCAGGAGGATACTCTCCGATTTCACCACTGGCGCTACGCTCGAACTGGGTCAAAGTCGCTACGAGGCCAGAGACGACCACAACGTCTCCGGCATTGACCACTGTTTCAGGATTCGGATCCACAGGGGCGCCATCGTGGAGTAACCGTTCAACGATTAGATCACCATCATAACCGCTTTCGATGTCTTTGACGGTTTTTCCGGCAATGGTTGCATCGGCATTTACCTGATAGGCTCGGGCGTCAAACCGGTTCATAGGAAGGAACTCACCTTCCTCTAGTTTGCGACCGCCGCCGCTGAGTTTCTGAGCCAGCTTAATCGCTTCTTGCCGCAGGTCGACACGCATGATGATTGGAATGACACTAACTGCCAATATTGGGCCGATCGAGCCGAAGATATAAGTAACCGAGTATCCTACGGCGATGTTGGTTTTTAGCTTTTCTGCCTCATCTGCGGCCAGCCCAAGCAGATCGATGGCATTTCCAGCGGTGCCGATGATTGCAGATTGTGTCAGGCCACCAGCGGCCAATCCAGCCGCCAACCCTTTGTCCAAGCCGGCCAACCGAGCCACAACAATAACAAAAAACAACCCCCAGAGGGTCATCATAAACGCGGCCAGTAACTTGGTCAGCGCAGTTCGGTTCAAGGCCGCAAAAAATTGCGGGCCGCCATTGTAGCCGACCATAAATATGAAGAGGGAAAAGAAAACATTCTGAACATCGGTACTGAGGTTGATACCGCCGATCTGGCCAATGAAGACCGCCACCAACAATGTACCAGCGATGCCCCCCAGTTCGAACTTGCCGACCCGAAACTTCCCTACGCCGTATCCCAGACCCAGACAAAGAAACAGTGCCATGATCGGGAAGGCGCGCAGTTGTTCTGTAATCAATTCCATTGTGAAATCTCCCGCGTCCCAACGGTGGTCCTTTCCGTTCAAGATACAGCGCCTTACTGTATTGAAAACAAAAAATTTAGACGATGGGCGTCGTGCGGGCTTTTCGAAAGTAATTGGAATAAACTTTTTGAAGAGCAGATTGTTTTCTGACCCGGTCTACAGGAATGAAGCCGCAAGTTTGAACCTTGGGCGACTGTGTACAGGACAGCGTCTTCATACACGCAGTTAAGTCTTCAGTCTCTGCTCTCAGACAATTCCAGTTCCGAGAGTATGGCCGCATTGTTGGCGTGAAACTTTTCTTGGGTCTATTGGAAGACAACCAACAAATTTACGCTGGAGAAAAGACGGTCATCCAGGCTGGCAGCTTTTTCCGCTGACCCGCCAAGTGCGCCTCAAATCCAATGTCCGCTTCGGGCTGCGACCGGTCAACTGTACACGCAGCACCCAGACGGCTAAGCAATGGCGGCTCGGGGCCCAAAGCGGGCGTCTTCAGCATGCTTTCTTTGCTAAGACCTGTTTCTGAAAGCGATGGATTAGCGCTGTTCGAAACCGGACTTTGTCACACCATCCTTGCCAATGCAGCTTCTGGTTCATCACTGGACCGCATGGGTAAGAAAGGAGTCGATTCAGAGTACAACCACTTAGGGAACTTTATTAAAAATCATTTATCTTGAGTGAACCATGCAAGTAAGTTGACGCGGGGTAAACCTTTGTAATTCTTAAGCAAATCATGAAATTTTAGTTTCAAAACAAATACTTCAAAACCGAGCGACCAAGGCCTAAGCCAACTAGAGCAGTTTAATTCCGCGCCAAGACGTCCAAATAGCCACCAGCCCTTGAACTTCAACCGTGCCTGCGCGGGCGTGAGTTTCGCCCGTGAGGCCCCTATTCAAACAGGATGGTCCCCATGAATTTTCTTCTGCGTGGTAGTCTGGTTACTCAAATCACCATCGGTCTTGTCGCCGGTGTTCTGCTTGCCACCCTTTGGCCTACTGCCGGGTCAGCGGTCGGCCTGCTTGGCGACTTCTTCGTCGATGCATTGAAAGCTGTTGCACCAGTTCTGGTGCTGATCCTGGTTTGCGCTGCGATCACAAACCACAAAAAAGGCAGCGAGGCGCGTATGGGCCCCGTGGTGCTTTTGTATATAGTCGGAACCTTCGCAGCTGCACTGGTTGCGGTTGCAGCCAGCTACATGTTTCCGGTTACTCTGCATTTGACAGGTACGCCCGAGCTTTTGGATGCTCCGGACGGTTTAGCTGAGGTGGTCAAAAATATCCTGCTGAAAATCGTGGACAATCCGGTGAATGCTTTAGCAACCGCTAACTATATCGGCATTCTCGCCTGGGCCGTTGGCCTGGGGCTTGTTTTCCGTCACGCCAGCGACTCGACCAAGACCTTGATGTCGGATCTGGACGGCGCGATTACCAAGATCGTCGCAGCGATAATCCGAGTGGCTCCAATCGGCATCTTTGGTATCGTGGCTTCGACAATTGCTGAGACCGGCATTGAAACACTTGCAAGCTATGGCCAACTGCTGGCGTTATTGCTTGGCTGCATGATTTTCATGGCGTTGGTTGTAAATCCGCTGATCGTGTTCCTGCGCATTCGCAAGAATCCATATCCGTTGGTTTTCACATGCCTGAAAGAGTCCGGGATTACCGCTTTCTTCATGCGCAGCTCGGCCGCCAATATTCCGGTAAACATGGAACTTTGCCGTCGTATGGATTTGGATGAAGAGACTTACTCGGTCACCATTCCAATCGGAGCGACAATCAATATGGCCGGTGCCGCCATAACCATCACAGTGATGACGTTGGCAACTGTTCATACAATGGGAATTCAAGTTGATTTTGTCTCAGCTGTTTTCCTGAGCATCATTGCTTCGATCGCTGCCACTGGCGCTTCGGGCGTAGCAGGAGGTTCACTGTTGCTGATCCCAATGGCCGCTAGCTTGTTTGGCATCGACAATGCAACGGCTATGCAAGTGGTGAGCATCGGCTTCATAATCGGCGTGCTGCAAGATTCTGCAGAAACCGGTTTGAACTCGTCGACCGACGTTCTGTTCACTGCGGCGGGATCGTTTCAACAAGGCGACCCTTACCCACGTAAATTGCCTGCGGCACAGCCCACGGCTTAGCCACTACGTAAAACACTTCAACCGGTGGCACTGGTCACCGGTTGAAGGACAGATTGGTCCGCATGTAAGACTTCCGAAACCGTTGCAGTGAACGAACGGTTCCGGTTTGGGCCAATTTCACGGATTTCAATGCCCGGTTTCGGGAAATCACGCTGCACAGCGGCGACGGAACCGGCACTTTGCCGGTCCATGGAGGCAAAATTCGCCGCACCAGCATCAGGCGGCTTTGTCCGCATGGCGGTCTTTGGTACAAGCTGGGGCGAACGGCGGCTTTGTCCCGCTCAGCTGCCTTAAGTCATAGGTATTTCCAATGTCCGGTATGGGCCGGAAGCGGACCAAAGCGAACGCGTCAGGCCAGCCACTGAGCAATGACCGCTAAAGGCTCATCCTGCCCGTCTATGCCGGCCCAGAGAATGGCTGCATTGAGCCCCTTGTTCCAGTAGATCTTTGGGTCCAGCAGTTCTTCAGCGCTCCAATTCAGCATGCAAAAATACTGGATGAACAGGAAGGGTAGGAACGCCCTGAATTGTCAGTTCCCTTTCTCCGCGCCAGATAGCGCAGACGACCGCGAGAACGTCAGCGCCTTCCTGCACCGCAAGCTGATAAGCTTCAGTAACTGCACCACCCGTGGAAATGACATCCTCGATGAACGTTACCTTTTTCCCGGCGATGTCCTGGCCCTCTATTGCGCGACACGTTCCGTAGGTCTTTGCCGCCTTTCGAACGAATGCTGCTGGCAACCCGGTTTCAAGGGAAATCGCCGTGACCAAGGGGATACCTCCCAGCTCAAGCCCCGCAATAATTTCCGTATCCGAGGGCAAAAGGGAGCTCATCGCCTGCGCCAGTGGCTTCAGCAAAAGCGGATCACCTTCAAACCGATACTTATCGAAATAGCGGTGCGAGATCTTCCCAGAGCGCAGCAAAAATTCGCCCTCAAGCGTAGCAATGTCGGCCACACGACGGGCGAGTTCAGATTTTGAAAATGTCTTTAGACTAATCATCGCATCCTCCAGCTTGAAAACGCCCCAGAAGTAGAAGAACGGCAAAACACTGTCAGCCCTTAGTTGTCGGATTGACTGTAATGTCCCGCTTAACTGCCAATTATCACCTAGTTTTAATCGTCCTAAATGGTGGTAAACGGCCGGATAGGGCTCTAACCGGGCATTTGAAAGCTCACACATTGATTCCACGTGGTCGATCCGGCTTTAAGAGTGGATTCCACTTACTCGAGTTCTCAGGTAATACGTAACTATGGATATCGTCGTCATTACGACCATCATCACTTCTCTTTTTGTTGTAATCGGCGTGGCGGAACCGCTGGCCGCGCGAATGCGCCTGCCTTACAGCGTTATCCTCGCCGTCCTAGGGATAGTGATCGGGCTTGGCGCGACGTTCTTTCTCGACACAGACCTGACGGATGCATTGAATCCGGGGGCACAGGCAATTATCGATCTACCGATCCGGTCAGACGTCTTCCTCTATGTTTTCCTGCCCACGCTGCTCTTTCAGGCGACACTCGGCATGAACCTGCGCAGGATGCTGGATGACTGGATGCCCATCCTGATGATGGCCGTTGTGGCAGTAATTGTTGCGACACTTTCCATTGGCTATGCGCTCAGTTGGGCAAGTACGCTGCCGCTGGCCGCCTGTCTGTTGATCGGTGCTATTGTATCGACAACGGATCCCTCAGCGGTTGTCAGCATTTTCCGGTCGATTTCGGCACCGCGCAGGCTGTCGCGAATAATCGAGGGCGAAAGCCTGCTTAACGATGCTGCTGCGATTGCTCTTTTCGGGCTATTCATGAGCTTTGTTATGCTCGGGAGACCCAATCCACTGCTAAGTGAAGCCGTGGGGCAATTTCCGCTGTTGATCGCAGGTGGAGTTCTCACCGGTTGGCTCATGGCGCGCATGGCGGTTTGGCTGATGGCTTTCGTAGGCCGCTGGGAAATGGCGCAGATTTCAATATC
>NZ_JBXWOM010000023.1:0-17935 GCF_059610905.1 Ruegeria sp. CDSC002
ATGGATCGGGCATCTAAGACTTCCAATGACTGCTTGGCTTGCTTAGCGTTCTTTCGCCAGATCGGGGCGGATGTCTAATTTGCGGAACCATCCGTCGATTGCATCGCATATATTAGGCTGTCTGTTTGCTTAATCGAAAATGCGTTCGCCCTGCTCGTCGATCACCTGTTTCGCCTTTGCGATGCTGAAGCTTTCGCCCTGATCCCGGGTCTCAAAAACATCCGCCCGGATCACTGTATGGGTCTTGCGATTTCCGCCGATGGTCTTTTCGATACGGGCTAGAAGGCGATACTTGCCACCTTCGGGCATCAGGTCCGGAAAGATTTCGAACCCTCTGTAAGAGACTGGCTCCAGCTCCGACTTTTCACCACCACCGAAGAGTTTAGAGAAGAGGGACATTGGGCGGCTCCTTTCAGCGTTGCTATGACGGGAGACTAGCGCCGCTTAGGACAGGCGTGAAGCATGTCGTGCTATCACAACATTTGCCTTAGATCCGTTGGCACGCTCCTTGCGTTGCCTAGTACGTCCAGATCCGCGGTAGAAGTCCATTCCCCACACCACGCTCCCTTGTAAGACTGTCCAGACCGCCATTCTTACACGCCGCCGCCGACGACCGCTTTGAGCCCAAATGAGACTAGAGTTTACCCCGTTTTACCTATTTTAAGGAACTAACTCAGGCTCTTGGCAGCACTGATTACACAATGCGACCATAGACAGCCGGATGGGTCACTTGGTTAACCGATCTTCTGAGTATACGAGAGGGTCTATGATCGCGACTATGTCGCTTCCACTGTCCTCCAAGCCAAGTCTTTCGCAAAGCCGTGCAGAAGGAATGTTGCCCGGAGCGATGCCTGTCTTGAACCCTGTGGCCCCAAGCTTTTCATGCGAGTGAATTAGAGCTATCGCCCCCAAGACTTTTGCAATGCCCTCGCCCATGCGTTCAGGTTTGGTCGAGAGTTGCCCCCATTGTGCGCGACTATGCAGCCGACTGCTGGAGGGATGACACAGAACTGAGCCCGCAGTTGCGACTGGGGCACCTGATTTATCAACGACGACCATAGCAAACCCGGGACGAGACAATCCGCGCATCACCGGACCTATTGGCGGTAAAACACCGTGGCTCAACGCGACTTCCGCGAAAGCTTCAAGCCATTCTGGCGGAGAGCTGGGATCAATCACTCGTATGGATAAATCTTCGGGCAACGCCTGAGTTGCGACCACTTGCCGAGCGGCTTCGACACAGTTCAGACCGCCAAGATAGCAAGCAATCGTGTCGGTCTTTAAACCCTCGCTTTCAATTCGTTCGCGCGCCAACGCAACCTCCTCACGCGGTATGCTTTCTATCGCCGTGATGCCAAGAATTCGGGCCATTGCGACGGCATCATCCAACGCCCCGCTATATTCGTTGGCAATCTGTATACCACGCCCATGGCTACAAAACCGAGGGTCATCACCCAACAGCTGCATAAGATGCTCGCCCATGGTTGACATGCGTCGTTGTGCTTCACTTCCGAATACTTCCATGAGATTTTCCTCGAAGTACCACATGACAGTTCGGAGATGATCGTTTGATAGGGGTCGTGTCGTCAAGCGGACGTCACGCGCAAGACTGCGACACAAAGAGGATTTTGGGAAAGGGCGAATGGCAGCTATGTCCGCAGAGTGGTCGTTCGGATGTACTGCAGCGAAGGTCCGCATCGAGCCCAAAGCGGACGTTCCGTTGCAGCGAAAAGCCATGTAATGCTCAGTGCATCTCAATGAATGTGACATCAACTGAAAACACGAATAGCACCGCGTTGTTTAGACCATCACAATCGTCAATAAGCCTGAAAATTAGACGCTCCTTCCCTAGGCAGCATCCAACCAAGCCTGAATGACTTGAAAAATCTGATCTATGCGTAAAACTAAGAGCATGAGTGAGTATTTTGATGAAATGTTCAACGGCGATGGATCACTTAGAGGTCCATACGAAGAGATCGGCCGCTGGTTTAATGCGGAAGACGCATCACGACTGAGGGCGAAACAGCGCGAAGCCGAAGAAGTGTTTAGGCTGACGGGCATCACTTTTAACGTATACGGCAAAGCCGAGGCCGAGGAACGTCTGATACCGTTTGATATCGTACCACGAGTTGTTTCAGCGCGGGAATGGCAGCGGCTGGAACGCGGTATCGAACAGCGGGTGCGGGCAATCAACGCATTCCTACATGACATTTACCACCGTCAAGAAATTGTCCGGGCCGGGCGCGTGCCGGCAGAGATGATTGCCGGAAACGAGGCCTTCCTGCCGCAGATGCTTGGTGTCTCACCGCCCGGTCAGGTCTATACGCACATAGTCGGGGTCGATCTGGTGCGAACCGGACCAGACGAGTTTTTCGTTCTGGAGGACAACGCCCGTACACCATCCGGGGTCAGCTATATGTTGGAGAACCGGGAAACGATGCTAAAGATGTTCCCCGAGCTCTTCAGCGCGACGAATGTTCGTAATGTTTCAGACTACCCCCGCAATCTGAGACGATCTCTTGCTGCCTGCGCGCCGGCTTGCGCCGACGGGGAGCCAACCGTCGCGGTGTTAACCCCAGGCATCTATAATTCGGCCTATTACGAACATGCGTTTCTTGCTGATCAGATGGCTGTGGAATTGGTCGAAGGCCACGACCTACGCGTTGTTGATGGGCGGGTCTGCATGCGTACCACCAGAGGTTACAAGCCCATCGACGTACTTTACCGCCGCGTAGATGACGACTTTCTGGATCCCCTGAATTTCAACGCCGATAGCGCCTTGGGCGTACCAGGTATCCTGGACGTTTACCGTGCAGGAGGTATCACAATCGCCAACGCACCGGGGACCGGTATTGCCGACGATAAGGCGATCTATTCCTACATGCCTGAAATCGTTGAATTCTACACGGGTGAGAAACCCTTGCTGCAAAACGTCCCGACCTGGCGCTGCAGTGATCCCGAGTCTCTCTCCTACGTGCTGGACAACCTGTCCGAGCTTGTTGTGAAAGAAGTACACGGGTCTGGCGGTTATGGAATGTTGATCGGACCGACCGCCAGCAAGAAAGAGATTGCGGCGTTCCGCTACAAGCTCAAATCGCGGCCCGGGAACTACATTGCTCAGCCGACGCTGTCGCTTTCGACGGTTCCGATCTTTGCGCGCTCGGGACTTGCGCCCAGACATGTTGACCTAAGGCCGTTCGTTTTGGTGTCACCCGAAGGGATCAAGATCACACCCGGCGGTTTGACCCGCGTGGCGCTTAAGAAGGGATCTCTAGTCGTAAACTCAAGCCAGGGTGGCGGGACCAAAGACACCTGGGTTCTGGAGGACTGACCATGCTGGGAAAAACTGCAGGTGGGTTGTTTTGGATGTCCCGATACCTTGAGAGGGCGGAAAACACGGCCAGGCTGCTTGAAACAGGTCAGCGGATGGCGTTGACCCGTACCAAGAACTCCGCCGAGGAATGGGGCTCTGTTCTGAAAACGGCCGGCGTTCTGGATGCGTACTACGCCAAATACGATGATGTTTCAAAAGACAACGCGGTAGATTGGGTGCTGCGCGATGCTGATAATCCATCCTCGATCAAGTCAGTCATCAAACAGGCACGAGACAACGCGCGCCTTGTTCGAACCGCGTTGACCCATGACGTCTGGGGTGCAGTAAACTCCACTTGGATGCAGATCGATGAGATCATGAAGGATCTGTTGCGAAGTTTCTGGCATTTTGAAGAGTTGAAACCGAACCCGCAGCTTATGCCGCCAGTTCTGCAAATTGACGAAACGGGCAGATTCCGGGCGTGAGTTGACCTTTGCGGATCATGTGCGTCACTTCGATTCCATCCAGTGTAGCCGCCGCTGAAGCAAAGGCCTTGAACCCTAGCATCGGTCGAGTGCGTCTCTTGATGAAGCGATGGTCCTGTTCCACGATGTTATTCAAATACTTCCGCCTGACCATCTCGATTGGGATCGGGCATCCAAAGCCCTTCAGCATCTTGTTGATGGCTTTGATCCCGGCTGTGTTCGCGCCGCTCTTGTCGATGACGATTTTTCTTGGAAGGCCATTGCATTCAAGCATTCGAGCGAAGAATTTCGTAGCGGCAGGTTTGTTCCGACGACCTGAAAGCATGAAATCCAACGTCTTGCCGTGTTTATCGACGGCTCGGTAGAGATAGACCCACGCACCTTTCACCTTGATGTAAGTTTCATCCATTCGCCAGGAGCGGTCACACGGTCCCTTGCGCCTGCGCGCGACTTCGGCAATTGCACTAGCGTATTTTGTCACCCACCGGTTCAGCGTCGTGTGATCTACCGCAACGCCACGCTCAGACATGATTTCTTCAAGATCACGATACGACACGCCATATCGGACGTAGAAGAACACAGCAAAGAGGATCACATCCTTGGGAAATTGCGCGCCTTTGAAGGAGATCATGAGCTGGCTTTCAACTAGTTGGGACCGAAAGCCATCCACACGCTAAACTCAAGCGCGTCAACAACCAAAACTTTGCAACAGAGCCCGTTAGCCAAGGATTGGTATTGACCTCCGAAACATCCATCGGGTGCCCATCACTAGCAAAACGTCAAAATCGCCCAGTTGCGGAATAGATTGCCCTTTGTAGAAGTGTACGATCTGCGTGTCGTCTTGATGCTTGGCGATGTGGTCATTAACTGCGCCGAGACTCGCCTTGCGTATGCTGAAACTTGAGAACGTTCCTGGCGAGCCACTTGGGGCCTCAAGTAACGGGGCCGCAGCTTTTTCCGCGGCCCAGAGATGCAACCTTGCAACCCGGCTTAGATGTCCAAAGTGTTGTCTTTTTCCCAGCGTGAGAAGTGAGAGACGAAAGAGTTCCATTCCTGATGTTTCATTTTCAGAAACGCGGATGAGAACTCGGCACCCATCATGGCCTTCAGTTCCTTGTCCTTGTCGTATTCGCGCAGGGCATCAAGCATGTTCAACGGTAGTTTCGGCGCACCGCGTACCTTGTGGCCTTCCGCATACATATCGATGTCCCAACGTTTGCCCGGGTCAGCTTTGGACCGGATACCGGACAGACCAGCGGCGATGATCACCGCTTGTAGCAGATAGGGGTTGGTCGCCCCATCGGGCAGACGCAGCTCAAACCGGCCGGGGCCGGGAACGCGAACCATGTGCGTCCGGTTGTTGCCTGTCCAGGTCACTGTATTGGGCGCCCATGTTGCGCCCGACATTGTCCGTGGCGCGTTGATACGTTTGTAACTGTTCACTGTTGGATTGGTGATTGCTGCCAGTGCTGAGGCGTGTTTCATGATACCGCCGAGGAAGTGTTTTCCGCGTTCGCCCAGCCCAACTTCACCGGTAGGGCCGTCGCCTTCGCCTGCAAACACGTTGGTTTTGGCGGCGTCACCCGGCGCATCCCAGACCGAGATATGGGCATGACAGCCATTTCCGGTCAGGCCTTCAACCGGTTTCGGCATGAAGGTCGCCCGAAGCCCGTGCTTTTCGGCCACGGATTTGGTCATGAACTTGAAGAACGAATGCTTGTCTGCGGTGCGCAGCGCATCATCAAATTCCCAGTTCATCTCGAACTGGCCATTGGCGTCCTCGTGGTCGTTCTGGTAGGGGCCCCAGCCCAGTTCCAGCATGTAATCGCAGATCTCGCGTACCACATCATAGCGGCGCATTACGGCTTGTTGGTCATAACAGGGCTTTTCTGCTGTATCGAATGGGTCGCTGATTTGCTCGCCGTCCGGGGTCAGCAAAAAGAACTCAGCCTCGATACCAGTTTTGACATGCATGCCCTCGCTTGCAGCTTCGTCAATCAACCGGCGCAAAACGTTGCGCGGGGCCTGCGCCACATCCTTGTCTTCCATCACGCAATTCCCGGCGACCCAGGCCACTTCGGGCTTCCATGGCAGTTGAATGACCGAGGACGGATCCGGCACCGCCAGCATGTCAGGATGGGCCGGCGTCATGTCCAGCCAGGTGGCGAACCCGGCAAAGCCTGCGCCATCTTCCTGCATGTCAGCAATCGCCTGTGCGGGCACCAGTTTGGCCCGCTGTCCACCGAACAGATCGGTGAACGAGATCATGAAGTATTTGACGCCTTTTTCTTTTGCGAAAGCTGCGAGATCTATCGTCACGATTGCTTTCCTTTCCCTGTTGAATTTTAGTTTTTCAAAGCCAAAACGCGGCCCCCATCAGGGAGCCGCGCAGCATCTATTCAGAACCCTTCCTTACCGGGGTACCAACTGGTTCCCGCTAGCGGCACCCGCGCCATTGCGGCGGCCTCCATTGTCAGGGCACACAAGTCCTCGGGCTCGAGGTTGTGCAGGTGATTGTGCCCACAGGCGCGCGCAATGGTCTGCGCCTCAAGCGTCATAACTTTCAGGTAGTTACGCAGCCTGCGGCCGGCATCGACCGGGTCCAGACGTGCGGCCAGTTCGGGGTCCTGCGTGGTAATACCAGCCGGGTCCTGTCCTTCGTGCCAATCGTCATATGCACCGGTTGTTGTGCCCAGTTTTTGGTATTCGGATTCCCATTTGGGATCGTTGTCCCCGAGGGCAACCAGAGCGGCGGTGCCGATAGCAACCGCATCTGCACCCAGCGCCAAAGCCTTGGCCACATCGGCCCCGGTGCGGATACCGCCCGAGATAACCAGCTGCACCTCACGATGCACACCCAGATCCTGCAGCGCTTGCACGGCGGGGCGGATACAGGACAGCGTCGGCAGACCGACATGTTCGATGAAAACGTCCTGCGTGGCAGCGGTGCCGCCCTGCATTCCATCCATGACAACAACGTCGGCTCCAGCTTTCACGGCCAAAGCAGTGTCGTAGTAGGGGCGTGTCGCGCCAACTTTGACATAGATCGGCACTTGCCAGTCAGTGATCTCGCGCAGTTCGAGGATCTTGATCTCAAGATCGTCCGGGCCAGTCCAGTCGGGATGTCGACAGGCCGAGCGCTGGTCGATACCCTTGGGCAGGGTTCGCATCTCGGCCACGCGGTCGCTAATCTTCTGACCCAGCAGCATACCACCGCCGCCGGGTTTGGCACCTTGGCCAACCACAATCTCAATTGCATCAGCCTTGCGCAGATCGTTCGGGTTCATGCCGTAACGCGAAGGTAAATACTGATAAACCAGCTTGGTTGAATGGCCGCGTTCCTCTGGTGTCATGCCACCGTCACCGGTGGTGGTTGACGTGCCCGCTGCGGATGCGCCGCGGCCCAGAGCTTCTTTCGCCGGACCTGACAATGCGCCAAAACTCATGCCCGCGATGGTGATCGGGATATCAAGCTCGATCGGCTTTTTGGCAAAGCGCGTGCCCAGCGTCACTGAGGTATCGCAACGTTCGCGATAGCCCTCCAACGGATAGCGCGATACCGACGCACCCAGAAAAAGCAGGTCGTCGAAATGAGGTACTTTCCGCTTCGCCCCCCCACCACGAATGTCATAGATGCCGGTCGCAGCGGCGCGACGGATCTCGGCATTGATCGGGTTGGAAAATGTCGCCGACTGGATCGGCAGGGTGCGGGGGATCTGATCGTCCATATCTTTCATACCCTTCTTCCTCAGTAAGCGGCGGCGTTATCAACGTCGAAATTATAAAGCTGACGGGCCGAACCATAGCGTTTGAACTCTTCTGGCTTGGCGTCGCTGCCCGCGCGGGCCAGAAGATCCCTCAGGATATCCAGATGCTCGGGACGCATGTCCTTCTCGATGCAATCGGCGCCGAGGCTCTTGACCGAACCACGCACGAACAGCCGGGCTTCGTAGAGTGAATCCCCCAGCGCATCTCCTGCGTCCCCGCAGACAACCAGATTGCCGTCCTGTGCCATGAAGGCGGACATATGGCCGATGTTGCCATGCACGACGATATCGATCCCTTTCATTGAGATGCCGCAGCGCGAGCTGGCATTGCCTTTGATCACCAGCAATCCGCCATGGCCGGTCGCTCCGGCGTATTGGCTGGCGTCACCATCGACGATGACCTGACCGGACATCATGTTTTCAGCAACGCCCGGACCAACAGAGCCTTCTACCTTTATGGTCGCCTGTTGGTTCATCCCGGCACAATAATACCCGGTCGAGCCTTTGACCGTCACTTCGATCGGCGCGTCCAGTCCGACTGCGATTGCGTGGCTGCCCTTAGGATTCACAATTTCCCAACGGGTTTGATTGGTCTCGGCGTTTTGTGCCTGCAGGGATGAGTTCAATCCGCGCAGCCCGTCTGCCTCTAGATCATAGGTCTGCATATCAGGCGGCCTTTTCGTGGGTTGTGGGGCTGTCGTTGTGCGACCAGAAATATACGGTGGAGGGTTCAGGTTCCCAAACCCGGGCGTCTTCAATACCCGGTAGGTTCACCAAAGCACGGTATTCGCTGCCAAAGGCCACATATTGGTCTGTTTCGGCCATCACCGCAGGCTTACAGGCAATTGGGTCTCGTACGACGCCAAACCCGTCTTTGGTGCCAACAACAAAGGTGAAGAAACCGTCCAGATCATCGATGCTGGTTTCCAGAGCCTCACCCAGTGTCGCGCCGTTCATCATTTTCCAGGTCAGATATGCTGCACCCACTTCGGTGTCGTTCTGGGTCTGGATAACCACACCTTCGCGGCGCAGTTTTCGGCGCAACGAGTTGTGGTTGGACAGCGATCCATTATGGACCAGACACTGATCTGGCCCGGTGTTGAACGGATGTGCGCCCATTGTCGTCACGGCGGATTCGGTCGCCATACGCGTGTGCCCAATGCCGTGGGTGCCGCTCATACCGTTGAGGTTAAATCGGTCTGCAACATCCTTGGGCAGGCCAACTTCCTTATAGATTTCGAGGCTTTCGCCGCGGCTCATGATCCGAACCGACGGGCGGATTTCGGCCAGCGCAGCGCGTGCGGCTTCGAACTGACCGGCGGGAATTTCAAGAACGGTGTGTGTGTCGTTGTTTGTCTGACCAACCGTTGCGCCCAGCTTTTCACCCAGCTCATCAGCCAGGCCGACAAAGTCAGCATCGGGGTTGGGCGACTGGACTGTAACCTTGGTTTTGCCTGCCGACTCTGCGCCATAGATCGCGATACCGGCACTATCGGGGCCGCGGTCTGTCATCGTAATCAGCATGTCCGTCAGCATGTTACCCAGTTGGGGCGCAAGAGACTGGTCTTTGAGGAATAATCCAACAATTCCGCACATGGCTGGCAGATCTCCTTGTGTGTTTCACTATGATTCGACGGTATCAACAAAACTGGGGGACATCAATAATAGTAGGAAAGTTTTTTTCCTAAGAGGCAATGGGCGTGATCTCTGATTTCACGCCCATTGCCAGCTCATAAAGCTGGATCAGTATCGTTCCAGCTGTGCCTTCACCTTCTCTTCGTCGCCGGTGTGGCGGGCCTTCTCAAGGTGTTCACCTTCCCGGACGAACTGGATGCGATGCCAGCCAATCCAGAAGACCACACCAATGATTACCATCAGAACTTCGTAACCTTGGAAGGGGTAGATCGGACCGACCTCGGCAAGATCGACAGCCCAGCTTGTGTATCCATTCGTAGACATGTCTTTCTCCTTTACTTCGCTGCCGCGCCAGCACGGGCAACCAATTCCTGTTTGTCAGCTTCAATGATCGCTGCCTTGGCATCTTCGTAGGCGTGGTGCTCGGCGTAATCGAGGCCCTGCAGTTCGACCTCTTCCGGGATGCGAAGCACACCTGCGGCCGCTTGCATCTTGGCCAGAGCCCAGCCGGGTAGGAAGCCAAGAACAAAGAACATGATGACCGCACCGGTGATTTGACCGATCGGGTTGATTGTTGCGTATCCTTCGTACGGCGAAGATGGCACACCCCAGAGGACAAAGCCTGAAATCACCAGGCCAACAACCCCGGCATAACCGTGCACAGCAACGGCGCCCACCGCATCATCCAGCTTGAACCGGCGTTCAACCCAGTAGTGCAGCTTGTACACGATCACGACGCCGATCGCGGCAATGATCATTGCCTGAATCGGATGATACAAATCGTTTCCAGCCGAGGCAGTGATAATTCCGGCAAGCCCGCCCGAGAATGTCCAGAACGCATCACCTTTCGAGATCACATAAGCCGCCATCAGACCGCCAGACAGCGACATCAGGAAGTTGAAGGTGATCGCCGACAGGGTCGTCGGAGCCAGATAGATATTGGTAGCTGTCCAAGTTACGCCAGTGATCTGCCCATCGATCCCTTCAGGTGAAATCACAGGCACGTTGCACGCGGCATAGAAGCCCCAGAAGCCAGTGTAGATCAGGAAGATGCCGATCGTCAGTAGCCACGGATTGTGCGGAGGAATGTCCCTCGGTGTACCGTCCTTGGCGAACTTGCCTAGGCGCGGGCCCAGAACCATGATTACACCCAATGCATAACCGCCTGCAATTGCGTGAATTACACCGGAAGCGTATGCATCATGGTAGCCGAGAATTCGAACCATCCAGCCACCGTAGTGCCAGCCCCATGCAGCGTCGATGATCCACCAGACCGATCCGATCATGACCGCATGAACCCAGAGCGCCGAAGACCTGATCCGTTCGATCACGGAACCCGAAACGATCGAGGCTGCCGTCCAAGAGAACAGCAGGAATGCTGCCCAGAAAACGCCGGTGATTCTGTCACTAACATTGGTTGCCATCGTGTCGGCCCAAGGCAGATTCGCTGCGCCCGCTTCTGCATCCAGACCGCCCCAGAACGGAAAGTTCGGAAAAGCCCAATAGATCCACCATCCAAAGAAGAAGAACGTGACCGTCACCAGTGGGATGATCATGATGTTTTTCATCAATGTGTGCATATGGTTACGGGCACGGCTGGCGCCGACTTCGTACATGCAAAAACCCACATGGATGAGGAACATGAAAACGACCGTTACCCAGTAGTAGAACTCGGTAAAGATCGTCGTGAGAGCATTTAGATTGCCATCCACTTCGTAGTCTCCCTGTTGTTGCAGCAGGAGGTCTCTCTGCGGAGTTTTCCTGCTGGGAAATTTTATCTACTCAGGGGACAATCTCGTGGGGCACCTGTCAATAGATATGTGGGGCAAACATCTTTAACGGTGGCGTCGCATACTCAATTTGAAGGGTCGAATACTGCCTCTTAGTCATGAAAATAAGGGATTTTCTTCAACTCTAAGCCCCCGCCTAAGGGTTCAGAATTTGAAGGCAAATATTCCCAACAGGAAAATAATCTGCACAGAGGTGTTGATTTTCAATCTGACATCGGCCTCAATATGGGCAACAAAAAGCAATCAACGGGAGAGCTGAACCATGGCCATTCTTTGGAGGACGTCCGCCCTTGCGCAGCGCCATGCCGAGATCGGCGGCGAACTTGAGGACTGGAACGGCATGGGAACCGCATGGTTCTATGACCACAGCCCGGAGCGCGCCAAAGCTGATTATGAGGCAATCCGCACCAAGGCGGGCCTCATGGATGTTTCCGGCCTCAAAAAGGTTCACGTGGTCGGCGAAGATGCCGCCTATGTCATTGATCGGGTCACCACGCGGAACGTGGAAAAGATCATGCCGGGTCGTTCGACCTATGCCTCGATCCTGAATGCCGAAGGTAAATTCGTTGACGATTGCATCATCTATCGCTTGTCGGTGAACACATGGCTTGTGGTGCACGGCACCGGCACGGGCATGGAGCAGCTGACG
Source organism: Ruegeria sp. CDSC002 (assembly GCF_059610905.1). NCBI lineage: Bacteria > Pseudomonadati > Pseudomonadota > Alphaproteobacteria > Rhodobacterales > Roseobacteraceae > Ruegeria > Ruegeria sp. CDSC002. The sequence continues at coordinate 11,640 of NZ_JBXWOM010000023.1, forward strand.
TCGGTGGCGGCGGGTAAAAACTGCGCGGTCATTTTTGACGACGACATGCACGACATGTCGCTTCAAGGACCAGTGGCCGTTGATTTCCTGGCCAAGCACATTCCCGGAATTCGGGATCTGGCCTATTTCGGCATCATGCAGACCAAACTCTATGGCTGCCCAGTGATGATTTCGCGGACCGGCTATACTGGTGAGCGCGGGTATGAGATTTTCTGTCAGGCCAAGCACGCGGTACACCTGTGGGACAACATTCTGGCGGAAGGCAAGGATATGGGGATCGTCCCGGTCCAGTTCTCGACCCTCGATCTGCTGCGCACCGAAAGCTACTTGCTGTTTTATCCGGGCGACAATTCGGAAACCTACCCGTTTGACGGCGAAACCTGCGGTGATACGCTTTGGGAACTGGGCCTGGAATTTACAGTCTCACCCGGTAAAACCGGTTTTATTGGGGCCGAGAACCACTATGCATCGCAAGGCAAAGAACGGTTCAAGATCTACGGCGTCAAGCTTGACGGCACGACCCCTGCGGATGAGGGTGCGGACCTGCTGCAAAACGGTGAAAAGGTCGGGGTTGTCACCTTTGGCATGTATTCCGAAATCAACGGGCACAACGTAGGTATCGCGCGAATGCCGGTCGCCTGTGCCTCACCCGGCACCAAGCTGACAGTGCGCAACGGTGATGGGACAGAAATAGCGGCGACTGCGGAAGAAATGCCGTTCTACGATCAGGACAAATCTATCCGAACCGCAAAGGGCTGAGTTTCAGAGGGCGCGACGGACACACCGTGGCGCCCTTTTCCTATTTGAGGGCACAATGTCAAAGTTCGAATTTCCCAAGTCAATCGCAAGCCGCCCGGTCTGGGGCACGCTAGAGGTTCGCTCAGGTGAACATCATCTCATGATCGCTGAGGCCGAAGGGGCCGAAGCCGTTCTCGCCATCGCAACACCCGACCTGATGGCCAAAACCCATCTGATCTACATTCCCAAGGGAACGGATTACGTTGAGCGACTGCAGGCACTGAAGCCTGCGCAATTCTACGAAGGTCCATCCTATGAAGCCTCGCTGCAGCGCATTCGCCGCGTTTTGGAAGACGCGCATATGGGGTTGCAGGTCTACCTGACCGGCTCTGAGGGCATGATGGGTCAGGCCATGAACGAGGTGATGGCCGTAGGCCTGCCGCACAAGGCAATTCAGACCGAACATCGCGGATCGGTCGCGCGCCGAATGCAATGCGTGCATTGCAAAGGCATCACCGAAGATGTTGAGGTTGACCCGTTTGTCTGTGCGCATTGCGGGCTGAACCTGTTCGTGCGCGATCACTATTCCCGCCGTCTTGCCGCCTATCAGGGTGTCCGCGTGGATGCCGAAGATCATGGTAACGTGCCCGAGCCGAAGGGGATTTACGAATGAGTGGCGCCGAGAAAATCCAGGTCAAAGTGACCGAGATCACGCCGCTGAACGAGTTGGTGACGCGGTTCCGGTTCGAACGTATTGACGGAGGCCAGTTGCCGACCTTTTCGGGCGGGGCCCATACGGTCGTCGAAATGCAGGATGGTGGCATCACGCGGCTCAACCCATATTCGCTGATGTCGGACCCGTTTGATCAGTCATCCTACACCATTTCGGTTCGGCGTGATGATGAGGGCAGGGGTGGTTCGCTATTCATGCACCGCCAGGTCAAGTTGGGCGACGAAATGACCATCAGCTATCCGGTCAACCTGTTCTCGCTCGATTTGCGTGCCCGCAAGCACCTGTTTCTGGCCGGTGGAATCGGGATCACCCCGTTTCTGGCGCAGATCAAACAACTTGAACTGCTGCATGGGCATTGGGAGCTGCATTATGCCTGTCGCAATCACGCGCTGGCATCTTATGCGGACCAACTGACCGACCGGCATCCCAATGAGACGCATCTGTATTACGACGACCAGAACCAGCAGATTGATCTGGAGAACTTGCTGAGCGGGCAACCTCTGGGCACGCATGTTTATGTCTGCGGCCCCAAGGGCATGATCGACTGGGTGCGCAACACGGCCGCTGCTGAAGGCTGGCCCGAAGATTGCGTGCATTACGAAGAGTTCCTGGCGCCTCAGCCCGGTACACCGTTCGAAGTGCGTTTGGCAGCGTCAGACAAAGTCGTTCATGTGGGCGAGAACGAGAGCCTTCTGGAAGCCATAGAACGCGAAGGTGTGGATGCGCCCTATCTGTGTCGTGGCGGAGCCTGCGGTCAGTGTGAAACCGTCGTGCTGGATCACAACGGCAACTTTGTGCACCGCGATCACTGGCTGACCGACGAAGAAAAGGCATCGGGCAAGAAAATCATGCCCTGCGTATCGCGTTTCGAGGGCAAGTCCCTCGTGCTGGACCGCTGAGAGGAGGCCCACCATGACCATTCAATTCAACGACGAGTCCTTCCGCGACGACTATACGTTCCACAACTCGGACTGGGCGATCAAACGCTTTCCGTTCCCATTTCACGAAGACAGCTACATGTATTCGGTCAACATGGAACAACATCGCGGTGGGCCAGAGGGATCAGTCTATGAGATGCGGTTCGATGTGGACGAGCACTACGTCTCGGAGATGAAAGACCGCGCGATGGTTCTGGATCAGGACCCGCTGCGCTGTCAGTCTCTGCCGCATATGACATTGGCCGGATGGGACTTGTTGGAATTGATCATGGTTAGCAAGTCCGAAGACTATCCTGATCTGTTCGAGTTGCATCGCAACGGCAATCAGTGGCGTTGGATCAACAAGCCAATGGGCATCGATCACAGCTTTACCTTCATGGATGAAACCACGCTGCCTTATGGGCCGATGGAATACATCACGCGACAAGCTCAGGGCGATTTCGCCGTGCTGGATCAGCGTGATGAGATGCTGTGGATGGACGCCGGCATGGTGACAACACAAGCCGATTGGAGCCTGGATTTCGACATCGGCATGAACTTTTTCGAATGGCACGCGCCGGTTCCGAAGGCCCATGAAATGGGTATTTTCCAGCGCGCGCTGAAGTTCTTGCTGAATATCCAGCAGGGCGCCCCTGCGCGGCGTCTCAACTGGACCATGACGGTGAACCCTTTGCTGGATACAAGCCCGGAAAACTATCACAAATGGGGGATCCAAAAGACCACGCTGACGCCCGAAAACATCGCCCACAAGCAGCATCTGCGGGTCGAGTTGCAGACGTTCTTCCGTCTGCCGCGCTCCAATGCGCTGGTGTTCCCGATCCGCTGCTATCTGTGCAGTTTTCAGGATCTGATGACTGTTCCCAAATGGGGTCGCCGTCTGCACCGGGTTATTCGGGACCTGCCTGAAGAGCTGGCAACTTATAAGGGGTTCATCGACAATCGCCCGATGATGCTGGACTATCTCAGCCAGTTCGACGACGGGTTACCCACATCGCCAGGGATTTGGCCGGACTTGGAAACGGAACCGCCTTTGTCGAAGTGAGCATTGTGAAGTGCCGTTGCTCAAATGACTGATCCGGACTTCACGCCTTGGCTAATTCCGAGCGATGACTTTGCATTATATGACGCGCTTGCGCTGCTTCGTGCGTCATTTCAATTCATGGATGCCCGGATCGACCCTCCGTCTTCTATCCATAGGCTGACGGTGGAAGGGATGCGGGAGCACTGTAAGGATGGTGGTGAAATCTGGGCCATCGGCCGACCGCTGTTCGCATGTATGTTTCTGACGCCCAAACCCGACAGCCTGTACTTGGGGAAGCTTGCAGTTCAGGAAGGACTGCGGGGGCAAGGTATCTGCCGCACGTTGGTGGATCATGCTGCAAGCCGTGCAACTGAGCTTGGTCTGCCTGCGCTGGAACTGGAAACGCGCGTGGAACTTACTGAAAACCATCGTGTTTTTTCAAGGCTTGGGTTCACGATCGTGAATACGGGCAGCCATGAAGGCTATGACAGACCCACGGATTTCCTATTGCGCAAGACGATCAGTTTGTCTGCGGATAGCTGATCACCGATATGTAGCGGGCCGGCAGATTAACCAACCGTTCCGGGCCATGGGGTGAATCCGCATCAAAGAACAGAGTGTCACCCGGTTTCAGTGGGTAAATCTGGTCCCCATGGCGGTAATCCACTTCACCTTCCAGCATGTAAATCGTCTCGATGCCACCATGTTGGAATGTTGGAAACACATCGGATTTAGCAGTCAGGGTGATCAGATAGGGTTCTACAATTACGCCTGATCCGTTGGCGCCAATATGCCCCAACAGGTTATATTGGTGGTTGGCACGTGTTCCTTCACGCTCCAACTCGACACCTTCACCTGCTTTTGTATGAACCGCCTCCCGGCGTTCTTCGAACTGTCTAAAAAAACTTGTCAAAGGAACCGACAGTGCATCCGCCAGTGACTGCAAGGTCGTCAAGGAGGGTGACGTATTTCCATTTTCGATCTTTGACAGCATGCCGATCGACAAACCGGTTAGCTGGGCAAGCTCCGCGACGGTTATTTCCTGCTGCTTGCGAAAGGCGCGAACCTCGCGGCCGATGGCAACTTCAAGAACTTTTTCTCTGTTACCCGAACGAACGGAATGTGGGTCCTGAGTCAGATTTGCCGCCATTTCTTTATCGCGTTTTTTCAATTTCACTCTTTCAATGTCTTGCTACACTTGTCCAAACTGGTTCTGCAAGCAGGAGCAGCGGAAAACCCAATCCATTCGGAGCATCATAGCATCAAAGTTTTCCTGATAGTAAAATAATCATGCTGCCAGAAAAAAGGCCAGAGATCAGAATTCCACTGTTTGTCGGCTTTCCGATAGCGAGCATGACATCCTTGATCGAACCTCTGCGTGCCGCGACAATCGCGCCGGGCAAGAGTCGTTTTACTGATCTCTTGAACTCGATATCTGCGGTTTTTTGTCAGATCCAGACTCAGGACCGAGTATAACGAATGGTCTTAGGTTTATGGTACCAGTAGCATAATCTGTATGTCCGCCACATTGGTTCCGGTCGCCCCGGTTTGCAGGAGATCACCTGCTAATGACAACGCGGAATTACTGTCATTGTTGGACAGTAAAGCCACTGGATCCTTCCCGGCATTACGTATCCGACAGACAGTGCCAGCATCTACTATGGCTCCCGCCGCTGTGGTTGGTCCATCCCGGCCATCCGTGCCACCGCTGAGAAAAACCCAGTTGCCCGGTATTTTCTGTTCCTGAGTCAAATAGGCGAGACGCAATGCCATTTCCTGATTTCGACCGCCCCACCCTGAGCCACGCAGTCGGACAGTTGTCTCACCGCCAAACAGCAGGGCTTTCGGACGATCCACGGTCACGGATCGGGTCGCATGCAAAACTTGTTCTGCGGCATCGTCCACATTGCAGGTTAACGCATCCGAGACGATCTCGGCGTCGAATGATCGAGACGCGCAACCGTGTGCAGCCTGCAGGCTTATCCGATTAGAGCCGATCAGGTGGTTGGTGGCTTGAGCACTAAGCCTCTGATCAGGAATACTGTGTTCCAGATACGTGCGGACTGCTTTGGGCAACTCATGCCATAGGCCGTTTTCGATGCAAGTTCTGCGCGCGTCTGCATGGCTGCCGATAGGGGAAACGGTCGGGCCACTGGCAACAGCCCGCAGGTCATCCCCGATTACATCCGAAAGAATGTAAGCCGTGACCGGCGCTGGAGCCGAATGTTTCAGAAACCCGCCGCCCTTAAGTTGGCTGAGTTGCTGGCGTATCAGATTTATCTGAGTGATACCCAACCCCGAGGATAGAAGCACTTCGTTAACCCGTATCTTGTCCGATAGGGTCAGGCCGCTGACGGGGGCGGGGATAAGTGCTGATCCCCCGCCCGAGATTAGCGCAATGACCTGATCATGTTCCCATGCTTCGCTGAGCAAAGACACAATCTGCCGCCCGGCTTTCAACCCACGCTCATCGGGGATGGGATGCCCGCTTGTTAAGACGGTCGCGCCGGATACATCCGTCTGATTTTCAGCATGTGTTACAGCCAAAGCTACATGCGGGCCTTCAACGTGTTGCAACGCCTCTGACAGCATTTTGGGCGCAGCCTTCCCGACCGCAATCAGGACGCTGCGCCCGCCACTTGCAGGTGTTGGAAGTGGAGCGACGCATAACTTGCGGCGCAGGGCAGTTGCTGGGTCCGCTGCCGACACTGCCTCGGCAAAGATAACCGAAGCAGTGGTGCGAAGCGTTGTTGTTAAATGGCCCGGCACTACAGGTTCACGCAGCTGCGATCTGATTAGCCTTTTCGACCAGTACTTCGGCCTGACGGATCGAGGCATAGTCGATCAGGCGACCATCCAGAGACAC
>NZ_JBXWOM010000024.1:0-12631 GCF_059610905.1 Ruegeria sp. CDSC002
CCACACCACGCTCCCTTGTAAGACTGTCCAGACCGCCATTCTTACACGCCGCCGCCGACGACCGCTTTGAGCCCAAAGCGGACACTAGAATTTTTCAATCCGTTTGTTCCATGTCATTCAGCTCAAAACTACTGTCCAGCAGACTAGGTTCCGGACCATAAAACCGCGCGAGAAGGAAAAAACGACGTTCTGGATTGGTTGGAAGCCAGTTGCTTTCTTTTCCTTCTGGTGCCTTTGGCCCGAAGAAAATATCAACGGACCCGTCGTCGTTCTTAACGACGCTGGCCATGTTAGAATCGATAGTGCTTGGCTCAATGTCTCGAAGATATGAGGCCGTTTCCAGATCGTAAGTCGTGATCGACCAGAAATCGCGGACCGGAACATTGGCAGGTACGGTGATTTTGTAATTGCGGTTGCCATCGAGCCACTCTCCATCTGGAGTCTCGGCCAGATCGAGGTAGTAGGTTGCTGTCCCGTAATTCTTAACACTTGTTATAATCGCGTAGTAAAGTGCACCGCGCGCCACATAGTCGTAGTATGAAGGGTATTCATAGCTCCATTCTGTTTCTCGCGATCCATCGGGAACAAGCGCTGACCACTTCTTCCCTTCGAACACAAATGGATTGAGCACACGGTGGTACTGGTCAATCATGTATTCGAGTGCTTCAGGACCAGCTACATCATAAATAGCCTGCAATTTTGCATCGGGTTCAAAAGGGTCGTTACGCTTGATTCCGATACGTGCAAGTGCACCCATCATGGCAAGATCGCGATCCAACACGACTTCTTCGCCTATCATCTCGTGGATGTGACCATAGATTCCACCATCCATCTTAGGCGTCATTTCCAGCGGCACGCCGTAGACATCAACATAATTTGTTGCGGCCTCCTCTCCAGCCTCTGACAGCGGATACACCTTGATTTGTTTAGTCAATGCAGTGGCCCTCGCAAGGTTTTCTTCGGTCGGACCTCCGGCGATAATCGGCCGGAGCACAGCAAAGCCGAAATTGGTTTCCTGCTCATAGACCAGAGCATTCCTGAGCAGCGGACCGTCATAATTTGGCGGCACCAACAGGTATTTTGCGCCAAGGCCTCTGTCGCGCCCTTTTGAGCCCACATCGTCAAGTGGGCGTTGCCAAGCGTCCATCACGGTGCCAAAGATGCCAATCCCTTCGACTGAAGCAGGCATTTCGAACACAACTGGCCCATCTTTGATGTTCCAATATGCATGAATATAGGGCGTCGTATTGTTGGGCGTAGCGGTTTGGAAGCGCCAATCTTGAACCTTCGAATTGTAACCAATGTCATTCGGCCCGACACCGGCCCGAGCGAGAGCATCGATGTAGAATTTGAAGTTCATCAAAGGCATGGCCCAGACAGCAGCATCAACTGCGCGATGATAGGTCATGCGGTCCGCAGTGTTAGCGTTCGATGGGTCAAAATCCTCGGCATGACTCGCAGTCGCGACGATCACCCCCAAAACCAATGCCTTGATGGCACCTAAACTCTTCCCCCAGCCCATAACGAAACTCCTTCTGGAACAAATTTCTGATTCTGAATTGCGCTTGCCAAGACTATAGGCAGAATTTGATTATTTGCACTTGATCGGTCGCGCGATGAATGACTGCTCCGTCCGCACTGCCGCCGTTGACCAGGTCGGGACAGCTCATATGCCCAACCAAAACTGTCAGATGACCACTGTGAGCCCAAAGTGCAAATTGCTGCACCGTGCATCAATGCCGGCAATGCGCAGAAACCGGACTTTGCAAAGTCTGGTTATGCCCGCTGGAGCGACGGTGGCGTCGATGCCTTAGCTGATCGTTCCCCACGGCCCAAGTCAGTGTGGAACCGCACCCCGGGTAAGGTCCGCGAGGATGTTGTCGATTTTGCCCTTGAGCATGAAGATCTGACGCCGCGCGAACTGGCGGTCAAATACACCGACGAGAAGCGGTACTGGCGCTGGAGGCGTCTGGCTGCAACAACGCGACGATCCTTCAGAAACCTCGGCTGCTCAGCGACAATGGCTCGTCTTACGTCGCCTCTGATCTTGCCGTTTATCTTGAGGACAAGGGCATGGATCATGTTCGTGGTGCGCCGCACCATCCGCAAACCCAAGGCAAGATCGAACGCTGGCACCAGACCATGAAGAACCGTGTCCTCTTGGAAAACTACTTCCTGCCCGGCGACCTGGAACGCCAGATCGGGGCGTTCGTCGATCACTACAACAACCATCGCTACCACGAGAGCCTGGACAACCTAACCCCCGCCGATGTCTATCACGGCCGCAGCGCGAAGATCCTAAAGAGGAGAGAGGAGATCAAGAAGCAGACAATCCGAAAACGCAGGTTGCAGCACCAAGCCGCTGCCGCCTAAACTCAAACAGAAACCGAACCAGAGCCTCCGTTACAAAACGGCCTAAATTCTCCGGAAAACCCTGACGACGTACAGTCGGTTTTTTGGGGCATCCGATGATCCGAGCCGGATGCCCAAACAGCACTCAGCAAGGCATATTGTATGCCTCATTAACCTTCTGAGCGATGACACCTTCGGTTGATGTCTATTCTTCAACTTAACCTTGTTTGGAAACCAGCTTCCCACTCCGAAGAATTCCTCTAAGGTTTCAAGATGTGCCTTTACCAGGCTGGCGCTACTGCTGCTTTCGTTTGACCGAAATAATGCAGCCAGAGTGTTTTGGATGTCGTGCCGGTACATCGCGTGCCATTGCGTCCACGTTTCCGAGATGCCGCAACGCTCCGTTGTTCAGCAACACGCCTCGCCCAGCATCATAACGGCGCTGTCCAAATCCGCTGGCAACGCATTCCCAGTCTTCCTTGGCCGCCGCGTTGCGGAATCTCGGTAGGTCGTGCGGATCATGCCGCCCAGGTGTTGCTGCGACGTGATCGTGTTTCTTCGCATTGCTTTGGTGGGTTATATGGTGGGTCACTTGAGTTGTGCCAGGTCGCTGGACAGTACCGGTCGTCGGCCTCGGCTTAGGGCGCATGATTGTCACGACGCCTTGTGGTTTCGGATGTCCTGGGACGGCCACGTGAGTTGCCGTCGGTTTTGGTGTCAACTGTGGAACCTGGCCAGGAACCGCCGTGGGAACCTGATTGGGGGTTGCGGTTGGTACAAGCGGTGGCGTCGCCGTAGTACCGCTGGGTTGCGGAACACGGCCGGGCACTGCAACCGGAATCTGGTTTGGTGTTGCAGTCGGGACGAGCGGTGGCACAGCAGTTTGACCGGTGGGCTGAGGTGGGACCTGACCAGGAACTGCGACTGGTATTTGGTTTGGTGTTGCGGTGGGCACAAGTGGCGGCACCGCTGTTGGGCCGGTGGGTTGAGGCGGAACCTGGCCAGGGGTAGCGACCGGAACTTGATTGGGAGTTGCAGTCGGAACTTGCGGCGGCACCGCGGTAGGACCGGTAGCCAATGGTGGAACCTGATTGGGAACGGCTGTCGGAACCCGGTTTGGTGTCGCGTTTGGTGCCAAAGGCGGAGCTAGAGTTGGCGCTACTACCGGCGTGGGAACCTGACCAGGAACCGCTATTGGTGTCGCAATAGGAACCTGACCGGGAATTGCGTTCGGGACCGCGCCCGGCGCAAGGACTGGAACAGTAACGGACGTGGGCGTTTGCTGCGTTCCCTTAGGCGGCAACTGATTTGCCACCGGCTGAGTTGGGCCAGTAACTTGATTACCTGCCCCTTGCCCACCAGCCTGCCCGCACCCTTGGCTCGACTGGTGTGGGTTCCCTACGCCTCGGCACCACCCGTAGTGATTTCCGCGGGCAAAGACCTGAGTAGCGGCCAGTTCTGCAATTAGACAAGTTGCGGTAAGTACAGAAATTCGGTTCAGTTTCATAACATCCTCACCAACTTGTTGTCAGAGCAAGATACGCGCCAGGATCGCCTGAGTCGGTCAACGGACCGTCTCTCAAAGGGACACCGACATATCCGGACAGGAATAGATTTTGCTTAAACTCAATGTCCAACCCAAGACCTGTCGATGCCAGTGTAGCATTGTCAACTTCAAAACTCGCAGGGTCATTGTTCGAGATGTAACCCACGTCGAAAAAGGCAAAGGGCGTTAAGCGATGTATGCTCTGGGAACTGGGGAAGTAGGAATGAGACACTTCGAAAATCGCGGAAATCCCGGAATCACCATCCACTTCGTCAAAACGATATCCGCGCAAAGCATAGCGATCACCAAGGAAGTACTCTTCGACAGAGGGCAGCCGGTCTGTTGTGTACTGCCCCCAAATCTCGGTGCGCCAAGCTGTGTTGGGCGACAAGCCCGTTAGTGGGCTTTCGTATCCGATGCCGCCTCGTAGATGCCAGAACGAAGAGTCCCCGTCGTCAAAATTCGCGTCTGTCGTGTCGTTGTCATTGTCACCAAAAGATAAGGTTAGCCCCGCTTCCAGAGCTTGTCCCTTTGGATAGTTTTGCCCGTAAAGATATGTAAGGCCAACGACACTCGCGTCACTGGATAGTGGAACGCCACCACTGACTGAATCCGCTTTTGAAAGGCGATAGTCCAGCAGAAGATATCCATAACGGGCCACATCGCGGATCACGGGGTAACCCATCGCGACTGTGAAGTTCTCGCCGTCAATATCTGTTCTCGCAAAGTCCCCTGAGAGGTCACGTTTTGCGTTTATGTTCCCGTAGAAGATCTCACCGTACAGACCATTGCTGTTCAGCGGCGTGCGATAGGTAAGAGCGCCCCATAAAGAGTGCTCATCGTCTTTGTCCCAATTGTAATTGCCTGATCCCTCAAATCGCAGCAAATCCCCGACGGTCAGCGTTGAATAAAACTCTTGCACGACATAGAAGCTTAGCGCTTCTCCAAGCTCACGCGGAGGGTTGTCGAGTGTCGCACTACCGGCTTGTTTTCGCAGTGGCTCTCCCAATACTCTCAGCCGAGCACCAGCCTGATCCGGGTAATCAAGTTCGGTCGACAACTCCAAGTCAGGTATGTCCTCGGCTAGCATAACCGCCCGCTCAAATCGTTTCAGCGTTATGGGATAGGAGGTGGTGAGGGGCTGAAAAATCTTCTCTAGGGTTTGGAACGTGCGCGTATCTACACCTTCAATTTCGATGGTTTGAATGCGCCCTTCATCAACAATTATGCTCTGCCCATCGGGGCCGGGCCAGGCCTCAGCCAAGAAGTAACCGTCTTCTCGGTAGATCTGCGTGATCGTTGATGCGACATCCACTGCTGTGATGCGCCCTGACCGATCAAAAGCCAACTGACCGGCAAACGTTAACAGCTCATCCGTATCATATACCGTTACGCCGCTGACAGAGTGCTGTGATGCGATGTCCCAGGTTTGGGCAATGCTGTATTTTGGAACTGCAACAAAGGCCACTAAAGTGCAAATGATCGCAATTACAACCGAATTGGATACGGGCATTATCGATAACCTTAAGGTGACTGAGCATGTTGAAGCCCAACGATATTACATGGTTCGCATGTGTGAACCTGACGCTATTCGAATATATTGATGGGTGATGTTTTTTAGAAACATATCGAACAGAGCGCAGATTTACTTAATATACTGCACATAAGACGGCACTCATTTACACAACCCCGCTTTTCAACCACGCAGAGTAGAGAACTAGTAGGACAGTCCTCACAACTCCGGTTGCTCAAAAACATAAAGCCGCGATTTCTTGGCATCATCTGTCAGGATATAGAGAAGCCCTCTGATCTCATCGAGAGCGATCCCTTCGGGATGTTTAACTTCTTTTTGTTTTCCATCTTCTGTGAACGTCAAACTGATAGACTTTACGGACTTGGATTCTGGATTGTAGATGAAGATCTGACGGCCTTTGTCACTCACAATCCAAAGAGAACGCGAGGACCGGGACCATGCCAGGCCGCTCAAATCCAGTTCATCATCATCTACACGCTCGGAGATAAAACCTGCATCGCGGGCTAAAGGAATGATCTCAATAATTTCGTCTAGCTCTGGCGATAACACCATTAACAACCTTGGTTGTCCCTCGATGCCAACGAAGACCCGCCCGGATTCCGGGTCAACGGCGATACCTTCGGGTCCCTTATTCAAAGGGTTGCCGACGAGTAATTCAGCGGCGGTCGGGTAACCTTTAAGAGATGCGAGAGGTATTGTCGTCAGTTGAATGGGGTCAGTTGGGTGAACGACTAGGATTGATCGGTCAGTTTCTTGAAGCACCAAAACAGACCCATCTTTTCGAGGTGCAACACCCTCCAAATCTGATCCTGCCAATGCTGGCAACTTGAAAGAGTTTCCTAATACCCCGTCGACTCCGAGTAGGTGCAGTTTAGGTTCGGCATCACTTACAGACCACAAGAAGCCTTCAGTGTTAGACATTGCCAAACCGGAAGGCTCTGAAAATCCCTCTGATTTGTCTGCCACCTTGAATTTATCGACCAGAACCAAACCAGCACTTTCGGCGTAGGCAAAATCGGTCCAAGGCAAGATGGCTGCCGCAACCAAGCTGGCCGTAAAAGCGAGTCGTCTAAGTTTGCAGAAACACCGTGAAATTGTAGGTTTTGACGGAAACACTTTGTTTTCTGCCATTCAATTTTCTCGCGCTTGGACCATATCCTTGTATCAGCGTTCGTATCACAGTCCGGACGCGATGTCCGAAGAATGCACGGTAATCTCTTTACCTGATCCCGCCTGTTGCGATTGAATTGAATAGGGCACGATGTGCCTTTGGTGAAGCGTAAGCCTTTGGCGTGAGCAGGAAGGAAGACAAGTTGAATACGACCCTCACATTTGTGACCGTGTTGTTGATGCTGCTGTTGCCAGGTGCTGCGGTGTCACAAGTCGACCCTGCGACGATGCTGGCCGGGGCTTCGGAATCGGAAATTCTCATCGAACGCCGGTGGACGCAGTTTCGTGGCAAACAGGAACTGTATTTCTTTACTCTCGATGTGATCGTCACGATCATTCTGGCTGGCTTGATCGTCTATCATCCGGTGAGACGTAAAGCCCGTAGAAGTGTCAGCGATATCGTCATGCCGCGACTGTTCTTCCTTTATGCGCTTGTCGGCATGGCGGTTGGGTTTCTGGTCGTACAGCACGGATCGATGATCGGGTTCGTGATTTTTGGAATAGGAGCTCTGTTAAGGTTCCGATCAAATATGGATGACCCGGTCGACACGGTGGAAATGATTATAGTCACCGTGCTTGGGCTGGCGGTAGGGCTGGGCTTACCCTTGATGGCCACACTGGTGGCGGTTGTATGTTGGTGTTTCATTTGGCTCGGTGGGCGAAACAAGGGCGTGGAAATTTCGCTCAAGGCTTCAAACGAAGAGCACTCATTGAAAGTCAGCGGGGACATTGAAGCCATGGCCGCAGACGCTGGCTGGAAGCTGGTCAGAAAACACCACGTCCCCGGAAAGTCTCGCGTCTCATTGCTTTTCATCACCTCGGGTGGACTTTCAGAAGCCCGGATAGAAGAGATGATAAACGATCTGGTTCCTGAAAAAGTTGAACTGAAACTCAACCTCTAGTCATTTCACAAGGTCTAAACGTTTCAAGACTGCATTCGGGGATCTGATCTCTTCCGGAAGCGACTTGAAATTTAGCGACCTTTCGAAGTCAGGTCCTCGATATACTGCTATCCCAAATTTTCCGTTTGGCTGGAACGTAACATGAGTGAAGCTGTGAGGTGATCTGGCTTTTGATCCGATAAGCCGTCGCGGGCCACCTCCCAAACAAGCTTGGGAGACGTAAGCAACACCATCTTTCCAACCCGGATAGAAGGCATGATGGTGGCCTGACAGATGCAGAACCACACCGCTTTCCAAATAGATTTTTTCAAGTGTTGGGTCACCGATGATTTCGCGTTCACGCTTGATCGCGAAGGGCCAAAGTGGGAGGTGACTGAAAGTGACAATCGGGTCTCCACTTGTACCCAGTTCCACAAGTCGGTCCTGCTGATCGCCGGACAGCGGCCCTAGGGTCGTAGCATCCAGAGACGCAAACGTAATGCCTTGCATCTCAAATGCGTAGAAGAACGGGTAGTCATCTGAAACCAGGAAGTCGACGTCTGGCTTTCTCGGCGTCCATTCCTCTGCGTATATTTTTCTTTCACGCTCGAACCCTCGGTAAGCGGAGGCGTCATGGTTTCCCGGCGTGACCGCAAACGGAATTCCGGCAGCCGTTAAAGGATCTGATACCGCCTCGTGAAACGCCTTCCACATCTCCCTGACCTGTTTGTCGGACAAGTTGGGAATGCGCTGTCCCGCGACCATATCTCCGGTCGAAATCACCAGATCGGGATCAATCTCGATTATGCGCTCAATCGCTTTGTCGACGCGGGCATCGTATCTTACCGAACCATAGCTTCCGTTCAGATCCGATATGACGATTACATCCAATGCCGCCGCTTTGCAGGTGAGCAGAGCGGTCCAAATGAACGCCGCAAAAAGCTTAGAAAGCTTACGGGTCACTACAGTTCACGGCCTCCACTACGGTGTCGTTTCTCACAAAGAAAGCGACAGGATCCAAGTCGAACATCAAATCACCATTAGAACAATTGTCCTGGAGGATGGATGTTGCAAGCGCGGTATTTTTGACAACTTGTGCAATCTGACTGTCTGACAACCCAATGCTTTGCGATAGCCAGTCATAGACCGGGCCTTGGGTTTGAAGGTCACTATTCAATGTAACCAAGCGCCGGTACGTGCTTGGAGAGAAGTGGCGAATTTTCTCCAGCATTTGAGTAGATTTTGCGAAGTTGGCATACTCGATACGCGCACCAGCATCGTTGTCGTTTAGATTGCTGCGACGGATCAATAATGCTTCGGCGGGAACGTCTTCATCGTTTGGCTCATGGTGCTTGGCTTTCTTATGCTTCAGCTTTCCGTCTTCGACCCAATACCAATAGGGTGTGAAGTCTATGTTTCCTACGCGGTCCTGCTGGCTAAAGATGAAATCGAGGAGAACAATCTCGGTAAGTTCTTGCATCCAAAATGCCATCTGTTGGTCGCTGACATCGGGACCGAGATCCTTGTTAATCATCCGGTCTTTTCGACCTTCGCCGACGCCATCTACAATGGCCTCTGGCAAGGGTTTTGAAGAACGCAAAGCCAAGAAAGCAGGAGTTTCCTGAAAATCGCGGTTCTGACCTTTCCCCCAACCAGATTTACGGGTGCCGTTGATCTCCGAGCCGTATCGATGCCCAGGGCTATCAAGCAGCACACCGTATATTTGCGTTCGATCTGCGGTGAACAGATCGTCGGTTGGCTGGTATGAGTTCGGGTCAGCATCCGCAGCTGCGAAGACCCGCCAGCCTTCGTGGTTCATGCGCCCGCCATGAGAGCCACCAGAAATCGCAAGGCCAGGCTCTGCGACTTCGGAAAAATGCGCCTGGGCGTCCATGCTACGCCAAACAGCGACTGGAACTTTGACAGTCGCATCGAAATATCTGGAGAAATGATAGTAAAGCAGCGACGAGGTGGAAAACGTTCCGCTGGTGCCCTTTTGGTTCATGGTGGACTTGAACTTGGCCACTCTTTCCTTGGCCAGATCTTTTGCTGCCTTCCCCTCTTTGCAAGCGTTTCTCTCGAATTCAAAACGGTTCCCCACGTAAGGTCCTTCCGAAATATCGTAGACGGCCATTCCTGGGCTGGTGCTCCAAGTTTTTGGGCAAATCGCAATTTCGGAGGCATAGAAATCGATCTCGCAATAGGTTGTTTCTTCCTCAAGGTCGCTGTTCTTATACTCGCCCATTGGAATTTTTTCGATCCGAATACAGCGTTCAGTACCGCCGTTGGGACTATCAAATGTCGTGGCTTCACCTAGAACATCGTCGTTCGCCCATAAGACGGTGGGTGCAATGAAAGCAAGTGACCCCAGAAGGTTGAACTTCATTTGGATAGTCCTCCCAATATCATTTGGGGCAAATCGCTGCCTGTTGTTCGGTGGAGATTTTCAACTTGGGGTCGACGCTGAAGTTGGAGAATTTTGAGTCAATCCACTGGTCGCACCCGCCTGAACATGGGGCCCCGTTTCGGGCATCATTCCAATATTCCTTGGCCCTTTCTTCCGTCCAACCACAAAACTGAACGAGCGCCATTGCCGACAATGCTCCCGAGGAATGAACACCCCACATGCAGTGCACCAGGACAGGGCCTTTTCCAGGGTTTTGAATCACCTCGTGTATGGACGCCATGACAGCACTGGGTCGGGAGGATCTGGCACTTTGATAGTCAAAGGATCCGTTTCCACAACTGGTGCGACCGTATTCAGTGTTTTTGCCGAAGTCCGCATAAAACCCGGTTGAAAACCCCTCATCACACAAAGCTTCGCGTTGTCCTTCACTCAGGCCCGTTCGCCCCTTGTCGCCGCCTTTGAAACCGGAGCGATACAACACTCCGCTCAATACGGGTCGAAAGAAAGCGACGCCATCAACACCTCCATCGCCGCCCTTTGATAGCATTTGACTGTTGCTTGGACCGCCGTTTCGGCTTGTTACGTCGGAATTCGCAGCGGTTGCGAGAACACCAATGAATATGAGGGACGTCAAAAACCGCATGTCAGTTCCTTTCTTTTCTCACGCGCCATATTCTCACACGCTTCACACTTGGTGGTCTGTTGGAGAGGCTCATTCTCGGCAGCTATATCGAGTGGACGATAATCTTTCTGCCGTGAAGCTTTAAATCGGCCACACCAGATTGATGATAAAGACGACCACGAAGTAGGCCAGAAAAACTTTCCAGTTCAATTGGTGTTTGTTTTCTTCGTTGATCACGCCGGCCGATTTCATTGCCAGGTTTGTGATAACTAGAGCGGCAATGATGACCGCCGCATGTGCCAGGTCGAAATGCAAACTAGAGCTCCCTTATGCAGATGTTAGCTAGATGAAAATGTGTCAGCAGTCACCTGATGGCAGCATAGCTACATCTGAGTACCTTCCGTCAGATGTCGTGATCCGAGCACATGCACCAGTATCCTTGTTAAACCAGTACGAGGTCAGCCCTTCGCTTCGGATGAGTTCAAACCCGAGACTTTGAATACCCATTTCAGCTTGGCCCGCTCTTGCCCCTTCAAATGACGAAAGATCGCTAGAACTGCCAACAGTTGATGCACTTGCATCCACCGAACCGCTACTCTCATCACATGCTGCAAGCGCCGAAATGCACATTGTGCCGATCACCAATAGGACCTTGGGTTTCATCTGTTTTTCCCTCGCTTTTTTGGACTTGCGTTCCAGGGTTTCTGATTGATCACCTATTCAATTCCGAAAATGACGTTGTAGTCGACAGAAGAGTTGCTGCGATTGATAACCTCCACAACATGATCACCGGATTGCCAAAGCTGTCCTCGATACTCCTTGTCCGCCGACATCAATCCCAACAGTTCAGATCCATCGGGGTTGCGAATAACGTAGTCCAAGGAGCCATTTCGCGGAGCAACGCGAACGTAAAGGAACTGTTCATTTTTAGCACCTAGAGCATACTGCTGAGACGCTCCGGGCGCGAGTTCACCAACGAGTTCTGCGCCAGTGGAACCAGAATCAAATTTGACGCGTTGGCTACCAGTAGACCCGGCGGCGCCTGCCATGGCTCCACCGCCATCATCCATCGCTTCGACAACCGACATCTCGCCGATGCTTCCATCCTTGTACGCGATGCAACGCCAAAGTGTTCCGCCTGCGTCACGTAACATGACGAGCGTGCCCGCTTCTGAGAACTCTGAGCTTTCAATCGTACCTGATTGACCGTCTGGTCCTCCAACCTGTCGCAAATGATCGATACACGCATCGTCTGCTTCAGACATTGCAAACGAAGCCGTGCCTGCGATTGCGAACATGGGTGTGAGGAGTTTGAGTAAATCGAGTTTCATCAGATGGTCCCTTGCTGGCTAATCCTTGGAGTTTTGTTCCGTGCAAATCGGAACCTCACTTGGCTTCTCGTAAACTTGACAGAAATTCATCGCATGCCTGCGCGCTGCCGACGATCTCGTCCGTCGTTTCAATTCCTTGCAGTGACGCCATTTCAGAATTTACGCGGTTGAGGATCTGATCCGCTTGCTCGGCGGTGATCAGGTTCTCGGCTTGTGCTCCTTTCAATGTGGTGCAGACACCGGCGGACAAGCCTGTCGCAACGCCGACACCCACCGCGGCCCCGCCACCCAAGGTCATCGCCCCAACCACGCCGAGGACGAGCCCGATCACAATTCCCAAGATTACTTTTCCCATGTTTTCCTCCCTTTTGGTGAGAAAGAGTTCAGCCACCACTACTGGCGCAATCTGCGTGCCCATCTGCAAATCATGACCAGCGCCAACAGGTTGAGCATCGGTGCAATCGCCGCAAACCAAGGCTTGGCTGACTCCGAGACCAAGTCCGCTAGAAATATCCAAGGCAGTCCCAACGGCAAAAGGAACACCCCGGACAAAGGGTCTTGTTCCTGTCCCAGCCAGCCAAATGTGCCTGTCAAGAATGCAATCAACGCCAACAGGTAAAGGATCGCAAATACGATGGTGGTTATTCTACAAACCAAGTCGAACTATCCTAAGACCGAGACAGTGCTGCGCAGCCGTTTTCGGTTACGCAACAGACTGCTCACAATGCGCCTTCGTCGCCAAGGAACTCGATACCAGCTGTCGCGCCATCACTGTAAGCAATGCAATT
>NZ_JBXWOM010000025.1:0-7577 GCF_059610905.1 Ruegeria sp. CDSC002
CGCGGGATGGAGCAGCCCGGTAGCTCGTCAGGCTCATAACCTGAAGGTCGTAGGTTCAAATCCTACTCCCGCAACCAGCGTCAGATAGTCCAAAACACCACGGTCAGACTGCAATTGATCAAATGAATCAATCGTTTAACATCTGCGCCCTGTCAGGTGAATAACCGTAAGGTCAAAGACACAAATCCTAAGCGCAAAAACAGGGATGAAAACAATATATCATGCATTTCGCTTGGTATTTTGCCTTCGGCTATCACAACAGGAAGCACTGAGGACGCAAATACTTTGTTATGCGCGTCTGCGTGGTCCCAGCTAAAGGTTCTGAACAAAATCGGATTGATACTTGAATCTCTGTTGCAGTCCGCGACCAAAACGGGGAGCAACAGAATTCCTAAGAAATCTCTTCCCCAAAGATGAGAAACAAGCCAATATCTCGATCTGAAAAGTCGACGTAAGCGGTGTGAAAACCGTTAACTTTTGGGGCAGGTCGAAAGTAGCATGGCAAACTTCAACATCTCTGGCGGCGTTGGTACTACGTTCACCGATACTTCTCCTGGTGGCGGTTTTGTTATTGATTTCGACTCTCTCGACAACAGCTTTAGCCTGCAGATCAATGGTGTGGATTTGTTTGTTGGTGGACCCGCAGGGGCGCCGAATGAGCTGCAATTCCAACGACAAGTCAATGGTACCGAGGGTCAAACTGTTCGCTTTGCTGACGGGGACAGGTACGAAATCGATACACCAGCTGTTTGGCAGCTTGGAAACACCAACGGTGAACCAGTTGTTCGTTTGGTCGTTGAGCCGGACGGAACAATCCAGCTCTTTGGCGTGAAGGCAGATAACGGCGCGCTTGTACCGCTGGAATTTTTCAACGGAATGACGGTAAATTCCGCCGCAATTGCAGACGCTTGGAACGATACCGGATCGAACACCATTACCATCGACCAGTCCGTGACCGGCCCCACAAATGCAGACGGCGAGTTTGTGGACGTTTTGTGCTTTGCGGCCGGAACACTGATCGAAACACAGGAAGGGCCAGTTCCGATAGAGGATCTGCGGGGAGGCGATCAAGTTCTCACCCAGGATCACGGATTTAAACCGGTTCGTTGGGTCGGATCGCGTAAACTGAGCCGTGAAGAGCTTGAAGCTCAGCCACGGCTTCGGCCTATCCTAATCCGAGTGAATGCCTTGGGTGATGGGTATCCAAAGCAGGACCTAATTGTGTCCCAGCAGCACCGCATTTTGGTGTCATCAGCTGTCGCCATGCGCATGTTTGAATGTCAGGATGTTCTGATACCGGCAAAAAAGCTGCTGCCTTTGGATGGCATCGACTTTCTGCCCGACACCGCGGGTAGCGTCGAATACTTTCACATACTGTTCGATCGGCATGAGATCATCTGGTCCAACGGGGCGCTGACGGAAAGCTTGTTTACCGGCCCTGAGGCACTCAGGACTGTATCTCCAGAAGCCCGACAAGAAATCAAAGACTTGTTTCCCGAATGTTGCGATCCGCAGTTCGAGGCGATTTCCGCACGCTACATTCCCAAAAAGGGCAAGCATATGCGTAAGTTGGTGGAACGGCACCAGGTGAACAACAAGCCACTTTATAGCTGATCATCTGTCTCAGACCTGTTTACGTCACTTTTGAGATTTGAGAGCGCTGCCGAAGGATCGCTTGATCACCGCTTGGGCGGTACAATCCATTTCATCCCATCCGGCTTTTGGACGCGATTGAAAATTTCTGCTAATTTGTCCTCAAAGTGCAATGTGGGTTCGAGTTGCCGCGCCGCTTTTGCCGATACGAACGAAGTTCCCACTGCATTTGTGAACCAGAGCTGAACTACGGTTGTATGCTAATTGGATAGGCTTGCGGTCAGAACTGCTTTCAGCTGAACAAACTCCGGTGATAGAGCAGCCGGAAATCAAAAAGTTTAAGAAAACTATAACTAAACTTTTGATTTAAAACATAATTTTGACTTTTCCCGCTCACAGGGAACGCACCACGCGGTTTTATCTCTGATCCGGTCCGCAACTGGAATCGGAGGCTTCGAAATGCTGGAAAAAAGGAATCTTTTTCGCCCTCAGCGCGCGTCGGCCAGAGCGTATTGCAAACCTAAGCACCGCGGAATCAAAGCTATAGTGGCGGCACTGTTTGCGGGAGTACTGACCTCGGTGACTTCTGTCCCTTCGCCCACGTTAGCTGACAGGCTGATGGTTGTTGGCAGCGATCGAGGCGGGTATCTGCATGACCGTTTGATCGAAATCGAAAATCTGCAGAAAAACGGCATTCAAGTCGAAATTCGGGGACGTGTCTGCTTTTCAACCTGCACGATGTTTCTGGGTCTTCCCGGAACCTGTGTGAACCCTGACACGACATTTGGATTCCATGGACCTTCGCGCAGTGGCCGGCGGCTTGCCCCAAAAGACTTTGACTATTTCAGTCACATCATGGCCGCGTATTATCCCGAGCCGCTTAAGACGTGGTTCATGGAAAAAGGGCGTAACCGGATCAACGGCGTTTTCAGGATAAAAGGCACAGAGATCATCAGAATGGGAATTCCTGCCTGCCGGACAGCCTGAATGAAGCTTGCTTAGACCGGCGCGCAAATGTTAGACGCCTTGGGTCTTGACCGCCGGCCCATGAATTCAATGATAGCCGGTCGCTGCAGCCACTCAGGAGGCACCCTTAACGTGCTGTCATCACTGATTCAACGTTTCGGGCGACGCGCGGTCTTTCCTGCTCCTGTGCCGGACACGCCGACCTGTGTCATTGGTGATGTGCACGGCTGCATAAGGCAGTTGCAGAAACTGTTGCCTCAGATTCCTCGGGATCATCGGATCATCCTTGTCGGAGATTATATCGATCGCGGCGAAAACAGTGCTGACGTTCTACGTCTGATCCAAGACCGCCCGGATTTCATCTGTCTGAAGGGAAACCACGAAGACATGATGTTGAATTTCCTGTGTGACCCTGAGGAATATGGCCCGCGCTGGCTGCGCTATGGTGGCCTGCAGACGCTGGCCTCATTTGATGTCCGGAACGTGCGCGCCGAGATGACCGCTGCTGAACTGGTCGCCTGCCGAGACAATCTTTTGGCGGAGATGGGACCTGAGCTGGTCCAATGGATCGCGGAATTAAGGACCTTTGACTATTCCGGCAACGTCCTTGTGACGCATGCTGGTGCAAATCCGAGTACGCCCGCCGATCAGCAACCCGAAAAAACTTTGATGTGGGGCCATCCAGAATTTCGAACTACCGACAGGCGAGACGGTGTTTGGGTTGTTTATGGTCACACAATTGTCGATCAAGCCACAGCGCGGCGCGGACGGATTGCTGTGGATACCGGCGCCTTTGCCACCGGCGTACTGACTGCGGTCTGCCTGGACGGTGGTGAGCCTACATTCATAAGTGCCCGTCCTTAGCGCCGTTCACGCCGAACCAGGTTCGAAAGCACGCAAAATTCTCGATGGTACACAGCTTCGGAAACTCATCCACGCTAGCGGCACAGAACATCCTTTTTTTCGGCCAAACCAAGCCAAGCCTTGTCAGGTCATGACGGTTTCAATAGGAAAATTAGGAACCGCGTCAAATTATTGAGCATTTTATGTTGATCTGTCCTGTCCTTCTTTGCGGGGGCTCCGGTACGCGCCTCTGGCCCTTGTCTCGAAAGAGCTACCCGAAGCAATTCGTTCCATTGGTCGGAGAAGAGACCCTGTTTCAGGCATCTGCCCGCCGGTTGTCAGGGGCAAACGCGGAATTGGAGTTTGAACCGCCGGTGGTTCTGACCAACTCGGACTTTCGGTTCATCGTCGCGGAACAACTGCAGGCTATCGGAATTGACCCCGGCACGATCATGATTGAGCCTGAGGGCCGCAACACAGCGCCAGCGGTTCTTGCGGCGGCGGTGCATGCTTATGCCAAGAACGAGGCTGCTGTAATGCTGGTTGCCCCTTCCGATCACGTGGTTCCGGATGCAGCTGAATTTCAGGCCGCCGTTGCACGGGGTTTGGAGGCGGTTGCGCAGGGCAAACTGGTGACTTTTGGCATCACCCCGACACATGCGGAAACAGCGTACGGATACCTTGAACTGGCCGCTGGTTCGGGCGGTGACGGTGCGCCTCTTCCGTTGAAGAAATTTGTCGAAAAGCCAGACCTCGCCCGTGCGACCGAAATGCTGGAGGCCGGGAATTACAAATGGAACGCAGGGATTTTCCTGTTCCGGGCGGCGGACATCATCGCAGCCTTCCAGGCGCATGCCCCCGATATGATTGAGCCGGTCAAGGCAGCGGTGGAAAAAGCAAAGCAGGATCTGGGGTTCCTGCGTCTCGACCCTGAAAGCTGGGCGCAGGCCGAAGACATTTCGATCGATTATGCCGTGATGGAAAAGGCAACGAACTTGTCGGTTGTGCCCTTCGGCGCCGCATGGTCGGACTTGGGCGGCTGGGACGCCGTATGGCGCGAAAGCGGCCCGGACGCGCAAGGTGTGGTGACCAGTGGGGGGGCAACGGCGATTGATTGCCAGAACACCCTTTTGCGGTCGGACAGCGAACAGCTGGAAATCGTGGGTATCGGGCTGGATAACATCATCGCTGTGGCGATGAATGATGCGGTTCTGGTTGCCGATGCATCGCGGGCGCAAGATGTCAAAAAAGCGGTTAGCGCGCTAAAGGAAAAAGGCGCGCCGCAGGCGACGGCGTTCCCGAAGGATCACCGCCCGTGGGGATGGTTCGAAAGCCTGGTGGTCGGAGAGCGTTTTCAGGTCAAGCGCATCTATGTGCACCCTGGTGCATCGTTGAGCCTGCAAAGCCATTTCCATCGTTCCGAACATTGGATTGTTGTTGAGGGAACGGCCCGCGTGACAATCGATGATCGTGAGCAATTGGTGACCGAGAACCAATCTGTCTATATCCCTCTTGGGGCAATGCACCGGATGGAAAACCCGGGAACGGTCCCGATGGTCCTGATCGAGGTGCAAACCGGCACGTATTTGGGCGAGGATGATATCGTGCGTTACGAAGATAAATACGCGCGCGGGCAGGGGGCCAAGGGCTGAACTGTGCACCGGGTTCTGTGTGACATTGGTTTGAAAACGCGCGGCAGGGATTTCAGCCTTGCAAACCTAACTTATAAAGCAAAGCTGATTGTCGGTTTTTGATCCTGTCAAACCGATCAATAAGGTCATTGCCCAGAAGTGCAGAACAAGTGAAACCCGTTTAGTCCGCGCCAAACAAGTCTCGGGTGAACACCTTGTCCGCGACATCTTCAAGTTCGGGGCTATTCCGGTTGGCAACGATCAAGTCGGCTTCGGACTTAAAGGTTTCGAGATCCTGCACGACACGAGAGCGGAAAAACTCATCTTCCTCCAACGTTGGTTCATAAACGATGACCTCCACGCCTTTGGCTTTCAGCCGCTTCATGATGCCTTGAATGGAAGACTGACGGAAATTGTCGCTGCCGGCTTTCATGACCAGCCGGTGGATACCAACGACGCGTGGGCCTTTCATCAGGATTCGATCTGACAAAAAATCCTTGCGCGTCCGGTTCGCGTCCACGATGGCACGAATAAGGTTTTGCGGAACATGGCTGTAATTGGCCAAAAGCTGTTTGGTATCTTTTGGCAGGCAATACCCCCCATACCCGAAGGACGGATTGTTGTAGTGATCGCCAATTCGGGGATCCAGCGAGACCCCCTCGATGATCTGGCGTGTGTTCATACCGCCAGCCATGGCATAGCTGTCCAGTTCGTTGAAAAAGGCAACTCGCATGGCGAGGTAGGTGTTGGAAAACAGCTTGATCGCTTCGGCTTCATCCGGGTCGGTGAACAGGACGTCCACGTCTTTGGTCAGGGCACCCTCAAGCAAAAGCTCGGCAAATACCCGCGCCCGGTCCGAACGTTCGCCAACGATTACGCGGGACGGGTGCAGGTTGTCATAAAGCGCGCGCCCTTCACGCAGGAACTCCGGCGAGAAGATGAAGTTGTCGCTGCCCAGGTCAGAGCGCAGCGACTGAATAAACCCCACCGGAATCGTCGATTTGATGATGACGGTGGCCTTGGGGTTAATCGCATTCACCTGCCGGGCGACAGATTCGACACTGGATGTATCGAAGTAGTTGGATTTGGCATCATAATTTGTAGGGGTTGCAACAACGACGAATTCGGCATCTTCGAAGGAAGGTTCCGTAGTTGCCCTGAGCGACAGCGTTCGGTTGGCAAGAAAGTCTTCAAGCTCAGCATCGACGATGGGGCATTGGCCGGAATTGACCATTTGGACCCGCTCTTCAGAAATGTCGATTGCCGTGACATCGTGGTTTTGTGCCATTAGCACCGCGTTGGACAATCCCACATATCCAAGACCTACAACTGCAATCTTCATACCTTTGCCCTCATATTCGCAAGCCGGTGACTACTTCACCTGCTGTATTGCTTGCCGATTGTAAATGCGCATGTGTGCCTCTTACGCCCCCATTCCGAATTTTCGTTAGCATCTGACCTGCTTGAGGCAGGCCTGCGCCAAATGCGGGCTAACGCGCAAGCCAGACCGTTTTTGAGGCACCTAAAACCTGCTCAATCCCAACTATTTTTTTGATGTAGAAATGGGAAAAAGTCCCTCAAAACAGCAAATTAACGGCATTGTAAAAAATCTGAGAAATTTTCAGGAATTCAGCATTCTCAGGTTGAAGCTTGTGTGATAACGGTCAGACAACACTTGATTTAGGAGATTCAGGATGATCAGAGCGTCTCTTCTTGCGCTAGCCCTTTCAGCGACGGCCGTTCATGCACAAGATGCGAGTGCGGCGCAAGCTACCGCCGGAGGCGGTGCAAGCTCTGGTGGTGCGGCGGCGGGAGGCGCGGCTGCGGCAGGTGTCACAGGTTTTGTACCGTTGGTTGCCCCAGCTTTGGGCGCGGTTGCGGCAGCAGCTGGTATCGCTGCAGCAGCTGGCGGCGGGTCAACAAACAGCACCACAAGCACGACGGGCACCAACTAAGGCCCTTATCCCCAGCTTAAATGAAGACAGCGCGCCTTTAGGGCGCGCTGTTTCTTTTCAGAGTGTCGCCCGCACCTTAAATTTTCATAATTTTTGTCGCTTAGCTGCCACACGAATAACTGTTGTGCGTCACGCTGCGGGCATTGATCTGGCCTGGCACAAGGCCGGCCAGACGCTGATTGTCCGTGTGGAACCAGCTTAAGGTTGGGCACTTTGGAGACCTTGCACAGCGCAGAGATTACTTTGTCTCGGATCAGTTGCCCGGACAACGAGACAGATATTGGTTCCGGGTCGGCTTGAGCCCCAAGTAGGGACCGGATGCACTGCTTGATTTCAGCAACTGCAGAAACCGGGCGAAGCGCGATGTGGAATTCGGCCGTGTCCCCGGCCAGACCACAAAAAACGCTTTGCAGGTCAACCACGCTGGCCTTTTCCATCTCTAGCAAGATCACAACCGTGGACTTGTACAATGGGACAGCGGAAACAAACGCGTAGTACACGCCAACCAGAATGACCTCGTCCGGATTACATTGAGCATGCGCGTATGTACTTGTTGCAGGTGCCTGGATACCAGGAACGTCACGACGTT
>NZ_JBXWOM010000026.1:2500-6006 GCF_059610905.1 Ruegeria sp. CDSC002
CGGGGGCGGGAAATGTATGTTTTTGGTTCAGAAGAATGACTGCCTTTAGTTACCAGCTGGGCGGTCTCGATTGATTTGATTACTAGCGCAGCTTCGGTTGTGTGCGGTCAAACGCACTCAAGTAGCCGGATAGGCGGTAGTGCCAATATCAAGTCTTTCTTTTTCTGGATCAAATCAAGCGCGAGAAGGGCGTTTGGTGAATGCCTTGGCAGCAAGAGGCGATGAAAGACGTGATACTCTGCGATAAGCCATGGGGAGCTGAGAATAAGCTTTGATCCATGGATTTCTGAATGGGGCAACCCACCTGAATGTTTGTTATTGTTAGCACTGCTAATCAATAATGGGCATAACCAGGTATTTATGACCTGAATACATAGGGTTATAAAGGCAAACCCGGGGAACTGAAACATCTAAGTACCCGGAGGAAAGGAAATCAATTGATACTCCCCTAGTAGCGGCGAGCGAACGGGGACCAGCCGAGCCTTGAGAGTGAGAAGAACATGTTGGGAAGCATGGCCATAGCGGGTGACAGCCCCGTATTCTAAGCTCAATGGGACGTATTAAGTAGGGCGGAACACGTGAAATTCTGTCTGAAGATCGGAGGACCACCTTCGAAGGCTAAGTACTCCTTGCTGACCGATAGTGAACCAGTACCGTGAGGGAAAGGTGAAAAGCACCCCGACGAGGGGAGTGAAACAGTACCTGAAACCGAACGCCTACAATCAGTCGGAGCCTCCTTGCGGGGTGACGGCGTACCTTTTGTATAATGGGTCATCGACTTGGTCTCACGAGCAAGCTTAAGCCGTTAGGTGTAGGCGTAGCGAAAGCGAGTCTTAATAGGGCGCATGAGTTCGTGGGATCAGACCCGAAACCGAGTGATCTAGGCATGGCCAGGTTGAAGGTAAGGTAACACTTACTGGAGGACCGAACCCACATCCGTTGAAAAGGATCGGGATGAGCTGTGCCTAGGGGTGAAAGGCCAATCAAACTCGGAGATAGCTGGTTCTCTGCGAAATCTATTTAGGTAGAGCGTCATCCGAATACCCCGGGGGGTAGAGCACTGGATGGGTAATGGGGCCCCACAGGCTTACTGATCCTAACCAAACTCCGAATACCCGGGAGTACTAGATGGCAGACACACTGCGGATGCTAACGTCCGTAGTGGAGAGGGAAACAACCCTGACCTACAGCTAAGGCCCCCAATTCATGGCTAAGTGGGAAAGCAGGTGGGACGACCAAAACAACCAGGAGGTTGGCTTAGAAGCAGCCATCCTTTAAAGATAGCGTAACAGCTCACTGGTCTAAATAAGTTGTCCTGCGGCGAAGATGTAACGGGGCTCAAGCCATGAGCCGAAGCTTAGGATGCCGTAAGGCATGGTAGCAGAGCGTAGTGTGACATAAGACTTATCCTCTTTAGTGTCCTTCGGGGCACCTTGGAGGATCGAGTCTTTTCGATGAAGCCGGCGCGTGAGCGATCCGGTGGAGAGATCACTAGTGAGAATGATGACATGAGTAGCGACAAAGAGTGTGAGAGACACTCTCGCCGAAAGTCCAAGGGTTCCTGCTTAAAGCTAATCTGAGCAGGGTAAGCCGGCCCCTAAGCCGAGGCCGAAAGGCGTAGGCGATGGGAACTAGGTTAATATTCCTAGGCCGTGGAGTGGTGACGGATCTCAGAGGTAGTTCATCCTTATCGGATTGAATGGGCTGCTGAGAGGTTCCTGGAAATAGCCCTCCTATAAGACCGTACCCTAAACCGACACAGGTGGACTGGTAGAGCATACCAAGGCGCTTGAGAGAACGATGTTGAAGGAACTCGGC
Source organism: Ruegeria sp. CDSC002 (assembly GCF_059610905.1). Taxonomy (NCBI): domain Bacteria; kingdom Pseudomonadati; phylum Pseudomonadota; class Alphaproteobacteria; order Rhodobacterales; family Roseobacteraceae; genus Ruegeria; species Ruegeria sp. CDSC002. The sequence goes on from NZ_JBXWOM010000026.1 coordinate 4,319, forward strand.
AAAATACCTCCGTAAGTTCGCGAGAAGGAGGCCCGGTTCCTAGGCAACTAGGGGCTGGGGGCACAAACCAGGGGGTGGCGACTGTTTATTAAAAACACAGGGCTCTGCGAAGTCGCAAGACGACGTATAGGGTCTGACGCCTGCCCGGTGCCTGAAGGTTAAAAGGAGAGGTGAGAGCCTTGAATTGAAGCCCAGGTAAACGGCGGCCGTAACTATAACGGTCCTAAGGTAGCGAAATTCCTTGTCGGGTAAGTTCCGACCTGCACGAATGGCGTAACGACTTCCCCGCTGTCTCCAACATCGACTCAGCGAAATTGAATTGCCTGTCAAGATGCAGGCTTCCCGCGGTTAGACGGAAAGACCCCGTGCACCTTTACTACAGCTTCGCACTGGCATCAGGATTGTGATGTGCAGGATAGGTGGTGGGCTTTGAAGCAGAGACGCAAGTCTTTGTGGAGCCTCCCTTGAGATACCACCCTTCGCACTCTTGATGTCTAACCGCGGTCCGTTATCCGGATCCGGGACCCTGCGTGGCGGGTAGTTTGACTGGGGCGGTCGCCTCCTAAAGCGTAACGGAGGCGCGCGAAGGTTGGCTCAGAGCGGTCGGAAATCGCTCGTTGAGTGCAATGGCAGAAGCCAGCCTGACTGCGAGACTGACAAGTCGAGCAGAGTCGAAAGACGGCCATAGTGATCCGGTGGTCCCGAGTGGAAGGGCCATCGCTCAACGGATAAAAGGTACGCCGGGGATAACAGGCTGATACTGCCCAAGAGTCCATATCGACGGCAGTGTTTGGCACCTCGATGTCGGCTCATCTCATCCTGGGGCTGGAGCAGGTCCCAAGGGTACGGCTGTTCGCCGTTTAAAGAGGTACGTGAGCTGGGTTTAGAACGTCGTGAGACAGTTCGGTCCCTATCTGCCGTGGGTGTAGGAGACTTGAGAGGAGTTGCCCCTAGTACGAGAGGACCGGGGTGAACGATCCACTGGTGGACCAGTTGTCGTGCCAACGGCAGTGCTGGGTAGCTATGATCGGACAGGATAACCGCTGAAGGCATCTAAGCGGGAAGCCCCCCTCAAAACAAGGTCTCCCTGAGGGCCGTGGAAGACCACCACGTCAATAGGCCGGAGATGTAAGCGCAGTAATGCGTTCAGTTGACCGGTACTAATCGCCCGATAGGCTTGATTTGATCCAGTAATGGAAAGACAAATCAAAAACATACACCTCATTAAACATGGATAACTTCGCAGCAAAACGCTGCGGTGTTGATTGACATAACTACCGAGTGGCAACGCGCATTTGCACGCAAATACGTCGCCTGCCACTCGTCGCGCTTTGCAAAGCAAAGCCGCGACGGGGATTTTCCTCGGTTTGGTGGTCATAGCGCAAGTGAAACACCCGGTCCCATCCCGAACCCGGAAGTTAAGCACTGCCGCGCCAATGGTACTTGGGCTTAAGCCCCGGGAGAGTAGGTCACCGCCAAACCTAGAAAAATCCCACAATCAAACTTCTCTCTTACGATATCGAACTCATTCGACCCCGGCCTCAAGTAGCGTAAGCAACAGGCCGAAAAACGGTCTCAAGTAGCCGAATAGGCGGTAGACCACCAAAGTGTCGCGGGATGGAGCAGCCCGGTAGCTCGTCAGGCTCATAACCTGAAGGTCGTAGGTTCAAATCCTACTCCCGCAACCA
>NZ_JBXWOM010000027.1:0-4726 GCF_059610905.1 Ruegeria sp. CDSC002
TAATTCACTGCAGCGTTGATTGGTGTTGTTATGAGTGATGGAGTGATTTGGCTGATTGTTCTTCCCCATTTTGTGACGGGGTTTTCTGCGATGAAGATGATGTCGTTGGAGCGCAGTTGGAAGCGGGCGGCAAGGGTGAGTTGTGCGGCGTTTCGGATGTCGAGGTGCCATGCGGTGACGGCGCCGAATTCGCGGGCATCTTGCGCCGCGCGCAGGACGTAGACCTCTGACGCGTCGCCGGTTTCCTTGGCGATGCCGCCGCCGGTGTCGAACAGGGCGTCGGCCAGGGTGGCGGTGTGGTTGAACGGCAGGGCATAGCGGCCCTGTGTACGCACTTCTCCGGATAGGTAGACATAGTCGCGGTCAACCGCATCCAGCTCAATGGATTGCAGGTAATTGCTGCGGCGCTCGTCCAGGTCGGCGCGGCGCAGATTGACTGCGGTGTTCAGCTCTTGCAGGGCGGTCTGGCGACCCTCGAGCACGGTGTCGCGCAGCGCGATCTGCTGGGCAAAGTAGCGTTCGGCGCGATCCAGATCATAGTCGGTATCGACAAAGACCGAGTCATCGGCGACCAGATTGAGGTTCTGCAATGCGGTGCGTGCGTACAGATCTTCGAGCGGGATCTGATACATCTGCCCGTCGCGGTAGATGCGCACCGAGGAATTGTCGATATCGCTGACCGAGACCGATCCGGCAGCCGACAGCGCCTCGCCCAGGGTCAGCTGGGTCAGGGTGATGGGCTGGATACCGGGCTGGCCGACGGCGCCGCCGACCGAGACGCGGCGCGAGTTGAACTCGGCAATCTCAAGGCTGAAGGTGGGGTCGATCTGGTTTTCCACCAGGCGCTGGAACAGCACGGCCTCGGCCTCATCGACGGTCAGGCCGCCCAGCCGGACGCGGCCGACATCGGGGATGTTGATCGAGCCGTCATCCTGCACGGTATAGCCGTTGCGGCTGTTCTGCGCGGCCAGCAGGCCCGACAGCTCTCCGGCGGTGCCCTGGGTGGACGGCGTCGACAGCACCAGCACGTCACCGATGCCGATGGTGTAAGGGCCGGGGTTGACCTGTGGCGGCGGGTCCAGTTGCAGCCCGGCGCGCGATCCGTCCTGGGTCGAGGGCGCCTCGGGCAGGGGGCCGGTGCCGCGCAGGCTGGTGCCAGAGCCCGATCCTGCCGACAGCCCGAACACCGTTGGCAGGGTCTTGGGCGCGTATGGCGACCGGTTGGCGACCAGCACGGTCTCTGGCGTGACCGGCACAACGCGGACTTTGCCCACGTCGGAGACACCTGCCGTGACCGACGGGCTGCGATAGATGGTGGAACACCCGGCAATCAGAACGGTCACAGCCAGCGCGCTGAGGAGAAGTGGAGTATGGCGCACGATATGCCCTCTGCTGTTGGAAGTCTTAACTGTCATTGGGCACAACCTTTATGAACATGTTGCCGAGGAAATTGCCGGTCCATTGCGAGGATTGAACGATGCGTCCTGAACTGTTTTGCACCCAGTAAACGTTGGTAAAACGATCCACCACCCCGAAGCATTCCTCTTGCCATTTTTCCGTTGCGACAGGGTTTCCGCGCAGCAAAACGGTCTCGGATCCCACGGCCTCGATCTGACACTCATAAGCATGTAACTCGATCTCATCGTTGGCGTTGAGAAAGCTGTGGAACCGTTCGACCCGGCCCGGACCGCCGCCCAGGATCCGCGCCGCGCTTTGGTGCACATCGGACGCCGACATGCCGTCGCCAAACCCCAGGGCCGAGGTCAGCATGCCGCGTTCCAGCGTGATGGTGGCCCCGTCCGCGGTCAGCCAGGTCTGTACCCCCGCGCGCTGGGTCTCAAGCAGCATAACACCGGCAAGATCGCGACTGGGAAACCCGACCTCAAGCCGGGGCGGGATCGGGCGGCGCGCGCCAAGGGTCTCGGCGCGCGGATGGAACCGGGGCGCGTTTGGAAACAGCGTGCTCTTGAACAGGTCGACATCTTCCTGGGCCTCGCCGCAGGAGATCAGAGCCAGGGCCAGCAGGGCGGTGCGCGGGACCTTCATCGCCAGAACCTTCCCCAGCCGCGCGACAGATCCTGCGCGCGGGCCTCGCGGGTCACGCCATACAGCCGGTTGCGCACGTTCAGCCGTGCGCCGCCATCGCGCAGAACCGGGCGGATGGTCTGGGCGATCTTGTTGCGCGACGGGCGGCCGGTCAGCCACGAGATCGGGATTTCCAGCCGGATACCCTTGTCGAACGACCCTTCACCGAACTCCTCAGAGCTGACATTTGTCAGGGTAAAGAACGCCCCCACCTTGAAGCCGTTGTTGAACTCGCGATCCAGCGCGAAGGTTGCGCCATAGTCGCCGGCCAGATAGCGCCCGACATCGACCTGCGCATGATACTCGCCCGGCAGATCGTAATAGGCCGAGACGTGCCCGGTGAAGACATTGTAATCCTGAAAGCCGAACAGCACGTCAAAGTCGCGCTGCGCCACATAGTTGGCCTCGGCCCCAAGGGCCAGACGACTGTTGTTGGGATACCAAAGCACTTCGGTGGAAAGCCCGCCAAACATGGTTTCCAGGTAGCCCAGCGTGGTGCGGGCATAAAGGTCCTTGCCCGGCCGCCACATATACTCGGCGGTCATATGCTCGATCCGCAGGTTGGATTCGCGTGCATAGATGTTCCAGTCCGAGCGCACATGCGGCAGGGTCGAATTCGACGGCCGGGTGCTGTCATCGAGGGTACTTAGGATCGGCTGACGCAGACCTGTCGAAAAGGTCAGGCCCGGCGACGGGGTGTAATCCAACGCCAGCGCGGCCCCCAGTTCGTATCGCAGCGGGTCGTCGGGATCAAAGAAGGAGAAGTTCAGATAGGGGCCGAACCGATAGGAAAAATGCGGATAGGCATCGGTGAGGAAACCGCCCTGCACCAATGGCAACGTGTCCGAGATCTCGGCCCGGGCAAAGCTGCGCCAGGCGTTGTCGGGGTCATGTTCCAGTTCATAGAGGTCGTCGCGGTTGACGCGCACCGCACTCAGCGGCACGCCGTTCGACATCAGCGCAATGTCGAAATGTTCGGCTTGGGGCGGTTCTGTATTGACCAGCACGCGGGCGGTACGGCCCAGAGCCTGCGCGGCCTGCCCATAGCGGTTGTTCTCCACCCCGACGCGGACAGTGTCGCCGCTGTCGTTCAGATAGACCAGCCGCAGCCCTTCCTGATCCAGGGCGGATTGCATCCGCGCCCGGATATCACCTTTGCTGCTGTTCGCCGTTGCCGCAGCGACCTGCGATTCAGGGCGCAACGGCGGCGGTGCGGCACCCTGACCGCCCGGCGTCACCGCTTTGCGCGGATTGACGAAGTAGCTGTAGGTCAGCCCCAGCGAGGTGCCATAGAGATAAGAGGCCGTCAGCTGCGAGCCGTTCCGGAACCGGTACTGGGCGCCAAAATTGAAGGGCGATTTGACCCGGAAACTGTCATTGACGGATTCCGCCGTGTAAAGGTCGGGCGAATACTCGGCCAAAAAGGTCAGCCGGTCATTGTATTGCCAGCTGGCGCCGCCAAACAACGCCGCGTCGCCACGGAACCAATTGCCAAACTCGAGCTCACCCCCCTGGCCGTTCGAGTTTGACGCGGGCCGGGTGTCGAACCGGCTGCCGAAAATACCCAGCGGGTTGGAGAACGCACCACGCCCCGCCATGCGGCCCCATCCAATACCGCCGGTCAGCTTGAACCGGTCCTGAATGGTCTTGGTGGCCACGAAGTATTCCGCGGCATAGATGCCGGTGCCACCAAAATCGCGCAGCCCCATCACGATGGCCGGGCCGTGCCGGCTTTCTTCGCGCAACCGGAAATGGACGTCAAAGCTGCGGTCATACCGGGTGCGGTCCGTGCCGCCCGAACTATCAAACCCGTCAATCACTGCGTAGCGGAAGCTGCCATGCACCCAGGGCAACATCTGAAACGTCATCGTCGCCCGACCGGTGTTCCTGAGACCTGCGGCGGTAAAGACAAGCTCACCATCATCGAACATCTCGGCGGTGGGGATCTCGATCAGTCCGGGTGTGCCATAGGTCGACACGGATTGTGCCTGCGCCATGCCGGTCGCCATAGCGCATATAAACGCCAAGAGAGGCTTCCGCCTGACTGTCACCGCTCGAATAATCTTCACGTCTTTATGTCGCTTTTGGGACGACGGGCTAACCCTATCGTCGATCCACGTCTCGCCTCGATATGCCCGTGGACTTATTTTCTTTGGGTTTGCGGTGCAAATACAATTCCGCACTTCAGTTAAATGAAAACCGGAAATGATTTAATCTACTACAGGTTGAATTGGCCAAAGGATCTTTGCAACTTTCGAACAGGGTAAGCGGCATCGATTCAAGGCAAAGCAATCGAATTGATAATTACATCAAAACCCGAAGCTGATCGCGACATTCACGCCAACGCCACGGCTGGACACAAGGGGATCCATCAGAGGCGCGGCCCCCAGTCAGGCGCCGCCGCGGCGCATCATGACAGCAAGCGTCCGCCACACAATGCGCATCTCCATCGCCAGGCTGGAATTTGCAATATAGTAGAGATCAGCCTGAACCTTTCGACGCGTCGCATCTGTGCCTTCGATATAGCCCAGCTCGACCTGCGCCAAGCCGCTGATGCCAGGGCGAACGTCGTGACGTTCCTGGTATCCAGGCACCTGCAACAAGTACATACGCGCATGCTCAATGTAATCCGGACGAGGTC
>NZ_JBXWOM010000028.1:0-4435 GCF_059610905.1 Ruegeria sp. CDSC002
AAACGCACCCCATTGCATTCTTTGCACGTTGAGTTGGGGGGTAAGTTGGTTGATTTTGCTGGGTGGGAGATGCCTGTTCAGTATCCTTTGGGGATAATGGGGGAGCATAAGCAGTGCCGTGAGAAGGCGGCGTTGTTTGATGTGTCTCATATGGGTCAGGTGATCCTGCGCGGTGAGAATGTGGGTGAGAAGCTGGAAGCTCTGTGCCCGCAGGCCTACGCGACCCTGAAGCCGGGCAAGGCGCGGTACGGGTTCTTTACCAACGCGGATGGCGGGATCATGGACGATTTGATCGTGTCGAATGCAGGGGATTACTATTTCGTGGTGGTGAACGCAGCGCTGCGCCATCAGGACATTCCGCATATGCGCGAACACCTTGACGGCGTCGAAGTGATCGAGATCTTCGACCGCGCGCTGGTGGCGGTGCAAGGCCCTGCGGCGGAAAACGTGGTTGGGGATCTGTGCCCTGCCGCCCGCGACCTGAAGTTCATGGAAACCACTGAGGCCCCGATCAACGGTGTCGAGTGCCGCATCTCGCGGCTGGGCTACACCGGCGAGGACGGGTATGAGATCTCGATCCCCGAGGACAAGGCGATCGAAGTTTCGAAAGCCTTCCTAGCGCATGAGGATTGCGAAGCGGCCGGTCTGGGCGCGCGCGACAGCCTGCGGCTGGAGGCGGGTCTGTGCCTCTATGGCAATGACATCGACCAGAGCACCTCGCCGATTGAGGCCAGCCTCGGCTGGGCGATCCAGAAGCGCCGCAAGGAAGAAGGCGGCTTTCCGGGCGCAGACCGCGTGCAGAAGGAACTGGCCGAAGGCCCTGCTAAAAAGCTGGTTGGCATCAAGCCCGATGGCCGCGCTCCAGCGCGTCAGGGCGTGGAAATCCAGTGCGCCGAGGGCAATACGATCGGTCAGATCACCTCGGGCGTATTTGGCCCCACGGTCGGCGGACCGGTGGCGATGGGCTATGTTTCCAAGGGCCACGGTGAGCCGGGCGAGACGGTGAACCTGATCATCCGGGGCAAGCCGCAGCCGGCGCAGATCGTGGCGCTGCCCTTCGTCAAACAGAATTACAAGCGTTGAAGTCAGGAGAGAGACAACATGGCAACCTATTATTCCGAAGAGCATGAATGGCTGACCGTCGAAGGCGACACGGCCACTCTGGGCATCACCAAGCACGCGGCTGAACAGCTGGGCGACGTGGTGTTCGTGGAGCAGCAGGAAGCAGGCGATGAGTTTGAAAAAGGCGGCGAGATCGGCGTGATCGAATCCGTCAAGGCCGCCTCCGAGCTGTATGCCCCGGTCGATGGCGAGATCACGGAAGTGAACGAAGCGCTGGCCGACAACCCCGGCGCGCTGAACGAAGATCCCGAGGGTGAGGCCTGGATCTACAAGATCAAGATCGCGGATGCCGCGCAGCTGGAGGATCTGATGGATCTGGACGGCTACAAGGCCCTGATCGGGTAAACCCAAACGGCGGGTCCTTTCGCGGATCCGCCCCTTCATCTGGCTAAAAATATCCCCGCCGGAGGCTCCTGCCAGAGCGGCCGGGCGAGACATTCCCTGAGGAGCATGACCTATGGCCTTCAAACTGACTGATTACGAAGCCTATGACTTCGCCAACCGCCGCCATATCGGGCCCAGCCCGACGGAAATGCGCGACATGCTCAAGGTGATTGGCTTCAAGACGCTGGACCAGCTGATCGACGCCACCGTCCCGCCTGCGATCCGGCAGAAAGAGCCGCTGGACTGGGGTCCGGCGATGACCGAACGCGATGCGCTCTTTTACATGAAAGAGGTGGCGAGCAAGAACAAGGTTCTGACCTCGCTGATCGGTCAGGGCTATTACGGCACCACCACGCCGGCGCCGATCCTGCGCAACATCCTGGAAAACCCGGCCTGGTACACCGCCTACACGCCCTATCAGCCCGAGATCAGCCAGGGCCGGCTTGAGGCGCTGCTGAACTTCCAGACCATGGTCAGCGACCTGACCGGGCTGGACGTGGCCAACGCCTCGCTCCTGGACGAAGCCACAGCCGCAGCCGAAGCGATGGCGATGGCCAAGCGCGGCGGGCGGTCAAAGGCCAACAACGCGGCCTTCTTCGTCGACAAGAACTGCCACCCGCAGACCATCGCGGTGATCAAAACGCGTGCTGAGCCTCTGGGCATCGACGTGCAGGTGGCCGACCCGGACACGCTGGACGCAGGGTCGGTCTTTGGCGCGATCTTCCAGTATCCCGGCACCCACGGCCATGTGCGCGACTTCACGAACGAGATCGCCGCCCTGCACGAACATAAAGCCATCGCCATTGTTGCTGCCGACATCCTGTCGCTGGCGCTGCTGAAGTCACCAGGTGAGATGGGCGCGGATATTGCCATCGGCTCGACCCAGCGCTTTGGCGTGCCGATGGGCTATGGCGGTCCGCACGCTGCTTACATGGCGACCAGTGACAAGCTGAAGCGGTCGATGCCCGGCCGGATCATCGGCGTGTCGATCGACGCGCGCGGCAACAAGGCTTACCGCCTGGCCCTGCAGACCCGCGAGCAACACATTCGCCGCGAGAAAGCCAACTCGAACGTCTGCACCGCGCAGGCGCTGCTGGCCGTCATTGCCTCGATGTATGCCGTGTATCACGGCCCCGACGGCATCAAGGCCATCGCACAATCGGTGCACCGCAAGACCTCGCGTCTGGCCGCTGGCCTGGAGGAGGCGGGCTTTGCCGTCGAGCCGGAGGTGTTCTTTGACACCATCACGGTTGAGGTCGGCCACCTGCAGAATGTCGTCATGGAGGCCGCCGTGGCCCGCGGTGTGAACCTGCGCAAAGTCGGCGACACGAAAGTGGGTATCAGCCTGGACGAACAGACCCGCCCCGAGACCATCGAGGCCGTCTGGGGTGCCTTTGGTATCGATCGCAAGGATGACAGCTCGAACAAGCTCTATCGCCTGCCCGATTATGCGCTGCGCGAAAGCGCCTACCTGACCCACGAGATCTTCCACAAGAACCGGGCCGAGGCCGAGATCACGCGCTATATGCGCCGTCTGGCCGACCGCGACCTGGCGCTGGACCGGGCAATGATCCCGCTGGGGTCCTGCACCATGAAGCTGAACGCCACGATCGAGATGATCCCGGTCACCTGGCCCGAGTTCGGCAATCTGCACCCGTTCTGCCCCGAAGATCAGGCGCAGGGCTATCATGAGATGATTGATGATCTGAACGACAAGCTGTGCCAGATCACCGGCTATGACGCGATCAGCCAGCAGCCCAACTCGGGTGCGCAGGGCGAGTACGCAGGCCTGCTGACCATCCGCAACTATCACGCCGCGCGGGGTGAGGCGCACCGCAATGTCTGCCTGATCCCGACCTCGGCGCATGGCACCAACCCGGCCTCGGCGCAGATGGTGGGCTATCAGGTTGTGCCGGTGCAAGCCGATGACAAGGGCAACATCGACCTGAATGACTTCCGCGCCAAGGCGGAAAAGCATTCGGACCATCTGGCCGCCTGCATGATCACCTACCCCTCGACCCATGGCGTGTTCGAGACCACCGTGCAGGAGGTCTGCCAGATCACCCATGATCACGGCGGTCAGGTCTATATCGACGGCGCCAACATGAACGCCATGGTCGGTCTCTCGCGTCCGGGTGACATTGGCGGTGACGTCAGCCACCTGAACCTGCACAAGACCTTCTGCATCCCGCATGGCGGTGGTGGCCCCGGCATGGGCCCGATCGGCGTCAAGGCGCATCTGGAGGAACACCTGCCGGGTCACCCGGAATACGGCACCGCCGTGGGCCCGGTCTCGGCCGCGCCCTTCGGCTCGCCCTCGATCCTGCCGGTCAGCTGGGCCTATGTGCTGCTGATGGGCGGCGCCGGTCTGACGCAGGCCACGAAAGTGGCAATCCTGAACGCCAACTACATCGCGGCACGCCTGCAGGATGCCTATCCGATCCTTTACACCTCGGACACGGGCCGGGTGGCGCATGAATGCATCCTCGACACCCGACCCTTGGACGAGGCGGCACAGGTCAGCGTCGACGACATCGCCAAGCGTCTGGTTGATTCCGGCTTCCACGCGCCCACCATGTCCTGGCCGGTGGCCGGCACCCTGATGGTCGAGCCCACGGAATCTGAACCCAAGGATGAGCTGGACCGCTTCTGCGACGCCATGCTGTCCATCCGGGCCGAAGCGCAGGACATCATCGACGGCAAGATCGACGCGGAGAACAACCCGCTGAAAAACGCCCCCCACACGGTGCGCGATCTGGTCGGCGACTGGGACCGGCCCTACAGCCGCGAACAGGCCTGCTTCCCCCCAGGCTCCATGGGCGTCGACAAATACTGGTCCCCCGTAAACCGCGTCGACAACGCATATGGCGACAGAAACCTAATCTGCACATGCCCCCCAATGGACGCTTACGAAGAAGCCGCTGAGTAA
>NZ_JBXWOM010000029.1:0-3031 GCF_059610905.1 Ruegeria sp. CDSC002
GGCGCATTTTTTGCGCCCCAACGGTATGCTCAGGCTGTGAGGCCTTCTGGTTCTGGCAGTTTGTTTGCGCGGCAGCAGGCGGTGAGGGTGTTGGCCAGCAGGCAGGCGATGGTCATGGGGCCTACGCCGCCGGGGACCGGGGTGATGGCGCCGGCGCGTGCTGCGGCGCTGGCATAATCGACGTCGCCGACCAGTTTGTTCTTGCCGTCGCGTTCAATGCGGTTGATGCCCACGTCGATGACGGTCGCCCCTTCCTTGATCCAGTCGCCCGGCACCATTTCGGGGCGGCCAACGGCGGCCACGACGATATCGGCGCGGCGGACCACGTCGGGCAGATCCTTGGTGCGGCTGTGCGCGATGGTCACGGTGCAGCTGTCGCCCAGCAGCAGCTGCGCCATCGGCTTGCCCACGATGTTCGAGCGTCCGATCACAACCGCATCCATCCCCGACAATGAGCCATGGTGATCGCGCAGCATCATCAGACAGCCCAGCGGGGTGCAGGGCACCATCGATTTCTGACCGGTGCCCAACAGGCCCACGTTGGAGATATGGAACCCGTCCACATCCTTGGCCGGGTCGATCGAATTGATCACCAGATCTTCGTTCAGATGCTTGGGCAGCGGCAATTGAACCAAGATTCCGTGCACAGCCGGATCGTTGTTCAGCTTGTCGACCAGCGCCAGCAGGTCCTCTTCCGAGGTATCGACATCCAGCTTATGCTCGTACGAGTTCATGCCGACCTCAACGGTCATCTTGCCCTTGGAGCGGACATAGACCTGGCTGGCTGGGTCTTCGCCGACCAGAACCACGGCCAGGCCGGGGGTAATGCCGTTTTCCTCTTTCAGCTTTGCGACCTGATCGGCCACTTGCGCGCGCACTTTGGCCGCAAAGGCCTTGCCGTCGATAACCTGGGCTACCATCCTTTGATCCCTTCTTTCAAAAACGGATCGGGCGCGTGAAGCGCCCGGTCATTCAGTCCGGGCCGAGAACACGTTCCTCACGTGCAATCGACCAGTCAATCAACATGCGCCACAGTCTTTCGGCCAAATCCGGATCCATTCCCAGCTCGGCCGAGCTTGCGCGCACGCGGTGCACCACGTCTTCGACACGGTCCGGGATACGGGCAGGCAGGCCCTCGCCCGGCTTCAGCTCGGACGCGCGGTCAATGTAGCCTGCGCGCGCCACCAACATTTCGATCAGTTGGCGGTCCAGCTTGTCGATCTGAACCCGCAGATCCTGCATCGTTGCACAGTCTTGCGGCGGTGTCAGAGTGGGCATCGCGATCTCCTCATGGCCCGGGAAAACCCCGGACCACGAGATGTCCTATTCGGCGGCTTAGAACAAGCCCTCGATCTCACCTGCGTCATTGAGGCAGATGGTTTCCGCAGCCGGTTTGCGAGGCAGACCGGGCATGGTCATGATCTCACCGCAGACAACCACGATAAAGCCGGCACCCGCGCTCAGGCGTACCTCACGCACCGGAACCGAATGGCCGGTGGGCGCGCCGCGCAAAGTGGGATCGGTCGAGAAGCTGTACTGCGTCTTGGCCATGCAGACCGGCAGATTGCCGTATCCGGCCTCTTCCCACTCACGCAGCTGGTTGCGGATCTTGTTGTCGGCCAGAACCTCGTCGGCGCGGTAGATGCGCTTGGCGATGGTTTCGATCTTCTCGAACAGCGGCATGTCATCGGGATAGATCGGTGCGAAGTTGGCACTGCCGCCTTCGACGATCTCGACAACCTTCTCTGCCAGCGGCGCAGAGCCTTCCGAGCCCAGCTCCCAGTGACGCGACAGAACCGCCTCAACACCATGCTCGGCGCAATAGTCGCTGACCGCCTGCACTTCGGCATCGGTGTCGGTGACGAAGTGGTTGATGGCAACCACAACCGGCACGCCAAAGGATTTCACGTTCTCGATGTGACGGCCCAGGTTGGCACAGCCCGAGTTGACTGCGTCGACATTTTCCGCACCCAGATCGGCCTTGGCAACGCCGCCGTTCATCTTCATCGCACGCACGGTGGCAACCAGCACCACTGCAGACGGCGCGATGCCCGCCTTACGGCACTTGATGTTCATGAACTTCTCGGCACCCAGATCGGCCCCAAAGCCAGCCTCAGTCACAACGTAGTCAGCCACTTTCAAAGCAGTCTTGGTGGCAATGACCGAGTTACAGCCGTGCGCGATATTGGCGAACGGGCCACCGTGGACGAATGCCGGGTTGTTTTCCAGCGTCTGCACCAGGTTCGGCTGCATCGCGTCTTTCAGCAGCACGGTCATTGCGCCTTCGGCCTTGATGTCGCGGCAGTAAACAGCGGTCTTGTCGCGGCGATAGGCCACGATGATGTCACCCAGACGCTTTTCCAGATCCTTCAGGTCGTTGGACAGGCACAGGATCGCCATGACCTCGGACGCCACGGTGATGTCAAAGCCGGTTTCGCGCGGGAAGCCGTTCGACACACCACCCAGGGACGCCGTGATCTGACGCAGGGCACGGTCATTCATATCGACCACGCGACGCCATGCGACGCGGCGTACATCGATCTCGGCTTCATTGCCCCAGTAAATGTGGTTGTCGATCATCGCCGACAGCAGCGAATGCGCCGAGGTGATCGCGTGGAAATCCCCGGTAAAGTGCAGGTTCATTTCCTCCATCGGAACAACCTGCGCGTAACCGCCCCCTGCAGCGCCGCCCTTCATGCCGAAGTTCGGGCCCAGCGAGGCTTCGCGAATGCAGATCATCGCATTCTTGCCGATGCGGTTCAGACCATCACCCAGACCAACGGTCGTGGTCGTCTTACCCTCACCCGCAGGCGTCGGGTTGATCGCGGTGACCAGCACCAGCTTGCCGTCTTCTCGACCCTGAACCGAGTTGATGAACTCCTGGCTCACCTTCGCCTTGTCATGGCCATAGGGCAGCAGATCAGCAGAATCGATGCCAATCTTAGCGCCGATTTCCTGAATAGGCTTCTTCTGCGCCTCGCGCGCAATTTCAATGTCCGATTTATAGCTCATTGGGCAAAACCCCCGGTTG
>NZ_JBXWOM010000030.1:0-2767 GCF_059610905.1 Ruegeria sp. CDSC002
GTATTCTTCATTGCTTCCGGAGCTGTTGAAGTGGAACTCGGCCGGCACACCTCGCGGCTCGGTCGTGGTGAAATGTTCGGGCAATTGGCCATGTTATTGAAACGGCCCCGTCGCGTAAACGTACGGGCATTGGCACCGTCGACGCTGCTTATGCTCGACGAGGCAAGTTTCCGGCGCTTGCTGCGGCGAAGCAAGGCCATGCGAAACTCCGTCAAGATGAGCGCTGACAAGCGCATGATCGACCCCGCGGTGTTGGATCTGGATGAGGCCGAGGTATCCCCTGAAAAAGGGACCAAATCTTGAGAGGCTCTCAATTGGAAGGGAGCCGCGAAATCAAAAGTGCTGGTTCACGGACACCAATCGGGTTCTGTTTTGTTGAGTGACTACATTTGTCAGAGACTTGTTCACTTTAAAAAACCGACGCTACCCTCGACAATTCGTACATTCAACGGCAGCTCGCAGCCCGGAGCGGAAGTTGGCAACGACCAATCACCGAAGACATAGAAAATGGGCGTCGCCTACTCTGCCAATCCAGCTTGGCGCAGACCAGAGGCAATGTGTTCCCAATCTGACAAATTGCGCCACATTGGTTGAAAGCCACCGGCCAGAGCAATCAACGTGTTTTCCGGAACTGCCATCCCGCGGCTTGAAAACTCCTGACGGCGGTGGCGGACAAAGGCTTGCAATGAGGACTCCGCCTCTTTTTGTCGGCCCGAGTGCGCGTATGCTGCCACTAGAAACGCAGCGGCCAATGAGTTCAGCCGTGCTTCGCCAATCAGCTTGCTGACAGCGTCATCATATCGACCCAAAAAGAAATATACCTGTCCGATAATCCAATCGAGAGAAGGCGGATGCAGGGGGTCAAGTCGCATGGCCTCGACAACTATTTCATGAGCCTTTTCATGCTGCCCCAACAACAGAAATCCATATCCGCACCAAGCCATCGATTCCGCTTCATTTTCAATCAATGACAGTGTTTTTTGAAACTGCGTATCGGCCTGATCCCAGAGGCCCGCGCATAGGTACGCATATCCAAGTTGGTCCTGAATATAGACGTCCTTGTTGTCCAAAGCCGCGCCCTGACGCGCGATTTCCAATGCTTGGGAGGGCGCATCGGCGTCGGCAAGACCGAGCCAAAGGTCGACGACATAGGTATCGGCCAGATACATATAGATCCGCGCGTAATTGGGATCGATTGCCAGCGCTTTTTCAAAATATCCCTTGGCTGTGGCGTTGTCGGCGGCGTTCAACCCGTCTCGGAGTGCTTTCCCTCGCAGCAAGAGTTCGTATGCCTTCATCTTGTCTGTGGGCTTGTTCAAGACATTGTTGGCCACGTCGCTTTGAACCCGACCTGGAAGAACCGCGACGACGCTTTGGGTCACCTCATCCTGAACCGCAAAGATGTCTTCCAGTTCGCGGTCGTAACGCTCAGCCCAGATATGTTTTCCAGAGTCAGCCGCGATCAGCTGAGCCGAAATGCGCACTCTGTTTCCGACTTTTCGAACACTGCCTTCGACAAGGTATTGTACCCCCAACTTTGCCGCGATTTCACCAATCTCCAGATCTGAGTCCCGGAACCGAAACGACGAATTGCGCGCGACCACAAACAAGGTCCGAAAGCGGGACAGTCCGGTAATGATGTCTTCGGAAATGCCGTCGCTGAAAAACTGCTGCTCAGCATTGCCGCTTACGTTTGAAAACGGCAAAACCGCGACTGAGGGCTTATCCCGTCCGGTTAGGTTGGGCTCGTATTTTTCAGAACCTTCATGTGCCAAATGGTATATTTTGACGGGCTTTGTTATGTTTTTGAGGTGCTGGGCACCGCCATCTTCAAAGGTTTCTTCAATCAGGTTTCCCAGACTTTCATAAACTATGGAAGAGATGCAAACCCCGCCCACTTTTGCTGCGGCTTCTAGGCGCGACGCCAGATTGACACCGTGCCCGTAGACATCGCCCTCATCAACAATCACGTCGCCCAGATGCACTCCGATGCGCAGTTTTATCGCTGAGTTTTGAACCGCCAGATCTTTCTGGATCTCGATGGCACACCGAACAGCATCCACGACAGAGGGAAACTCAACCAATGTGCCATCCCCAATCAACTTGATCACCCGGCCTTTGTATTGGCTGACTTTGGGATCAAAAACACATTCGCGATGAGTCTTGAGGTGCATCAAAGTGGCATCTTCGTCTTCGATCATCATCGAAGAGTATGCAACAACGTCAGCGGCAAGTATGGCGGCGAGTTTGCGTTCCAAAAATGACACCTCTGATTAGGAGGTCATATTCAACTTTGGGAAAGATCATCACAACACCTTTCTGGGAACACCGCACAAATACAAATTGCCGAAGGTTTTACTGGCGTTGCCGCCGAACGTTTCGGGATTACGGCAGAAGTTCGTTGTTTCAGAAAGAGTGCCCGCTTCTCAGAATGCAACCTGGTTTGCAACGGTCGCTATCTGCGCTTCACTGACATCGCTGCCCTTGACGAAATTGAGCGAACCGAAGGCCTTTCTGCGCCAGTGATTGAAGAAACACTGAGCCGTGTGTGGATACGGAAATTTACGCGCTACTCAAGTGTAGTCGAAAGCTGGATGGAGGCAAAACTGGATGGAGGCAGCGTTTATCAAACGTGGCTAAGGAGTGATCGAGCACTTCTATTATACTCGCTGCTGATTACGGCACCCTGAAGAATGGAAGTATGCGATTGAGTTGGTTGGGGAACTTTTGGGATTGCTGGCGTTAGGGGCGTCCCAGAACGACGAAA
>NZ_JBXWOM010000031.1:0-2599 GCF_059610905.1 Ruegeria sp. CDSC002
CAGACTGCTCACAATGCGCCTTCGTCGCCAAGGAACTCGATACCAGCTGTCGCGCCATCACTGTAAGCAATGCAATTCCAAGGAGCACGATCCTCGCCAACGCCGACTGTGACCTGTGTTCCCGCCTCGCTAAACGCGGATGAGAGCACCACGACTTGCGAATTGTTCGTCGTGTTAGCTACATCTCGCAAACACGCCTGCTGAGCGGGTGTGAGTTCGGCGGACGCACTGGATGTACCCGTGTCGTCACAGGCCGCAAGCAGTGTGAAACAAGTTGCGCCTGCAATCATCACCATCTTGTTAGACATTTTCTTCTCCCTCTGGTTCCCTTGAAATTAGTGAAATTGGATGCGCTTGTTTGAAGCTCTCGCGCCTGTGCAGCCAATTGAACATACCTTGATCCTGTGACGACCTTTCCCAAAACTTGCCGTGAGGGGCTTGGTCGGCGGGACGATATTTTGTTGACTATCGGGGCCGCCAATAACGTGCGAAGGCTGAATGACGCCACTAGCAAATGCTAGAGCAAACTCTGGAGAGAGGGCGAGTTCCTTAAGTCTAAGCATCGCGTCCTCCCAGCGCTCAATCATTATAAAGTGCCTTCCGACCGCTAGCACTCACTCCAGCAGTCGGAAGGGCTCGGCACAGCGAGCAGCAACGACAACAACGGAGGTAAAATAAAGTTGTGTCGAATTCGCATGTTTGAATCTAATTTTTAATAAATCAATATTTTTTCCGCGCGTAAATTTCTCTACGCTCTCGTACGATAGGCCTCTGCGTTCAAACAAAAAGTAAGTGGGAGCTGCGAGTGTGTTCCCCTGAGCGGCGAAGCGATTTGAGGCCGCACAGAAACAATGAAGGGATTGAAAGATGGGATTTGGTGAAGCCGTTAAGACGTGTTTCTCGAAATACTTCCAGTTCTCCGGTCGGGCTATACGCTCAGAATACTGGTGGTTCTTCTTGTTTGTGGTTCTCGTGAGTGCTGTTTTAGCTGTGCTGGATACGATCATATTCGGGACCAACCCAGAAACTGGGCAAGGATCTCGGGTCCTGTCCTCTGTTTTCCAGCTGGCTGTTCTCATACCTATGCTGGCCGCCGGTTGGCGAAGGCTGCATGATACAGGACGACCTGGCTGGTATTTGCTGCTGCCGATGGCGCTCAGCATTACAACGCTTTTTGTTATGCTGGGTGGGGTGGCGTTCTTTTCGGTATTGGAGCAAGGGACCGAAAACCCCGATGCATTACGAGGACCCGCGGCAGTACTGGGCGTGACCGGTATTGTTGTTGTCTCAATTCTTCAATTGGTTCTGTCTATCCTGATGATCTGGTGGCTGACACGACCTTCCCAAGAAGGTGCAAACGAATACGGCGAACCTGTTTCCTGATCTGGCTGTCCGGGCAATTGGATGGAACTTCTGCTGAACGACAGTGCGAACCGTAACTCAATGGAGAGAAAAAATGAGCTGCAAAACCATTTCCATTGGAATGCTACTGATGGCAGTGGCGACCACAGCATCGGCGGAGTGGTCGTTTAGCTCCGGGCCCAACCCCAATGCGTTTATTCAGACAGGAAACATGACGCTGGAACTTCAGTGTGACCGTATTCGCTTTGCTCCGGCTGGATTCGAGGACAGCCAGGACATTGCGGACAAGCAGGGGCTTTCCATTCGTTTTTTGAAGAACGGCACCACCGAAGTTGGAGCATTTCAGGTTGGCGCAGAAAACGCTGCCGTGCAGATTGTCGACAACTATCCCGTCGAGGTCAGTTTCAATAGTCAGCCGGACTATGGATTTGTTCTGGATCAGCTTGCGGCCAATGCATCGGTTAATCTGTCGATGATTGATCAAGATGTCAGCTATGGGATCTTTTACTTGAAAGGTTCCAGCGCAGCAATTCGGTCCCTTCGTTCTGCGTGCGTTTCAGAAGTTAGCCAAGAGACCTCCTACGAAGCGCCCGAAGGCATCGTCTATTGTGGTGGCGGAGCGATAGAGCGCGTGATCGAACCCGTAATTTTGGACAAGCCGGAGGGGGAGTGGGACGCGCGAGTAGCGGTTAACGGCGAGTCGATCAGAGCCATGACGGCCTACAGTTACTTCGGGAACTCTGAGCCGCCCGCTGGATTTGTCGTCGCCCTGCTTGGGGAAGACAGGTCCGAGTTTCTGATTTTTAGCGACGGCTCGGCAAACTGGCTGGAATATGGGGACTACAGGTATGATCAGTGCAATTGATACCTCCTGCAAACCAGCTTTCCAAATAGCGCGTCAGATGAAATGTTTGGTCGCCGGGATTGTGCTTGTTTCGGGCCTTGTTTGGACCCCACCAGCTGTTGCGGCTGATGTTTCGCAACTTCCGCCCGGTTTGCAGGCGAAGGTTGATCTGGCGGCACGAGCCTGCGCTGAGTTCAACGACGGTCAGTTTGATACAGCCTGGGGCGCAGTTGAAAGGGTCGATCTCGACGGAGATCTACAACACGACTGGGTTCTGAATGAGTCTGCTTTCGCGTGTTCAAGCGCCGCATCTCTTTATTGCGGAACTGGCGGATGCATGTCGCACTTCTTGATTGAAGAGGAGGTTCATTCATTGCTCAATCAAGGCTGGAC
>NZ_JBXWOM010000032.1:0-1958 GCF_059610905.1 Ruegeria sp. CDSC002
CAAAGCAGAAACGCCATGCGATTAAGCAGAAGAACCTGCTAGCACCAAAAATCAGTGGTCAACAATCTTACTCAATTTCCGAGGATCGCGCCCAGAGATTGATTTCCTCTTCCGAGCTGACCTCGTCAATCTTAGCGAGTTCCGCTTCGGTAAATTCCAAATTCTGGACCGCACCTACGCAATCCACGATCTGCTCAGGACGCGAAGCGCCAATAAGGGCTGTCGTAATCCGGTCACCTCTCAGCACCCAAGCAAGCGCCATCTGAGCTAATGATTGACCGCGTGACGCCGCTATATCGTTTAGAGCCCTGACACTCGTCAATGAACGTTCGTTGATCATGCCGTCCAATAGAGACTTGCCTTGGGTCGCACGACTGTCTTCGGGAATGCCGTTCAGATACTTCGATGTCAAAATACCCTGGGCAAGTGGCGTGAACGCAATCGATCCCACGTTCAATTCGTCAAGCGTATCCAACAGCCCGTCCCGCTCAACCCAACGGTTGAGTAGGTTATACGACGGCTGATGAATCAGGCACGGCGTGCCAAGGTCTTTCAAGATGGCCAGCGCTTCGCGCGTTCGTTGCGAGTTATAGCTTGAAATTCCGACGTAAAGTGCGCGCCCAGAGCGCACTATATAGTCTAAGGCCCCCATAGTTTCTTCCAGAGGGGTATCTGGATCGTAACGGTGGGAATAAAAGATATCTGCGTATTCTAACCCCATCCGCTTGAGCGACTGATCACAAGAGGCCACAAGATACTTTCGTGATCCCCACTCCCCATAGGGGCCCGGCCACATATCATACCCTGCCTTGGTAGATATGATGAGTTCGTCCCGATAGCCTGCGAAATCAGTTTTTAAAATTTCACCGAATGCTTCTTCCGCCGATCCCGGCGGCGGGCCATAGTTATTTGCTAAATCAAAGTGCGTTATACCCAAGTCAAAAGCAGTGCGGCAGAGATCGCGTTTTGTCTGGTGCGGGGTATCCCCACCAAAGTTGTGCCATAGCCCAAGGCTTATCGCGGGTAGCTTTATGCCAGACTGCCCACAACGGCGATAGACCATTTGCTCGTAGCGGTGCGGATTAGGAAGAAATGGGTGTGGCCGAGGCTTCGGGGGGCGTTGTAATTTGCTCATCTGTCCATAATCCGAGATCATCACCCCGTGTCAATTCAACGAGATAGTAATCGGCAATCAGCGAAGCCTGCCGTATAGACGGAACATGCCTCCGGCATTGCCAGCGCAGATTGTCAAACTGCAAACTAGTCCTCGAACAACGCGCGAACCTTCGACATGTCATAGGCATGTTCCGTCAGGTTTTCAGGATCCCATTCGCTCCGCTCAGCTTCAAAAAAATCCCCGCCGTATACGTGGATTGCTCCGGTCAACTTGGGGATAGGGTTTGTAACCGAGTGAATGAGGTCCTTACCAAGGGGAGCATATTCACCCGTCGACAATGCTCGAGCCCCCGCCGCTTCAATGCGTCCGTTAGGGTCATCTGCTACGCGCCGCCAAAAAATGTTATCTTCTCGACCACCATAAATACCGATCACGGCCCACATTTCGTGATTGTGGGGCATTATGGTCATTCCTGGCTTCCATACGACGTTGACGATTGTCAGATCACCTGACTTGTAAATGGGAAAGATACCGCTTTCGGTCGGCTCTCCCAAGGCTTGCGTCACGCCCGCGGGATCGCGCATCGCCCGGTCCACCACCTCAGCCACCGATTTGTGAGACGCGTCCTGATCTACTGCGGTCCGGCAGTCCGCTACAAACTGTTCCATGTTCCACATATCTTCAGCCCCCAATTGCATACGATAAATGCAACAGGGTAGCACATGCTGTAAAATAGACGAAATTGGGACCCAGATTGTAGCTGCATGGATCGGGCATCTAAGACTTCCAATGACTGCTTGGCTTGCTTAGCGTTCTTTCGCCAGATCGGGGCGGATGTCTA
>NZ_JBXWOM010000033.1:0-1273 GCF_059610905.1 Ruegeria sp. CDSC002
CGGATTTTTCACCCAGTCCCTGTCTGACCGTGATCCCGAGCTGTTCGGCTCGATCACATCCGAGCTGGGTCGTCAGCGCGACGAGATCGAGTTGATCGCATCCGAAAACATCGTCTCTGCCGCCGTGATGGAAGCACAAGGCTCGGTGATGACCAACAAATACGCCGAAGGCTATCCCGGACGGCGTTACTATGGCGGCTGCCAGTACGTGGACATCGCCGAGAACCTGGCCATCGACCGCGCCAAAGAGCTGTTTGGCTGCGGCTTTGCCAACGTGCAGCCGAACTCTGGCTCTCAGGCCAACCAGGGCGTGTTCCAGGCACTGATCCAGCCCGGCGATACCATTCTGGGCATGAGCCTGGACGCAGGCGGTCACCTGACCCACGGCGCCCGTCCCAACCAGTCGGGCAAGTGGTTCAATGCGGTGCAGTATGGCGTCCGCAAAGAAGACAACATGCTGGACTATGATCAGGTCGAGGCGCTGGCAAAAGAACACCAACCCAAGCTGATCATCGCCGGCGGCTCGGCCATTCCGCGACAGATCGACTTTGCCCGCATGCGCGAGATCGCCGACATGGTCGGCGCCTACCTGCACGTGGACATGGCGCACTTCGCCGGTCTGGTGGCAGCGGGTGAGCACCCCAGCCCCTTCCCGCATGCGCATGTGGCAACCACCACCACGCACAAAACCCTGCGCGGTCCGCGTGGCGGCATGATCCTGACCAATGATGAAGATATCGCAAAGAAAGTGAATTCGGCTATCTTCCCCGGCATTCAGGGCGGCCCGCTGATGCATGTGATCGCAGCCAAGGCAGTCGCCTTTGGCGAGGCGCTGCAGCCTGCGTTCAAGGATTACATCAAGCAGGTTGTGTTGAACGCACAGGCGCTGTCAGACCAGCTGATCAAGGGTGGTCTGGACACGGTGACCCACGGCACCGACACCCATGTGGTGCTGGTCGATCTGCGACCCAAAGGCGTAACCGGCAACATTGTCGACAAGGCTCTGGGCCGGGCGCACATCACCTGCAACAAGAACGGCGTGCCGTTTGATCCGGAAAAACCGACCATCACCTCGGGCATCCGTCTGGGCTCCCCCGCCGGCACCACCCGCGGCTTTGGCGAGATCGAATTCCGCCAGATCGCAGACTGGATCATCGAAGTGGTCGATGGTCTGGCCGCCAATGGCGAAGACGGCAATGGCGCGGTTGAAGCCAAGGTCAAAGCCGAGGTTGCAGAGCTTTGCGCTAAATTCCCGATCTATCCAAACCTGTAA
>NZ_JBXWOM010000034.1:0-1070 GCF_059610905.1 Ruegeria sp. CDSC002
ATGGCAAAGGAAAAGTTTGAGCGTAATAAGCCGCACGTCAACATCGGCACGATTGGCCACGTTGACCACGGCAAGACCACGCTGACCGCAGCAATCACCAAGTATTTCGGTGACTTCAAAGCGTATGATCAGATTGACGGCGCGCCTGAAGAAAAAGCACGTGGCATCACCATCTCGACCGCCCACGTGGAATACGAGACCGACACGCGTCACTATGCGCACGTCGACTGCCCCGGCCACGCCGACTACGTCAAGAACATGATCACCGGTGCCGCACAGATGGACGGCGCGATCCTGGTTGTGAACGCTGCTGACGGCCCGATGCCGCAGACCCGCGAGCACATCCTGCTGGGCCGCCAGGTTGGCATCCCGACCATGGTCGTGTTCATGAACAAAGTGGATCAGGTTGACGACGAAGAACTGCTGGAATTGGTGGAAATGGAAATCCGCGAGCTGCTGTCTTCGTATGACTACCCCGGCGACGACATTCCGGTCATCGCAGGTTCGGCTCTGGCCGCGATGGAAGGCAACAAGCCGGAAATCGGCGAAGAATCGATCCGCAAGCTGATGGCTGCCGTGGACGAGTACATCCCGACACCTGAGCGCGCTGTTGACCAGCCGTTCCTGATGCCGGTCGAAGACGTGTTCTCGATCTCGGGTCGTGGTACCGTTGTGACCGGCCGTGTTGAGCGTGGCGTGATCAACGTTGGCGACGAGATCGAAATCGTCGGCATCCGTGACACTCAGAAAACCACCTGTACTGGTGTTGAAATGTTCCGCAAGCTGCTGGATCGCGGTGAAGCGGGCGACAACATCGGCGCCCTGCTGCGCGGTATCGACCGTGAAGGCGTTGAGCGTGGTCAGGTTCTGTGTAAGCCAGGTTCGGTTACACCGCACACCAAGTTCGAAGCCGAAGCCTATATCCTGACCAAGGAAGAAGGCGGTCGTCACACTCCGTTCTTCGCGAACTACCGTCCGCAGTTCTACTTCCGTACGACTGACGTGACCGGCACCGTGACTCTGGCAGCTGGCACCGAGATGGTTATGCCCGGCGACAACGTGTCGTTCGA